>NZ_VCLA01000071.1 GCF_009600885.1 Streptomyces jumonjinensis
GGCCTCGCGGCATACCTCGGTCGCCGGGCGCCCAGTCACGACAAAGCCATACGCCTCAGTCACCGGGCCCCCGGTCGCGACGGCGCCGCACGCCTCAGTCACCGAGCACCCGCCGGAGATGGTCGTTGCCGAACCGCCGTTCCGGGTCCAGCCGGTCGCGTACCGCCGTGAACTCGCCGAACCGCGGATAGACCGCCGCGAGCGAGGCCGCGTCCCGGGTGTGGAGCTTGCCCCAGTGCGGACGGCCGCCGTGCGCCGTCATGATCCGCTCCACCGCGGCGAAGTACGCGCGGTAGGGCGTGCCCCGGTACATGTGCACCGCGATATAGGCGCTCTCCCGGCCCGAGGCCGTGGAGAGCGCCATGTCGTCGGCCGGGGCCGTGCGCACCTCCACCGGGAAGCTGATCCTCAGCGGGGAGCGCTCGATCATCGCCCGCACCTCGCGCAGCGCCGGCACGGCGGCCTCCCTGGGCAGGGCGTACTCCATCTCCACGAACCGCACCCGGCGCGGGGAGGTGAAGACCTTGTAGGGGATGTCGGTGTAGGTGCGGGCGGAGAGGGCGCGGCTGGCGATCCCGGCGATCGCCGGGATGGCGGCGGGCACGGCCCGGCCCAGTGAGTTGACGGCCTGGAAGAGGCCGTTGGCGAGCAGTTCGTCCTCGATCCAGCCGCTGACCGCGCCGAGCGGGGCCGCGGGGCCCGCGCTGCGGTTGTTGCGCTTGGTGTTGCAGTTCCCGGTGTGGGGGAACCAGTAGAACTCGAAGTGCTCGTTCTCGGCGTACAGGGCGTCGAATTCGGCGGTGACCCGGTCGAAGGTCATCGGCTCCTCGCGCGCGTTCAGCAGAAAGAGCGGCTCCACGGCGAAGGTGATCGCGGTGATCACGCCGAGCGCGCCGAGCCCGACCCGGGCGACGGCGAAGACCTCGGGGTTCTCCTCCTTGGAGCAGTGCAGCGTCGAACCGTCCGCCGTCACCAGCTCCAGGGCGGTGATCTGCGCGGAGATGGAGGCGGAGTCCCGGCCGGTGCCATGGGTGCCGGTGCTGGTCGCCCCGGCGACGGTCTGCTCCATGATGTCGCCCATGTTGGTGAGGGAGAGCCCCTCCCGGGCGAGCGCGGCGTTCAGCCGTTTCAGCGGGGTGCCGGACTCGACCGTCACGGTCATCGCCGTACGGTCGATGCGGCGGATGCCGGTGAGCAGCTCCGGGCGGATCAGCAGCCCGTCGGCAGCGGCTATGGCGGTGAAGGAGTGGCCCGCGCCGGCGGTCTTCACCCGCAGTCCGTCCTCGGCCGCCCGCCGGACCGCGTCGGCCACTTCGGCGGCGGACGCGGGGGTGACCTCGCGGACGGGCCGGGCCGTGACGGTGCCCGCCCAGTTACGCCATGCTCGCGTCGCTCGTACCGTGCTCATCGACCCGTCGCCCCTCCCGCGCCGGCGCCGGCTCACGCAGCCGGCGGTACCCCAGGAACGCCACCATGGCCGCGACCGCTCCCGCGATCGTGGGCACCGTGTACGCCGTCTCCGCGCCGTACGCGTCGATCGCCCATCCCCCGGACGAGAAGCCGAGCGCGACACCGACCGCGAGGCCGGTGCCGACCCAGGTCATGCCCTCGGTCAGGCTGGAACGCGGCACATGCCGTTCGACGAGGGCCATCGTCGTCACCATGGTGGGTGCTACGGCGAGGCCCGCGACAAAGAGCGCCACGGCCAGAACGATCAGATTCCCGACCAGCAGCAGGGGGATAATACTCACGGCCGTCGCGGTGACTCCCATCAGCCACCGGCGTCCGGCCGGGCCCTTGAGCCGCAGCAGCCCGAAGACGGCGGCGGCGCCACAGGATCCGAGCGCGTAGACCGCGAGGAGCGGTCCGGCGGCGGCCTTTGCGCCCTGTTCCTCGGCGAAGGCCACGGTGACCACGTCGACCGAGCCGAAGACCGTGCCGGTCGCCACGGCGGTGAGCGCCAGGACCCGCAGGGCCGGGATCCGCAGGGCGGAGCCGCCGCCGTGCTCCGGGCGCGGGTGCACGGGCGGTTCGGTGGCGCGCTGGGAGGTCAGCCAGAAGACGCCGGTCAGGAGCAGAGCGGAGGCGAGCAGCGGGCCCGCGGCCGGGAACCAGGCGGTGGACAGGGTGATCGCGACGATCGGACCGCAGATGAAGCAGATCTCGTCGACGATCGATTCCCAGGAGTACGCGGTGTGCAGTTCGCGCGGGGCTCCCCGGTGGATGTGCGCCCAGCGGGCCCGGACCATGGCGCCCACGCTCGGCACACAGCCGGCGGTGGCGGTGAAGAGGAACAGCGTCCAAGTGGGCGCGGACCGGGTGGCGCAGAGCAGCAGACCGCTCACCGACGCCACCGCGACCAGGGCGGCGGGGCGCAGCACTCTGGCCTGTCCGTAGCGGTCGACCAGCCGGGAGATCTGGGGGCCGAGCAGTGCGGTGGAGAGCGCCAGCGTCGCGGAGAGCGCGCCGGCGATTCCGTAACGGCCGGTGAGCTGGGACACCATGGTCACGATGCCGATGCCCGTCATCGCGAACGGTATTCGTCCGAGGGCTCCCGCCGCGGAGAACAGCCCGCTGCCGGGCGCGGCGAAGAGGGCGCGGTAGGGGCTGGGCAAGCCGGGGGCTCCCGTCGGGCGGAGGGATGGCCCTGGCAGGTTACGCCCGGGGGCGGCTCGCGCATACCTGGTTTTTCGGCGCTCCCGGGCTGGGGGCGCAGGCGGTTCGGGGTTCGGGTTCCGGGATCGGGTTCCGGCTGCCGGCTTTCGGCTTCGGGTTTCCGGCTTTCGATTTGCCGCTGATAGCCCGGATTTCACCGTATGTTCTGATTTTACGGTCGCGACGCCAGGCGTCCGGATTTCGCCGTCGTGGCGGCGGGTGGGTGCTCCGGCTGTCAGTGGCGGGTGGCAGGATCGGAGCCATGTCCGATGAGCGTGACCCCTCCCCCTATGACGCCCTGCTGCTGCTCTCCTTCGGCGGCCCCGAGGGTCCCGATGACGTCGTCCCGTTCCTGGCGAATGTGACCCGTGGCCGCGGCATCCCGGAGGAGCGGCTCAAAGAGGTGGGGCAGCATTACTTCCTGTTCGGCGGGGTCAGCCCCATCAATGAGCAGAACCGCACCCTGCTGGACGCGTTGCGCGAGGATTTCGCCGAGCACGGCCTCGATCTCCCGGTCCACTGGGGCAATCGCAACTGGTCGCCGTATCTGACCGACGCCCTGCGCGAGCTGACCCTGGCCGGGCACCGGCGCATCGCGGTCCTCACCACCAGCGCCTACGCCTCGTACTCGGGCTGCCGCCAGTACCGCGAGAATCTCGCGGACTCGCTCGCCGCGCTGACGGCGGAGGGGCTTTCGCCGCCGCGCGTCGACAAGCTGCGGCACTACTTCAACCACCCCGGCTTTGTGCGCCCCATGGTCGACGGCGTGCTGAAGTCGCTGGCCGAGCTGCCCGCCGAGGTGCGCTCCGACGCCCATCTGGCGTTCACCACCCACTCCATCCCCCGGTCCGCGGCCGACACCTCGGGCCCGGTGGCGGAGCACGGCGACGGCGGGGCGTATGTGCGCCAGCATCTCGACGTGGCCCGGCTGATCGCGGACGCGGTGCGGGAGGAGACGGGCGTCGCGCACCCCTGGCGGCTGGTGTATCAGTCGCGCAGCGGGGCCCCGCACATCCCCTGGCTGGAGCCGGATGTCTGCGACCACCTGGAGGAGTTGCACTCCGCCGGGGCGCGGGCGGCCGTGATGGTGCCGATCGGGTTCGTCTCGGACCATATGGAGGTCCTGTACGACCTGGACACGGAGGCCCTGGCGAAGGCGGCCGAGCTGGGTCTTCCGGTGCGCCGTTCGGCGACGGTCGGCGCCGATCCGAGGTTCGCCGCCGCCGTGCGGGAACTGCTGCTGGAGCGGGCGGCCACCGAGCGCGGCCGGTCCGTCGAGCGCTGTGCGCTGGGCTCGCTCGGCCCGTCGCACGATCTCTGTCCCATCGGCTGCTGCCCGGCGCGTGCCCCCAGGCCCGCGGCGGCGGGCGCCGACAGCCCCTGTGCGTGAGGAGTGTCCTTGACCGGCACCAGTGACCCGCTCCGTTCCGAGCTGCTCGATCTCGCCCTGGAGGCCGCGCGGCGGGCGGGAGAGCTGCTGCGCGACGGGCGGCCCGCCGATCTCGGGGTGGCCGCGACGAAGTCCAGCCCCATCGACGTGGTCACCGAGATGGACATCGCCGCCGAGAAGCTGATCACCGGCTTTCTCTCCGAGCACCGGCCGGACGACGGCTTCCTCGGCGAGGAGGGCGCGTCCGTGGCGGGCGCCAGCGGGGTGCGCTGGGTGATCGACCCGCTCGACGGCACGGTGAACTATCTCTACGCCCTGCCCACCTGGGCGGTCTCCATCGCCGCCGAGTACCGGGGCGAGACGGTGGCCGGGGTGATCGAGATCCCGATGCGGGGCGAGACCTTCCGGGCCGTGCTCGGCGGCGGGGCGTACCTCGGCGACCAGCCGGTCCGCTGCCGTCCGGCGGCCCCGCTGGAGCAGGCGCTGGTCTCCACCGGTTTCAACTATGTGACGGCGGTCCGCACCCATCAGGCCGATGTGGCGCAGCGGCTGATCCCCCGGCTGCGGGACATCCGCCGGGGCGGCTCGGCGGCGGTGGATCTGTGCGATGTCGCGGCGGGCCGGCTGGACGGGTACTACGAGCGGGGGCTCAACCCCTGGGATCTGGCGGCGGGCGATCTGATCGCGCGCGAGGCGGGCGCGCTGACGGGCGGACGGCCGGGCAGCGGCCCGTCGTACGAGCTGGCGGTGGCGGCGCCCCCCGGCGTCTTCGAGCCGCTGCGGGAGCTGCTGGAGGAGTTCGGCGCCTGGCACGACTGAGCCGCCCGAGACAGCCGGCGCCGACCGGGACACGGTCCGGAGCACGGGTCCGGAGCACCCGCACTGCTGGGGCACTCGCGACTGGATACGGGGCCGGAGCACCGCCCCCCGCCAGGGGTCGTCCCCGGGCAGCGGGCGGCCCCGGCGTGATGGTGCTCACGCCGGGGCCGCCCGGGCGATCGGATCGGCCGGCTACACCGCACTGACCTCGACACCGTGCTCGGCCGCCAGACGGTGAAGATCGTCCAGCTCCGCCTGCTCGACCTCCGCCAGGAAGTCGTCGCCCGTCTCACGGGCCAGGGTGAGGTCCGTCTCCGCAGCCTTTATGCGCTGCAGCAGTCCCGCGGTGAATGCGTCCATGTGCGCCCCCTCGGCGTGGGTCGGTGGCACGGGGGTGTGCCGTGGATTCGGATTCCCCCGCCGCAGCGGGGTCGAAATGATCACTTCTGGCACGTTTCAGGGTGTGTGCCGCTACTGGGCGTGATCGTGGGTGTCTTCTCGTCCTCCCCCGGCCTTCCGCCGGGGAAACCTCAACCGGCCCGGGAATCCGGCGGGTTCCCTCCAGGGAGGCCCGGCCACCCTGAGCGCACTGCGCCTTACAGCCGGTTTACGCGCGTAACGGGCAGGATGGATACGCACAGCCCGTGCGCGAACCCGCCCTGATCATGTGAAACGGGCCCTGAGGAAGGAAACGAGACGTGCGCGTACTCGTCGTCGAGGACGAGCAGCTGCTCGCCGATGCGGTGGCCACCGGACTGCGCCGGGAGGCCATGGCCGTCGACGTCGTGTACGACGGCGCCGCGGCCCTGGAGCGCATCGGCGTCAACGACTACGACGTGGTCGTCCTGGACCGGGACCTTCCGCTGGTCCACGGTGACGATGTGTGCCGGAAGGTCGTCGAGCTGGGCATGCCGACCCGGGTGCTGATGCTGACCGCCTCCGGAGACGTCAGCGACCGGGTGGAGGGTCTGGAGCTGGGCGCGGACGACTATCTGCCCAAGCCGTTCGCCTTCACCGAGCTGATCGCCCGGGTGCGGGCGCTGGGACGGCGCACCACCGTGCCGCTGCCGCCCGTGCTGGAGCGCGCCGGGATCAAGCTCGACCCCAACCGCCGCGAGGTCTTCCGGGACGGCCGGGAGATCCAGCTCGCGCCGAAGGAGTTCGCGGTGCTGGAGGTGCTGATGCGCAGCGAGGGCGCGGTCGTCTCGGCCGAGCAGCTGCTGGAGAAGGCCTGGGACGAGAACACGGACCCGTTCACCAATGTGGTGCGGGTGACCGTGATGACGCTGCGCCGCAAGCTCGGCGAGCCTCCCGTGATCGTCACCGTGCCCGGCTCCGGCTACCGGATCTGACCCGTGGCAGCGACTCCACCGCCCCCCGGGGCGCCTCCGAAGCCCACCTGGGACCCGCGCGACCCTGTGCGTCCCCTGCTGCGCCCGACGATCCGGATACGGCTGACCCTGCTGTACGGCGGGATGTTCCTGATCGCCGGGGTGCTGCTGCTGTCGATCATCTATCTGCTCGCCGCTCAGGCGCTGACCTCGGGCAGCTCGCTGCCGTTCAAGCTGCTGCCGGAGAGCAAGATCCAGCGCACCAGCGACGCGTGCCCGGAGCTCGCCCCCGGCCTCTCGGCCGATCAGGCCAATGCCGTGCTGGCCACGTGTTTCGCACATGAGCGCGAGGTGGCGCTGGACGATCTGCTCCAGCGTTCGCTCTTCGCGCTGCTCGGGCTGAGCATCATCGCGTTCGCCTTCGGTTACGCGATGGCGGGCCGGGTGCTCTCGCCGCTGGGCCAGATCACCCGTACCGCCCGCCGGGTGGCCGGATCGGATCTCTCCCGGCGGATCGAGCTGGACGGCCCGGACGACGAGCTGAAGGAGCTCGCCGACACCTTCGACGAGATGCTGGACCGGCTCGACCGGGCGTTCACCGCCCAGCAGCGGTTCGTGGCCAATGCCTCGCACGAGCTGCGCACCCCGCTGGCCATCAACCGGACCCTGCTGGAGGTCCATCTCTCGGATCCGGGCGCCCCGCTGGAGCTCCAGCAGCTGGGCAAGACCCTGCTGGCCACCAACGAGCGCAGCGAGCAGCTGGTCGAGGGCCTGCTGCTGCTGGCCCGCAGCGACAACCAGACCTTCGAGCGCAAGCCCGTGGACCTGGCCGAGGTCGCCGCCCGCGCGGTCGACCAGACCCGCGCCGAGGCCGAGGCGAAGGGCGTGGAGATCCGCGGGGAGCGCACCCCGGCGGTCGTCCAGGGCAATGGCGTGCTGCTGGAGCGGATCGCGCTGAATCTGGTGCAGAACGCCGTGCGGTACAACGTCCACGAGGAGGGCTGGGTGGAGGTGACCACCGGGGTGGAGCACGGCCAGGCCGTTCTGGTGGTGTCGAATACCGGCCCTGTGGTGCCCGCGTACGAGATCGACAACCTCTGGGAGCCGTTCCGGCGGCTCAGGGAGGACCGCACCGGCAGCGACAAGGGTGTGGGTCTCGGCCTTTCCATCGCCCGGTCGGTGGCCCGGGCCCACGGGGGACGTATCATCGCGGAACCCCGCGAGGGGGGAGGGCTCGTGATGCGTGTCACTCTTCCTCTGTGAGGGCCCTGCTCGACCACCAGGCACTTCGTTCGCTTTAGGCGGAATTTTCGGGACCTGTTCCCGGGTTGTGCATGTGTGATCGATCACAGGGATGGCTTTCCGGCCATCCACTCTCTGTGATCAAGCCTCGCACCGGAAAGCCGGGAAAGTCCGGGTTTCCAGGGGGTGAGATCACGGGAAGTACACGGGGTGGCACCCGTGAGCTGCAACATTCGGATCGTGTACGGTCCCCATCGCCATCCAACCCGATCACTCTCAGGGGATCCGGTTGGGTGTCGATTGAGTAACAGACCTTGATGTGAGGCAAAATCTCCGCCTCGGGTCGGGCACAAGTCCGGCCTCTCACGCGTTACGTGCGCTGGAGACACCGCAACCACCCAGAGGGGGAGAGCGACATGGCAACGGACTACGACACCCCACGTAAGACCGATGACGACGTCGATTCCGACAGCCTTGAGGAACTGAAGGCCCGGCGGAACGACAAGTCGACCTCGACCGTCGACGTCGACGAGTTCGAGGCAGCCGAGGGCATGGAACTGCCCGGAGCGGACCTGTCCAACGAGGAACTGGCCGTCCGGGTGCTGCCCAAGCAGGCGGATGAGTTCACCTGCATGAGCTGCTTCCTGGTCCACCACCGCAGCCAGCTGGCCCGTGAGAAGAACGGCCAGCCGATCTGCCGCGACTGCGACTGAGGTCAGGTCGGCCGTGGCAGGCGAGACACCGTCCTGGAAGCAGCGCTTCCGGCGCCCTGTGCAGCCGGAAGCGCACCAGGGCGGGACAGCATCGGCGGACGGCGCAGAGCCCTCCGCCGGCGACTGGACCGCCCACCCGCCCCGTACCCGGGACACCGGGGGCGACGACGGGCAGGCTTTTACGGCCTCGCTCGGCACACTCCCGCGCGGGCGAGCCGTCGACGACCTCCCGGGCGACGCCCGTGAGGGAGTCGTCGTGGCCTTCCCGGGCGAGAGCCCCGGAGGGCTTCCCGCCGATCCGGCGGACCGGCCCGGGCCAGGGACCCGGTTCGGCCGGCTCTCGGCCGTGCGCCAAGGCGTCCGCAGAAGCGGCGAGAGCGCCAAGGCCGCCATGGGCTACGTCGCCGACCGGATCATGGAGATCGCGCCGCGTGTGCCGGTGCGCGATCTTTCGGCCCTGCGCACCCAGTTCCCCGGCCTGAGCCCCGAGCAGCTTGCCGACAAGCTGGTCGCGGGCGCGGCCAACGCGACCGCCACCGTGGGCGCGGGCGTGGGCGCGGCGGCGATGCTGCCCGTGCCGCCGGCGATGCCGGCCGAGCTGGCGGCGGAGATCACCGGCGTCGCCGCGATCGAGCTCAAGCTCATAGCCGAGCTGTACGAGGTCTACGGCCTGCGGCCCGAGGGCTCCCTCAAGGACCGCAGCACCGCGTATCTGACCGCCTGGTCACAGGAGCGCGGCATCGACGTGGCCAAGCCCACCACGTACAAGAACGCCGCGCTCAGCGGCGGACTCAAGCGTGAGCTGCGCCAGCAGATCATGAAGCGCACGATCCGCAATCTGCCGAACCTGATGCCGTTCATGGTCGGCGCGGCGGTCGGCGCGGTGATGAACCGGCGGGACACCCGCGCGCTCGCCGACCGGGTGCGCAGGGATCTGCGGGCCCGGCAGGTCCCCTGGGACGCGCTGCCCGCGCTGCCGCCGCTGGAGCAGCCCGTAAGGCCCCTGGAGGGCCTTCAGAAGCCCCTTGAGCTGGAGAGCTGACCCGTACGAGCCGGGTCGGCCTCAGGCCGCCAGCGCGGCGGCCAGGGCCTCGGGGTCCCGGGTGGAGAGATAGACGTACGGAGTCGGGTCGGCCGGATCGGTGATCTCGATCCGCACCGCCGTGGGGACATAGCTGCGCAGCAGCATGAAGGCCCTCGGGTCGGCCTTGTACGAGCGCCAGGCGCGCGCCTCCTCGGCGTCCAGCACCTCGGGCTTCCCCAGGGCCGTCAGCGGGATCCGGGCGTCGCCCGCCACCAGCGACCCCGCCACCACCCTGATCCGGGCCGACCCGTAGGAGCTCACCAGGGCCACGGCGAGCACCCCCGCCACGACCACTCCGCCGAGCGCGGGCAGAGTGCCGAGCGGAAAGGTCACCAGACCGCCGGAGGCCGCCGCCAGAGCGGTGATGGCCCACCAGGCACGGGGAGCGGTCAGTCGTTCGTCGTAGCGCGGGGCGGAAGGCTGCATGACGCCAAGCTTGGCACGGTGCGGTCGCCCGGTTTCCGGGCGGGTACCCCACCTCGGCGGCACGGTCGCCTCGGGTCGAACGGGCCGGCGCGCGGCCGGGGCGAGCCCCCGGTCGTACCGTCCACCCGGGTCGGACCGGCCGTCCACCCGGGTCGGGCCGGCCCACGCGACCGCCGGACGGCCCCACCCCGGCCGCACCGTCCACTCGGGTTGAACCGGCCGGCGCGACCGCGGGTAAGGTCTGCGCCTGTGAGCACTGTGAATTCCCGGGAGGCGGAGCGCGCGCCCTCGGCCCTGACCCCGCCGCCGGACGCCATACCGCCGGTGCGCCACCCCGAGGCCCCCGCACCGGGCGAGCTGCTCGGCGCGCACTACGACCACTGCTTCGGCTGTGGCGGCGGCCAGCCCCACGGTCTGCATCTCCAGGCCCGCGCCGGGGACGGTGTGAGCATCACGGCCGAGTTCACCGTGCAGTCCGCCCACCAGGGCGCACCGGGTCTGGCCCACGGCGGTGTGCTGGCCACGGCCCTGGACGAGACGCTGGGCTCGCTGAACTGGCTGCTGCGCACCATCGCGGTCACCGGCCGGCTGGAGACCGATTTCGTACGGCCCGTGCCCGTGGGCACCGTGCTCCACCTCCAGGCCGAGGTCACCGCCGTGGCCGGACGCAAGATCTACTCCACCGCGGTGGGCCGCACCGGAGGCCCCGACGGCCCGGTCGCCGTCCGCGCGCAGGCCCTCTTCATCGAGGTCATGGTCGACCACTTCATCGACAACGGCCGCCCGGACGAGATCAAGGCCGCCATGGCCGATCCCGACCAGATCCGGCGCGTCCGCGCCTTCGAGGTGAATCCCTGATGTCCCAGACGCCCAGCCCCGTCGATGTGCTGATCCGCCGGGTGGACCCCGAGGTGCCGCTGCCGTCCTACGCGCACCCCGGCGACGCGGGGGCCGATCTGGTCACCCGCGAGGCCGCCGAGCTGGCCCCCGGCGAGCGGGCCGTGCTGCCCACCGGGGTCTCCATCGCCCTCCCCGACGGGTACGCCGCCTTCGTCCACCCGCGCTCCGGACTCGCGGCCCGCCTCGGTGTGGCCCTCGTCAATGCCCCGGGGACGATTGATGCCGGGTACCGTGGGGAGATCAAGGTGATCGTGGTCAATCTCGACCCGCGCGAGACGGTGCGGTTCGAGAAGTTCGACCGCATCGCGCAGCTGGTCGTCCAGCAGGTCGAGAAGGTGCGCTTCCACGAGGTGGCGGAGCTTCCCGGCTCGGCGCGGGCCGAGGGGGGCTTCGGGTCCACAGGCGGTCACGCCGGGGTGGACGGCTCAACGGGTGGGAATCGATACGCTTCCGTCGTATCCGACCGGGAAGGACAGTGACGTGTTCGGACGTCGCAAGAAGAGTGGTTCCGCGGAGGACGCGGACGCAGCGGGCGAGGCCGAGCGAGTCGCCGACTTGTCAGCCGAGCGCGACACGGACGCCGCCGGCGAGAGCGCCGCGGACGGACGCCGCCGGGTGAATCTCCCGCCGGCGCCGCGGCCGGACGGCCCCTGGGACATCTCCGAGGTCACGCTGCCCGGCGAGGGCCGGGTCGACCTGGGCGGTCTTTTCGTGCCCGGCGTCGAGGGCATGGAGCTGCGGGTCGAGGTCGCCGGTGACGCGATCGTCGCGGCGACGGTGGTGCTGCGCGACAGCGCCGTACAGCTCCAGGCGTTCGCCGCGCCCAAGAAGGAGGGCATCTGGGGCGAGGTCCGCGAGGAGATCGCCTCCGGCATCACCCAGCAGGGCGGCGTCATCGACGAGGTCGAGGGCCCGCTGGGCTGGGAGCTGCGGGCCCAGGTGCCCGTACAGCTGCCGGACGGCACGGGCGGTGTGCAGCTGGTGCGCTTCGTCGGTGTGGACGGTCCCCGCTGGTTCCTGCGCGGAGTGATCTCCGGCCAGGGCGCGGTGCAGCCCGAGGCCGCCGGACTGCTGGAGCAGATCTTCCGGGACACGGTCGTGCTCCGGGGCGAGGGGCCGATGGCGCCGCGCGACCCGATCGTGCTGAAGCTGCCCGAGGACGCGCAGATGGTGCCCGGGGGCGTCCAGCAGGAGGACCAGGAGAGCTCCCGCTTCTCCGGTGGCATGGGGCAGCTCCAGCGCGGTCCCGAGATCACCGAGGTGCGCTGAGCCGAGGCGGGCTGAGAGCCGAGGTGCAGAGGCGCACTGCCGAGGTGCACTGGGCCGAGCGTCGGCTGAGCCGAGGTGCTCTGCGCCGAGGTGCACTGGGCCGAGCGCCGCAGTCCATGGGCCGTATCCCCGCCCGGGGGTGCGGCCCCGCGCTTTCCCCTGCCGGGCCCCGGTTCTCCCCGCTTGCGCCCCGGCCGGACGGAGACGCATCAGAATTGCGTCAAATAGCAGCCCCCCGCCCCCATCAGGACCGAATTGCCGGATTCGCTCGCCGTAAGGTCATCGCAGCGCGACCGGCTCACCCCGGCGCGACAGCGGTTTTCGCCAGCGCGACCAGCAGTTTTCGAAAGACAATGAGGCCATGGGACGCGGCAAGCTACGGATCTATCTCGGCGCGGCGCCCGGCGTCGGCAAGACCTACGCCATGCTCTCCGAGGCGCACCGCAGGGTGGAGCGCGGCACCGACTGCGTGGTGGCCTTCGTGGAGCACCACGACCGCCCCCGTACCGAGGTCATGCTGCACGGCCTGGAGCAGCTCCAGCGCCGGGAGCTGGAGTACCGGGGCTCCGTCTTCACGGAGATGGACGTCGACGCCGTCCTGGAGCGCCGCCCCGCCGTCGCGCTCGTGGACGAGCTGGCGCACACCAATGTGCCCGGCTCGCGCAACGCCAAGCGCTGGCAGGACGTCGAGGAGCTGCTCACCGCCGGAATCGACGTGATATCGACGGTCAACATCCAGCACTTCGAATCGCTGGGCGACGTCGTCGAGTCGATCACCGGCGTACGGCAGCGGGAGACCGTGCCCGACGAGGTGGTCCGCCGGGCGGACCAGATCGAGCTCGTCGACATGTCGCCCCAGGCGCTGCGCCGCCGGATGGCCCACGGCAACATCTACAAACCGGACAAGGTCGACGCGGCCCTGTCCAACTACTTCCGGCCGGGGAATCTGACCGCGCTGCGGGAGCTGGCCCTGCTCTGGGTCGCCGACCGGGTCGACGAGTATCTCCAGCAGTACCGGGGCGAGCACAACATCCGCTCCACCTGGCAGGCCCGCGAGCGCATCGTCGTCGGTCTCACCGGCGGGCCCGAGGGCCGCACCCTGATCCGCCGCGCGGCCCGGATGGCGGCCAAGGGCTCCGGCAGCGAGATCCTCGCCCTCTACATAGCCCGCAGCGACGGACTGACCTCCGCCTCGCCCAAGGAGCTCGCCGTCCAGCGGACCCTGGTGGAGGATCTCGGCGGCACCTTCCACCACGTCATAGGCGATGACATCCCGGCCTCGCTGCTGGAGTTCGCGCGCGGGGTCAACGGGACCCAGATCGTGCTGGGCTCCAGCCGCCGCAAGGCCTGGCAGTACATCTTCGGCCCCGGCGTCGGCGCGACCGTCGCCCGTGACTCGGGGCCGGATCTCGACGTCCATATCGTCACCCATGACGAGGCCGGCAAGGGCCGGGGACTTCCGGTGGCGCGCGGCGCGCGGCTCGGCCGCTCCCGGATCATCGCGGGCTGGCTCGTCGGAGTCGTCGCCCCCGTGCTGCTCTCGCTGCTGCTCACGGCGTTGAACGACTCGCTCGGGCTCGCCAACGACGTGCTGCTCTTCCTCTTCCTGACCGTGGCCGCGGCCCTGCTCGGCGGGCTGCTGCCGGCGCTCGCCTCCGCCGCGGTGGGCTCGCTGCTGCTGAACTTCTACTTCACCCCGCCCGTGCGCACCCTGACGGTGTACGACCCCAAGAACATCGTCGCCATAGTGATCTTCTTCGCGGTGGCGGTCGCGGTGGCCTCCGTGGTCGATCTGGCGGCCCGCCGCACCCATCAGGCGGCCCGGCTGCGCGCCGAGTCCGAGATCCTGTCCTTCCTCGCCGGGAGCGTGCTGCGCGGCGAGACCACGCTGGACGCGCTCCTCCAGCGGGTCCGGGAGACCTTCGGCATGGAGTCGGTGGCACTGCTCGAACGCAAGAGCGATGTGGAGCCCTGGACCACGGCGGGGAGCGTGGGCCCCCGGTCGGTCGTGCGGCCCGAGGACGCCGATGTGGACATGCCCGTGGGCGACGACATGGCGCTGGCGCTCTCCGGCCGGGTGCTGCCCGCCGAGGACCGGCGGGTGCTGGCCGCGTTCGCCGCGCAGGCCGCCGTGGTGCTGGACCGCCAGCGGCTGGTGGGAGAGGCGGAGGAGGCCCGCAGGATGGCGGAGGGCAACCGTATCCGCACGGCTCTGCTGGCCGCCGTCAGCCACGATCTGCGCACCCCGCTGGCCGCGATCAAGGCCGCGGTCTCCTCGCTCCGCTCCGACGACGTGTCCTGGTCCGATGAGGACGAGGCGGAGCTGCTGGAGGGGATCGAGAACGGCGCGGACCGGCTGGATCATCTGGTGGGCAATCTGCTGGACATGTCCCGGCTCCAGACCGGTACCGTCACCCCCCTGATCCGGGTGACCGATCTGGACGAGGTGGTGCCGATGGCGCTGGTCTCGGTGCCGGACGAGAGCGTGGAGCTGGACATCCCCGAGTCGCTGCCGATGGTGGCCGTCGACCGGGGACTGCTGGAACGGGCGGTCGCCAACATCGTCGAGAACGCCGTGAAGTACAGCCCCGACGGGGTCCCGGTCACGGTGGCGGCGAGCGCCCTCGGGGACCGGGTCGAGGTACGGGTCGCCGACCGGGGGCCCGGAGTCCCCGACGACGAGAAGGACCGGATCTTCGAACCGTTCCAGCGGTACGGGGACGCCCCGCGCGGCGCCGGGGTCGGCCTCGGTCTCGCGGTCGCCCGGGGCTTCAGCGAGGCCATGGGCGGCACCCTCACCGCCGAGGACACCCCCGGCGGTGGAATGACCATGGTCCTGACCCTCAGGGCCGCGCCCGGAGCGGTGCCCGTGAGCCCCGACCTTCCCGCCCAGGTCACCTCATGACCGGGCCGGCCGCCGCCATGACGACAGTACGCCGCGCGAAGCCCCCCGGAAGGGGAGCTCGGCGGATCGCAGAGCACCGGATGCCAGCGCAGCAGAAGTGCAGAGAGGCAGGCCCGCGATGACGAGGGTGCTGGTGGTCGATGACGAGCCGCAGATCGTACGCGCTCTTGTGATCAATCTGAAGGCGCGCAAGTACGAGGTGGACGCGGCCCCGGACGGCGCGACCGCCCTCCAGCTGGCCGCCGCCCGGCATCCCGATGTCGTGGTGCTCGACCTCGGTCTGCCCGATATGGACGGCGTCGAGGTGATCAAGGGGCTGCGCGGCTGGACCCGGGTCCCGATCCTGGTGCTCTCCGCCCGCCAGACCTCGGACGAGAAGGTGGAGGCGCTGGACGCGGGCGCGGACGACTATGTCACCAAGCCCTTCGGGATGGACGAGCTGCTGGCGCGGCTGCGGGCCGCGGTGCGCCGGGCGGAGCCGGTGGGCGGCGGGGACGACGATGTGGTGATCGTCGAGACGGAGGGTTTCACCGTCGATCTCGCGGCGAAGAAGGTGCACCGGGACGGGCGCGATGTCCGGCTGACCCCCACGGAGTGGCATCTGCTGGAGGTGCTGGTGCGGAACACGGGCCGGCTGGTGAGCCAGAAGCAGCTGCTCCAGGAGGTCTGGGGGCCGTCCTACGGGACCGAGACCAACTATCTGCGGGTCTATATGGCGCAGCTGCGGCGGAAGCTGGAGGCCGATCCCTCGCATCCCCGGCACTTCGTCACCGAGCCGGGGATGGGGTACCGCTTCGAACGCTCGTGAGCGGGGGGCGTACATCTTGTACGTCTGTAGGTCTGTACGTCTGTACGGGATGCACGTCCGAGGCATCCGAGCAGGGCAGGGCGGCGCGCTCCCGTACGCACGGCGGCGTGCCGCTGTACGGGTCCGGCGTGCGGAGGCCCGCCGTCCGGGACGCCGGGCTCGGGACGCCGGGCTCCAGGACGCCGGGCTCCGGGCCGTCGGCCGGTAGGCTTGCTCCATGAGTGCTGTACCCCCTCCCGGGAGCGGTTCCGGGCAGGCCGACAGGGCTGCGAAGCCGGCCGGCCGCTTCCGCCGTATGCTCGACCGGCTGTCCAGCTCGCAGCAGGACCTGGAGTCCGAGGAGCTGCGGGAGGACGCGCAGGCGTCGGGGTGCACCCGCATCGCCGAGTGCGGTGACCGCCAGATCGTCAGAGTGACTGGTACCTTGCGCACGGTCACGCTGCGTCCACGGGCCGGAGTGCCCGCGCTGGAGGCGGAGCTGTTCGACGGTACGGCGCCCTTGGACGTCGTCTGGCTCGGCCGCCGCTCCATCGTGGGCATAGAACCGGGCCGCAGGCTCATCGCCTCCGGCAGAATCTCCATGAGCCACGGACGCCGTGTGCTGTTCAACCCCAAATACGAACTCCGACCGCTCGGACAGGAGTAGCCGGTGACGTCCTTCGACAAGCCGACCACGACCACGACGAACGATCCGCTGCAGAGCGGCTCAGGCCCCGAGGACTCCCCGGGAACCGCCACGACAGCCGGCGACGCCGCCCCGGCCGACGACTCCAGGGCCGTCACGGAGGCGGCGCTGTTCGAGGCCTTCGGCGGTGTGCGCGGCATGGTGGAGACCGTCCTGCCCGGACTGCTGTTCGTCACGATCTACACGGTCAACAAGGATCTGCATATCTCCGCGATCGCGGCGCTGGCGGTCTCGCTGGTGCTCGTCGCGGTCCGGCTGGTCCGCAAGGACACCGTGAAGCACGCGTTCAGCGGGGTCTTCGGGGTGGCCTTCGGCGTGGTCTTCGCGATGATGACGGGCAATGCCAAGGACTTCTATCTGCCGGGCATGCTGTACACGCTCGGCCTGGGGCTGGCGTACATCATCACCACCCTCGCGGGCGCCCCGCTGATCGGCCTGATCCTCGGCCCGGTCTTCAAGGAGAACCTCTCCTGGCGGACCCGCAACCCCGGCCGTAAGAAGGCTTATGCGAAGGCGAGCTGGGCCTGGGGGCTGATCCTGCTGGCCAAGTGCGCGATCCTCTTCCCGCTGTACTGGTGGGCGGACACCACCCAGCTGGGCTGGGTCCTGGTCGCGCTGAAGATTCCGCCGTTCCTGCTGGCGGTCTATCTGACCTGGGTGTTCCTCGCCAAGGCACCGCCGCCGATCGATGTGTTCGCGGAGCTGGAGGCCAAGGAGCGCGCGGAGAAGGAGCGCCGGGCGGCGGCCTCGCGGACCGAGGCGTAACGCCTCCCGTCACATCCGTCCTTGGAACGCGTGGAGGGGCCCGGCCGGTCGGCCGGGCCCCTCCACGCGTTCCAAGGGGGCTCTGCGGCCCTGCGAGGCCCCGGGTGGACTAGACCTCTCGGCGGACCGAGAGCAGGTCCTCCAGCTGCTCCTCACGGGCCTGCGCCGCCACGAAGAGCAGTTCGTCGCCCGCTTCGAGGGTCTCCTCCGAGGTCGGGGTCAGCACCCGGGAGCCCCGGATGATCGTGACCAGCGAGGTGTCCTCGGGCCAGGCCACGTCCCCCACCTGGGTGCCCGCGATCGCGGACTCCGGAGGCAGGGTCAGCTCGACCAGGTTGGCGTCGCCGTGGCTGAAGCGCAGCAGCCGTACGAGATCGCCGACGCTCACCGCCTCCTCCACCAGCGCCGACATCAGCCGCGGCGTGGAGACGGCCACATCCACGCCCCAGGACTCGTTGAAGAGCCACTCGTTCTTCGGGTTGTTGACCCGGGCCACCACTCTCGGCACCCCGTACTCCGTCTTGGCCAGCAGCGACACGACCAGGTTGACCTTGTCGTCACCGGTCGCCGCGATCACCACATGGCAGCGCTGGAGCGCCGCCTCGTCGAGCGAGGTGATCTCGCAGGCGTCGGCCAGCAGCCATTCCGCCTGCGGCACCCGCTCCACCGAGATCGCCGTCGGCGCCTTGTCGACCAGCAGGACCTCGTGCCCGTTCTCCAGCAGTTCCCCGGCGATGGAACGGCCCACCGCGCCGGCGCCCGCGATAGCGACCCGCATCACTGACCGCCTTCCTCGGGGCCCTCGGCGAAGGCCGCCTCGACCTTCTCGATCTCATCCGTACGCATCATCACGTGCACGAGGTCGCCCTCCTGGAGCACGGTCCCGGAGGTCGGCAGCACGGCCTCCCCGAGCCGGGTGAGGAATGCGACCCGCACCCCCGTCTCCTCCTGGAGGGTGCTGACCTTGTGTCCGATCCAGGCGGGCGAGGTGTGCACCTCCGCGAGCTGTATCCCACCGCTCGGATCGCGCCACAGCGGCTCGGCCCCGGAGGGCAGCAGCCGGCGCAGCATCTGGTCGGCGGTCCAGCGGACCGTGGCGACGGTCGGGATGCCGAGGCGCTGATAGACCTCGGCGCGGCGCGGGTCGTAGATCCGGGCCGCGACATTCTCGATGTTGAACATCTCGCGCGCGACCCGCGCGGCGATGATGTTGGAGTTGTCGCCGCTGCTGACGGCGGCGAACGCGCCCGCCTCCTCGATGCCCGCCTCGCGCAGAGTGTCCTGGTCGAAGCCGACGCCGGTCACCCGGCGACCACCGAACGAGGAGCCCAGTCGCCGGAAGGCGGTGGGGTCCTGGTCGATCACCGCGACCGTGTGCCCCTGTTGCTCCAGGGTCTGCGCGAGAGCGGCTCCCACTCGCCCGCATCCCATGATGACGATGTGCACGACCGTCCTTCCGGCTGCCACTGCCCGGGCAGATGGCAATTCTTTGCTCAGTATTTAACGGTGCTCTGGCTTAAAGGGTCTCAGACCTTCGCCCAAGCTACACATGCCAGGCAGGACAAGGACACCGGGTATCAGGAGGAGCCGGAGATTCCGCCGGAGAGCGGGGGTGGTGTGGTGGGCGGGGCCCATATCGAACGCTTACGATCCTCTCCGTGTCCAAACTGACCGACCTGCCCAAACGCATTCTGATCGGCAGGGCGCTGCGCAGTGACAAGCTGGGGGAAACGCTCCTCCCCAAGCGCATCGCGCTGCCTGTCTTCGCCTCCGACCCGCTGTCGTCCGTGGCGTACGCGCCCGGCGAGGTCCTGCTGGTGCTCTCCATCGCGGGC
This sequence comes from Streptomyces jumonjinensis, assembly GCF_009600885.1. GTDB lineage: Bacteria > Actinomycetota > Actinomycetes > Streptomycetales > Streptomycetaceae > Streptomyces > Streptomyces jumonjinensis. Next base: position 18,828 of record NZ_VCLA01000071.1, read on the forward strand.
GTGTCGGCCTACCACTTCAGCCCGTGGATCGCCCTCGCGGTCGTGGTCCTGATGTTCACGGTGGTCGCCTCCTACCGGCAGAACGTCCACGCCTATCCCAGCGGCGGCGGCGACTACGAGGTCGCCAACACCAATCTGGGCCCCAAGGCCGGTCTCACCGTCGCCAGCGCCCTGCTGGTCGACTATGTGCTGACCGTCGCCGTCTCCATCTCCTCCGGTGTGGAGAATCTCGGCTCGGCGATCCCGTTCGTGGTCGAGAACAAGGTTCTGTGCGCGGTCGCGATCATTGTGCTGCTGACGCTGATGAATCTGCGGGGGGTCAGGGAGTCGGGCAAGCTCTTCGCGATTCCGACCTATATCTTTGTGGCCGCCGTCTTCACCATGATCGCCTGGGGCGCCTATAAGGGGCTGATCCTCGGCGACTCCATGAAGGCCCCGACCGCGGATTTCGAGATCAAGGCGGAACATCAGGGGCTGGCCGGCTTCGCGCTGGTCTTTCTCCTGCTGCGGGCCTTCTCCTCCGGCTGTGCTGCGCTCACCGGCGTCGAAGCCATCAGCAATGGGGTCCCCGCTTTCCGTAAGCCGAAGTCGAGGAACGCGGCCACCACGCTGGCGCTGATGGGTTTTCTCGCGGTCACCATGTTCTGCGGCATCATCGGCCTGGCGATGGCCACCGATGTGAAGATGGCCGAGAATCCGGCGCACGATCTGCTCAGCAATGGCGTCGCGGTCGGCGCGAGCTATGTCCAGGACCCGGTGATCTCCCAGGTCGCGGCGGCTGTCTTCGGTGACGGCACGTTCTTCTTCGTCCTGCTGGCGGCGGCCACCGCCCTGGTGCTCTTCCTGGCCGCGAACACCGCGTACAACGGCTTTCCGCTGCTCGGCTCGATACTGGCGCAGGACCGCTATCTGCCGCGCCAGCTGCACACCCGCGGCGACCGGCTCGCCTTCTCCAACGGCATTGTGCTGCTGGCCGGGGCCGCGGCGCTGCTGGTGTGGGTGTACGGCGCGGACTCCACGAAGCTGATCCAGCTCTATATCGTCGGGGTCTTCGTCTCCTTCACCCTCAGCCAGACCGGCATGGTGCGGCACTGGAACCGTCATCTGCGAACCGAGAAGAACCCCGCCAAGCGCCGCCATATGATCCGCTCCCGGGCGATCAATACTTTCGGGGCTTTCTTCACCGGACTGGTTCTGGTGGTGGTGCTCGCGACCAAGTTCACCCATGGCGCATGGGTGGCGCTGCTGGGCATGGTGATCTTCTACGGCGTGATGTCCGCGATCCGGTGCCATTACGACCGGGTCGCGGAGGAGATCGCGGCCCCCGACGAGCCGAGCGACGACAGCGTACGTCCGTCCCGGGTGCACTCCATCGTGCTGGTCTCCAAGGTCCACCGGCCCACCCTGCGGGCGCTGGCGTACGCCAAGCTGATGCGGGTCGACAAGCTGGAGGCGCTGAGCATCAATGTGGACCCCGCCGAGATCAAGGCGCTGCGGGCGGAGTGGGAGCGGCGCGGCATCAATGTGCCGCTGAAGATCCTGGACTCGCCCTACCGGGAGATCACCCGGCCGGTGGTCGAGTATGTGAAGGGGCTGCGCCGGGAGAGCCCGCGCGATGTGGTCAGCGTGGTGATCCCCGAGTATGTGGTGGGGCACTGGTACGAGCATCTGCTGCACAACCAGAGCGCGCTGCGGCTCAAGGGACGGCTGCTGTTCACTCCCGGGGTGATGGTGACCTCGGTCCCGTATCAGCTGGTGTCCTCGGAGGCGGCGCGCAAGCGGGCCCGCAAGCGCCAGGACTGGAGCGCGCCGGGCTCGGTGCGCCGGGGCCCGGTGGACGAGCGGCCGAGGGAGCCGAGCGGCCGGGAGTGAGGGCGGGCGAGGGGGCCGAGCAGCTGGGAGTGAGCGGCGGCCGAGCAGCTGGGAGTGAGCGGCGGCCGAGGAGCCGAGCGGCCGGGAGTGAGCGGCGGCGGGCCCCCGGTGACCGACGTAGACTGGTCGGCTGGGCCGTCTGTCAAGACCGCGGCCCCTCCCCCTTCACCCTCCACTCTCACCTCGCTCGCCTCGCTCACCTCGCTCACCTCTTTCAAGACCTCTGGAGTCACCCCGCCATGCAGAACGCGTCCGAGTCTTCGCTTTCTTCGCTGGTGGGGCAGGAGTACGAGGTCGAGATCGGCCCCGTCGCCCACGGCGGACACTGTGTCGCCCGCACCGACGACGGCCGGGTGCTCTTCGTACGGCACACCCTGCCCGGCGAGAAGGTCGTCGCACGGGTCACCGACGGCGACGAGGACTCGCGGTTTCTGCGGGCCGACGCGGTGCGGATCATCGAGGCGGCGAAGGACCGTGTCGAGGCGCCCTGCCCGTTCTCCGGGCCGGGCAAGTGCGGCGGCTGCGACTGGCAGCATGTGAAGCCGGGCGCGCAGCGGCGGTTCAAGGGCGAGGTGATCGCCGAGCAGCTGCTCCGGCTCGCCGGCCTCACCCCGGAGGAAGCGGGCTGGGACGGCACCGTGATGCCCGCTCCCGGTGACAAGCTGCCGCCGGGCGAGGTGCCCGCCTGGCGCACCCGGGTGCAGTACGCGATCGACGCGGAGGGCCGGGCGGGTCTGCGCAAGCACCGTTCGCACGAGGTCGAGCCGGTCGACCACTGCATGATCGCGGCTCCCGGCGTCAGCGAGCTGGGCGTCGAGAAGCGGTCCTGGCCGCAGATGGCGTCCGTGGAGGCGATCGCGGCGACCGGCTCCCACGACCGTCAGGTCATCCTCACTCCCGCCCCCGGCGGCCGTCTGCCGCTGGTGGAGCTGGACAAGCCGGTCTCGGTGCTGCGGGTCGACGAGCGCGACGGCGGGGTGCACCGGGTGCACGGCCGGGCGTTCGTACGGGAGCGGGCGGACGGCCGTACGTACCGCGTCGGCATGGGCGGCTTCTGGCAGGTTCATCCGGAGGCGGCGGACGTTCTGGTGAAGGCCGTGATGCAGGGGCTGATGCCGCGCAAGGGCGAGACGGCGCTCGATCTGTACTGCGGGGTCGGGCTCTTCGCGGGCGCGATCGCCGAGCGGGTCGGCGAGGACGGCGCGGTGCTCGGCATCGAGTCCTCCAAGCGCGCGGTGGAGGACGCCCGCCACAACCTCGCCGACCTCGACCGCGTCCGCATCGAACAGGGCAAGGTCGACCAGGTCCTGCCGCGCACCCGGATCACCGAGACGGACCTGATCGTCCTGGACCCCCCGCGCGCGGGCGCGGGCAAGCAGACCGTCCGCCACCTGGCGGGCCTGGGCGCACGCCGGATCGCCTATGTGGCCTGCGACCCGGCGGCCCTGGCACGGGACCTGAAGTACTTCGCGGAGGCGGGCTACCGGTCGCGGACGCTGCGGGCGTTCGACCTGTTCCCGATGACGCACCATGTGGAGTGCGTGGCGATCCTTGAACCGACTAAGAAGGCCGTCTGACCTGCGGTTTTGTCGATGTGCATTATGTGCGTTGTGGGCGTTACGGGCGATATCTTGACGCTGATTTGACGCTCGTGACGCTCGTTTGACGCTCGTTGATCATGGTCAGACGGTGCTTTGACCATGGGTTTTGCCGTTACTGAGCGTTGCTGCTGACGCTCCGGCACGCTGGATCCACGCCTCTGATGCAGCCATGTCGCACCCCTGCCCGAGCGCTCGCGAGGGCAGGGAGGCGGTGGGTAGTGACAGCAGCTCCTGGTTCGGCCCTTGCCGACTCGGCTGTTGTCGTAGGCACGTGCCAGGATCTCTCCAGCACTTGGAGGGCACCTTGGCCATTGACTGGGACCGGATCGGGCAGCCGGCCTTCGACCGACACGTCGAAGCGCTGCTGTACAGAGTCTTCGCGCACCATGGCGAGGTGACTCCCGTCAACGGCCGTGGCGGGGACGGCGGCATCGACGTGGGAGTCACCACAGAGGCAGGTTTGCGGATCTTCCAGCTCAAGTATTACCCGGATGGGTTCCCCGGCTCGATGAAGGGTCGCCGCGCATCGATCAAGAAGTCCTTCAATCGCGCCATGCAACACGGTCCAGTCGAATGGACCCTTGTAGTGCCCTGTACCTTGTCTCCCTCTGATCGCGCCTACGTCAACCGGCTGCGGGGTCAGCACTCCGTGCGGATCACTGCTATGGATCGTGCCGAGCTCGACAGCCGATTCGCCCAGTACCCCGATCTGGAAGCCAGCTTCACCAGGGATCAGCTGCGCGAAGCTGCCAGAGACTTCAATCAGGAGAAGGCACTCCTTTTTGATCCGGAGGACCTTGCACAGAGAATCTTCGCGCTGGGAATCCGGGCTGACAACGTCGATCCGGACTGGACTTGGGACTTCGAGCGTCAAGGCAGAATGGTCAAGCGGACCCTGCGCGCCAAGCACCCACAGGCCCACACGGTGAGTCCGGTCTCTCTGACCCTGACAGGACGTCCAGAGGTCATGAGCCCCAGCCTGAAGGCGGCGCTGACCCGCTCACTGGGATTCGGCACCGCAGAAGAAGTTGTGCTGCCTCCAGAGACTGTCGAGAGCCTTACGGTCAACGGCCCGGCCTGGCTGGCGAAAACAGTCGTCGACGCCGAAGTCATCTGGCGCCCTGCACCCCGGCCGCCCGCATCCGGTGAAAGCATGGAACTGGCCTTCCTCGGCGCGCACGGCTCCGTGGCAGCCCGGTATGCAGGGACCGTCAACAGCACCGGCTCCGGAGGCCTAGGGATCTCCATCGATGCCGAGATCCATGGTGCTCGACTGCAGTTCATGCTTCCCTTCAGCGAGGGTGCCGTTCCTGCACTCAGCTACTCATTCGAGCTGGCCGGGCGAAGCCCATCCGAGGCTGCTCGTATCCTGAGTCTGCATCAGCGCCTCATGCGAGGCGGTGATTTCGACCTCATGCTCAACGGTATGAGCGTCGGCTCGGGAACACTCGCCGGCTGCGGCAGTGACGACGATCTCGAAGAAACTCAGAACCTCTTGCTGTACCTGTCCGACCTCGATGTCATTCAGCGCCATTGCGAGAACTACTTTCCCGCGCCCTTCACCTTCAGCGGCACCGAACGGATCATGGTCCGATTGGCACGGCTGATCATCGAAGGCCGCTGCATGGTTCATCCTTTACTGACCACCATCACCGCCACATTGAATGGGACCATGGACCCGGCAATTGAAACGGTTCTCGGCGGTGAACCCCAATGCCTTCGATTCACACCACCGAACTTCGAAATCACCATCGGCAATCGAACCCTGGACATCGGGACTGTCCACTTCCTCCATCACCGAATCGTCGCCACCAACGGTGCTGATGCACTGAGTACCCTGCGAAGCGGACAGGGCGCGGGAACGAAAGTGCTCCTGTGCCCCACAGACGGCGAGCACTACCGCGTATTCTTGGACGGCGCTCCAGATGACGGCCTGCCCCTCATCCCCGCACCTCTCGAGCTACCAGGCTTTCCTGAACCTCGCTAGTCTCCCGCCTCAAGAAATCTCGGCGCCCGAAGAATGCACAGTCGGCCGCCCGTGCACGTCCCAACCCGATCGACCGGCTGCTCTGTTGCTTCGTCGCTAGGCAGTGTCTTCAAATGATCATTGCTGGTGGATCATGGTGTCGTGATACGTCGTCATGAACTGTCCGATGCGGAGTGGGATTTCGTCCGGCCGTTGTTGCCCGTGTCGTTGCGGGGGCGGAAGCGGCTGGATGACCGCAGGGTGCTGAACGGGATCGGGTGGAAGTTCCGGACCGGGACGGCCTGGCGGGATGTGCCCGGGCGGTATGGTCCGTGGGCCACGCTGCATACGCGTTTTCGCAGGTGGGCGGCGGACGGGACGTTCGACCGGATGCTGCGGGCCGCGCAGGCGAAGGCGGACGCGGCGGGAGACATCGAGTGGCTGGTGTCGGTCGACTCCACGATCGTCCGCGCTCATCAGCATGCGGCCGGGGCCCGAAAAGGGGGCTCCGCGACCCGGCCATCGGACGGTCCAGAGGCGGTCTGACCAGCAAGATCCACCTGGCGTGCGACGGCCGGGGCCGCCCGCTCGCCTTCGTCGTGACGGGCGGCAACACCAACGACTGCACCCGGTTCACCGCCGTGATGGAGGCGATCCGGGTGCCCCGCATTGGACCCGGGCGGCCCCGGGTCCGGCCCGGTCATGTCCTGGGCGACAAGGGCTACAGCTCGAAGGCGATCCGCACGTGGCTCCGCCGCCGCGGCATCCCGCACACGATCCCCGAGCGGGCCGACCAGGTCCGCAACCGGGCCCGGCGCGGCAGCCAAGGTGGCCGCCCGCCGGCCTTCGACCGCGAGACGTACAAGCGCCGCAACGTCGTGGAACGGTGCTTCAACCGCTTGAAGCAGTGGCGAGGCATCGCCACCCGCTACGACAAGACCGCCCAGTCCTACGAAGCAGCCGTCACCCTCGCATCACTCCTGATGTGGGCGTGACATTTGACGACAGAACCTAGTAGTGCTTGGTCAGGTTGGGGTGGGTGTGGGTATGTCGCGGTGGCAGGTGGGGCAGGCGCCGTTCCAGGTGACCAGGAGGGTCTGTAGCTCGCGGACGATCCGGTAGAGACTCAGGCCGGCACCGTGTCTTTTGGGGATCTGGCCAGTCGTTGCAGGGTGCAGAAGGCGTGTGCGACGGAGACGAGGGTGACGTGGTGGTGCCATCCGTTCCAGGTGCGGCCCTCGAAGTGGGCAAGTCCCAGGGCCTGCTTCATCTCCCGGTAGTCGTGTTCGATGCGCCAGCGGAGCTTGGCCAGGCGGACCAGGGTGGTCAGCGGGGTGTCGGCAGGCAGGTCGGAGAGCCAGAACTGAACCGGTTCGGCCTGGCCGGCGGGCCACTCGGCCAGGAGCCAGCACTCGGGCAGTACCGGGCTGTCGGCCGCTTGGCGGACCTCGCGGCCGGCGGGCCGGATCCGCAGGGCCACGAACCGCGAGTACATCCGCTTGAAGCCGCTGCGGCCCGTGCCGGGCCGGGAGCCCTCACGCCATTGCACCGGCTTCGCCGCCTTCCTGCCCGCCGCGATGACCAGCTGTTTCACCGACCGGGGCTTGTCCGGGTACTTCGCCGCCGACCGGCGTCCGATCCCGGAGTACGGCTCGGTCACGGGCACGGCTTCGCCGGGCTGGGCCGAGAGGGTGGTGGAGATTCCCACGACATAGTGCAGGCCACGGGCCTGCAGACCGTGCCGGAAGGCGGCAGCGTCTCCGTAACCGGCGTCCGCGATGGCCACCGGCACCTCGATGCCCCAGGAACGGGTCTCGTCGAGCATGTCGAGTGCGAGCTGCCATTTCTCCACGTGCACGATGTCGTCGGGAATGCCGCAGGCGGTGCGACGGGCAGTCCTGTCCGGGTCTGCCTTCAGCGAGGCGGGATCCCAGGACTCGGGCAGGAACAGCCGCCAGTCCACCGCCGCGGAGGCATGATCGGACACCAGATGCAGCGACACACCCACCTGGCAGTTGGTGACCTTGCCCGCGGTGCCGGTGTACTGCCGCGACACACACGCCGAGGCATTGCCGTCCTTGAGGAACCCGGTGTCGTCGAAGACCAGCACGGTGGGCCGGATCGCCTTTTCCATCCTCCAGGCCAGCCGGGCCCGGATGTGGGACGGATCCCACGGGCTGGTCGTGATGAAGTGGGCCAGGGCCTGCCGGTTTCCGTCCTCCCCGAGCCGGGCGGCCATCGGTTCGACCGACTTGCGCTGCCCGTCAGTGAGCAGGCCCCGTAGGTAGACCTGCCCCCACCGACGCTGGTCGTTCCTCGCGAACGGCTCGAAAACCTCCGCCGCGAAGTCCTCCAACTCACCACGTACAGCGACAATCTCGTCCGGAGCCACACCCTCTCAACGCAACACCGAACCAGAAGGACACGCTCAACCACAGCCGACCTGACCAAGCCCTACTAGAGGTCGCGCTCCTGATCGAGGCGGAGCTGGTGACCGACAAGACGGTTCATAGTGGCGCCCGTCCACCAGCTCCAAGTGGTCGACGAGGAGATTCCCGAGACGGAACACGACTTCAGAGTGGACCTGATCGTGACGCTGGAGGAGGTGATTCAGTGCCCCCAACCGGCGCCGGCCGCGCGGGCTGGTCTGGAACGACCTGACGGCGGAGAAGATCGCGCAAATACCCGTTTTGAGTTCGAGGTTCAGCTCTGGTTGACTGAATGCACCGACGCCGACTTCGTGATGCAAGCGGGGCAAGAAGTGGAACGTGTTGAATCTGAAGATCACGACGTAAACCCCGTTGACAGCACGTCACGTGACCAGTCTTCTGCGCCGGGCCTCACCTCGTATCAGCATGACTCGGCTGCTGTACCGGCCTTGGCTCAGCTTGCTGACGTGGCTTGCGAAGGAGCCGAGGGCTTTCTCGAGGTGGGTATCGCCGTACAGGAGCACGCTGCAAAGGCGATGGCGCCCCTCGATCCCGCTGCGGTGCACGAACTCGTGACGACTTTCGCGTATCACCTTTCGGTGATGCCGCTCGGATCAGCTCAGCCCGGCGCATCCCTCGTTCCGTTCGATGGACCGGCTATTCCCAGAGCGCTGAGCGATTCCGGCGATGAAGTTCGTGCCCTGTGGCGAGAGCTAGCGGGTGCCGTAACGCATCCTGCGGCACGGGCGCGCTGTGCTGATATTCTCTTCACCCTCCGTCTTGCTAATCCCCGCAATGCGGCTGAGCAGGCTGTTATTGGTTATCTTGACTTGGTCGGCGGAGACTTTCGAATGAACGAGAAGAGCGATGCGTTGCTTCGCGCCTGGACGCTAGCCCGCTCTGTCAAGCTTATACCGCTAACGCAACAAGTGGCCTCCGTAATGTTCGATACAGCACAGGACGTACTGGAGCGCCAAGATGCCCCCCATGTTTTTGTGAACCTGCTGGACGCGCTTACGGCGCCGCAGCGAAAAAAGAATGCCCAGCCAGTGGATCCGAGGGTAGACGATCTGCTCGATCGGGCACTGTTGACGTACACCGATACGCACATCGTCGCCCAGGTTGCGAGACTGGTGCGCAGACGAGCTGTGGGCGACGACTCGCGCATTCGGAAAGCTAGCGAGGCAGAGGTGACGGCCTATCTGAACGACGCTGATCGAGCAATCGATGGGATTGTTATCCGGGCCCACCTGAACAATGCAGCTTCAACGGCGCGTCAGCTAAACGTGCCCGAGCTGGAGAAGATTGCAGTCTCCCGTCTACAGTCGGCGCCACCCGTGGAATGGAAGACGATAGAGGCTGAGATAAAGATCCCGAACGCCCTGTTCCGCAGCTATCTGCGCCCGTTCGAGCGTGCGGATACATGGTTTGCTGCTCTGGGTTACTGGTTTCATACCGATTCGCCCAGCGGCAGGCTCGTGGTTAACCAACGAACGGCACGTGAAGTTTTCAATCGGTCTGTGTTTAGCCGACTGGTTACGACTGTCATGTTCGGCGACAACGACCTACCGAAGCGGGTTCTTGGCGACGATGATGACGTCCTCCAGCGGGAGCTCATCCGTGTTGAGACCATGAACATTCACTTGCACGGGATCGTTCTGGCGGATGCTCTGGACCTCATCAAGACACGCTTTGGTATTCCGTCGTTCAAAGACCTGAACGTGTCGCTGGTTGAGTCGGGGGTCCATCCGGACTTTGCAAACGCCCTGGCAAAGGCTTTTATCCTCTACTGGGTTGGTGAGTTTGAAGCCAGCGCTCACCTGGCAGTCCCCAAGGTTGAAGCGGCAGCTCGCGCGCTCCTGCTAGAGCTCAATGAACCCCTGTACCGAACGGCAGTCGGCGAGGGGAGCGGCCAGTTTCCTGGGTTGGGAGTTCTCCTCGACCCGTTGACAGAGAACGACTTCGATCCGGATTGGAGCCGGTTTCTCGCAACCTTCCTGCTCGGGGAGGGAATGAACGTCCGTAACCTCATCGCCCACGGATTCATGAAAGAAGTAGGTCGTGAGAGGGCGGCCCTCGGTCTGCGAGCACTCGCACTATTGGCGCTGATCACTTCCGCCGATTCTGTAGATCGTGATGAGGCATCCGTACATGCGGCACTGGCCAATCCGCACGGTGCCCCCTCGCGTTCGTGGAGGCAACGGGCCGTAAATGCTGTAAGAGCTGCATGGATCGAGCTTGGTAGGTAACTGAGTGGTCTGCGCCCTAGAAGCAAAGGCGACCAGGGGAAGCATGCTCAGGTCCCGGCCATGGGTCTGGCCCGGCTACCTCATGCCTCATGTTCGGGCGGCGGGCCTACTGCGACCATCGACACGTCCGTACAGACCGCTCGGCTCACGGCCTGCGCTCGGACGGGAGGGACTGCTCATCTGGGGCAGTCCGGATTCGTCAAATCAGCATGGGAAAATCCGAACGTGATTTCTCCGCAGTCGAAGAAGCCCGTGCAACTCTGTTCCGATCCGGGGTGCTCGGAGCCGTCCGCACACCGGACCCGTACGCGGGATGCGTGGTGTGACACTCACATCAGCGCGATCCTTCGCGCGGGTGGCCTGGAGCCGCTGGAACCGTTCTCCAAGCCCACGGCGTGGCGTCTGACACGGTGCCTTGCCTGCGGCTGCAAGGCGCACTACCGGTTCGAGTACACGCTGGAGAAGAACGCCTGGGGCGAGGCAACATGCCGTGCGTGCTACTGGCGCCGTTGGGCCGCGAAAGCCCGCCTGAGCATGGGTTCCTACGCGAACCTCACCCCTGTTACCGAGGCGGCTGCGCGGGAGCACGCAGAGGCCCACGGGTACGAGTATCTGGCGCCTCTGACCGAGCCGTCCCTGGCCGATGATCCTCACCATGTCCGCTGTCGGTCCTGTCTGCGGCTGAGTGCCGATCGACTGGGGGACATCGCCTTCGGCTGCCGCTGCGGCACCAACCCCCGCCGCGACCGGCAGACCTCTTCCCACCCGCCGGAATTCCTCAAGGACAGCGGGCTCGCAGCGGCCACCTGGTGGGACCACGACCGCAACGGAACCGCGATGTGGGAGACCGTCACCGTCAAGGCACGCCGGGAGGCGGCCTGGCGCTGCCCCCATTGCGGCCTGGAGTTCACCAAGCGCATCCTGGACATGACCACGGCCCCGGAATGCCCCACCTGTGAACCCGAGCGGCGGGCCGCCTGGCAGGCGGAGTACGACCGGTACAAGTCGACCCCGGTCGCCGACGTTCCGGAACTGCTGGCGGCCTGGGCCGACGACGCCGATCCTCGGACCGTACTGGTCGTCGGCAGCGGCCCACTGCGCAAGTTCAGGTGCGCCCAAGGGCACAACCCTCGCCTGAAACCCCACAGGTATCTGACGGCTGGCTGCCCGTTCTGCCGGGGCCAGGCCGCACGCACCGAGCAGATGAGCGATGCTGCGGTCGGCCCTTCTCCCTACGCGCTCGATCCGGAGATCGCAGCGCAGTGGCATCCGAGGAAGAACGACGGCATCGACCAGGCGACCGTTTCTCCTGGCTCTCGCAAGACCAGGTGGTGGCTGAACCCCGACTGCGGCCATGAATGGCAGGACACCCCGGCCGGCCGGAACAAGGGCCACCGCCGGCGCTGCCCCGTCTGCCGCACCGTCCTCGATTCCCTCGCCTACCACTTCCCCGAACTGGCGGCCGAATGGTCTCCGGACAACCCGCTTTCCGCCTGGCACGTGCGCCCCACCGGCCAGACTTCCTTCGTTCCCACGTGGATATGCCCTGCGGACTCCGACCACATTTGGCAGGCATCTCTCGGCTCACGGGCGAGCGGCAGCGGATGCCCCCAGTGTAAAGAGCACGGAAAGTCCCGCATCGAACTCCTTCACCACGCCGCTGCCGAACACGCCTTCGGGGCCGCTGCCTCCGGCCGAGCGCTGCGCCACGAGGCCTTCACCCGGCGTTCCGTCTGGCAGGCCGACATCATCACAAGAACCGCTCAAGGCCGGGACCTAGTCATCGAGTACGACGGCTCCTACTGGCACGCCGACAAGGCCGACGTCGACGCGGACAAGACACACGACCTGCTCGCCGCTGGCTACCTCGTGGCCCGTCTGCGCGAGCACCCCTTGCCGCCCTTGCCGATCGAGAACCCTGACTACGCCGAGTTCACCGTCCACTCCACAGCCCCCGGCCCGGCTGCCGTCATCAACAAGGTGAAGGACTGGACCGCCACGAGATCGAACGATTCGTCCTGAGCTGCGCCGCTCCCCGAACAGAAGGAGGGAGCACTCGGCTCAGACAGAGTTCACCCTGCGAGGACCAGCGGAACCTCAAGACGCTCCCAGGCGCCGAGAACGGCCCGGTGGGCGTCGGGCTGGAGATGGGCGTAGCGCTGGGTGGTCTGGAAGCTCTCGTGGCCGAGGAGGTGCTGGACCTCGTAGAGGGAGACGCCGTTCTGGACGAGCCAGGAGGCGCAGGTGTGGCGCATGGCGTGGGGCGGGTAGTGCGGTACGGGGTGCTGGTCGCCGTCGGTGTCGAAGTAGTGGGCGTTCTCGGCCGCGGGCCACCAGGTCTGGCGTCGCCAGTTGCCGTCGTCGAGGAGTCGGCCGGCGCGGCCCTTGGTGATGGTGGTTAAAACGACGGCGTCACGTTCGAGGCGGTGGAGGTGCCGTTCGAGCGCCTCCAGGACGTGGGGCGGGAGAGGGACCTCGCGGCGGCTCTTGGAGCTCTTGGGGTACTCCTTGAGGCCGCTCTTGGTGTTGACCTCGACGACGAAGAGGCGGGAGCGTCGGCGGTCGATACGGTGGTGGTGCAGTCCGGAGAGTTCGCCCCAGCGTAGTCCGGTGTAGAAGCCGAGCAGGCACATGGTGCGCCACGGGGCGGGAAGTTCATCGAGGATGCTCTGCGCTTGATCCAGGGTGAACCACTGCGGGGGTTCGATCGCGATGGTGGGCAGGTCGATGCTGCGGCAGGGGCTCACCGCGATAATGTCGTCATCAACGGCCGCGCGCATCACCGACGACATGAGATTGTAGGAGCGCTGGATTGCCGAGGATCCCGTGCCCTTCTCGATCAGGGTGCGGATCCAGCTCTGGACGTCGATGCGGGAGATGGTCCGCATTTCCCAGTCCGCCCAGTGCGGCAGTACGTGATTCTTGATGCTGGAAGCGTCGCCCCGCAGGGTGTGCGGCTCCACGACGCGGGCGCTCCACCATTTCTGGTGCCACTCGGCGAATTTCATCCTGCCGACGTGAGGGTCACGCAGTGCGCCGCGGCGGAGCTGGGCTTCCATCTCCAGGCCCCATGCTCGGGCCTTCTCTTTCAGGGGAAACGATTCGCTGAATCGATCGCCTGCCGTGTTGCGCACCGTGCACTGCCACTTGCCGGACTTCAACTTGCGGAGGTACGAGGGAATCCACTCCTTGCTTGATTCATGGGGACGGCGTCGCGGGCCCTGTCAGAGGCTGAGCGAGGGCGTGGCTGTGATCCGGCTGGTGATGAACGCATCGAGGCTGGCGGCGGGGACACGCACCCGGGAGCGTCCTGTGCCGGTACGGAGGTCGACGACATCCAGCTCGCCGGCGGCGATGAAGCGGTAGACAGTGCGCCGGTCAACGTCCAGGGTCGCGGCAACGGCGGGAATGGATAGCAAACGGGCAGACATGGGAGGTCCTTCGATGACGGAACGGTCTTGGCGAGTGGCCAGCCGCCGCCCTGTGTTCGCGGAGCAGCGCTGCCCTCGTGTTCACCACGGATCCACCGCCGAGCAGCCCCGGGCGAACAACACCAAGGGTCCGGGAGATCCCCGATTTCACGAACCGGGGATCATCGGCTATACATCAGCCCGTACACTTCGCCGTACCCGTCTGCCTCATCGCAGGATCACCCAGGGTCTGCTCCTCCAGAAGGCCCTTCTCTCCGGTTTCCGTCATCCAACGCCCCTTGGGGTGTTGAACGTTGACATAGCGGCAATAGGATTTCAACTCTGTTGGGGTCTATTCCTGTCTGCCGTCAGCGGATCGCCGGAACTCCGCACGTACGGTGCGCCCATCCCATAGTCCCGGGCACTCGATTCGGTCATCCATGGACGAAAACTGTGACCGGGTAGCGGCAAGGTTTTCGGTACACCGCAGGCGGGCTGGTCAGGCAGCTCCACCCCCGTCCATACGAGTGATGATGCGCCTTGTGTCGGCCTGCTGGATTGACGTGAGGGCTCTGGGTGCGCTGCACTGCTATGACCTGGCCCAGCGAAGCGGCCAGCTCCGGGTGCTGAACCGACCCCAGGCACCGTCGGACAACCTTCTTCGTCGATCTCGCGATCAGCTACTCCATCGAGCAGTTCGATACTCCCTTCTGTGCCGGGTCGGGGCACTCACAAAGGAGGGCATCATGTCCATTGAGAAGCAACTGACCGCAGCACGACAGCAGCTGACCGGAGAGTCCTTGCGTTCAGCGGGCCTTCGCGTCAAAGAACTGTCGAGCTGGGGATCCCTAATCCCCGCTGCCGGAGACGCTCAGCGGATCCTGGAATCCATCCTTCTCCAGCACATTGGCGTCCCGCAGTCGCCAAGCCGTCTTCCCCTCGGAATCGCCGAAGTCCGCCCCTGGTCAAATCGTTTGGAGATTCGTTTCGAGCAGCCGGACCGGGTGCGTGCTGCGCTGGAGATGCTCCCCTACCGGGAGCGTGGGCAGCGGGCAGTTCACGGCACCCCAGGCTTGTGGGCCTCCACAATCGACGGCAATATCGAGATCGCCTTCGCGCGCCACCCCAACGCCGCCGTCGTCGCACTGAGCTGTCTGGACCGTTCCGATCTCGGACCGCTGCTCTCAGCGTACGAGTCCGCCCTCGCCACAGAACGACGCGTACCCCTGTGGACTGTGGCCCCCAGCGCGCTGCCACCCGAGAAGTTCGGCGGGCGGCGAAAGCCTCGGCCTCTTACGATCATCGACCATCACAGCCCTGCGGCGAACCTGGCCAGCGCCCTCCTCCGACGGATCCGATTCTGGGACCGCCTGGCCGGCCACGCAAGCATCCGGATGACCTGTGAGACTGTGGATCATGGGCTCGACTGGCACCTTGAACGCGAGGTCCATCCGGATTTCCCCCTGCACGACGATCGACTCGTCGCCCTTCTCGCCGAACCCGTGGTGGGACCGGGCCTGCTCGTCGACCTCAACGAGCATCGCTGTGACGATCGACGCTGCGTCATGGAGTTCACCGCGCCAGCTGACCGTCTGGAAGGCTGGCACGGGGTTCTCCGGCTGCAAAGTGTCCCGAGCGACCCGGCGCTTCACACTCCGCCAAGGCCGCGCCATTTCACCGGACTCGGCGAATCTGCCTACCCCAGTCACGGCGATAGCGCTCTCAGTTCATCGGTCGCCCCCGGCTCGATTCCGTCTCGTTCTCGACGGACTGAGACCCTCAGTAGCGAATCAAACCAGTTTCAGGGGCGGTGTTTTCAGCTACTGGCCCCGCGCTTCAGCAGGGACCAGTGGGAGATGCAGAGCAGGGCGATGGAAATCGGGGCTGCGTGGGCACTGGACGGCTGTTCAGTGCTTGTCGTGGCACACTCTTTCTCATTCTCCCCAGAGTCCCGCCGGCTCCGCTATCACAACCAACTCACATGGGATACCGCGGACCGGCCCACTGTTACCGCGTCCCCACCGTGGCGGAAGATCCGACTGGTTCCCGGCGACGGATCACTATTCATGCACAAAGCGTTCGGGTCTCGAAAGGAAGTCAAATCCCTGATCCAAGAGGCACGCGCCCATCTCGATTGGATCATCTTCGTGGACTGCAATGAAGATCTCGGAATGGGGCCCTACATCGAGGAATCCGTGGACAGTCACGTTATCGTGGTCAACGATCCCGGATACGAAGAGAATCTCGTGACAGCCGAGGCACGCAATGGAGTCGCCGAGCACCGTGAAGTACCTGTCGGTCCAGCCGAATCAGCCATGGCATGGCGCCATCAGCACCTCACAGGTCTCCCCCTCGACCGGGTCCCCATCTCAGGTCTGGTGCTACGCCAACCGGCCAATCGAGAGAAGACTCAATCGCTGGACTTCGTCCATCGCGTGGATGCAGAACTCAAACGATTCGGAACTCCCGTCTTGGCCCGCCTGCCCAAGGGGCCGACATTCGCGCTAGGGGCTTCCCCCACCGTGTTGGACGATGTAGACGAAGACTTCCGGATGGCCTTCCGCGTGGCATGTGCCTCGTTCCGCCCGGCTCTCGAAAAATCCTCTCCGTGCCTCATTCCGCCACCGCCAGACCCTTGGCGCTAGACCAGGCCGTTAGCACACCACTCATATGCCTGCCCTACAAGGGCAGGCATATGATCTGTGAACCCTGCATTCGCTTTCCGAAGAGCGAGGCAATTACTTCTGTCCGCAGCCAAGAGGTAGTCAGACCGGCGCTGGATCGCCACCACGAGGATTCGCAGAGTGATCGCCTGCCCACAGAACGGGAACGGCACATCTGTTGCCCATCTCGCCGCTCCTGAGCCAGCGATCAGCGATGATGCGAAGGGATACTGATCAGTCGACCAAAACGGTTAGCTTCGTGAGGATGTGCTTGCTGGCATGAACCTCGACAGGTCCGCCAAGGCGAAGCGAATGTCACCTGTCGCTGGCATTCGTCCAGTAGTTCGGCAGCATCTCGTTCACCCAGGCCGGGACATGAACGGATCCGCGGGGCCCCATCGCCGGGAACCAGGGGGCCAGGTCGAGGACCGGTGTTCCGTCGACTGCGTCGAGGTCGGTGACGTGGAGGTCCAGGCCGTCGACTTTGAGGAGTCGGGGGTGGGACACCGCGATCTGGTTCGGGCGTCTGTGGTTTCTGTGGGCGAAGGTACCGCTCGGGGGCCAGCGCGGGTCGTTGCGGGGGCTCCGTGCGTGGAGGGCAACGTCGGCCGGCGACGCCAGGTGGAAGCGCCAGGTCACCTCAAGGTGCGAGAACTCCTCCAGCCCCATGACCGTTTCCACGGGGTACGAAGGATTGAGACGGATGATCGACTCGACTCCACCCTGGTAGTCGTCGGCTGGGGTGGCATGGCCACCGATGACCGTCCCGACGACCTGCACCTCATAGACCTCGGACATGGGCTTCTCCCCTCCAGCCCCGGAGCGTGGACCGTCTGACGATCACCGCTGCGGATGGACGATGTCATAGAGTGATCAGCCTATGCGGCTGAGGACCGCGCGGGCACGCTCGTCGAGTTCTGCTGCGGCGCTGCCGCCTCGCCCTCGTACCGGAGACAGGGCGCGGCGCATCGTGACCACGCTCTCCCTCGTCCGGCCCGACTGAACGCCTTCCATGGTGTCCAGCGCCTGATTCCAGGTGGCGACGGCAGCCTCCATCTGCCCCTGCCTGACCTGCACATCGCCGAGGAAGCCCAGGGTGACCGCGTGGGTCCGGGCGAACTGGGAGCGGCGGGTGCGGACACTGCGGGTGAACTCTCGTTCCGCGGCCTTGAGGTCTCCGAGGTCGACCAAGGTCCGTGCTGTCTCGTGGGCGAGGCTGGCCTCGCCGAAGAAGAAGACCCGGTTCGGTTCGGTCGTTCCGTCGGCGCTGCCGAGGTCGTTCTCCGCCCGCCGGAGGGCGGCTAGGGCGTCTTGTTTCTGCCCTGCCGCTGCGAGGGCGCGGGCATGGACCACGCCCAGGAGGGCCCGCTCGCGGGGACTGGCCAGGGTGTACCGGCGACGGTCGACGGACGCTGAGGCCAGGTCGACGGCTCGCTTTGGGTGCCCCAGGTCGACGGCTTGGTGGGCCATGGCGCGGAGAATGTGTCCCGCCAGGGGGGCGTCGTCGGCTTCCGCCGCCATCCGCGTGGCCACGGTGAAGTACCGCTGGGCCACTCCGTGCTCGCAGGCGTCGAACGCGGTCCAGCCGGCGAGGTAGACCAGCTCCGCCGCCACCGAGGTGAGGTCCTGCCTCACTTTCTCGGAGGAGAACTGTCCGGCGAGGTATTCGGCCACGTCGACACGCAGGTAGCCGATGAGTGCGGTTCGCCCGGCGCGACCTCCCCGGCGCTGATCTCGGCGGGAGAAGAACGCCGCCATCTCTCGGACGCTGTCCACATCCTCGTCCGTGATGGCGGCACGATTCGTCGAGGATCTACTGCGAGCACGCGCCAAGGTGTCGTCCCACCAGTCGCCGACAGGAAGAGCCGACCCTGCTGCCGAGTAGACCGTGCCCGCCAGGACGTGTCTGCGTCCGATGTCCAAATCATTTCCTCCAAGCTCGGTGAGAGCGGTCAGCGTGTCGGCCTCCCACGCAGGAGCGGAGAGCACGGCCTCAGTGTCCGCGGAGAGCCCGATCTCGGAAGGAGTGACGACGCGTTGAAGCCCTCGGGAGAGGGTCTCGCACAAGATAGTCGGCGCCCGTCCGCCGGGCTTGCTGCCCCTGACCCACTGGTTGATGTGGGAGCGGGTCACGGTGAGCAGTTCGGCGGCATGGTTCTCAGCCGCCACACGCCGGAAATGCGAGGCCAGACGCTCCTGCGGCCAGGCCAGCTCGCGGATGACGGCCTCCAGCTGCACATTGCGTTCGCGCGCCACAGCGTCCCCCTGTCGACGAAACGATCTTTACCAGCGTTACCCGGGCCCACGCACCCACCGAGGTACCCACGAGCAGTGATTCACGGTTCGCTCAACGTAACGCAGTCCCCAACTGCATCACCCCGACGACTGGTTCGTCACGCGGGAGGGGCGAGACCGATCCGGGTTCACGGAGTGGCCCCGGCACGCCATACCCCCTGCTCGATGGGGAGTTCCACGATGGCTTCGCCTCGCCTTCTGCCGGCGCTGGACCTCGTCGGCACCGAGCATGCGGCGGGGCGGCCTTCTTCGATCCGAATCGCCTGGAGGTTTCGATGTTTCCTGGCTCGTCGCTGAGAGAGCTGTCAGCGCGGCGCGTCGATGCTCCCCTCGGCCTGTTGAAGGGGGTGTCCGGGTTGACGATGGACGCGGCCCGAACTGCCGATCCCGGGGCGCCGATGACCGAACGGGACAGACGGCTGCCAGGCGAGATTCGACGGAGGGTACGGGGTTATCTGCACCTGCGGGACCTCGACAGGCGATTGGTCGAGGCAGCGGAAGTCGTGGTCACCGAACTGGTCACCAACACACTGCAGCACGGCCCCGACTCGAACAGCGGGTTCGGCGTCTGTCTGTGGCCGCTGGGTGACCGTATCTACATGGAGATCGGCAATGGAGACAGGCAGGGACAATCATTCTGCTCGTGGGGCGTTGCGGCTGTCGCCGCGACCGATCTGCGGGAAGACAGTCGTGGACTTCTCTTGGTGGCCGGGCTCGCCGATGCCTGGGGCACCACGACTGACGGTGCTGGCACCTGGTGCGTTCTCTCCGTCACAGCAGATCAGTGACGGCCGCGCAGGAGGCGGAGTTTCGCGCCCAGGGTGCCTCAGCTGCGGTGAGTCAGGAAGTCGACCGCACGTTCGTCGAGTTCGGCGGCGCAGCGTACGCCTCGGGCGTGGAATCGGGCGAGGTCGCGTCGCATGCTGGTGATGGCTTTGCGGGTCCGTACGGACTGGACGCCGTCCATGTGGTCCATGGCGCGATTCCAGGTGGCGCACGCCTGCTCGATGCCGCCGCGCTTGAGCTGCATCTCGGCGCCGGCGACCAGGTCGAGTGCGACGATCCGCGCGTAGGTGCCGGAGGGCCGGGCCCTGGCGGCTCGTTCGTACTGCTCGGACGCGGCCAGGTGGTCGCCCAGCGCCTCGTGGACCTTGGCAGTCCGCGAGTACACCGACGCTGCGGGCGGGCCCCAGGCCAGCGCCCAGAACGGAACTTCGTCGCCGCAGTCGGAGACCAGCAGGGCGCGTGCCCGTTCGGCTTCGGCGAGGGCGGCCCGCCGCTGGTCGGACTTGGCAAGGGTGTGCGCGTGGACGACTCGGAACAGGGCCTCCGTCTGGACGTCGACCTTGCCCTTGGCCCGGTTCAGCCCAGTCTCGGCGAGGGCCTGGCAGTGCTCGGGCCGGTGGAGTTTGAGGCCCTGCATAGCCATCGTCCGCATCACGAACCCGTCGTGGCCGGCAATCCCGGACTCGGCGGCAAGGGAGTAGGACTGGAGGTAGTACCGCTGGGCGAGCCCCTGCTGCCCGGCGTCGTAGCTCTTCCAGCCGAGCAGGTGTACTCCCCGGCTGGCGGCAGACAGCATCTGGCGTCGGACGTCGTCGGTACGGAATCGGCCCCGGACCAGCGCGGCGACATCGTCGCTGAGGTACTGGACCAAGGCGCTGCGGCCGTGGGCTCCACCGTGACGCTCGTCCATCTCGGAGAAGACCCTCACCATGTCCCGGACAGCCTCGACTTCGGCCATACCGACCACCCGGCCGGACTGGGCTGCGGCAGAACGACCCGCGATCTCCCGTACGTGGGAGAGCGGGAGTGCGGCGGCGGCCACGGAGTACGCGGACGTCGTCAGGAAGCGGCGCCGGTCCAGCTCGTACTTCCACATGGGCATCAGGGCTTCCATCGGGTCCGCGGCGAGGGACAGTCCCATGCTCTCATCGTCCGTCTGTCGTACGGCCAGGCCAAGGTCCGCAGGAGTGAGCAGTCGTCCGACACGGCGGGACAGAGCGACGGCGAGGAACCGCACGGTTTCGCCGGCGGGTGTGACCCCGGAGATCCAGTGCTCGACGGTGGACTTGTTGGTCCGCAGTGTGACACCGCACTCGGCGGCCACCGATCTCACTTCTCTGGCCACAGCCGCGTAGGTCAGTCCGGACTCGGCGACCGCGTCGCGGAGCTTCGTGTTCGGCGTGCGCGTGGTCATGGAAGCACCTGCCCGTATACCCGATATACCGCTCGGCCCGCTCGACACCGTACCGCTCCCACGGCATCCCGTAGTTACCTGATTACAGAACGGATGAGCCCGCTGGGTACGGCTGCTGATCGGCCATGGGCATACTCACCCGCCCTCGAAAGGCCCGCCGCCGGATCCGGGGTACCCCCTCACCCCCTCTTCCCCTGCTCCCCTCGGGAGGCCGCTGATGTCCCTCCTTCTCACACCCTCCAACTCCAACATCGTCGAGCGTTCGTTTTCCCCGGAACCGGAGACCGCGCGTCGACTCCTCGTCGGATTACGTCTGGCTCATGCCGCTGAGACCACCGTCTACGACGACCTCGAAGACGTCCTCGGCTGGCACTCCGGCCCGCAGGACTGTGAAGTGCTGGCCGAACGCCTCGGAGACATGCTCGATCACCTCCTGGTGCGGGTACAGGTGCCGAACCTTGCGGCACGCTGCTCGGCCGATGCAGTCGTGCGGGCTCAGACCCTCCAAGCCCAGCCTCCCCCAACGGACGCCGGGATCGGACACCTCCGGCTTCTCGCCCTGACCGTCCTCGGTCTTCTGGACCACGTGGGAGATGACCTGTGAACCCGCCCTCCCCACCTCCCCACACCGGGCCCCGCGACCGGGCGGTGATCCTTCCGGACGGGCTCCTGCGCCTCGAACCGGCTCGCCCTCTGCTGCCGGCCGCTCCGGGGGTTTGGCCAGACGAGATCGTGGTGCCCGTGCTGATGACCCAGGTCCTGCTGGCGATGGGCCAGGTCGCGAACGACGGGCGGTTGTCATGACGGCCGTGGACAACGAGGTGCGCGAAAGTCGGGCAGCACGTGTGCGCAGGGCTGTCCGGCACCCGGTCCGGACCCTGCGGACCGATCACGCCAGAAGCGAGCTGGGCCTGTGGCAATCGGCCGGTGTAATCGCCTTCTCGATCGTGGTCGTCGGCTGGCTCCTGCATCAGTTCTCACCTCTTCTCTTCTAGACCGGTCGTCCCGTGCAGCGGTCCACCCCGCTCCGCAGCACGGGACGGCCACCCAAGGGGGACTTGCCTCAACGCCTCTGGAGCACCTCGCCGCGCGGTAGCCAGACCAGCCGCACGGAAGGCCCCGGGGAAGCCGTGGTGGCGAGTCGTGCTCACGCCATGGCCCTTGACGTGAGCGCCCCGGCTGCCCACCTGCGCGAAGGCGGGCAGCCGGGTGCCCCGCTCTGCATGCTTGCCCATCGCTTCTCACCCTTCTACTGAAAGGCCGGCTGTGAACGCCCCCAGCTCCGAGTACACCGCCCCTGACCCGGCCACCTGGCCCGGCGTCCGGAATGGTGGGACGCAGGCAGTTCCTCGGACAGCCGCCGTGTCCATCGCATGCGTGCACGAGCCCCCGTGCCCGGCTGCGGCGGACCCCGACCGGGACGCGGCCCGGCTGGTGGCCCACTGCCCGGAACAGGGATGGGCCAGGCTGTGCAACGGGGTCTTCCGCTTCGACGACACCGGCGAATTGCTGCCGGACGGGGAGATCATCGCTCCTCACCGCCCCACGCTCGCGCTGGTCGAACCCCTGTCCGGGAAGCCGGAGGGCGAGCCGCGGGTGGAGCGGGCCGGTGCGCTCGTGGTCGGTACCTACCTGCGTTCACTGCGCCGAGAGCGGGACCTGCTGCTCCGGCACTCGGCCGAGGCGCTGAAGTGCAGCACCTCCGTCGTGGCCCGTATAGAGTCCGGTCGGCTCCTGCCCGCCAGCCGGGATGTCGCCCGCCTGCTGCGGCGCTACGGCTTCCCGGCAGACGGCGAGCAAGCCGACCTGCTGGCCGCCCTGGCCCGGGGGAACACCGCCTCCGCGAGCCTCGCCTTCGATGAGGAACGCGGCTGGATCGGGCGTCTCAAGGCGTGCGAGTCCATGGCCACCAGCATCGTCACCTACAGCGCCTGGGGACTCCCGGCCCTGGTCCACAGCCCGGAGTACGCCGCTCACTGGTGGCGGAACTCCGCCCTGCCCAACACCCCTGGCAGCGCAGGAATAGCGGACCGGGCGCTGCCCGTCGACCACGACAAGGACCTGATCGTCCTGCTGGAGGAATCAGTCCTGATGAGGGCCTGCGACGCCCGGGAGGTCATGGCCGGGCAGCTGGCTCATCTGATCACGATGATCGAGCACAGCGGTACGACCCTGCGGATCGTTCCCATGGCGAAGTCGGTGCCCCCGCCGCGCGGCACCCTCATCGAACTCTGTCTCGGCTCACGGGTCCTGCACGTCGAGGAGAGTATCGGCGCGATGTACGCCACCGGCCAGGAGAGCCGGAAGCTGCACGGCCTCATAGAAGACGCCCTGCGCAACTCCCTCTCCGAGGCGGAGAGCCTGGCATTCCTGCGCGAGGCCCGGAAGTCCTGTGGCGGGATCTGACCGTCCGCCGCCGCGTCCGCGGCTCGCCGTCCTGCGATCGGCACCGCCGCCCCACGCCCACCCTTCTTGTCGACCCGAGGATCTTTTGATGACGACTTTCGACCACGCCATCCGAGGCCGCGGTGACACCCGCCGGGCCTACCGGACCGTCGTGGCCCTGATCGCCTGTGCGGCCGGCCCCACCTTATGGAGTTCGGGACTACGCTTCGCCCGCCTGCTCGGCGCCGACCCGGGCGTGTGGACCGTCGACGTCACCCGGGCCGTGCACGCCGGATGCACCATCGCCGCCGGACTGTGGCTCCTCGCCCTGATCGATACCCGCAGTCGAATGGACTGGCCCTCCCGCCGGGCGCTCCAACTGCTGGGCGCCGCCGCACTTGCCGCAGCGGATCTGACCGACCGGATGACCGGGCTCCAGACTGACGGCACCGCGACCGACTACCGGCTCCCCTCCGCCTTCCTCCTCGTCTGGCTGGTACGGGAGGTGCTGTTGCACCGGGACATCGGCCTCGCCCGCCTGGGCGTCAGGCCAAACGCGGGTCGCCCCGGCCGATCAGCCGTTCCCACCTGGCACATCTACGGGCTCGTCCTCCTGCTGTTCGTCACCGCCGCCGTGGCGATGAACTACCTGCGCCTCGCCTTCCCCGGCCTGGTCCCGGCAGAGAGCCAGCTCACCGCCATCGGCGTGGACAACCCGCTCACCCTGATCACCCGCTGCGTGTGGACCGCGTTCGTGGAAGAGGTCGTGGTGACCGGCGCAGTGATCACCCTGCTGCGGGCCGCCGACCGGCCGGCCTGGGAGTGGGTCCTCCTCCCAGTCACCGTCCGCGTACTGGGCCACCTCTACCTGGGAATCTCCGCCACGGCACAGATCCTGGTCGGCGCCGGAGTCGTCTACCTCTACATCGTCCACCGGCGCCTCGCCCCCATCGTCCTGGTCCACGGGCTCTACAGCAGCGGGCCCGCCGGAATCGCCCTCGCCATAGGCGTCACCGGTGCCGTCGGCATCCGGGACCTGATCCGCTCCCGCCGTCACAGCTCAGCCCCACGAGCACCGCGGACCGATACTCCGCCCGTAGACAGCGCCGCCGCGAAGGAATCGAGCAGCCGATGACGACCACACCCATCCGCGCCGTGACCTGGAACCTCTACCTCGGCGGCCTCGACAACGGCTCCGAAGCCCGCCTCGGCGCCCAGACCGAGATCCTCTCCCGCCAGCCGGACGTTCTCGCCCTCCAGGAGTGCACCCACTGGGACGAGCAGGACGAACGCCGCTTCCTCACCCTGGCCAGCACCCTCGACATGGCCCCTGTGACCATGGCGCGCTCGAACAGCGGTGACGGCCGCAACTTCATCGCCCTCCTCTACCGCCCCGCCACCCTCCGGCTGATCAACCACCGCACGCTCCGAACCTCCACCGCCTCGTGCCCCACGACTGTCCGTCATCTATGTCGACCGCGACCCCGGCGTGATTGCCCACGCGAAGTCCCGGCTCGACGCGGCCCCCCGTACGAGACCGGCTGTGGTGGCCGCCGTCCTGCTGGACATGGAGGCCCTGCTCGCGCGCAAGGACGTGGCCGGGGCTTTTGACCAAGGCCGTGAAGTTAGGGGCTGATCGTTGGTGTCACGATGTTGATG
>NZ_VCLA01000072.1 GCF_009600885.1 Streptomyces jumonjinensis
TCCTCCTCCTCCCTCTCTGCCCCCTCCGCCCGCACCGGCCGAGCGGGGAGAGCCGGCCCGGCCCGTCGCGGGCGACGCCACCGGCTGGTCCATGGAGGAGCGGCTCTACAACCAGATCTGGGGCATGTTCGAGGACCTGGCCCGTACCGTCGCCGCCTACCGCAGCGCCGTCGAGTTCGCCGAGTCCCGGCTGGACCGGGAGCTCGATCAGGTCCTCGCCGACCCGCGCAACCGGATCGGCGGGGCCGGGGAGAGGGCCCGCGAGGCCGCCCGGGCCAAACGCGAAGAGCTGATAGCCCGGGCCCGTCAGGCGCTCGACCGCGATCTGAGGCAGCTCACCGCCGAGTCCGATGTCGTCGAGCCCGCTCTGCCGCCCGCCCTCGCCCGCTGGGACAACCCCGTCTGGCACGCCTACCGTGTGCCCTCGGAGGGCCCGATGGCGCTGCGCCTCGGGGATCTCCGGCTTCCCGAGGCTCCCGAGCTGCTGATTCCGTTTCTCATCAGGCTGCCGCTGGAGCGCGGACTGTGGGTGGACAGCGGACGCACCGGCTCCGAGGCCGCGATGACGTTCGACGCCGCGCAGCTGCGGCGGCTCGCCATGGACTGCGCGGTGACCCACGCGGCCCGGCTGCTGGCCGTCCACGCGCCCGGGCGCCTCGTCCTCCAGGTCATCGACCCGGCGGGCACGGCGGCCCCCTCGCTGGCCCCGCTGCTCCGCTCCGGTGTCCTCACCGCCGTGCCCGCCGCCGGCGCGCAGGGCGTCCGGGAGACGCTCGCGAACCTCACCCAGCGGGTGGATCTGGTCACCATGGCGCTGCGCGCCGGCGCGGTGGACTCGCTGCCCCCCGGTCTGGACACCGCCGAGCGGCTGCTGATCGTCAATGACTTCCCGCATGGCTTCGACGACCGCGCGGTCACCCAGCTGCGGTATCTCGCCGATGAGGGCCCCGCGGCCGGCGTCCATCTGATGATGGTCGCCGACCGGGAGGACGCCGACGCCTACGGGCCGGTGCTGGACCCGCTGTGGCGCTCACTGCTGCGGATCACCCCGGTCCCGGACGACCATCTGGCCGATCCCTGGGTGCACCATGCCTGGACCTATCAGCCGCTCGCCGTGCCACCGGGCAGCGCGGTGCTGGGGCAGGTGCTGGATCAGGTGGCCGCCGCACATCGGTCCGAGGGCCGCTGAGGCGCGAAATCACCGCTGAGCGCCCGGAGCGTACGACCGATATGCCGCCTCTGAGCTGGGCATTTGAATATTTCTTTACCAAGCTCTTTACCTACGCTTGGTCGCTCCTGTACGCTCCACTGAGCGGAGGGGAGTATTCCCGGCTGCGACGTGCCCGTCAGTACGGACTCTCATGGGTCCCGGGGCGTCGGCCTGTGCGGCTAGGACCGCCCGGGTGGAAGAGACCTCCGGCAGCGGCGACGCTGATCAAGTAGCCGTACGACGCCGGAGGCGCAGTGGACGTTTCATTGACCCTGTGGGTGCTGACCATTCTCGGTCTGTCCGCCCTGATCGCAGTCGACTTCTTCATCGGGCGCAAGCCCCATGACGTGTCGATAAAGGAAGCCGGAATCTGGACCATCGTCTGGATCGCGCTGGCAGCTCTCTTCGGAATCGGCCTGTTCATCTGGGGCAGCAGCCAGGCGTCCGGAGAGTTCTTCGCAGGCTTCATCACCGAGAAGTCGCTCAGTGTCGACAATCTCTTCGTCTTCGTTCTGATCATGGCGAAGTTCTCGGTGCCCTCACACCTCCAGCAGCGGGTGCTGCTCATCGGTGTGCTGATCGCCCTGGTGCTGCGCGCCATCTTCATCGCGGCGGGCGCGGCCATCATCTCGAACTTCTCGTGGGTCTTCTACATCTTCGGCGCGTTCCTGATCTACACCGCCTGGAAGCTGATCCAGGAGGCGCGCTCCGATGAGGACGAGGACGACTTCGAGGAGAACCGTCTCCTGAAGTCCATCGAGAAGAAGTTCGGCGTCGCCGACCAGTACCACGGCACCAAGCTCTTCATCCAGCGGAACGGCAAGCGCATCCTGACCCCGCTGATGGTGGTCATGCTCGCCATCGGCACCACGGACGTCCTCTTCGCCCTGGACTCCATCCCGGCGATCTTCGGCCTGACCCAGGACCCGTACATCGTCTTCACGGCCAACGCCTTCGCCCTGATGGGTCTGCGTCAGCTGTACTTCCTCATCGGCGGACTGCTCAAGAAGCTGGTCCACCTCAGCTACGGCCTCTCGGTGATCCTCGGCTTCATCGGCGTCAAGCTGGTGCTGCACGCACTCCATGAGAGCGGGGTGCACGTCCCCGAGATCTCGATCCCGTTCTCGCTGGCGGTCATCTGCGGCGTGCTGATCATCACCACGATCACCAGCCTCATCGCCTCCAAGAAGCAGGCCGAGCGGGAAGCGGCCGAGGCCGTCGAGAGCGGCGAGGGCCCCGACGAGCCCCACTCGAAGGACAAGGACAGCGTCGAAGCCTGACGAGCGTCCCCAGCGGGGGCGGACGGCATCTGCCGTCCGCCCCCGCTCGGTTTTCTCCCCGGCCGGCGTGCTCCTCGGCGGTGGGCCCTGCCGCGGTCCGGCCCCTCACCGGTTCTCCGGCGCACCGCGTCCCGCGCCCTTCCGCGTCGCTTCCGCGGTCTTCGGATCCGGTGTGCCCTCCGGGTCGGTCTCCTGCGGCTGATACCGGTGGCAGGCCCGCATCGCCTTGTCCATCGCGCGGGTGCCCGAGCCCGCCTTCTGGGTGATCGTCAGCCGCCCGTCCACCGGGTCCTCCATGGGGACACCGTTCTCGCGCATGCACCGCACGAACCTCAGGGCCGCCTCCTGCGGGCTCGTACTCGGCTCGGCGCTCTTCGACCCGGCCCGGTCGCTCTTCCCGCCGCCGCTCGTGCCGCTCGTGCCGCCCGCACCGCCAGCGGTGACCGAGTCCACCCCCTTGTGGTCATCACCGTCCGATCGGCAGCCCGTCAGCGCTGTCGCCAGTACCAGCGGCAGCGCCGCCAGGGCGGTTCGCGTACGTATGCGCATCGGTTCTCTCCTCCTGCCGGGCCGGGACTCCGTCCGTTAGGGAGTGATGCAACGCAGTGAGCGGTTTCTTCGCCGTTTCCGTGCCACCGTGAACGCGATGCCCGCTCTACCCGGCCCTGGTGGAGAGGAAACGCGAAGGCCGCCACCATGAGTGCCGGGCTGTCGCGCGCGAGGCATGGAACGCCCCCCAGTGACCCGAAACGCCACCGGCGGGAGCGCGGGCAGACGCATGGACCGGAAACGCGACAGAGGGCAGCGGGTGCCGGATGCGGGTGCTGGTGGTGGAGGACGAGGCGGGCTGGTGGTGACGGCGACGCTGCCCCGGTGACGGACCGTGCCAGGGCGTCACCAGCCCCGGGCGCGCCACTCCTGCAGATGCGGGCGCTCGGCGCCCAGCGTGGTGTCCTTGCCGTGGCCCGGGTAGATCCAGGTCTCGTCCGGCAGCGCGTCGAACAGTTTGGTCTCCACGTCGTGGAGGAGGGAGGCGAAGGCCTCGGGGTCCTTGCGGGTGTTGCCCACCCCGCCGGGGAACAGACAGTCGCCCGTGAACACATGGGGATGCCCGTGCGGATCGTCGAAGATCAGGGCGATCGAGCCCGGGGTGTGCCCCACCAGACGGCGGGCGGTCAGCTCGACCCGGCCGACCCGGACGACGTCCCCGTCCTGGAGCGGTCTGTCGGTCGGGACGGGGATGCCCTCGGCGTCGTACGCCCCCGCCCAGGTGCGGGCCCCGGTCGCGGCGACCACCTCGGCCAGCGCCTGCCAGTGGTCGGCGTGGCGGTGGGTGGTGACGACGGCGGTGATCGAGTCCTCGCCGATCAGCCGCAGCAGGGTCCCGGGCTCGCTGGCCGCATCGATCAGCAGTTGCTCGCCGGTGGCCCGGCAGCGCAGCAGATAGGAGTTGTTGTCCATCGGGCCGACCGAGACCTTGGAGATCATCAGATCCGTCAGCTCGTGCACATCCGCGGGGCCCCCGGCCCTGACCACTCCGCTGTACGTCATAGGAGCAGCCTATAGCGGGGCCCGGGGCCACGGGGAGGGAGCACGGACCCGGGGCCCGTACGGGTCGCGGGCGGCCCGGATCCCTGCCGGCGCGGGCCCCGGGCCCCTGCCGGCCGCAGACCCGGGCCCGGCGGTCCGTACCGGCGCGAGCCGGAGCCCTGGACCGTGCACGGCAGCGGCAGCGGCAGCGGCTCAGAGCGGGGGCAGGGTCGGCAGCTTGCCGCCCGACACCGTGAGCGCGGCGCCGTCCCGCCGCCCGGCGAGCCAGCCCATCAGCTCCCAGGCCGGGCCCTCGGCCCTCAGCGGACCGCCCTCGCCGCCGCCGGTGGTCCAGGTCCGGCCGTCCGGGGCGATCAGGCCGATGGACGGCACATCCGGGTGGTGACGGAAACGCTCGGTGAGAAAGCCGATCTCGCGCCGGACGAACTCCTCGGGCAGATCCGTCAGCTCATAACCCGCATCCAGGTCGACATGGTGCAGCTCGACCTCGACCAGTCTGCGGAAGGGGAGCCGGGCCGCCGTGTCCGTGACGCCGTTGCGCAGCTCCACCGTGCGGTTCCAGTCGGCGGGGAGCCCGGCCACGGCCCGCAGCAGGGCGTCGCTGTCGTGCAGATCGGCGAGCTGGATGTCGAGCTGCCGCCCCGAGTCCCGCTCGATGTCCTTCTCGCGTGCCGTGGCGCTCTCGTACATCGGGCGGCCTTCGAGAACATTCACGAGCGCGTCGGCGTTACGGGAGAGATGGGCGAGCACATGCCCCCGGGACCAGCCCGGGAGCCGTGACGGAGCGGCGAGACGGGCGTTGTCCAGTGAGGCGACCGCGGTGAGCAGCCGCTCGGTGGCTTCGCGTACAGAGGCCAGGTCGCGCTGGGGATCGATCATGAGGCCGACGATAGCCGCGCCACCCGATCGGGTGAAGGTGGTCTCCAGCCGCCGTAATTCGAATGTACGTGCTATAGCCTGGAGCGAGGCATCCTTGAATGTCGGGGCCGCTCATCGCCGGCCGGCGCCTCCGCCGTCCGGCCGCCGCCGATCCGGCCCCTCTCATCCGCTGGAACAGTCCGAAACAGTCCGAAACGGTCCGGGAAGGAGACCGGAGCTCCCGCATCTCCCAAGCCCTCTCACTCACCCCAAGCCTCCAGCCCTCAAGCCCCCAAGATTCCTCAGGACCTCTCAGGACCTCTCAAGAAAGGTGCGGACCCGGCGTGGCCGACCGTCTCATCGTCCGTGGCGCTCGCGAGCACAATCTCAAGAACGTCTCGCTCGACCTCCCCCGTGACTCCCTCATCGTGTTCACGGGGCTCTCCGGGTCGGGCAAGTCCTCGCTCGCCTTCGACACGATCTTCGCCGAGGGCCAGCGCCGCTATGTGGAATCCCTGTCGTCGTACGCCCGCCAGTTCCTCGGGCAGATGGACAAGCCGGACGTCGACTTCATCGAAGGACTCTCCCCGGCCGTCTCGATCGACCAGAAGTCGACCTCGCGCAATCCGCGCTCCACGGTCGGCACCATCACCGAGGTGTACGACTACCTCCGGCTGCTCTTCGCCCGGATCGGCAAGCCGCACTGCCCCGAGTGCGGACGCCCCATCTCCCGGCAGTCGCCGCAGGCCATCGTGGACAAGGTGCTGGAGCTGCCCGAGGGCAGCCGCTTCCAGGTGCTCTCGCCGCTGGTGCGCGAGCGCAAGGGCGAGTTCGTCGATCTCTTCGCCGACCTCCAGACCAAGGGATACAGCCGGGCGCGGGTGGACGGGCAGACCATCCAGCTCGCCGAGCCGCCCGTGCTGAAGAAGCAGGAGAAGCACACCATCGAGGTGGTCGTGGACCGGCTCACCGTGAAGGAGGGCGCCAAGCGGCGGCTGACCGACTCGGTGGAGACCGCGCTCGGCCTCTCCGGCGGCATGGTCGTGCTCGACTTCGTGGACCTCCCCGAGGACGACCCCGAGCGCGAGCGGATGTACTCGGAGCATCTGTACTGCCCGTACGACGACCTCTCCTTCGAGGAGCTGGAGCCCCGCTCCTTCTCCTTCAACTCCCCCTTCGGCGCCTGCCCCGACTGCACCGGCATCGGCACCCGCATGGAGGTCGACGCCGAGCTGATCGTCCCCGACGAGGAGAAGTCCCTCGACGAGGGGGCGATCCACCCCTGGTCCCACGGCCACACCAAGGAGTACTTCGGGCGGCTGATCGGCGGGCTCGCCCAGGCGCTGGGCTTCTCCACCGAGATGCCCTGGGGAGGACTGCCCCAGCGGGCCAGAAAAGCCCTGCTGTACGGCCACAAGACCCAGGTCGAGGTCCGCTACCGCAATCGGTACGGACGGGAGCGCGCGTATACGACGCCCGCCTTCGAAGGCGCTGTGCAGTTCGTCCGGAGGCGGCACCAGGAGGCGGAGAGCGACTCCAGCAGGGAACGCTTCGAGGGCTATATGCGCGAGGTGCCCTGCCCCACCTGCGAGGGCACCCGGCTGAAGCCGATCGTCCTCGCGGTCACGGTGATGGAGAAGTCCATCGCCGAGGTCGCCGCCATGTCGATCAGCGAGTGCGCCGACTTCCTCGGCCGGCTGAAGCTCAACGCCCGTGACAAGAAGATCGCGGAGCGGGTGCTCAAGGAGGTCAACGAGCGGTTGAGGTTCCTGGTCGACGTCGGTCTGGACTATCTCTCGCTCAACCGGGCGGCGGGCACGCTCTCCGGCGGCGAGGCCCAGCGCATCCGGCTCGCCACCCAGATCGGCTCCGGTCTCGTCGGAGTGCTCTACGTCCTGGACGAGCCGTCCATCGGACTGCACCAGCGCGACAACCACCGGCTGATCGAGACCCTGGTCCGCCTCCGGGACATGGGCAACACCCTCATCGTCGTGGAGCACGACGAGGACACCATCAAGGTCGCCGACTGGGTCGTGGACATCGGCCCCGGCGCGGGCGAGCACGGCGGCAGGGTCGTGCACTCCGGTCCCTTGAAGGAGCTGCTCGCCAACAAGGAGTCCATGACCGGGCAGTACCTCGCCGGGAAGAAGGCCATCCCGACGCCCGACATCCGCAGGCCGTCGGATCCCGGGCGGCTGCTCACGGTCCACGGCGCGCGGGAGAACAATCTGCGGGACATCGACGTCTCCTTCCCGCTCGGAGTGCTGACCGCCGTCACCGGAGTCTCTGGTTCCGGTAAGTCGACGCTGGTCAACGACATCCTCTACACCCATCTCGCCCGTGAGCTCAACGGCGCGAAGTCGGTGCCCGGCCGCCACACGCGGGTCGACGGGGACGATCTGGTCGACAAGGTCGTCCATGTCGACCAGTCGCCCATCGGCCGCACACCGCGCTCCAACCCGGCGACCTACACCGGCGTCTTCGACCATGTCCGCAAGCTCTTCGCGGAGACGATGGAGGCCAAGGTCAGGGGCTACCTTCCCGGCCGGTTCTCCTTCAACGTCAAGGGCGGTCGCTGCGAGAACTGCTCCGGCGACGGCACCATCAAGATCGAGATGAACTTCCTGCCGGATGTGTACGTCCCGTGCGAGGTCTGTCACGGCGCGCGCTACAACCGGGAGACCCTGGAGGTCCATTACAAGGGCAAGTCCATCGCCGAGGTGCTGGACATGCCGATCGAGGAGGCCCTGGACTTCTTCGAGGCCGTCCCGACGATCGCCCGCCATCTCAAGACGCTCCACGAGGTCGGCCTCGGCTATGTGCGTCTCGGCCAGTCCGCGCCGACGCTCTCGGGCGGTGAGGCACAGCGGGTGAAGCTGGCCTCGGAGCTTCAGAAGCGCTCCACCGGCCGCACCGTATACGTCCTGGACGAGCCGACCACCGGTCTGCACTTCGAGGACATCAGCAAGCTGATCACGGTGCTCTCCGGGCTGGTCGACAAGGGCAACACGGTCATCGTCATCGAGCACAACCTCGATGTGGTCAAGACCGCCGACTGGGTCGTGGACATGGGGCCGGAAGGCGGCAACGGCGGTGGCCTGGTGATCGCGGAGGGCACTCCGGAGCAGGTCGCGGGGGTTTCGGTGAGCCACACCGGAAAGTTCCTGCGGGACATTCTGGACCCCGAGCGGATCAGCGACGCGGTGGGCTCGGGGTCGGGCCCGGCCGGCCGGAAGACCGCCGCGAAGAGGCCCGCGGCCAGGAAGACGGCCCGGACGAAGACCGACGCCACGGAACCCGCCGCGGCCAAGAAGGTCAACGCCAAGAAGGTCGGTACGACCAAGGCCGTCGCCGCCAAGACGGCGGCGGCGAAGAAGACCGTGGCCGCGAAGGGCACCGCCCGGAAGACGGCGACGGCCAGGGTCCGCAAGACCTCCTGAGCGGGGCTCCGCGCTCTCCCGGACACCACCCGGGGGAGCGCGCGGACCGGCCGGGGCCTCTACCGCCCGGCCGCCCGGCACACCAACCGGCCTCGCGGCACACCGCGCGGCCGGGGGCCTACGCCGCCCGGCCGACCGGCCCGCGGCACACCGCCCGGCGGGGCCCGGCCGTCCCATTCGCGGGGGAGCGGGCTCAGCCGTCGAGTTCGTGGGCGAAGGGCGACTCAGCCCCCGGCCGGGAGCAGGTGATCGCCGCGGCCCGCGCGGCGAAGGCGAGGATCTCCTCCCAGGCCGCACGGTCCAGCGCCGCCAGCGCCTCCGCCGACAGCGCGTCACGGGCAGCCAGCCCGTGCAGCAGCGCCGCGTTCACCGTGTCACCCGCGCCGATGGTGTCCGCGACCGTCACCGGGGCGGCCGGGACCGAGACCTCCAGCCCGCCCCGGGTCCGTACCGTCATCCCCGCCGCGCCCCGGGTGAGCACCACGGCCGCGGGGCCCCCGGGACCGCTTGGCGTCCCGCCCAGCCAGCGGGCGTCGTCGGCCGACAGCTTCAGCAGGGAGACATCCGGCAGCCACCCCCTGAACCGCTCGCGATAGGCGGCGGCGTCCGGGATCAGCCCCGGTCTGATGTTGGGGTCGAGCAGGGTGAACAGCCCGCGCCCGGACTCCCGCCGCAGCAGCGCCTCATAGGCGCTCGCGCCCGGCTCCAGCACCAGCGAGCAGGTGCCGAACGCCACCGCCCGCACCGCGTCCGGCAGCGGCGGCGGCAGTTGGAAGAGCCGGTCCGCGCTGCCCTCGGCGTAGAAGCCATAGCCCGCCGAGCCGTCCGCGCCGATGGCGGCGACCGCCAGCGTCGTCGGCTCGGGGCCGCGCTCCACCAGGGAGACGTCGACGCCCGCCGACCGCAGCCCGGCGAGCAGCGCCATGCCGAAGCCGTCCGTGGACACCCGGGAGCAGAAGCCCGTCCGGGTCCCGAGCCGGCCGAGCGCCACCGCGGTGTTGTACGGGCCGCCGCCGAGGCGCGGCAGCAGCGGTGGCAGGGGTGTGCCGGTCCCCTGGGGGACCAGGTCGATCAAGGATTCTCCGGCGACGACGATCACGGCCCAGAACCTAGCCCATGAGGGTTCGGCGGGAGAGGGAGCCCGCCATCGGGGCGGCGGCCACCCGTCGGTATTGTCGGGTCTGTCGCCCCCGGTCCGATCGCCGCAGCCAAGCCGCGCTCTCCGCCGTCGCCGACCGCGCCCGACCGTCCCCGATCGGCCCCTGACCGCCACCGATCGTCAGGGATCCGATCGGCACCCGATCAACGCCCGACCAGTGGAGTTCTCATGTCCGGCCCCACCCCAGCCGCCCGCCGCACCGTGCTGAAAGGCGCCGCCCTCGCCGGGGCCGCCGGTCTCGGGGTCGCCGCCTGCTCCACCGATTCGAAGCTCGGCCGTGCGGCGATCCCCACCCCGACCGAGCCCGTGCACCTGGGTGCGGCCGACGCCATACCGGTCGGCGGTGCGAAGCTCTACCGCGAGGAGCGTCTCATCGTGAGCTGCCCGGCCGAGGGGGAGTACAAGGCGTTCAGCGCCCAGTGCACCCACGCGGGCTGCGTCCTCGACAAGATCGTGGGCAACGAGGGCAACTGCCCCTGCCACGGCAGCCGGTTCGACGTCACCACCGGCAAGGCGCTCGTGGGCCCGGCGACCGTGCCGCTGCCGGAGGTCCAGATCAAGGCGGAGGGCGGCAAGCTGGTCGCGGGCCCGGACGCGTAGCACCGTCCTGCGACCGTCCCGCCTCGGTCCGCCGCCGCCCCCGCCGGTCCGGGCCGGAGTCCGTCCGCCGTCCCGGACCCCACACCGGCCACCATCCCGGACCCCGCACCGGCCACCATCCCGGACCCCACACCGGCCACCACACCGGCCCCGCACCCGCACCCACATCGCCCCGTTCAGCTCCGGGGAGCCCGGCCGCTCAGTCCCAGTCCCAGTCGATCCCGAGGATCCCGGGCCGTACCCCCTGTTCGACCAGATGGACCGTACGGTGTCTGCCGCTGAGCGTCAGATCGGTCCGGGCTCCGCGTGGCGCACCCGTCGTGGCCTGGGCGAACCGTCGGCACCGCACCGGCAGCGCGCCCTCGTCGAAGCGCACCTGGAGGACGTACTGCCCGCCCGCGTAGGTGAAGCCCCGGACATACTCGGTGCTCGGCCCGGCGGTGCCGTCCTCGATGCCGTAGCCGAAGAAATAGGTGTCCCCCGCGCGCAGCCGGGCGTCGAAGAGCAGCTCCGCGATCACCACCCCCGACTCATGGTGCCGCCGCACCCGCCCCGTACGGCAGTTCTCCAGCGCGCTCACCCGCACCCGGGAGGGGTCGCAGCCACGGTCCCCGTGGTGGATCGCGAGATAGCGGTCGATCCCGTCGCGGTGGGCGCGCACCACATGCCGGGAGTCGCGCCCGAGCAGCTCCCGGCCGGGACCGATGCGTACCCGCTCATGGTGGCCCACCGTGTGCAGCCCCCCGTCCAGCGGGCACTCCAGCTCCGCGAGCAGTGTCTCCACCGCTGTGGAGACCTCCATCAGCGAGCGGTAGGAGCGCGCCGGGGGGCGCTCGACCTCCGCGCGCCCGCCGCCCTCGCCGACGCCGAGCAGCCTGGTCAGGGAGTGACCGGGGAGTTCGAGCACCTCCTCCAGCGCGCGCACCGCCCGCAGTGACTCCGGGCGCTGGGGTCTGCGAGCGCCCTGCTGCCAGTAGCTGAGGCTGGTGACGCCGACCTTGATGCCCCGGTGGGCGAGATGGTGCTGGACCCGCTGGAGCGGCAGCCCGCGCACCGAGAGCGCCGCGCGCAGCGCCAGATGGAACGGGCCGGTGTGCAGCACCTGCGCCAGATCGGCCTCGGTGTGGCCCATGGGACTCCTCCAGCGGATCAGGGGGCGGTACGGCCCGTGGAACCGGCACGGGGATTCAGTGAACGTTCACGGCCGAGACCGCCCCGGCGGACGGACGGCGGTGCCCGTCCAGGTGGTACGGGCGGGCGCATTCACATTCCGGCCGCCGTGTTCACAGCTCCGTATTCCCCGCATTGAAGCGTGTTGACCTGTTCCGGACAAGGATCGATGCTCAAACCGCAGCGTCCGGACGCGCTCCTCCACCCCCACCATCCCTCAGGGAGGAACGCGATGCGCTCTACCTGGAGACGGCTCGCCTCGACGGCGGCCGTCCTCGCGGCACTTCTCACCCTTCCCCTCTCCCCGGCCACGGCCGCCCCGGCAGCCGATCAGGCCGTCCGGACCGGCGACGCCCGGGCGGCCGGATCCGGCGACACCCAGTCCGCCCTGGCCTGGAAGCGCCTCGACCTCACGATGCAAGCGCAGCTGAAGACCAATTGGTGCTGGGCCGCCGGCGGCAACACCATCGCCGCCTACTACGGCCGCACCTACTCGCAGAACCAGTTCTGCAACGCCGCCTTCAACCGCCAGCAGGGCACCGAGTGCCCCAACAACCAGGCCACGCTCGGCAATGTGCAGACCGGGCTGCGCTGGGCCGGGATCAACCCCGGCTCGTACATCAACAACTGGCTGCGCTACCCGGCCGTACAGACCGAAATCGATGCGAACCGGCCGATCGAGACCCGTATCCAGTGGTCCAGCGGCGGCGGGCACATGCATGTGATCTACGGCTACGACACGGCTGACAGCTGGGTCTACTGGGGTGACCCCTGGCAGACCAGCGACCGCTACAACTGGGGTTCCCACGCCTGGTACGTGAACAACAACTCCTTCTCCTGGACCCACTCGCTCTACCGGATCGGGGCGTGAGCGCGATGAAGCGGACCTCAGGAATCGCGGGAGTCTGCCTGGCCGCCTGCCTCGCGCTCGGAACGGCCGGCGCGGGAATCGCCGCCGCCGCCCCGGGGGCCTCCGGCGCGGACCACTCGGCGGCGGATCTGGCTGCGGCGCGTGACGCGGCCACCGCACCGGCCACGGTGGAGACCCTCTCCCGGTTCTTCGCCCGGGACGGCGCCGTCGCCCGCTCGGCGGCGGCCCCCCGGGCCGCCGGGACGACCGTGCCCGTACGCACGCTCGCACCGGAGTTCGTGGCGGGGAAGGCGGGCGTGCCCATCGCCCGTACCGAGTTCCTCGCCACCAAGGCGGTCTCGTCCGACGGCCAGATCGCGTCGGTGTGGGCGGCCCGCCAGGGCGCGGACTGGCAGGTGGTCAACATCGCCACCGGCGACGACGAGTTCCGCTACGCCCGGCTGGGCGAGCGCAAGCTGCCCGGAGGCACCGTCTTCCGCGAGCCGCAGACGGACGCCTGGTACGTCAGCGGGGGTACGAAGGTCCTGCCGCTGGACAAGGACGCGATACGGGCGGTCGGCGCGAAGGGGACCACGGTCGGGGCCTACCGCGACCGGGTCCGCGCCGCCTACGGCGACAAACTGCCCGGCTCCGCCTATGCGAAGAAGGGCCTGGCGGGCGGCTACGAGCCCGCCGGGC
>NZ_VCLA01000073.1:0-14235 GCF_009600885.1 Streptomyces jumonjinensis
CGGCTGGGTGCGCCGTGTTCTCGTGCTGTGCGGGCGCGGACGCCGGGGTGTTCCCTGTGGCCGGACGCGCCGAGGTCCCGCCGTGCGTGCGATCGGCTGCCGGGGACGGCTTCCGGCGCGGCGGGAAGGGGGCACCCATCGCGCCCATCGTGCTCATCGGCGCCGGCGGCGCGACTGCCACAGGGCCGCCCCCGCGAGCGCGGCGACCGCCGCCCCTCCCGCGATCGCGCCCAGCGACGGGCCCTTCCCGGGCTCGTCCTCCGCGCGCGGCTCGGCCGCGCCCGAGGCCGACGAGACCTGTTCGCCGCAGCCCGACGCCGGATACCCCGATATCGCGCAGAGCAGCGCCTGGCCGTTGTACCGCAGCGGCTTCGCCACCGTGGCCAGCGCGTCCGCCGCCGTCGCCGCGGACGGCACCCGCGCGCAGGCCGTCCGGGCCTTCGGCGGCTTCTCCCCGGCCGGGGCGTCGGTTCGGCTGCCCGGGTCGATGACCAGGGCGATCCGCTTCTCGCCGGGCTTCGCGGGCGTCGTGCCGCACACCGCGGTGAAGTCCGGCGCCCGGCGCGGCCGTGCCGAGTCCGCGCTGTCCTCGCTCACCGAGAAGCGGAAGCCCTGCACCGAGCCGTCCTCCGGGCGGGCCGTCGCCGGGCCCTCCGTCGCGTACACCCAGCGGGTGCCGTCGCCCTGCCAGAACGACCAGTAGCGGTAGCCCGCGGCCTGCGCCGGGGCC
Source organism: Streptomyces jumonjinensis (assembly GCF_009600885.1). Taxonomy (GTDB): domain Bacteria; phylum Actinomycetota; class Actinomycetes; order Streptomycetales; family Streptomycetaceae; genus Streptomyces; species Streptomyces jumonjinensis. Next base: position 731 of record NZ_VCLA01000073.1, read on the forward strand.
GCGCCGAGCAGCGTCAGCAGCACGGCCCCCAGCGCGACGGCGAGCGCGAGCAGCGGGGTGCGGGCAGGGGTGCGCGTCACGGCGGCGAGCGGGGAGCGGTTCGGGGTGCGCATCACGACCGCGACTTGCGACGGCCGCTGAAGAGGAAGCCCACTCCGGCGCTCGCCGCGAAGAACGCCCCGAGATACCACCACTTGTCCGAGCTGGAGTCCGACTCCGACTCCGACTTCTTCTCCTGCCCGGCGGACGCCTTCGCCGGCTCGGGGCCGGTCGCGTTGAGCTTCGCCACCAGATCGTCGCCCCCGAAGTCCCTCGGGTCGGCGCCCGCCGCGTGCGCGGCGAGTATCAGCTGTGCGTACGCCGCCGGTCCCGACTCCTTCGCCCAGGCGGCGGAGTTCGACTCCAGCCACTTCAGCGGCTCCTTCGCCTGCTCGCCCATGCCCTGCGCGGAGAGCGCAACCACGGCGTCGGCGGTGTTGCCGGGGTCCGGCTTGGCGGCGGGGTCCTCGGCGCCCGGCATCGGCGCGGTCATCAGATGCCCGGTCTTCTTGAGCGCGGTCGCCAGATAGGCCGCGCCGTTGTGTGCCGCGCCCTCGATGGTCTTCGCGGTCGCGCAGTCGGCGTCCTCAGCGTCCATTGCGTCCTTCGGGCCCGCCTTCACCACGAGGCCCTGACCGTGGGCGGCGACCACGGCCGCCGCCGTGGAGTCGGCCACGATCCCGGGCTGCTTCGGCTGGAAGACGAAGGCGCCGCCGTCCTTGCCGCCGCACGGCTTGGCGAACGTCAGCAGCGCGTCGTACGGCGACTTCCCGTCGTCCGATGTCGCCTCGGCCGGCTTCTCGCCCGCCGCCGCCAGCGCGCCGATCACGATGGACGTGGAGTTGGCGTCGCTGGCCCCGCCGGGGTTGTAGCCCCAGCCGCCGTCCGCGTTCTGCGTGGACTTCAGCCAGCGCACGGCCTTCTCGACGGCCGCGTCCCGCCCGCCGAGCGCGGCGAGCGCCTGCACCGCAGCCGCCGTGGCGTTGGAGTCCAGCGGCAGCTTCGGGTCGCACTTCGCGCCCTCGTCCGTACGGTACGAGGGGAACGCGCCGTTCTCGCACTGCTGTCCGGCGAGCCACCCCACGGCCTTCGCGGCGGGCTGCACCCCGGCCGTGTCCTGCGCGAGCAGCGCGAGGGACTGCCGCCAGACTCCGTCGTACGTCGGGTCGCCGGCGCCGTACAGACCGGCCGGGAGCACGGCGGACGGGCTGGGCGTGGTCGCGGCGAGCGCGGCGGGCGCGACGGCCATGACGACGGTCGTGCCGAGGACGGCGGATACGGCGAGCGCGGCGACGCTGCGGCGGACGGTGGTCATGAGTGGGCGGGCCTCCTGTGGAAGCCGGGCACGGGCGCAGTGGGGCACCAGGGCTCAGGCTCCGTATTCCTCGACGGTGCCGGTCACCGGCGGGCCGCCGGTGGCACGAGCCGTTCACGATCGCGTACGGGGCATTCCGACTCGCCGCCGCCGATGGACCGGCGGACGGCTCACGGCTGCGGGTCAGTGCCGGATTCGCACCGGCTTCCCCCCGTACGGGCGTGATGACGACCTGCCTACTCTACCGGCCGTACGGCCGGTACCCGGGGGCGATCTCTCCCCGGGCGGCCGGGCGGGGCTCCGCTCGGCGTTCGCGGCCGTGACGGGGTCGCCCGCCCCTGCTGATGGCTGATGGCTGACGGCGGCGACCAGCCTCCCCGGCCCGCCGCCGGCCGGGAGGGGCCTTGGGCCCCGGGGCTCATACCGCCGCGTACCGCGTCGGTGATCCCGGCAGCGTCCGCGCCCGCCCCGTCGTCACCAGCCTCCGCAGATGGGCCTCCGCCTCCGACACCGCGATATTCCGCGAGCTGCGCGGAATCAGCGCCCACGGCCGGTTCCACTCCATCCGCTCCGCGATCCCCCACGGCGTCATCGGCTCCGCCAGCAGCGCCAGCACCTCGGCGAGCCGCCGGCGGTGGTGGTCGAGCAGCTCCCGCGCCCGCTTCGCCGCACCGGTGAAGGGGTGCTGGTGCGCGGGCAGCACCTCGGAGACCGACAGCCCGCCGACGCGTTCCAGCGAGCCGAGGTAGTCGCCGAGCGGATCGGCCGGGACGGGGTCGTCCGGGTCCTCGTACAGCCCGATGTGCGGGCTTATCCCGGGCAGCAGATGGTCTCCGGAGAAGAGCCGGCCCCGGCCCGGCAGCAGCGCGGGATGCTCCTCTTCCAGATGGAGGCAGACATGGCCCGGGGTGTGCCCCGGGGTCCAGATCGCGCGCAGCCGCCGCCCGGGGAGGTCGAGCAGCTCCCCGGGGGCTATCTCACGGTCGGGCAGCGCCGCCCGCAGCCCGGGGATCACCCGCTCGACATCGGCGGTCAGGGCGTCCCGCAGCGGGGCGGTGTGCTCCTCGGGCGCTCCGGAGCGGGTGAGCTGCTCGGTGAGGAAGCCGAGCCAGTGCGAGGACTCGACCGTCCGGGTGCGGCGTACGAGCTCGATGTCCGCGGGATGCATCGCGATCCACGCGCCGGAGGCTTCCCGTACCCGCCCGGAGAGTCCATGGTGGTCGGGGTGGTAATGGGTGATGACCACGCCGTGGACGTCCGCGACCGGGACGCCGAGGGAGGCCAGGCCGGCGGTGAGGGCCTCCCAGGAGGCCGGGTCGTCCCAGCCCGTGTCGATGAGGACCGGGCCGCGGGCGGTGTCGAGGAGGTGGACCAGGGTATGGCCGAGCGGATTCGCGGGGATGGGGACCTTGATGGACCAGACGCCCCCGCCGTGATCGGTCACCTGCGTCATGAGCCCGCCTCTCCCGGCCGTCTCCCCGCCGCCCCGGCGGAAGTACGCGCTATGGCAACAGCATTGCCCACTATAACTAGAACTGGTATCAGTTCTGAAACAGTGTCAGAAATGGCCCTGGGCGGCAGGAGGCAGCAGTCATGACCGAGCTTGTCGAACACCGAGAACTCTTTATCGGCGGGGAGTTGACCGACCCGCTCGGCACCGGGACCATCGAGGTCGTCTCGCCCCACACCGAGCAGGTCATCGGCCGGGTCCCGCACGCCTCCCGGGCCGATGTGGACCGCGCCGTCGCCGTCGCCCGCAGGGCCTTCGACGAGGGGCCCTGGCCGCGTATGCCGCTGGCGGAGCGGATAGCCGTGATCAGCGGGATCAAGGACGCCATCGCCGTACGGCACGAGGAGATAGCCCGCTCGATCAGCTCGCAGAACGGCTCCCCGTACTCCTGGAGCGTATTGGGCCAGGCGCTCGGCGCGATGATGGTCTGGGACACCTACATCGGGATCGCGCGCGACTTCACCTACGAGGAGCACCGCGCCGGAGCCATCGGCCCCATCCTGGTGCGGCGGGAGCCGGTCGGCGTCGTCGCGGCCGTCATGCCGTGGAACGTGCCGCAGTTCACCGCGGCGTCCAAGCTCGCCCCCGCGCTGCTCGCCGGGTGCACGGCGATCCTCAAACCGTCGCCCGAGGCGCCGCTCGACTCCTACATCCTCGCCGAGATGGCGCAGGAGGCTGGGCTGCCGGAGGGGGTGCTCTCCATCCTTCCGGCCGACCGCGAGGTCAGCGAGTATCTCGTCGGGCACCCCGGAGTCGACAAGGTCTCCTTCACCGGCTCGGTCCCGGCGGGCAGACGGGTGATGGAGGTCGCCTCCCGCAATCTCACCCGCGTCACCCTGGAGCTGGGCGGCAAGTCGGCCGCCGTGATCCTGCCCGACGCGGACCTGGAGTCGTCGCTGGCCGGGATCGTGCCCGTGGCCTGGATGAACAACGGGCAGGCGTGTGTGGCGCAGACCCGGGTGCTGGCGCCGCGGAGCCGTTACGACGAGATCGCCGAGGCGCTGACGGCCGCCGCCGCGGCCCTGACGGTCGGCGATCCGCTGGACCCGGCCACCCAGGTCGGCCCGCTGGTCACCAGCCGCCAGCGGCAGCGCTCCCTCGACTACATCGCCATCGGCCAGGAGGAGGGCGCGAAGATCCTCACTGGCGGTGGGCGCCCGGCCGGTCTGGACCGGGGCTGGTACGTCGAGCCGACGCTCTTCGGCGACGTAGACAGCGGGATGCGCATCGCGCGCGAGGAGATCTTCGGGCCGGTGATCTGTCTGCTGCCGTACGGGGACGAGGACGAGGCGGCGAAGATCGCCAACGACTCGGAGTACGGGCTCAGCGGCAGTGTGTGGACGGCCGATGTGGAGCGCGGGATCGATTTCGCGCGGCGGATCAGAACCGGTACATACAACATCAACACCTTCAGTCTGGACATGCTTGGCCCGTTCGGCGGATACAAGAACTCCGGACTGGGGCGGGAAATGGGGCCCGAGGGCTACGGTGAATGCCTCGAACACAAAACGATCCATCTGCCCGCGGGATACGGAGACAACGGAGACAACTGATGGGTGATCGCTGGCACGTCGAGGTCGACCGGGAAATCTGCATCGGCTCCGGGATGTGCGTCGGCGTCGCGCCGGACGGCTTCGCGCTGGACTCGGCTCGGCAGTCGCATCCCAAGGAAGGGGAGACGGACGCGAGCGAGACGGTGCTCGAAGCGGCGGAGACCTGCCCGGTGGAGGCTATCGTCATCACGCTGGCGGGGAGCGGGAAGGCGGTCTTCCCGCCGGGGGGCTGAGCCTGTCCGGCCTGCCGTCCGGCCGGGCCCGGGGTTCCGCTCGCCCCGGGGCCGGCTCGCGGACTCGCGGCGCGGAGAGGCGACCGGGTCGCCGTCGATGAGGCCCAGGCGGCATGGGATCGGCGTCGGCCGCCCCGGGTATCACCGGGTCGGTGCCGATCCGCCCCGGGGCGGGCGGGCCGGTTCAGCGCCGCCCGCTCACCCCCGCCCCTGCCCTGCCCCCGCCCCCGTCTGCGTCATGTCGATCAGCCGGCACACCGTCTCGATATCGATCTTCACCTGGGCGATCGAGGCCCGCCCCGACAGCCAGGTGATCAGCGCCGAATGCCAGGTGTGCTCGATCACCCGCACCGCCGACAGCTGCTCGGCCGTGGGATGTTCGAGCCCCATCGCGTCCAGGATGATCGCCGTCGTCTGCCGGGAGACCGTGTCCACCTCCGGGCTCACACTGCGGTCCGCGAACGTCAGCGCCCGCACCATCGCATCCGCGAGATGCGGCTCCCGCTGAAGCGCCCGGAACGCCCGCATCAGCGTCTCGGCCACCCGCTCGGCCGCGCTCTCCCCGCCCGGCGGGCGCTTGCGCAAGGTGGTGTGCAGATGCTGGAGCTGGTCCTGCATGGTGGCGACCAGCAGATGGATCTTGGAGGGGAAATACCGGTACAGGGTCCCGAGCGCGACACCGGAGTCCTCCGCCACCTCGCGCATCTGCACCGCGTCGAAGCCGCCCCGGCTCGCCAGCTGCGCACTGGCGTGCAGAATGCGACGGCGGCGCGCTTCCTGGCGCTCTGTCAGCGGCAGCGAGGCGGGCCCCCGCGACTTGGCTTCGGCTGTCATATGTCCCGTTCCATCACGAGGCGGATCATCCCGTTCCGTGTGAGTCCTGAGCGGCTACCGGGTGAGTATCGGACAGCGAACGGCCGCATGGCGTCACAGCGCGCCCTCCGTGGTGCGAATCACCTGTTCCGGCCCTTACGGGGGCGCTACCTGCCGGTAGATTCGAAGCTCGTTGAGCGATCAAGTCTGAAACTTGTTCTAGATTAGCGCGAGCGGTTACGCTCCGCCGAAACGCAGTTGAGAAGGGGGCCGTGAGTGACCGCTGAGGCCATCGAAACCGGCCCTCAAGCGCGCCCCGGCCGTGCCGGGAGCCCGCGCCCCGGTCCGTCCTCCGGTGACGCCCTGTCCTCCGGCGACGCCCCGCTCCGTATCGCGCTCCTCACCTACAAGGGCAACCCCTTCTGCGGCGGCCAGGGCGTCTACGTCCGCCATCTCTCCCGCGAACTCGCCCGCCTCGGGCACCGCGTCGAGGTGATCGGATCCCAGCCCTACCCCGTGCTCGACGAGGGCGTTCCCCTCACCGAACTGGCCAGCCTCGACCTCTACCGTCAGCCGGACCCGTTCCGCACCCCCGGGCGCGGCGAGTACCGCGACTGGATCGACGCGCTCGAAGTCGCCACGATGTGGACCGGCGGCTTTCCCGAGCCGCTCACCTTCTCCCTGCGCGCCCGCCGCCATCTGGCCGCCCGGCGCGGAGAGTTCGACGTCGTCCACGACAACCAGACCCTCGGCTACGGCCTGCTGGGCGGTCTCGGCGCGCCCCTGGTCACCACCGTCCACCACCCCATCACCGTCGACCGCCAGCTGGATCTCGACGCCGCCGACAGCTGGCAGCGCCGCGCCTCGGTACGCCGCTGGTACGGCTTCACCCGGATGCAGGGGCGCGTCGCCCGGCGGCTGCCGTCCGTGCTCACCGTCTCCGGCTCCTCCCAGCGGGAGATCGTGCGGCATCTGGGCGTCCGGCCCGACCGCGTCCATGTGGTGCACATCGGCGCCGACACCGACCTCTTCTCGCCGGACCCCGCCGTCCCCGAGACGCCCGGCCGGATCATCACCACCTCCAGCGCCGATGTGCCGCTGAAGGGGCTCGTCCATCTGGTGGAGGCGCTGGCCAAACTCCGCGCCGAGCATCCGGCCGCCCATCTCGTGGTCGTCGGCAAACGCGCCGAGGACGGCCCGGTCGCCCGGCTCATCGAGCGGTACGGACTCCAGGACGCCGTGGAATTCGTCAAGGGCGTCTCGGACGCCGAACTGGCCGATCTGGTGCGCGGCGCGCAGATCGCCTGTGTGCCCTCGCTGTACGAGGGGTTCTCGCTCCCCGCCGCCGAGGCCATGGCCACCGGCACCCCGCTGGTCGCCACCACGGGCGGAGCGATCCCGGAGGTGGCAGGGCCCGACGGCGAGAGCTGTCTCGCGGTCCCGCCGGGAGACGCGGACGCGCTCGCCTCGGCGCTCGGCCGGCTGCTCGGCGACGCCGAACTGCGGGCCCGGCTCGGCGCGGCGGGCCGGCGGCGCGTCCTGGAGCGGTTCACCTGGGCGAAGGCGGCGCAGGGGACGGTGGAGCTCTACCGCGCGGCCATCTCCAGGGCGGCCCGTTGACCCTCCCGACCGCCCCGTACGCCTTCTCCCCGTACGCCTTCTTCCCGTATTCCGCCGCCCCCGCCGCCGGTCACCCCGGCCGGGCCGGGGCGGCGACCCACCATCGAAGAGCCCTCGACTGCGAAAGCGGGAACCCGTGCTGACCGTCGACTTCTCCCGTTTCCCGCTCGCCGCGGGAGACCGTGTCCTCGATCTCGGCTGCGGCGCGGGCCGGCACGCCTTCGAGTGCTACCGGCGCGGCGCGCGGGTCGTGGCCCTCGACCGCGACGCCGAGGAGATACGCGAGGTCGCGAAGTGGTTCGCGGCCATGAAGGAGGCGAAGGAGGCCCCCGAGGGCGCGAGCGCCCTCGCCATGCGGGGCGACGCCCTTCATCTGCCCTTCCCCGACGAGTCCTTCGACGTGGTGATCATCTCCGAGGTGATGGAGCACATCCACGACGACAAGGGCGTACTCGCCGAGATGGTGCGGGTGCTCAAGCCCGGCGGACGGATCGCCGTCACCGTGCCGCGCTACGGCCCGGAGAAGATCTGCTGGACGCTCAGCGACGCCTACCACGAGGTGGAGGGCGGCCATATACGGATCTACAAGGCCGATGAGCTGCTCGCCAGGATCGCGGAGGCCGGGCTCACGCCCTACGGCACCCACCACGCCCATGCGCTGCACAGCCCCTACTGGTGGCTCAAGTGCGCCTTCGGCGTGGACAACGACCAGGTCCTGCCGGTCAAGGCGTACCACCAGCTGCTCGTCTGGGACATCATGAAGAAACCGCTGGCCACCCGGCTCGCCGAGCGGGCGCTCAATCCGCTGATCGGCAAGAGCTTCGTGGTGTACGCGACCAAGCCCCAGCCGTCGTCCCGCGCGACCGGGGCCACGACCGCGCTCATCGAGTCCGAGTCCGAGGCCACGACCGAGACCACGACCAAGGCCGAGGCCGAGACCACGACTGGGGCGCGGGCGTGACCACACCCCGCACCGAGCATCTGGTGCTGCCCGGGGTGCTCACGGCCGAGCAGGCCGCCGAGACCGTCGCGGGCATCCGCGCCGTCCAGCGCGAGGACGGCGCGATCCCCTGGTTCCGGGGCCACCACCTCGACCCGTGGGACCACACCGAGGCCGCCATGGCGCTGGACGCGGCGGGCGAGCACCAGGCCGCGGCCCAGGCGTACGCCTGGCTCGCCCGGCACCAGAACGAGGACGGCTCCTGGTACGCCGCCTACCACGACGGCGACTTCCGCCGCCCCACCGACCTCAGCCGCGAGTCCAACTTCTGCGCCTATGTCGCGGTCGGCGTCTGGCATCACTATCTGGCCACCGGCGATGACGCGTTCCTGGACCGGATGTGGCCCGTGGTGTTCGCCGCGATCGAGTTCGCGCTCCGGCTCCAGCAGCCCGGCGGGCAGATCGGCTGGAAGCGCGAAGCCGACGGAACCCCGGTCGCCGACGCCCTGCTGACCGGCAGCTCCTCCGTCCACCACGCGCTGCGCTGCGCGCTGGCCATCGCCGCGGAGCGCGAGGAGCCGCAGCCGGACTGGGAGCTGGCGGCGGGCGCGCTGGCCCATGCGATCCACCGCCACCCGGAGCGCTTTCTGGACAAGGACCGCTACTCCATGGACTGGTACTACCCGGTCCTCGGCGGCGCGATCACCGGCGCCGCGGCCACCGCCCGTATCGAGCGGCGGTGGGAGGAGTTCGTGGTGCCCGGCCTCGGGGTGCGCTGTGTGCTGCCCAACCCCTGGGTGACCGGCGGCGAGAGCTGCGAACTGGCGCTCACGCTCTGGGCGATGGGGGAGTCCGACCGGGCATTGGAGATCCTCCAGTCCATCGCGCATCTGCGCGCGCCGGGCGGGATGTACTGGACGGGCTATGTCTTCGAGGCCGTGGGGGACAGCCGCCGGGCGGTCTGGCCGGAGGAGCAGACCACATGGACGGCCGGTTCGCTGCTGCTCGCGGTGGCCGCGCTCGGCGGGGACGAGGCGACCACCGCCGTCTTCGGCGGGGACCGGCTGCCCCAGGGGCTGCCTCCGGAGTGCTGCACCCGCTGAGTCCGGCGGGGCGGGCGCTACAGGACGAGTTCGGCCAGGGTCCGCAGCGTCACCGGGTCCGGCGCGGTCAGCAGGAGGTCGGTGACCGGCCCCGACCGCCACAGCTCCAGCCGTTCGGCGATCCGCTCCCGGGGGCCGATCAGGGAGATCTCATCGGCGAAGGCGTCGGGCACGGCGAGCACGGCCTCGTCCCGCCGCCCCTCGGCGAAGAGCCGCTGGATGCGCCGGGCCGCCGGCTCGTATCCCATCCGGGCCATCAGATCGGCGTGGAAGTTCCTGGTGCTGTGCCCCATGCCGCCGATGTAGAAGCCGAGCATCGCCTTGACGGGCAGCAGCCCCTCGGCGATGTCGTCGCAGACCTGGGCCCGGGCCATCGGCGCGATCATGAAACCGTCGCGGAGCGCGGTGAGCGACTCCCGGTACGCGTCGGTCCGCAGCGGGGACCAGTACAGCGGCAGCCAGCCGTCCGCGATCCGGGTCGTCTGGGCGACGTTCCTCGGCCCCTCCGCGCCGAGCAGCAGCGGAAGGTCCGGGCGCAGCGGGTGGGTGATGGGCTTGAGCGGTCTGCCGAGGCCGCTCGCGCCCTCGCCCCGGTAGGGGTGGGCGTGGAATCTGCCGTCGAGCTCGACGGGCCCCTCCCGCCGGAGCACCTGGCGGATCACCTCGACGTACTCACGGGTCGCGGTGAGCGGGCTGTCGGGAAAGGGGCGGCCGTACCAGCCCTCCACCACCTGAGGGCCGGAGAGCCCGAGGCCCAGCATCATCCGGCCGCCGGAGAGATGGTCCAGGGTGAGGGCGTGCATCGCGGTCGCGGTGGGGGTGCGGGCGGCCATCTGCGCGACGGCCGTGCCCAGTCCGATACGGGAGGTGTGCGCGGCGATCCAGGTCAGCGGGGTGAAGGCGTCGGAGCCCCAGGCTTCGGCGGTCCACACCGAGTGATAGCCGAGTCGCTCGGCCTCCTGGATCAGATCGAGCTGCCCCGGGGCGGGGCCGCGGCCCCAGTAGCCGAGGGCGAGTCCCAGTCGCATTCCGCAGAACCTCCGCTGCCGGGGCCATGTCTCTGACGGTCCATCAGATTATGTCGCGGGCAGAGGAACGGCAACGGCGCGAGCGGCACCGGGGAGGTCGCATCGCTCGGAGCGGACGTCCATGACGAAGGCCCCCGCCCAAGACCACGGACGGGGGCCTTTCTCCTGGCCGAGGGGAGGTCAGCCGCGCTGGATGCCCGAGGTGTCCTGGAGCACTCCACGGCGTCCGTCCTGCGTCTGCGCGATCAGACCGGAGCCGCGCTGCTCGACGGCGAGATACCAGGTCCCCGGCGCGAGCTCGGCGATCGGAGTGGGGGAGCCGTCCTCGGCGTAGAGCGGCCGGGCCACCGGCACCGCGAACCAGAACGGGGCGAAGTCCGCGGCCCCGCCCTGCTGCGGCGCGGCGGCGGGCTGGCCGCCGTACGAGGGCTGGGGCTGTCCCGGCTGACCGCCGTAGGGCTGCTGCTGGGCGCCCGGGTAGCCGTAGCCGCCCTGCGGCTGGCCACCGTACGGGGTCGGGGCCGCCGGGCGTGCCGCGCTGATCAGCGGGGCCTTCAGGGCGCCGATGAGCTGGGCGCCGACCGCGCCCGCCGCCAGCAGCAGCGCGGCGATGAAGCCGAGGATCAGACCGGTGCCCGCGTCGGGGCTGATCTCGCCGTTGAACGAGCCGGCCGGGTCGAAGAGGGCGCCGAGCGCGGTCCACGCGCTGAACACGGCCAGGGCGATGCCGAAGTGGCCGAGCTCGACGCCGGCGAACTTCGGCGGCCGGGGCAGCAGCCGGGCGAGGACGATCAGCGCCGCGCTGATGATGCCCGCCAGATAGACCCCCAGCAGCAGGGCGCCGTTGTCCCAGGCGTTCGGCAGTTCCCCGCAGAGCGCGCCGGAGCAGTCGATCGTATCCAGGAACGAGGCGATGAACAGCAGTACCGCTGCTCCGATCACCACGCCATCACCACGAGTGAGGGAACGGATGTTCACGTAAGAAGTCCTTCGTCGGTCGTCTCATCGGGGCGGTCGTCACTGCCGCCGGAGGCGGTGTGCGCGGGTACGGAGCCGGGGGCAGCTCCCCAGCGTAGGAAGGAATCTATCGTCTGAGCGATCCCGTCGTCTGCTGGGCGGGGGGGGGAGACCCCTCCGGCCGGGGCGGGGGACGCCCGGCCGCTCAGATCCCCGGGCCGGTGCGCCGCAGCACCCGCAGCGAGCCGGTGGCCGAGACCTCGTCGAACGCCCCGGACGCCAGTGCGCGCCGATATATCCGGTACGGGGCCCGGCCGCCGTCCGCCGGGTCGGGGAACACGTCGTGGATCACCAGCAGCCCGCCTTCGGCCAGCTTCGGTCCCCACCCCTCGTAGTCGCCGGAGGCGTGCTCGTCGGTGTGCCCGCCGTCGATGAAGACGAGCCCGAGCGGGGCGGCCCAGACCCGGGCGACCTGCGGGGAGCGCCCGACGACCGCGATCACATGGTCCTCCAGACCCGCGTGGTACAGGGTGCGCCGGAAGGCCGGCAGGGTGTCCATCCGCCCGGTCTCCGGGTCCACCACCGCCGGATCGTGGTACTCCCACCCCTCCTGCTGCTCCTCGCTGCCCCGGTGGTGGTCGACGGTGACGGCGGTGATCCCGGCGGCCCGCGCCGCGTCCGCGAGCAGCAGGGTCGACCGCCCGCAGTACGTCCCCACCTCCAGCAGCGGCAGCCCGAGCGCCGCCGCGTCCCGCGCGGCGGCGTACAGGGCGAGCCCCTCGTGCCGGGGCATGAACCCCTTGGCGCTCTCGAAGGCGGCGACGGTCTCCGGCGCGGGGGCGGCTGTCATGGCGTGGGGTTCCTCCTGGTCGACGGCGTGGGCCCGGGGTCCGCGGGCCGCCGTCCATGCTGCCGTACGCCCCGGCGCGTCCGCCCGGCGGCGTCCGCCCGTAACAGGGATACAGTTTCTGACCTACCGTCAGATTGAAACGTGTTCTAGTCTGCCGTCCGGAGGGATCGCGGGCACGCCCCGAGCGCCGTCCGCACCCGTCTCGCCGCCGTCGCCGAGCACGCGCTCGGCCCGCCCCGGGACCGAAGGAGCACACCGTGAGCACCAGGAGCTATATCGCCGGCGTCGGCATGACCCGGTTCGAGAAGCCGGAGTCCCGCGACTGGCAGTACTGGGACATGGCCCGGGAGGCGGGCTCCCAGGCCCTGGCCGACGCCGGGGTCTCGTACCAGGACGTGCGGCAGGTCCCGGTCGGCTACTGCTTCCAGTCGTCTGCCGCCGGACAGCGCGCCGTCTACGGCCTCGGGCTGACCGGGGTCCCCGTCTACAACGTCAACAACAACTGTGCCACCGGCGCCACCGCGCTGATGATGGCACGCCAGTTCGTCGAGGGCGGCCTCAGTGACTGCGTACTCGCCCTCGGCTTCGAGAAGATGCGGAAAGGGGCGCTCGGCGGCGGCGCGGACGGAGGCGACTTCGCCCTGTCGCCGGTCGCCCGGCACTACGGGGTGATGGCGGCGGCCCACGGCTTCGAGAAGTCCCCGCCCACCGCGCAGCTCTTCGGCAACGCGGCCCGGGAGCACATGGAGCGCCACGGCACCACCGAGGCGCAGCTCGCGGCGGTCGCCGCCAAGAACCACCGGCACTCGGCCCGGAACCCGCGCGCCCAGTTCCAGGATGTGTACACCACCGATGAGATTCTCGACGCCAGGACCGTGCACCGGCCGCTGACCAAGCTCCAGTGCTCGCCCACCTCCGACGGCGCGGCGGCCGTCGTCGTCGTGTCCGAACGGTTCGCCGCCGAGCGCGGGCTCCGCGAGCGTGCGGTGGAGATCGCCGGACAGGCCATGACGACCGACACCGCCGACTCCTTCGCCTCCGGGTCCTGCATCGACGTGGTGGGCCGGCCGATGTCCCGCGCCGCCGCCCGGCAGGCGTACGACGCCTCCGGGCTCGGAATCGAGGACGTCGACGTGATCGAGCTGCACGACTGCTTCTCCATCAATGAGCTGCTCACCTATGAGGCCCTCGGCATGTGCGCGGACGGCGAGTCCGGGGAGCTGGTGGAGAGCGGGGCGACGACCTACGGCGGGCGGTGGGTGGTCAACCCGTCCGGGGGCCTGATCTCCAAGGGCCATCCGCTGGGCGCGACCGGGCTCGCCCAGGTGGCCGAACTGGTCTGGCAGCTGCGCGGCGAGGCGGGGGAGCGCCAGGTGACGGGGGCAAGGGTAGGGCTCGCGCACAACATCGGCCTGGGCGGGGCGGCGGTGGTTACCTTGCTGCGCAAGGACTGAGCCGAGCCACTCCCGTATCGACCTCAAGTCTCCTGGGAGGGGGCCACCCTGCCCGGCGTCGGGCCCTCGTCGGGGGCCAGCCCCCGAACC
>NZ_VCLA01000073.1:14245-24123 GCF_009600885.1 Streptomyces jumonjinensis
GACCCCCACGGGGCTGATTTTGGCTCCCCGCTCCTCAATCTTCCCCAGACTTCGTCCGGGGGGACCCCCAAGGGGCTGGGTTTGCCGGGGGCGGAGTGTGCGGGGTCCCTGGGTGCGGGGTCCGTCCTCAATCGCCGGACGGGCTGGTTCTTCCAGGATCGGCGGGTTTGAGGTCTCAGGGGAGGGGGCCGCGCAGGGGTGGTGCCGGGACGTAAAACGTGATTTGTGGCGCGAAGGAGGCCCGCCATCGAACAAGGACTGGAAACGCGCCCGTAAATCATGAGTCCCGGCACCACCCCGGAGCGGACACCGCACCTACCCCACCGGCCCCAGCCCAGAACAGGCCCCACGGAGCGGCCCGGAGCGGACCCCGGACCCCGGCACACCGCACCCCAGCCCCACCCCGAAGCACCCGCGCAAGGCGCGGCCCCCGCCCAGCCCGCGCCGCGCATTCCGCGCCCGTACATCCCGGTGCGGATGTGCGGACTCGGCCGGGGCTGAGAACATGACAGTCATGGTCCAGGCCCCCTCGGAAGTCGAGAAGTCCCGAATACCCGTATCCCCCGCCCGCCCCACCCGCACCTGGCTGGTGATCGCCGCCGCCTGTGCCGGACAGTTCCTCGTCGTTCTGGACGTCTCCGTCGTCAATGTGGCGCTGCCCTCGATGCGCGCCGACCTCGGACTCTCCACCACCGGACTCCAGTGGGTGCTCAACGCCTACTCCATCGCGTTCGCCGGTTTCATGCTCCTCGGCGGCCGGGCCGCCGATATCTTCGGGCGTAAGCGGACGTTTCTCTTCGGTCTCGGCCTCTTCACCGCCGCCTCCCTCGCGGGCGGGCTCGCCCAGGAGGGCTGGGAGCTGCTCGTCGCCCGCGCGGTGCAGGGCTTGGGCGCGGCCGTGCTCGCCCCGGCGACCCTCACCATCGTGACCGCCGCCGTGCCCCCGGGGCCCGCGCGCACCCGGGCGATCGGCACCTGGTCGGCGGTGGGCGCGGCGGGCGGCGCGGCCGGCGGATTCGTCGGCGGTCTGCTGACCGATCTGCTCAACTGGCGATGGGTGCTGCTGATCAATGTCCCGATCGGGGCCCTGGTGCTGCTCGGCGCGGCCCTCTGGCTCACGGAGAGCAGGAACGGCGCGGCCCGCCGGCTCGATCTGCCGGGCGCGGTCCTGGTCACGGGCGGTCTCGCGGCTTTCGCGTACGGCATCGTCCAGACGGAGGAATCGGGCTGGACCGCCGCCGCGACCCTGCTGCCCCTGCTCGGCGGCCTCGCCCTGCTCGGGCTCTTCACTCTGGTGGAGGCACGGACCGCCGCGCCGCTGATGCCGTTGAAACTCTTCCGCTCCCGGGCCGTCTCGGCGGCCAATGTGACGATGTCGCTCTGTGGCTCGGCGTCCTTCGCCATGTGGTTCTTCATGACGGTGTACGCGCAGAACGTGCTCGGCTACACCCCGCTGGAAGCGGGTCTGGCGCTCATCCCCAGCTCCGTCAGCGTGCTGCTCGGCTCCACGCTTGCCCCCCGGCTGATGGCGCGGGCCGGGGCGGTGAACGTCGCCGCCGCCGGAGCGCTGATGGCCGCCGCGGGCTTCGGCTGGCAGTCCCTGATGACCGTGGACGGCGGCTATCTGGCCACGATCCTCGGCCCTGGCGTGCTGATGATGATGGGCATCGGGCTGGCCGCGACCCCGCTCGCCGTCCTCGCCACGTCCGGCGCCGATCCGGGCGACGCGGGCCTGGTCTCCGGGATGATCAACACCTCGCGCACCATGGGCGGCGCGCTGGGTCTTGCGGTGCTCTCCACGGTCGCCGCGTCCCGTACCGCGGGCAGCGCCGACCCGGCGGATCTGGTGGCGGGGTACGCGCTGGCCTTCCGGGTCGGCACGGGGTTGCTGCTGGCCTGCGCGGTGCTGAGCCTGCTCTGGCTGCCGCGCTGCGCCGAGCAGCCGCATCCGGGCGAGCAGCCGCAGGCCCCTCGACCGGCGCCCGATCCGGCCCAGTCGTAGCGGGTTCGCGGCGGCCCGCCGCCAGGGGGCGCTCGGAAGACACCTCGGAAGACACCTCGGAAGACACCTTGGAAGGCGCTTGGAAGGCGCTCGGAAGGCGCTCAGGGCGCCGCTTCCGCGACCGGCCCCTCGTCCGGCGAGGCCGCCGCGAACGCGGGATCGATCACGGTCTCGCCGGTCAGCACCAGCCGGATGGCCCGCGCCAGCTCCTCCACCGGCCCGTCCTTCACCAGGAATCCGGCGGCGCCGGCCGCCATCGCCCGCCGCAGATACCCCGGACGGCCGAAGGTCGCGAGAAGGAGTACCCGGCAGTCCGGGACCTCGTCCCGCAGTTCGGCGGCGGCGTCCAGACCGCTGAGCCCCGCCAGCTCGATGTCCAGCAGGGCCACATCGGGGCGCACGCCCAGGGCCGTACGGGTGACCTCGTCGCCCCGGCCCACCTGGGCGACCACCTCGATGTCCGGCTCAAGGCCGAGCAGTATCGCGAGCGCGCCGCTCGGCAGATCCGGGTCCTCGGCGAGCAGGACGCGTACGGACTTGGCGGGGCGGTGGTCCCGGGGCATCTCGTCCACGGCGCCATCGTAGGCGCGGCCAGGGTCCACGGCCCGGACCCGGGCCGCGGACCCGGGCCGGGCGTGCCCCCGCGCCCCCGCGCCCCGTCCGGGATATACCGCCCAGCGCATATCTGACATACCGTCAGTGCGTGCCGCGGGCGCTCTTCACAAGTGGTGGGGCCTGCGTTATACATAGGATCGGCCGACCCTAGAACGCGTTCTAGAACGGGCGCCGGGCCGGCCCTGTACGGCCTCGGCGCGGTCGACGGTGCGGACGGCCGCGCCGAGGTCTTCACCGCGCCAGTCGCCCGAGCATGAGCGGAGCACCCTCAGGAACAGCAGCGGAACAGCAGCGGAGCCAGCAAGGGAGCAGCAGTCATATGCCCATCGATCCCGCCCGGGCCGTCGCCGCGCCACCCCGCAGCGCCGAGATCAGCTGGGACCGCAGAGACGTCCAGCTCTACCATCTCGGCCTCGGCGCCGGAGTCCCCGCCACCGACCCGGACGAACTGCGCTACACCCTGGAGTCCCGGCTCCATGTGCTGCCGAGCTTCGCCACCGTCGCGGGCGCGGGCAGAGGCATCGTGGGCGGGCTCAGCACCCCGGGCGTCGACATCGACCTCGCCTCCGTACTCCACGGCGGCCAGAGCATCAGACTGCACCGGCCCATTCCCGTCCAGGGCTCCGCCGTCTCAGCGTCGCGGATCGCCGCCGTCTACGACAAGGGCAAGGCCGCGGTCCTGGTGCTGCGCGCGGAGGCGTCCGACGCCGACGGCCCGCTCTGGACGAGCGAGTCCGAGGTGTTCGTACGGGGAGAGGGCGGCTTCGGCGGCGAGCGCGGCCCCTCCGTCCGTACCGGCCCCTCCGTCCGTACCGGATCGTCCGGCGAACCGGATATGACCGCCGAACCGGACAAGACCGTCGAGCGGCCGGTCCGCGAGGACCAGGCGCTGCTCTACCGGCTCTCCGGCGATCTCAATCCGCTCCACGCCGACCCCGCTTTCGCCGCGCGCGCCGGGTTCGACCGTCCCATTCTGCACGGGCTCTGCTCCTACGGTATGGCCCTCAAGGCCGTGGTCGACACCCTGCTCGGCGGAGAGGTCGCCCGCGTCCGCTCGTACCGCGCGCGCTTCGCCGGGACGGTGTTCCCCGGCGAGACCCTGCGGATCCGGATGTGGGCCGGTGAGGGCCGGATCGGCGTCGCGGTCGACGCCGTCGAACGGGACGGCGCACCGGTGCTCACCCACACCGTCGTAGAGCACCTCTGAAACCCCCGCCCCAGACCATACGAGAGGAGCCGCGCCGTGCGCGCAGCCGTACTGCACGAGACAGGACAGAGCAAGCTCGAAGTGCTCGACGACGTGGAGGCCGTGGGCTTCGGCCCGGGCAAGGTGCGGGTCCGGATCCGGGCCACGGGCCTGTGTCACTCCGACATCTCCGCGATGACCGGCGTACTGCCCCAGCCCGCGCCGTTCATCCCGGGCCATGAGGGCGCGGGCGAGATCGCCGAGGTCGGCGACGGGGTGTCCCATCTCAGGACCGGCGACCGGGTCCTGGTCTGCTGGCTGCCCTCCTGCGGAAGCTGCCCCTCCTGCAAGCGCGGCCAGACCCAGCTCTGCCTGGCCGGGTTCAGGAACGCGGGCACCCCCAACTTCCAGCGCCCCGGCGGCGACGTCTTCGGCTTCGCGGGCACGGGCACCTTCGCCGAGGAGGTCGTCATCGACGCCTCCTGCGCGGTGCCGATCCCCGACGATCTGCCCTTCGACATCGCCGCGCTGATCGGCTGCGGAGTGACCACCGGCCTCGGCGCCGCGATCAATACCGCCGATGTGGCCGCCGGTTCATCGGTCGCGGTCATCGGCTGCGGCGGGGTGGGTATCGCGGCGATCCAGGGCGCACGGCTCAAGGGCGCGGCGCAGATCGTCGCCGTCGACCCGATCGCCTCCCGGCGCGAGGCCGCCCTCCGCTTCGGGGCGACCGAGGCGGTGTCGCCGGACGGACTCGGCGACGCCAGGAAGCGCGTCGCCGGGAGCGAGGGCTTCGACTATGTCTTCGAGGTGGTCGGCAAGTCCGCCACGGCGCGGACGGCGTACGAGAACACCCGGCGCGGCGGCACCCTCTGCGTCGTCGGCGCGGGCGCGATGGACGACTTCCTCCAGCTCAACATGTTCGAGCTGTTCTTCGACGAGAAGCGGATACTGCCGTCGCTGTACGGGGGCGGGGATGTGCTCGCCTCCTATGAGCGGGCGATCGCGCTCTGGCGGGCGGGACGGATCGACCTGGAGAACATGATCACCCACCGGGTGCCCCTGGCGGAGATCAACGACGCGCTGGAGCAGATGCGGACGGGCACCGCGCTGCGCACCTGCATCGAGATCTGAGCGCGTCGAACGGTCCGCCGTGATCCGAGCGCGTCGAACCGTACACCGCGATCCGAGCCGTACACCGCGATCCGAGCCGTACACCGCGATCCGAGCGCTTCGAACCGTCCGCCCGCGTGCGTTGCCGCGACCTGAAGGAGAAGGAACCCGATGTCTCTGCCACTCGACGGCCTGTCCGCGATCGTCACGGGCGCGGGCCGTGGTCTCGGCCGCGCCGAAGCGCTCGAACTGGCACGCCTCGGCGCGAGCGTGGTCGTCAACGACTACGGCCGCCCGGGACGGGACGGCTCGGGGGAGGGCTCGGCGGCCCCGGCTGAGGCGGTGGCCGGGGAGATCCGCGCGGCGGGCGGTTCGGCGCTCGCGCACCATGGCGACGTCGCCGACCACGACCAGGCCCGCGAACTGGTCGAACTGGCCGTATCCGGCTATGGAAAGCTGGACATCCTGGTCAATAACGCGGGCATTCTCCGCGACCGGATGATCTTCTCGATGAGCGAGAGCGAGTGGGACTCGGTGGTACGGGTCCATCTCAAGGGCCACTTCAACACCACGCACTTCGCGTCGGCCCACTGGCGGGAGCGCTCGAAAGCGGCGGGCGGTCCGGTGTACGGCCGGATCGTCAACACCTCGTCGGAGGCGTTCGTCGCGGGTTCGGCCGGTCAGCCCAACTACGCGGCGGCCAAGGGGGGGATCGTCGGGCTGACGACCTCGACGGCGCTGGCGCTGGAGAAGTACGGCGTCACGGTGAACGCGATCTGCCCCAGGGCGCGGACCAGGATGACGGAGGACGTCTTCGCGGGCTTCGGGGAGCCGGCCGCCGGGGAGCTGGACCCGCTCTCGCCCGAGCATGTGTCACCGCTGGTGGGCTATCTGGCGTCGCCCGCCGCCGCTGCGGTGAACGGCCAGTTGCTGGTGGTGCACGGGGGGATGGTGGCGATCGTGGAGCGGCCGAGGGTGTCGGCGAGGTTCGACACCGCGAAGGAGGCGTTCACCTATGACGAGCTGGACGCGGTGCTGACGCCGCATTACGCGGTCCGGCCGCGGGGGGAGACCTTCGCGGCGGCGGAGATTCTGCGGCTGAAACGAGGCGGATGAGGCTCGGGGGTCCGGGGCTCCCGGGCAGGTTCAGGGCTCAGGGCTTCCGGGAGGGCCTGAGCCTGAGCCGGCCCGTGTCTGGTGCGGTCCCCCGGGCCCGGACGCCCAGGGCCCGCCCCGTGTCTGGTGCGGGACGGGCCCTGGGCCTCGGTGCGGGCGGCGAGTCGCTCAGGCCGCCGCGTCCGATGACGGCCTGCGGTGCCTGCCGTGCGGCTCCCTGGCGGCAGAATCCTCGCTCGCCGCCGCGACCCCCCGGTGCTTGCCGGCGCCTTCGTTATCCGATCCCTCGATCCCGTGCGGACGGGCCTCAGCCGTATCGGTCCGGGCTTCAGACATGTGGGAACTTCCCCCGTCGTGTAATCGCTGAACAGTGTGAACTTCGCAGGGCGCAAAGTTTAGCCAAGCCCCTTCCGGCCCATCAGCGGTGCCTGCTGCAAAGGCACAGGTCTGCGCGCCTCACGCGGTTCACCCGGGCCGGTCTCCCCCGCTGGCGACGCCCCCTGTTCCCCCTGCGCCCCGTTCCCCCGGGCGGCGGCCTCCCGCGCGAAGAGCCCCGCCGCGTCCAGCCGGGCCAGCCCGCACTCACCCCGTCCCCCCGAGACATACGGCAGCCTCAGCGCCCCCCGGGCGTCCCAGACCCCGGTGCCCGCCAGCCACCCCCTGGGCGCCGCCAGTTGACGCAGCCGCCCGCCCGACGGCTGCCAGAGACCCAGCCTGCTGCCCGCCGCCCCCTCGATCCACAGTGCCACCCCGCAGCGCCCCGGCTCCAGTGTCTGCCCCGGCTGCACGGCGAACGGCCGTACCGCGCAGTCCGGGAGCCGCAGGCTCTCCGGGAAGCGCACCGGGAGCGTGCTCCCCATGATTCCCCAGCCCAGCCGGTCGTGGCCCGCCGCGTTCGAACGGATCAGCAGCAGCCCGCTGTCGGGGTCCGCCAGCAGCAGCCGGTCATCGCTCCCCTCCGCGATCTGGAGCAGCGCGGTCGTCTCGCCGCCGCGCTCCAGATCCACCGTCACCGCCTTCACCGGACCGCCCGCGCCCTGCTCCCGGTCGAGCGCCAGCATCCGCCCCGTCCGGTCCAGCCACACCCCGCCGGAGCAGCGGCCCGCCACCTCCGCGACATGCTCCGGGCCGAACGCCCCGCCGACCACCAGCCAGACGGCCGTCGACCGGGGCCCGGGGACGAGCGCGTACGCCCTCCGCCCGTCCGGCGACGGCGGCAGCAGCACCAGAGAGGCCGTCTCGATCCCGCCGAGCGGGAGCTCGCCCGTGCCCGGGCCGGTCGGATACACCAGCGAGAACAGCTGCCGCCCGGCCACGCTCCGCCGGATCAGCACCCGCCCGTCCGACAGCGGGAGCACATCGGTGCCCCGCTCCTCGGGCTGGGCCAGCGGCAGCTGCACCGCGTAGGGCTCGGGACCGTCCAGCGTCCACCGCTCCGGATAGAGATCCTCGCCCTCTCCCGCGAGCCGGGCGGCATACGCGCCGTCCGCGGTGATCGTGATCCCCGGGCCGCTCACGGACGTACTCTCCGCGGCGCTCTCGATGGCACAGACTGTCATCGGTTCGTCACCTCCAGCCACGAAGCTAGGTTTCGTACTTCCTGCCGAACAACAGGAGAACCGTCTCTTCACACATAAGGGTGGCCGGTGCGGTGTTCGGCTGAGGAAGGTGAGGCGGTTGTGCTGGCGGACCGGGGAGCGCCCTGGGCCCGCAGGGGTATCAGGTGACCTGCGGGCCCCCATACGCCCCATGGAACCTCGGTTGTCCCGTGGGGCGTATGGGGGACAGGCGTCCCGCCGGGGGCGCGAGCCCGGCGGGATCCGGACGAGAGGTCCCGGGTCCCAGACAAGGGGCCGTTCCGCGCGGGTAACCTGTTCGCGTGCCCCGTCTGTCTGAAGTCATCGCCGCCCTCGACGCCCTCTGGCCCCCCTCGCGCGCCGAGCAGTGGGATGCCGTCGGCACCGTATGCGGCGATCCCGACGCGGAGATCCGCCGGGTGCTGTTCGCGGTGGACCCCGTGCAGGAGATCGCCGACGAGGCGGTCGAGCTCGGCGCTCAGCTGATCGTCACGCACCACCCCCTCTATCTGCGCGGCACCACCACGGTCGCCGCCGATCACTTCAAGGGCCGGGTCGTCCACACCCTCATCAAGAACGACATCGCCCTGCACGTCGCCCACACCAACGCGGACACCGCCGATCCCGGGGTCTCCGACGCCCTCGCCGGAGCCCTCGACCTCCGCGTCGTACGCCCTCTGGTCCCCGACCCCACCGACCCCTCGGGCCGCCGCGGCCTCGGCCGCGTCGGCGAGCTGGACCACCCCGAGACCCTCGCCGAGTTCGCCGAGCGGGCCGCGAAGCGTCTCCCCGCCACCGCGCAGGGCGTCCGCGTCGCGGGCGACCCGGCCGCCGTCGTCCGCACGGTCGCGGTCAGCGGCGGCTCCGGCGACAGCCTGTTCGACGCCGTACGGGCCGCGGGCGTGGACGCCTTCCTCACCGCGGACCTGCGCCACCACCCCGTCTCCGAGGCCACCCAGCAGTCCCCGCTCGGGCTGGTGGACGCCGCGCACTGGGCCACCGAATGGCCCTGGTGCGAGCTGGCGGCCACCCAGCTCGACGAGATTTCCGACCGCCATGGCTGGAACCTCAGAGTCCATGTCTCCCACACGGTCACCGATCCCTGGTCATCCCGATTCTCTTCTCCTGGAGCCCCCAACTGAACGCCGCGCCCGCCGACCAGATCCGCCTCCTCGAAGTCCAGGCGCTCGACGTACGCCTGTCGCAGCTCGCGCACAAGCGCAAGTCGCTGCCCGAGCACGCCGAGATCGAATCGCTCACCAAGGACCTCATCCAGCTGCGTGATCTGCTGGTCGCAGCCCAGACCCAGGAGAGCGACCTCGCCCGCGAGCAGACCAAGGCGGAGCAGGACGTCGACCAGGTGCGCCAGCGCGCCGTCCGCGACCAGCAGCGCCTGGACGCGGGCGCGGGCTCGCCCAAGGACCTGGAGAACCTCCAGCGCGAGATCGTCTCCCTCGCCAAGCGCCAGGGCGACCTGGAGGACGTCGTCCTCGATGTGATGGAGCGCCGCGAGTCCGTGCAGGAGCGGCTCGCCGAGCTCACCGGCCGGGTCTCGGCCGTCCAGACCAAGACGGACGACGCCACCGCCCGCCGCGACACCGCCCAGACGGAGCTGGACGCCCAGACCGGCTCGGTGACCCGGGACCGCGAGGCCGTCTCCGCCGCCGTCCCCGCCGATCTTCTCAAGCTGTACGAGAAGCTCCGCGTCCAGCAGGGCGGCGTGGGCGCGGCCCGTCTCTACCAGCGCCGCTGTGAGGGCTGCCACATCGAGCTGAACATCACGGAGCTGAACGAGGTGCGCAAGGCGTCGCCCGACACCGTGCTGCGCTGCGAGAACTGCCACCGCATTCTCATCCGTACCGCCGAGTCCGGCATCTGATGCGCGGGTTCGTCGTCGAGGCGGACGGCGGCTCCCGGGGCAATCCGGGCCCCGCGGGCTATGGCGCGGTGGTGATCGACGCGGCGAGCGGGGAGACGCTGGCCGAGGCCGCCGAGTACATCGGCGTCGCGACGAACAATGTCGCCGAGTACAAGGGGCTGGTCGCGGGCCTGAAGGCGGCGTACGCGCTCGACCCCGAGGCGAAGGTCCATGTCCGCATGGACTCCAAGCTGGTGGTCGAGCAGATGTCGGGCCGCTGGAAGATCAAGCACCCGGATATGAAGCCGCTGGCGGCGCAGGCGGCGCGGGTCTTCCCCGCGTCGTCCGTGACCTATGAGTGGATCCCGCGCGAGAAGAACAAGCACGCGGACCGGCTCGCCAACGAGGCCA
>NZ_VCLA01000074.1:0-19912 GCF_009600885.1 Streptomyces jumonjinensis
GTGGCCGTTCCGCCGCCGGGTACGGGGCGGATCGGGCCGGGCGCTGCGATGGTTCCTGCTGGTGTCGGCGGTCGCCGGGCTGCTGGTGGCGGGCTTTGCGCTGCTGCCGGCCGGGCGGTATCTCTTCGAGGACGTGCGGGACAAGCTCGGCAGAACGGCGGAGATCAGTCCGGCCGAGGTCACCGCGAGCGGCCAGACCTCCGGCCATCCGGCGACCGCGGCCGTCGATGGACTGACCAATGAGTACTGGGGGGCGCCCGCGCTCGGCTCGTCGCTGACGAGCACCTTCGACAAGCCGTTCCGGCTGGTCGGCGTCGTGGTGCACACCGGTGTGTCGAAGGAGCCCCGGGAGTTCCGGCAGGGGGCCAGGCCCACCCGGGCCGATCTGATCGTCACGACGGAGGACGGGAAGGTCCACGAGAAGAAGGTGCGGTTCACCGACAAGCCGGGCCCGCAGACGGTACGGACCGGCATCAGCGACGTCGTCTCCGTACGGCTGGTGCTGCGGGCCGCGTCCGGTCAGGGCGAGGGACGGCCGATCGCGGTCGGGGAGGTCGAGTTCTTCCGGCGTGCCTGAGGCCGGGCGCCGCCCGGGGACCGCTCGCCCGGTGCGCCGCTTCAGCGCTCTCCACCGCGTAAGTCTCCACCGCGTAAGGAACAGCGGCCGGTTCCAGCCGTCGTGCTCCAACGACCGAAGCGCCGCCGTGCTCCGACGACGGAAGCGCCGTCGCTGAAGCACGACGGCCGGAACCGGCCCTGCCGCCGGGCCCGCCCGAGTGCGATGATCTTGGTGTGGCTGGTGTGATCACGGTGTCCGAGCCGTCCTGGACTGCCCCGTTCACCGGGCTGAGCCCGCTGCGGTCCGGCGAACCGGGCGCCGTGCCATCGGACCCCTCGGGCAGCCCTTCGGGCGCCCGCCGCACCCCCGGCGACCAGCCGCACGGCGCCGGACCGGTGCCTTTCCCTTCTTTTGAGGACACTTATGCGACGACGTACTCTTTTCAAGAGCACCATGCTGGGCGGAGCGCTCGCCGCTGTGCCGCTCACCGCACTGCTGCCGGCCGGCACGGCGGTGGCCGCGCCGACGGTCAGCACCCTGACCGACCTTCAGAACGCGATCGACAGCGCGGTGCCCGGCGACCGGATCGTCCTGGCCAACGGCACGTACACCGTTCCCTCGGGCGGCGCCATCAGCGTCTCGGGCAAGCACGGCACCAGCAGCGCGCCGATCACCATCGTCGCGGAATCCCGTGGCGGCGCGGTGCTCCAGGGCGCGCGCAGCTTCGTCTTCAGCAATTCGAGCAACATCACCGTCAGCGGCTTCGCCTTCCGGCAGAGCACCACGCTGGAGATCCCGGCGAGCTGCCCGCGCATCCGGCTGACCCGCAACGATTTCCGGTTCGCCGACATCACCGGGCTCGACTGGGTCGTCGTGCGCGGCGACGACGCCAAGATCGACCGGAACCGCTTCCATGACAAGACGACCGAGGGCATCTTCGTCGTCGTCGACGGCCCCGGCTCGACGGCCATGGCCCAGCGCCTCCATCTCTTCAAGAACCACTTCTCCGGTCACACCTTCGCCGGGGCCAACGGCGGTGAGCCGATCCGGCTCGGCGTCAGCAGCCGGGCGCTGTCCGCCGCCCACGCGATCGTGGAGTACAACCTGTTCGAGCGGTGCGACGGAGACCCCGAGACCATCTCGGTGAAGTCCTCGGACAACGTCATCCGCTACAACACGATCCGCGACAGCCGCGGCGGAATCGTGCTGCGCCACGGCAACCGCTCCACGGTGGAGGGCAATTACCTGCTCGGCGGCGTCGATGGGCTGCGCCTCTACGGCGACGACCATCTGGTCGTCAACAACTATCTCAGCGGACTGTCGGGCCGGGCCCTGGTGATCGGCAGCGGTACCACGCGCGACCACCACTCCGGCGAGACGACTGAGGAGCGGCGGGGCAATGACGCGTGCGACCGCGCGGTGATCGCGCACAACACCCTGCTCGACAACGCCGGCGGGCTCTCGGGCGAGACCCGGACCTATGAGCCCCGGGACGTGGTCATCGCCGACAACCTTCTCGTCGGCAGGACCGGCAGCCTGGTCGCGATGGGGAAGACCACCGGCTTCACCTGGCAGAGCAACATCCTGTGGGGTGCGGCGTCCAACGGCACCATCCCCTCCGGGGGTTACACCAGGGTCGACCCGCTCCTCCGGCAGGAGTCCGACGGGGTGTCCCGGCTGTCGGCGGGCAGCCCGGCGATCGGCGCGGCGACCCTGGCGAGCCCTGCCGTGGCCGAGGACCTCGACGGTCACTCACGCGGCGGCACCCGTGACATCGGCGCGGACCAGTACTCGACACTGGCTCCGATCCGCCGTTCCCTCACGGCGGCGGACGTGGGCCCGAACGCGTCCTGAACGGCTGCCGGTGACAGACCGGTGAGCAGGCCGCGCCCGTCCGCTCCGCCTCGCCGTCCCCGGCGGCGGGCCGGGCCGGCCGCGCCCTTCGCTCCGTGACAGCCGCCGGAACGCGGTGCGTCCGGCTCCGGCGAAGAGGGACGCGCGCGGCGCCGCACCAGACCCCTGGTGCGGCACCGCGGCGGCCGGCGGGGTCACTTCCCGGTGCGGTGCAGAACCCGCTGGAGACCCAGGGCGATCAGCCCGAGCACCGCGCCCTGCACGGCGTTGAAGACCAGAATGCCGATCGAGCCGATGACCGGAACCGCGTCCGCGTCGTCCAGAAACGGCTGCAACGACAGATTCAGGGTGATCGCGAACGCGCCGTAGGCCACCCCGGCGAAGAGAAGAGCCGGCACCGGCTGAGGGGTGCGGAGCACCACCGCGGCGCCGACCCAGACCACGGCGATCAGGGCGGTGAACACGAGCGGCCCGACCGGTTTCTCCAGGGGGCCGGAGTCATAGGCGCCGACGATGCTGAGCACCGGCCGGACGAGCCCGAAGGCGCCCAGTGCCGCGATCAGTATCCAGGGCAGGCGTTGCAGGGTGTTCCGGCGCAGGTCCGTCATGGGCGTCGGACGCTCCTTCCCGGCGCTTGGCGGTGCGCCGCTCCATCGTCAACCGAGTCTAGGCTCTCTATATGTAGACAGTCTAGTTATCGGGCCCCTCTGCACCCGCGGGACCATCTGCACGGGCGAGCCCGCTCGGTCGAAAAGTTCCACTGCGTCAGCTGCGGCCACCGAGCGCACGCCGACACCGTGGGCGCCCTGAACGTTCTGCGGGCCGGGCCGGTCCGTCGCAACGCCCAACCGGGCATGGCGAGAAGGCCCCGGACTCATCCGAGGGAGGAGTCACGTAGATTGCCTACATGAAGAGTGATGCGCTGAGAGGGCATCTCGACGCCCTGATCCTTGCGGTACTGGAGAAGGAGCCTCTGCACGGCTACGCCGTGATGCAGGCGATCCAGGTGAGCAGCGGAGGGGCGCTGGAACTGCCCACTGGATCGCTCTACCCCGCGCTGCGCCGGCTGGAGAGGGCCGGATATGTACAGGGCGAATGGCGGATGGTCGGCGGGCGCCGGCGCCGCACCTATGAGCTGACCAAGGCGGGTGAACGCGCCCTGGCCGCGGAGCGCGCGGAGTGGCGGGACTTCGCCGCCGTGGTCGAGGGCGTGCTCCGTCCCGGAACCACTCCTGCCTGACGGCGCGGGCCGTGTTGCCCACCTGGCCGGATGAGGGTCCGGCCCCGGCGCGCGGCGGAGTCAGCTCCCGGCGCGCGGCGAACGCGCGGCGGCGGAACGTCGGATCACGAGCCGGCGCGCACCCAGCTCAGACAGCGGCGGCCCGCCACCCCGATTCCGGCGAGCGGGACGCCCAGCAGCAGCAAGGTGCCCGGCAGCCCGGTGAGGCTCAGCAGTGAGTGCGTGGCCGGATTGGAGACCGTCATCAGCACTCCCAGCACCGCGAAGACGACGCAGACGGCGAAGGCGAAGAACCCGGTGGCCCGGGCGAGCAGCCGCTGCGCGCTCAGACAGCGGCCTCCCGCGCCCGTCGCGAACAGCATCGCGAGACCCCAGACGATGGCGACGCCGCCGGACCAGCGGGCCGCCGTCTCCGCGATCTCGTAGCCACGGCTGCCCTGTCCGCCGGAGCCCTCCCCGGCGAGGGTCTGCGCGATCCGCCAGGCCACGGGCTGGATCAGCATGACCGCGCAGATCAGCACCGCGGTACGCCGCCCCTGGGCGATGCCCAGCTCGGACTGGTACTCCCCGGCGATGGCCGGTACGGGGCCGAAGTCGGCTATGGCGCTCCGCTCGGCGCTCTCCCGGTCCAGGCCGCACTCCTCATAGGCGTCCGCCGCGTCGGCCAGCCCGTCACGGGCCTCGGTGAGCAGACTGGCCTTGGCCGCCCGCGGGCCGCGCAGCGCCTGGTTGAGCTCGGTGACGTATTGGTCGATCACCCGTCCCCCTGGAGAAGTCTCGGGCCCGTCCGGCAGCACGGAAACCTGCGCCAGTATAGGTACCGGGGAGAACGGCGGAGGGGTGGGAAATCCCTGATGTCTCCCTGATCCTTCCCGCTTGCGCGGTCACCGGCCGGCCTGGAGACGACCACGGCCCCCGCCTACGCCCCGGCCCGGACAGGCCGGGGCGTCCGGGGGCTACACGCCGGCGGGGGCGCGCAGGGGCTTGAGTGCTTCGCTCCAGGCGACGACCTGGTCGAGCATGGCGTCGACCGCCTCCTCGTGCAGGGCGGCCGGCGTGAAGATGCTGAAGTCCTTGAAGTCGGTGAAGAGCGAGAGCATGACCGTGTTGCGCACGGTGGCCACCTGGACCTCGGCCATGATGCCGCGCAGATGCTCGATGGCGCGGGCGCCGCCGACGCTGCCGTATCCGACGAAGCCGGCGGCCTTGTTGTTCCACTCCGTGTAGAGGTAGTCGATCGCGTTCTTCAGCGCGCCGGAGGTGGAGTGGTTGTACTCGGGGGTGACGAGGATGAATCCGTCGTAGGCGTCCACGGTCGCCGCCCACGCCTTGGTGTGCTCGTTGGCGTACTGCCCGAAGGACGGCGGAGCGCTCTCGTCCAGGAGCGGCAGCGCCATGTCCTTGAGGTCGACGAGGTCGTACTCCGCGTCCCCGCGCTTACGGGCCAGGTCCAGCACCCACCGGGCCACGGCCTCGCCGTTGCGGCCGGGCCTGACGCTGCCGAGGATGATCGCGATCTTGGTCATCTTGCTTGCCGTTTCTCTGTGCGTCGGAGCGGGATGCGCTCCTAGTTAGTTGAGCAATCAACTATAAGCTTCTGGTGCCCCGCTCTGTTCCCCGCGCCCGGAGATCTCTCTCACGGGGCGGTCTCCCGGTGCGTGGGCTCTCTCCCGCGTGAGCGCGGATCGCCGTGGACCGGCGGCGGGACCGGAGCGTCCACGGCTGCCGCGGCCTGCCCGGAGAGCCGCCTCAGCAGCACTTCGCTGATGCCCTTGAGATGGTCCAGCTGTTCATCGGTGAGGTGGTCGAGGAGCCGGGCCTGGGCACAGGCGTCGTGCCAGGGGGCGGCCTCGGTCAGGGCCCGCTGCCCGGCGTCCGTGAGCCGGGCGAGGTGGACCCGGCGATCGGCCGGGTCGGGGAGCCGGCCGACCCAGCCGCGCTGCTCCAGCCGGTCCACGAGATGGGAGAGCCGGCTGGGGGAGACTCCGGTGCGGCGGGCGAGCCCGGTCATCTTCAGCCGGCGTCCGGGACTCTCGGCGAGATGGGCCAGGAGCTCGTAGTGGATCTGCGACATGCCGCTCTCACGGCGCAGTTCCTGCCCCAGCTGCTCGGAGAGCAGCCGGGCCGCGGTCAGGAAGGCGCGCATGGCCTGCTGGGCGGTGTGATCGGACCGGGCGGATGCGACGGCCATGGGGTTCCTCCTGCGAACGGCACGGGGGCGTGGGGACGCCGGGAACGGGCCCGGCGCTCAGAAGGACCGGGGCGCGGGGTGGACGATGTGCTTGATCTCCTGGAACTCCTCCAGGGCGCGTTCGCCGTTGAGGCGGCCGACGCCGCTCTGCTTGAAGCCGCCCTCTTCCATCTGGTCGACGATGACGGCCCAGGTGTTGGCCCAGACGGTGCCCGCGTCCAGCTCGCGGCCGACCCGCAGCGGCCGGTCCACGTCCCGGGACCAGACGCTCGCGGCGAGGCCGAACTCGGTGGCGTTGGCGCGGGCGACCGCGTCGGCCTCGTCGTCGAAGACCTCGAAGGTGGCGACGGGGCCGAAGATCTCCTGCTGGACGATGGGCCGGTCGCAGCTGTCGGGACCTGTCACCTCGATCAGCGCGGGGCGGACGAAGGCCCCGGCGGCGAGCGGCCCCTCGGTGATCCGGCCGCCCCGGACCAGGACCTCGGCGTACTCGGCGGCGTCGGCGATCTCCCGCTCCACCCGGTCGGCGTTGGCCCGGTCGATCAGCGGACCCATCTCGCTGGCGGGGTCGGCGCCGGGACCGACGCGTACGGCCTCCAGGGCGGCGGAGAGCCGGGTGCGCAGCTCGTCGGCGATGCCGCGCTGGACCAGGACGCGGCTGCCGGTCATGCAGAACTGTCCGGTGAAGGTGGTGATCGCCTTGGTGAGGACGGGGACGGCGGCGTCCAGATCGGCGTCGTCGAAGACGATCATCGGGGTCTTGCCGCCCAGCTCCAGTGACATCGCCTTCAGCGAGGAGGCGGCGGCGGCCATGATGGAGCGGCCGACATGGGTGCTGCCGGTGTAGCTGATCACGTCCACGCCGGGGTCGGCGACGAGCAGCCGGGCCCCTGAGCTGCCGGACTCGGTGAAGCCGTTGAAGACGCCCTTCGGCAGGGACTTCACGGAGGCGACGATCTCGAACAGGAGGCTGTTGGTCAGCGCGGTCTGGGCCGGCAGCTTCAGGGCGACCGTGGCGCCAGCCGCCAGCGCCGGGGCGAAGGAGCGTACGGAGAGGATGACCGGAGAGTTCCAGGGCGCGATCACTCCGGCGACCCCGGCGGGCTGGCGCAGGGTCATGGAGTACAGCCCCGGCTTGACCTCGGACGCCCGGCCGGACTCGGTCAGCGCCAGCGCGCCGTAGTAGCGGATCTTGGAGATCGTGAGATCGACCTCCAGGGCCGCCTCGGCGGGGATCTTGCCGTTCTCCCGGGAGAGCAGGGCGACCAGCTCGTCCCGCCGCTCCGCCATCCGCTCCGACATCTCGAACAGGGCCCGGGCGCGCAGCTCGCGGTCACGGGCCCAGTCGCCGGTCTCGAAGGCACGGCGGGCCGCGTCGACGGCGGCACGCGCTTCGGGTGCGCCGCCGTCGGCGAAGGTGCCCAGCACCTCGCCGGTGGCGGGGTCGAGGGATTCGCCGATCGCGTCGGAGTCGGTCCAGACGCCGTCGATGAAGTGACGGGCGTGGGGCGTGGTGCTCATGAGAGGAATCTCCTCGGAAGCTCGGAAGCTCGGAAGCTCGGATGGTCTGCGGCGGTGGCCGGGCGGGGCGTCGGGCGACGGGCGGCTGAGGGGGTCCTCCGGCGCGTCCGTCAAACACTCGCCATGATTCGTTGTGCAACGAATTATGTAAAGCCCAGCGCCACTCCGCGGGGCGGTATTCCCCAGGTGCGGGCGCGAGGTCCCGGCGCCGCTTGACCGTCGTCGATGTGGGACGTACGGTTCGTTGCAGAACGAACTAAGTGAGGTTCTGGCGCCATACGGCGCAAGGTCTTCACGGGTTCGACGGCATTCCGTACCGAGCCGCTGTCAGCGGCCGAAGGAACGCCGCTCCGCGTGGCCGTCAGGCCCGGTTCACGGGGCGCGCGTCCGGTTGGGAGAAAAGATCATGGCGGCAGCGCAGGGTTCGCCCTCCCCGCAGACAGACAAGGGCTCCGCCCCGTCCGCCGTCCCCGTCACGGCGGCGGTGGTGCGCGAGAGGAGCGGCCCGTTCACCTTCGAGGAGCTCACCCTCGACACCGTGCTGAGGCCCGACGAGGTACTCGTCGAAGTGGTGGCCGCCGGCCTGTGCCAGACCGATCTCCACGTCAGGGACCAGGCCCTGCCCACCCCGCTCCCGGCGGTGCTCGGGCACGAGGGCGCGGGCATCGTGGAGCGGGTCGGCGACGCGGTCACCACCGTCGCCCCCGGTGACCGGGTGGTGATGTCGTACCAGGCGTGCGGCCACTGCAAGCCCTGCCTGACCGGGAACCCGGCCTACTGCGCGGCCTCCTTCCCCGCCAACTTCGGCGGCTCCCGGCTGGACGGCTCCAACGCCCTCCACACCGGCGGCGAGGAGATCCACGGCCATTTCTTCGGGCAGTCCTCCTTCGCGACCCACTCCCTGGCCACCGAGCGCAATGTGGTCAGGATCGACGACGAGGACATCCCGCTGGAGCTGCTCGGCCCGCTGGGCTGCGGCCTTCAGACCGGCGCCGGAGCGGTGCTCAACTCCCTGAAGGTCGAGGCCGGTTCGTCGGTCGTCGTCAT
The DNA here is from genome assembly GCF_009600885.1 of Streptomyces jumonjinensis. Lineage (GTDB taxonomy): Bacteria > Actinomycetota > Actinomycetes > Streptomycetales > Streptomycetaceae > Streptomyces > Streptomyces jumonjinensis. Next base: position 8,413 of record NZ_VCLA01000074.1, read on the forward strand.
CGGCACCGGCACCGTGGGCCTCGCCGCCGTGATGGCGGCCAAGGTCGCCGGAGCGAGCCCGATCATCGCGGTCGACATCGTTCCGGAACGTCTGGAGCTCGCCCGTGAGCTGGGCGCCACCCATACGGTCAACGGCCGTCAGGAGGACACCGCCGCCCGCATCGCGGAGATCACCGGCGGTGGCGCGGACTACGTCCTGGAGATCACCGCACGCCCCGAGATGCTCACCCTCGCCGTCGACGCCCTCGCACCGCTCGGCACCGCCGCCCTCATCGGCGGCGCCCCCGCCGGCGCCCACGCCCCGGTGAACATGAACGCCCTCCTCGGCGGGCGCACGGTCCGGGGCGTCGCCCAGGGCGACTCCATCCCGCAGCTGTTCATCCCCCAGCTCATCGACCTCCACAAGGCCGGACGCTTCCCCTTCGACCGGCTCATCACCTTCTACGGCTTCGACCAGATCAACGAAGCCGCCACCGACACGCGGACCGGAGCTGCGATCAAGCCCGTGCTGCGCATCGGGGAGTAGCGGCACCACCCCCGCCGCCCTTCCCCACCTTCGAACAGTCAAGAGGAAAAGCACCATGACCGACTTCCAGAAGCCCGGCACCCCCACCGACCGCCACCAGCTCGGTGCGGCGGGCATGCCGCTCAACACCCTCGCCGACTACCGCCCCATCCCGGCGGACGGCTACGGCGCGCTCTTCCTGCCCGACCGGCTCGCCAAGGGCTACCACGTCGAGGAGATCAACGACGGCGCGTACTACGTCACCTCCGGCGCGTACGACACCATGTTCGTCCGCACCGGCAACGGCGTCGTCCTCGTGGACGCCCCGCCGCTGCTGGGCGAGAACCTCAAGCGCGCGATAGCCGAGGTCACCGACGAGCCCGTCACCCATCTCATCTACAGCCACTGGCACTCCGACCACATCGGCGCCGCCGGCATCTTCGCCGCCGACAAGCCCAAGGTCATCTCCCACGACTACACCCGCGAGATGATCCAGCGCTGGCCCGACCTCGGCGGCGAGCGCGGACTGCCCGTCCCCACCGAGACGATCACCGAGAGCGACACCCTCGACGTCAACGGCGTCCGGTTCAACCTCGACTACCACGGCGTCAACCACACCCCGGGCAACATCTTCATCTACGCGCCCCAGCAGAAGGCGCTCGCGGCGATCGACATCATCAGCCCGGGATGGAGCGCCTTCAAGCACTGCGACGCCTCCGAGAACATCCGCGGCTGGGCCGAGGCCCACGACTGGATCCTCCAGTACGACTTCAAGGGCGTCGTCTCCGGCCATGTCAACCGCTACGGCACCCCCGAGGACGCCAAGGCGTCCCGCGACTACACCAACGACATCGTCGAGTTCTCCAAGGAAGCCCTCGACCACGGGCAGGAGTTCGAGTACATCGAGCGCATCGGCTTCAGCAACGCCTGGGTCCTGTGGGAGAACTACTTCAACGAGATGACCAACTACGTCACCAAGAAGACCCTGGAGAAGGTCACCGACAACGGTCAGACCTGGGCCCAGCGTCTCGCCGGCGCCGATGTGATGACCAAGTACCACGCGTACTCCGTGCTGGAGGCCCTGCGCCTGGAGTACGGCATGGTCTCCGGCTTCGAGAAGCTGATCATCCCGCAGTCCGGCGAGTGACCTTTCCGGCCGTCGCCACCGGCCCTGGAGCGGACCGCGGTCCGCTCCAGGGCCCACCCCGTCCGCCAGGGCGGGAAGCTCCGGACCCCGTTATCATTCGTTGTGAAACAAACTTCTGGAGGGCAGGGCAGGATATGAGCCGGAGCACCGAGAACGGCGTGCCTGAGGACCTGGGCGGGGCGCCGCGGCGAGCGGGCTCGCCGTCCCGCCCGCTGGACCGCACCGAGCGCGCGGTCTGGCTGGGACTCCTCTCCACCCATATGAGACTGCTGCGCACCCTCGACACGGAGCTGGTGGCCGCCGAGCGCATCCCGCTCTCCTCCTTCGAGGTCCTGCTCACCGTCGCCGAGGCCCCCGAGAGCCGGGTGCGGATGAAGGACATCGCCGCCTCGCTGCTGATCAGCCGCAGCGGACTCACCCGCATCGTGGACGACCTGGAGCGCCAGGGGCTGGTCGTACGGGAGAAGTGCCCCACCGACGCCCGCGGCTTCGACGCCGTCCTCACCGACGCCGGCCGCAAGGCGTACCGCCGCGCCCGCAAAGTGCATCTCACCAACCTCCGCGGCGAGTTCCTCGACAAACTCACCGACGACCAGCTCACCGCACTCGCCGGGATCTGGGCCTCCGTCGGCCTCGACGAGCACGCCGGCACCTGCTGACCAGCCGCCCGCCCGGCGGTTGCGCCGTCCTGGAGCGCGTCCCCCTCTTCCGCCTCGGCTACGGGGATGAGGAACCCGTCGAGCCGCTGGACCGGCTCGGCGCCGACGTCCGAGACGGCTCCGGAAACGGTTCGCCGTCCCTGCTGTTCGCGGTCCCCGGACCCGTGCCGCCGGGTGCGCCGAGTGCGTCAGAAGCGGGGACATAGGGCCCCATGGCGGCGGTGAAGCCGCGGAGGGCGGCGCGATAGGCGCGGGGGGTGGTGCCGGTGAGGCGATGGAAGTGGTGGCGCAGATTGGCGGGCGACCCGAATCCGGACTGGGCCGCGATCTGCTCGACGGGGGTGTCGCCGCTCTCCAGGAGCTGCTGTGCGCGGTGGAGACGGGCGCGGAGCAGGTACTGGAGCGGGGGCAGACCCGTCTGGGCGCGGAAGCGGCGATGGAGAGTGCTGACGCTGACACGTGCGTGGCCGGCCATGTCGGCGAGGGTGAGCGGCCGGTGGAGGTTGGCCTCCACCCACTGCCGGGTCGGTCCGATGTCGGTCCTGTCGGCGATCTCGCGTACGCGTTCCCCGGTGTCGGCGACGGCCTCGTCGTACAGGGGCATGATGATGCGCCGCGCGACCGCGGCGGCGGTCGGCTCGCCGTGGTCGCGCTCGACCATGGACAGACACAGGTCGATTCCGCCGAAGACGCCGTGCGAGGTGAGATAGGGCCCGTCCTCGACCCAGGGGGCGCCGACGGGGACGACCTCCACTCGGGGGTGGCGTCCGGCGAGTTCGCCGGTGTGGGGCCATGACGTGGTGGCGCGGCGGCCGTCGAGGAGGCCGGTGGCGGCGAGGGTGAAGGTTCCGGTGCCGACGGCGGCGATCGTGCGGTCCCGGTCGGCGCATGCGCGCAGGGCGTCGGCCGCCTCGGGCGGCGGCGGGTCGCGGAAGGCGCGGTGACCGGTCACCAGGACGGTGTCGGCGTCGTCCAGGGCCTCCAGCCCCCAGGGTGTGGCGAGGCTCAGCGGTGGCTCGCCGGTGGTGACGGTCCGGGTGGCGGAGCAGATCCGCACGTCGTACGCGGTGTGGCCTAAGACATGGGACGCGGAGCCGAAGACCAGCCCGGGCGTGGTGAGTTGATGGGCGGGAACGCCGTCCGCGACAAGAACTGTGATCACTGCCATGACCGGAATTTAGCCCAGGGTGATGGCGATGCTGCTTTTTCGAGGGAGTGCGCCGCCCACAGGATGAACACGGAGAGCCGGAAGCGAGGGGACGCCCGGCAGCCATTCCCGTAACCGACAGCGAAGGGACACCTCTGTGTTCGCCTCCGTGTTCACCCCTCTGTTCAACGGCATTTCAGCCACGCGCCGGCAGGGATCGACCGGCATCCGCTCCCGGCGGAGCATGGCCCGCTTCGCCGCGGTCTCCCTGGCCGTCGCGGCCTGTGCGACGGCGACGACCGGCGCCGCCACGGCGATCGTCGGGGGCGAGGACTCCACCCAGCGCTACTCCTTCATGGTCTCCATCGACATGAGGCCCGGTGAGGGGCACTGCGGCGGCTCGCTCATATCCCCGCGGTGGTTCGTCACCGCCGCGCACTGTGTCGACGGAGTCCACGGCAAGCCCGTCGGCCAGGTCCGGATCGGCAGCGAGAACCGCAGCTCCGGGGGGAGCGTCCGCACCATCGAACGGACCGTGATCCACCCGGACTATCTGATCGAGCAGGGCGGACTCATCCTGGAGAACGACATCGCGCTCGTCCGTCTCGACCGGCCCGTGGCGCAGAAGCCGATCCGCGTGGCCCGGCAGCCCGGACCGGTGGGAGGCGTCAACCGCGCCGTGGGCTGGGGCACGACCGTCGATGGAAGCATCCAACTGCCCGAACGTCTTCAGCAGCTGGAGCTGCGGATGGCCGACCGCGCCGGCTGCTCCCACCTCACCCCCGAGGAGCTCTGCCTGACCAGCACGGTGCCCGGCGCCGCGGTCTGCGGCGGCGACTCCGGCGGTCCGCTCCTCCAGCGCGCGGGCAAGCGGTGGGAGCTCGTCGGAGCGACCAGCCGCGACGGCGATGCGGACGAACGCTGCGTCGGCGGACCGGTCACCTACGCGAACGTGCCCCTGCACAAGGACTGGATCGACAAGACGATGGCCGACACGCCGGCGGGCGTACGGAACTGATCCCCCCCCGCACCCGCGAACCGCCCCCTCCCGCGGTGGGGGCGGTCAGGCCCGTCGGCGCCGGGCGCGTTCGAGGAGGAAGAGCCCGCCGGCTCCGGCGGCCGTCCAGGCGGTCAGAACAGCGATGCCGCCGAGCACCCCGTCGCCGTGGAAGTAGGCGAGACCGTTGACGGCCCGTACGCCCACGCCGACCGGAAGGGCGGCCGAGAGCGGCGCCAGCCAGCCGGGCAGGAACTCGGCGGGGAGACTGCCGCCGCTGCTGGCGTTGCCGAGCGTCATGAACAGCACGGCGGCGGCGCTGGAGCCCAGCACCCCCAGCGAGCGCACCAGCAGCATGGTGAACGCGCCCACGGCCGTCGCGACGAGCGCCACCAGCCCGGCGACCCCGGGGAACGGCGCGGGAAGCACATCGAACGCGGAGACGACGGAGGCCACCGCCAGACCGCCCGCACCGCCGAAGGCGGTGAGCGAGGCCAGCCGGCGGGGGAGCGTCAGCCCGGGGCCGAGCTGAAAGGTCATGATCCCGAACAGATAGCCGGCGAGGACCAGGCCGAAGGTCGTGTAGAAGACGACGAGCCCCCGGGTGTCCTCGGGCGACGCGGGGACGATGTCGACGGCCGTCAGCCGTTCCCCGCCCGCCCGGGCGGCCTCCTCGAAGGAGCCGGTCAGCAGGGTGTTGACGGCGGGGCCGTGCGCTCCCGCGAAGAGCAGCTCCGCCGTGCCGTGTCCGGGGACGTACGCGGCGAACGCCTCGCCGTGCTCGACGGCCGCCCGCGCGGATTCCCGGTCGGGCACGGCCTCCAGAAGGAAGCTGTCGGGCGAGTGCCCGGGAAGCCGCTCCGCCACGGCCGCCGCGTCGGCCGCCGTCCCCACCACCGCGACCGGCAGATCGCGGGCGGCGGGGGCGTGGAACGCCGACAGATAGACGCTGATGAAGATCGCACCGATCGCGACGGCCACGGCGACCGGCAGCAGGACCGGCCGGACCCACGCGGCCCTTCGGGGCGCGGACGGATCGCCGCGCGCGGGCTCGGGGGGCCGCTGGAGCGTGGCGGGGGGAGTGTCGGGCATAGCTGATTCCTTGCCGATGGGCGGCGGGGCCGGGGCGGGGGAGCAGCCGCTCAGGCGGCCTCCTCCGGGCTGCGGGAGGGTCGCCCCGGCCGGCCCGGGACAGCCCTCCCGCAGCCCGGCCGAACGCGGGGGCCCAGCGGTCCGGCGGGGTGCGCGCGGAACCGGAAAACCCTCCATATATTTCGTTGCACAACGAACTATATGGAGGGTCGGGGGTACCGGTCAAACGCGGCGGACCCGGTCAGGCGGCGGTGGCCGCCCTGGTGGCGGTCAGTGCCCTCGCCACCGGGACGACATCGTTCACGGCCATCTCGATCCGCTCGTACACCTCGGGATTGAGGACGGTCGTCCCGTCGAAGTCGCCGGAGCTGAGATAGATCCCGGCCGGGGCGGTCCACGCCTGGAGGAAGCCGAACAGCGGGCGCATCGCGTGCTCGATCACCAGGGCGTGCCGGTCGCTGCCCCCGGTGGCCGCCAGCAGCACCGGTTTGGCGGCGACTCCGTACTGGTCGACCAGATCGAAGAAGTGCTTGAACAGCCCGGTGTACGAGCCCCGGAACACCGGGGTGGCCGCGATGACGAGATCCGCCTCCTCCACCGCCCGCAGCGCGTCCTCGGCCTCCGGTCCGACCTGGTCCCGCTCCACCGCGCCGGAGAAGCCGGCGCTCACGGTGTGCAGCTCGATCAGCCGTGCCTCCGTCCCGGTGCGGGCCTGGACCGTCCGGAGGATCAGCTCGGCCAGAGCCGTGGTCTTCGACGGCGAGCGCAGACTGCCGACCACGGCGACGACCCTCAGGGGCGCGGTCATGCCGTCACCTCCGTGCCGCCGAGGGCGGCGATCTCCTTGCGGACGACCGGGGCGACCTCGGAGCCCAGCAGCTCGATCGACTTGAGCGCCTCCTTCTGGGGCAGATTGCCGAAGCCGAGCTGGATCATCATGCGGTCGTGCCGGAAGAGCCGGTACTGCGCCATGATCTTGTCGATGACCTCCTGCGCGCTGCCCAGGAAGAACGCGCCCCCGGCCGTGGCCTGGGCCTCGTACGCCATCTTCGGCATGGGGACGCCCTGGCCGCGCTGGTGGTGGTTGGCCATCCAGCCCGCCTGGAAGTAGGGGTGCGAGACCTCGATGGCCTCCCGGTGGGTGGGGGCGACGAAGCCCGGGGAGTTGATGGACACCTTCAGCTTCTCCGGGGCGTGCCCGGCCTCCGCGCCGGCCTTGCGGTACAGATCGACGAAGGGGGCGAACTGGCGGTAGCCGCCGCCGATGATCGCCAGCGAGAGCGGGAGCCCGAGGCGTCCGGCCCGTACGACCGAGGCGGGGGTGCCGCCGACCGCGACCCAGACGGGCAGCTCACGGTCGGGCCTCGGGGTGATGTCGCCGTCCACCAGGGTGGGGCGCAGTCTGCCCTGCCAGCTGACGGGGTTCTCCTCGCGCAGCTTGAGCAGCAGATCGAGCTTCTCGGCGAACAGCTCCGCGTAGTCGTTCAGGTCGTAGCCGAAGACCGGGAAGGACTCGATGTAGGAGCCGCGTCCCGCGATGATCTCCGCACGGCCGCCGGAGAGCAGGTCGAGGGTGGCGAACTGCTGGAACACCCGGACGGGGTCGTCCGAGCTGAGCACGGTCACCGCGCTGGAGAGCTTGATCCGGCTGGTGTTCTCCGCCATCGCCGCCAGCACCACGGCGGGCGAGGAGACGACGAAGTCCGTACGGTGGTGCTCGCCCACCGCGAAGATGTCGAGCCCCGCCTCGTCGGCCGCCTTGGCCTGCTCCACCAGCTCCCGCAGCCGGGTGCCGGGTGCGGGGAGCGCTCCGGTCGCCGGGTCGGGAGTCAGCTCGCCGAAGTGGTAGATGCCCAGTTCAAAAGACATGGGGGCGACCCTCTCAACCGTTGATTCATTCGTTGCGCAACGAACAACATGAGGGGAGATCGGCCTATTCCCCGAGCCTTGGCCGGGGCGCGGTCCCACTGCTCGGCCCGCTGCCCGGCCCGCCGGCTCCGGCGGCCGTGGGTGGGTCAGGCGGAGCGCAGGCGTACGGCCTGTTCGGCCGCCGCGGCCAGGAGGGGCGCCGCCGATTCGGTCATGGCGGCCAGGGTCCGGGGGCCGTCGGCGATGCTGAAGGCGGCGGTGAGCCCGAGGGCGTACAGCTCGTCGATCGGGAGGACGACCTCTCCGGCGAGCGCCACCGCCGGCACACCGCGGTCTCCCGCGAGCCGGGCGACCAGGGAGACGACCTTGCCGCCCGCACTCTGGCGGTCGACTCTCCCCTCGCCGGTGATCACCAGATCGGCGCCGGCCAGCGCGGCCGGCAGACCGACGGTGTCGGCGACGAGTTCGCAGCCGCGGACGGGCTCGGCCCCGAGCACGGCGACCATGCCGCCGCAGGTGCCGCCCGCCGCGCCCGCTCCCGGGAGATCGTGCACCCGCACGCCGAACCGCTCGGCGAGCACATCGCCGAAGCGGGTCAGGGCGGCGTCCAGAAGCCGGACCTGATCGGGGGAAGCGCCCTTCTGCGGTCCGAACACCGCTGCCGCGCCCTCCGGCCCTACCAGGGGGTTGGTGACATCGCAGGCGATACGGAACCGGGTCTCCCGGACGGCCTCCGCGACCCCGCTCATCTCGACGCGGGCGAGATCGGCGAGGCCCGCGCCGCCGGGCGGCAGCTCTTCCCCGCCGGCGTCCTCGAACCGGACGCCGAGCGCGCGCAGCAGACCGGCGCCCCCGTCGGTGCTGGCGCTGCCGCCGATGCAGACGAGCACATCACGCGCTCCCCGGCCGATGGCGTCGGCGATCAGCTCGCCCGTTCCCGCGGTGTCCGCGCGGAGCGGGTCCGTCGCACCGGCCAGCAGCGGCAGCCCCGACGCGGAGGCGAGTTCGACGACCGCGGACCTTCCGTCGGGCGAGAGCCCGTACCGGGCGCGCACCGGCTGCCCCAGCGGACCGGCGACCGTCAGGGCGATCTCATCCCCGCCGACCGCGCCGAGGATGCAGTCGAGGGTGCCCTCGCCTCCGTCGGCCATGGGCACGCGGACCACATCGGCGTCGGGCAGGGCACGGCGTACCCCGGTCTCGATCGCGGCGCAGACGGCGGTGGCCGTGAGGCTGCCTTTGAAGGAGTCGGGAGCGATGACGACACGCACGGAACCAGGTCCTCCGGGAAGAGTCGGCCCCATCGGGGCTCCGATGAGCTGTGCTGGAACTCTAGGGAACGTCGTCAACGTAGCGTCGTCCGTCCGGATGGGGGTCCCCCCGGGCGAAGCCCAGGGGGAGGGTCTGGCGGGGTCTGGTGGGCCTGGCAGGTCCGGCGGGGTCTGGTCGGGGGCGCCGTCCGACCGTCCGCCCGGCTCCTGCTGCGTCCGTTCAGCGGATTTCCGCCCCGCGTCCGCGTCGTCGTGCGGGCCCGGGGCCGCCCGGCGCGGCACGATCACCCGGTAGGCAGCCGGTACGCGCGCGGAGCCGGGTGCCGCGCATGCCCGGCCGGCGGACGGCTCCGCGTCCCGCCTCCTCCCCTGCCCCTGTGCCCCTGCCCCTGAACCGAGCGGAGTGGAACGCCGTGGCGGATCTGGTCTTCGTCGCCCTTGCCCTCGGGGTGTTCGGGCTGCTCTTCCTGGCGGTGCGGGGGGCCGAGCGGCTGTGACCGCGGAGAACACCGTCGGGCTCGTCGTGGCCGTGTGCCTGGTGGTCTATCTGCTGCTCTGCCTGCTCTTCCCGGACCGGTTCTGATGAACGAGACGCTGGCGGGCTGGCTGCAGATCCTGGCCCTGATGGCCGCGCTCGCGCTCTCCTACCGGCCGCTCGGCGACTATCTGGCCCACTGCCTGACCAGCACCCGGCATCTGCGCGCCGAGCGGCTCGCCTACCGGGCGGGCGGGGTGCGACCGGACACCGACCAGACCTGGCCGGTGTATGTCCGCAGTGTGCTGGCGTTCTCGCTGGTGTCCGTGGTGTTCCTGTACGCGTTCCTGCGATTGCAGAACCATCTGCCGCTCTCGCTCGGCAGGGGACCGGTGACGCCCGACCAGTCCTTCAACACCGCCGTCTCCTTCGTCACCAACACCAACTGGCAGTCGTACGCGGGGGAGCGGACGATGGGTCATCTGGTGCAGATGGCGGGTCTGGCGGTGCAGAACTTCGTCTCCGCCGCCGTCGGCGTCGCGGTGGTCGCCGCCCTCATCCGGGGGTTCACCCGGGAGCGGACCGACCGCGTCGGCAACTTCTGGGTGGACCTGACCCGGCTGGTCGTACGAGTGCTGCTGCCGATCGCCTTCGTCTTCGCCCTCGTCCTCGCGGCGGGCGGCGTGATCCAGAACCTCCACGGGGACCAGACCGTCACCACGATCTCGGGCGGGCTCCAGACCATCACGGGCGGTCCCGTCGCCTCCCAGGAGGCCATCAAGGAACTCGGCACCAACGGCGGCGGCTTCTACAACGCCAACTCCGCCCACCCGTTCGAGAACCCCACCGGACTCACCAACCTGATCGAGATCTATCTCATGCTGGTGATCGCGGTCTGCCTCCCGCGCACCTTCGGCGCCATGACCGGGGACCGCCGCCAGGGCTACGCGATCCTCGCCGTGATGGCCCTGATCTGGGCCGCGTCGGTCGCCGTGGTGACCGCTGATGAACTGCACAGCGTCAGCAGCACCGCCGGGCACGCGGCCGGCGGAATGATGGAGGGGAAGGAACAGCGGCTCGGCGTCTGGGCCTCCGCGCTCTTCGCCGTCTCCACCACACTGACCTCCTGCGGCGCCGCCGACTCGGCCCATGACTCGTACACACCTGGCGGCGGCGGACTGCTGATCTTCAACATGATGCTCGGCGAGATCGCGCCCGGCGGCACCGGATCGGGTCTGTACGGGATGCTGATCCTGGCCGTCGTGACCGTGTTCGCCGCCGGGCTGATGGTCGGCCGCACACCGGAGTATCTCGGCAAGAAACTCGGCAGCCGTGAGATCAAGTTCGCCTCCCTCTACATCCTCACCACCCCCGCCGTCGCGCTGACCGGTGCCGGGGTCGCGATGGCCCTCCCGGGGGAGCGGGCGTCGATGGCCAACCCCGGCCCGCACGGCTTCTCCGAGGTGCTCTACGCCTTCGCCTCGGCGGCCAACAACAACGGCTCCGCGTTCGCCGGGCTCTCGTCCAACACCGTCTGGTACAACACCGCACTCGGCCTCGTCATGCTCACCGGCCGGCTGCTGCCCATGGTGTTCGTGCTGGCGCTCGCCGGGTCCCTCGCCGCCCAGCGCACGGTCCCGGTGACGGCGGGCACCCTGCCCACCCACCGGCCGCAGTTCGTCGGCCTGCTGACCGCGGTGATCCTCGTCGTCGTCGGCCTCACCTACTTCCCCGCGCTCGCGCTGGGCCCGCTCGCGGAAGGGCTGCGCTGATGTCCCTCACCCCGCCCGCACCGCCCCCTGGAACGTCCCACCGGGTCGCGGGCGGCCTGCTCGACCCCCGGCAGCTGCTGCGCGCCCTCCCGGATGCCGTACGCAAACTCGGCCCGCGCACCATGGTCCACAACCCGGTGATGTTCGTGGTCGAGACCGGTGCGGTCCTCACCACCCTCTCCGCCATCGACCGCCCCAGTGTCTTCGCCTGGGTCATCACGGTCTGGCTCTGGCTGACCGTGGTCTTCGCCAACCTCGCCGAGGCGGTCGCGGAGGGCCGCGGCAAGGCCCAGGCCGACGCCCTGCGCCGGATGCGGACCCGGACGACGGCCCGCCGGCTGGTGGGCTGGCGGCCGAAGGCCGTCGCACCGCCCGAGGAGGAGATCCCCGCGGCCCGGCTGAGCCCAGGGGACCACGTCGTCGTCGAGCCCGGACAGATCATCCCCGGCGACGGCGATGTCGTCGAAGGCGTCGCCTCGGTGGACGAGTCCGCGATCACCGGCGAGTCCGCCCCGGTGATCCGGGAGTCCGGCGGCGACCGCAGCGCCGTCACCGGCGGTACGAAG
>NZ_VCLA01000074.1:19922-21292 GCF_009600885.1 Streptomyces jumonjinensis
CATCGTCGTCAAGGTGACCTCCAAGCCCGGCGAGACCTTCATCGACCGGATGATCGCCCTGGTGGAGGGCGCGGCCCGGCAGAAGACCCCCAACGAGATCGCGCTGAACATCCTGCTCGCCTCGCTGACCATCGTGTTCCTGGTCGCGGTCGTCACCCTCCAGCCCTTCGCGATCTTCGCCGGGGCCGAACAGCCCCTCGTCGTCCTGGTCGCCCTCGTCGTCGCACTGATCCCCACCACCATCGGCGCGCTGCTCTCCGCCATCGGGATCTCCGGCATGGACCGGCTCGTCCAGCGCAATGTGCTCGCCATGTCCGGCCGGGCCGTCGAGGCCGCCGGAGACGTCAACACCCTGCTCCTCGACAAGACCGGCACCATCACCTTCGGCAACCGCCAGGCCACCGCCTTTCTCCCCGTACCCGGTGTGGACGCCGGGGAACTCGCCGACGCCGCCCAGCTCTCCTCCCTCGCCGACGAGACCCCCGAGGGCCGCTCCATCGTCGTCCTCGCCAAACAGCGGCACGCCCTGCGCGCCCGTGACGAAGGCGAACTGGCACGGGCCGCGTTCGTGCCGTTCACCGCGCAGACCCGGATGAGCGGGGTGGACATCGACGACCGCCGTATCCGCAAAGGAGCGGCGTCCGCCGTCACCGCCTGGGTACGCGTCGCGGGCGGCACGGTCCACGACGAGGTAAGCCGGACCGTCGACACCATCTCGGACAGCGGCGGAACCCCCCTCGTCGTGGCCGCCGCCGACCCGGCCGGCGCCCGGGTCCTCGGCGTCGTCCACCTCAAGGACGTGGTGAAGGACGGCATCAGGGAACGCTTCGCGGATCTGCGCGCCATGGGCATCCGCACCGTGATGATCACCGGCGACAATCCGCTCACCGCCCGCGCCATCGCCGAGGAGGCGGGGGTGGACGACTTTCTCGCCGAGGCCACCCCCGAGGACAAGATGCACTTCATCCGCAGGGAGCAGGCGGGCGGCAAGCTGGTCGCGATGACCGGCGACGGCACCAATGACGCCCCGGCGCTGGCGCAGGCGGATGTGGGCGTGGCGATGAACACCGGCACCTCCGCCGCCAAGGAGGCCGGGAACATGGTCGACCTCGACTCCAACCCGACCAAGCTCATCGAGATCGTCGAGATCGGCAAACAGCTCCTCATCACCCGGGGCGCCCTCACCACCTTCTCCATCACCAACGACGTGGCCAAGTACTTCGCCATCATCCCGGCGATGTTCGCCTCCGCGTATCCGGATCTCGAAGCGCTCAACATCATGGGGCTCCACAGCCCGCTGTCGGCGATCGCCTCCGCGATCATCTTCAACGCGCTGATCATCGTGGCGCTGATCCCGCTCGCCCTGCGCG
>NZ_VCLA01000074.1:21323-48588 GCF_009600885.1 Streptomyces jumonjinensis
AGGCGCCCTCACCACCTTCTCCATCGCCAACGACGTGGCGAAGTACTTCGCGATCATCCCGGCCATGTTCGCCGCGGTCTATCCCGGCCTCGACAAGCTGAACATCATGCGGCTGCACAGCCCGACCTCCGCGATCACCTCGGCGATCGTCTTCAACGCGCTGATCATCGTGGCGCTGATCCCGCTCGCCCTGCGCGGGGTGCGCTACCGGCCCGCCTCCGCCGCCGCGCTCCTGAGCCGGAACATCTGGCTCTACGGTCTCGGCGGCCTCGTCCTGCCGTTCCTCGGCATCAAACTCATCGACCTCGTCGTCCAGTTCATCCCCGGCCTGCGCTGACGGTGCGCAGAAGGAGAGCGCTGTGTCCCGCCACCTCCCACCCGCGCTCCGCCGGCATCTGTCCGCCCTGCGCATGCTCCTGGTGTTCACCGCCGTCACGGGCCTCGTCTATCCCCTGGCCGTCACCGGCGTCGCCCAGCTCGCCTTCCCCCACCGGGCGGACGGCTCGCTCATCGAGGACCGCGGCACACCCGTCGGCTCCCGGCTCATCGGCCAGAGCTTCACCACCGCCGGCGCGGCCCCCGACCCCCGCTGGTTCCAGCCCCGGCCCTCCGCCGCCGACGGCGGACAGGGAGCGGGACCGTACGACCCGCTGTACTCCAACGCCTCCAACCTGGGCCCGAACAACCCCGACCTGCTTCGGATCATCGACGAGCGGCGTACCGCCATCGCCGCCTTCGACCGCGTACCCCCGCACAAGATCCCAGCCGACGCGGTCACCGCCAGCGGCTCCGGCCTCGACCCCCATGTCTCACCCGCCTACGCCAGAGCGCAGGCCATCCGTGTCGCCCGGGCCCGCGGCCTGGCCCCGGGCAGGGTCCGGGCGCTGATCGCCCGCCATGTCCAGGGGCCGGACCTCGGTTTCATCGGGCAGGAGCGGGTCAATGTGGTGGAACTCAACCGTGATCTGCGCGGACTGAGCTGACCTGGCCGCACGAGCCCCGCCGTGGAAGCCCCGGCCGCCTCAGTCCGCCGCCGCCGGGCCGGCGCGGCGGACCATCTCCTCGACGGTCCGTTCGAGGAGACGGATCTGCTCCGCCCGGGAACTCCTCTTGACCAGGGCACTCACCCGCTGGGCCGTCTCGACGGCCGGCAGCAGACCCACCAGGAGCACCGGGAGCATCAGCCGTCGGGCGAGGACCTCGTTCTCGGAGGTGACCTGAGGCCGGCGGACGACCGAGACATTGACCCGGACGGCGTGCTCGTTGCCCGGCGCCGCGCCCGGCCGGTCCGTCTCGATCGCGATATGGCGGAAGCCGTGCGCCAGGTCGCAGGCCGAGCAGCCGACGGGGCCCCGGCTGAGCCGGTCACCGCACTCCGAGCAGACCAGTCTGTCGAGCGCGGCGTCGACCACCCGCCAGTCGTGCCGGTCGGGTTCGGCCGCCACCATCTCGGCGAGCGCGGCTTCCTGGTCCTGGTCGCCGCTGACCTCCCAGCGGCGCAGAAAGGCAGACCATTCCTCTTCCACGATGCCGTCCACCAGTTCGCGGCAGGAAGCGCAGCCGGGCACGCCGCCGTACTCGTATCCGCCGCACTCCGCGCAGCGGCGTAACGCCGCTCCGACCGAGGGTCTCGCCATGATCTCTCCTCCCGCTGACGCGGCGAGTCTCTCCCGCCCCGGCCGGCCGGAGGAAATGGTTTACGGCATCGCCGTCGCCGGACGGGGGCGCGGGCGCGGGTGCTTCCCGGCCGCGCGCCCGTCACGGCGGGCGGAGCCCAGGACGGCCGCCGTCGCCCGGTCCGCGCCCGTGTGCCGCTCGACCGGCGGCGTCCTTCCGTACGGGTGGACCGCTCGGCACCCACCACCCGTACCGGGGTCTCGTACGGGTGGACCGCTCGGCACCCACCACCCGCGCCGGGGTCTCGTACGGATGGACCGCTCAGCACCCACCACCCGTACCGGCGTCCTGCGCACGGGCCCGCTCAGACGCGTTCCACCAGCATCGCGACGCCTTGCCCGACGCCCACGCACAGCGTGGCCAGTCCCCGGCGGGCGTCCTCCCGCTCCAGCCGCCCGAGCAGGGTGAGCAGGATGCGTGCACCGGAACAGCCCAGCGGATGGCCCAGTGCGATGGCCCCGCCGTCGGCGTTGACCTTCTCCTCGTCCAGCTCCAGCCGCCGGACGACCGCCAGCGCCTGCGCGGCGAACGCCTCGTTCAGCTCGACCGCGCCGAGATCGCCGATCCGCCATCCGGCGCGTTCGAGGGCCTTCCGCGTGGCGGGGACCGGGCCCAGGCCCATGAGATGCGGTTCGACGCCGGCCGATGCCGAGGTCACGATCCGGGCCCGGGGTGTGAGTCCGTACCGCTCGACGGCCGTACCGCTCGCGACGACGAGCGCGGCGGCCCCGTCGGACAGCGTCGAGGAGGAGCCCGCGGTGACGATCCCGTCCGCGCGGAAGACGGTCCGCAGGCCGGCCAGCTTCTCCAGGGTGGTGGCGGGACGCGGGCCTTCGTCGCGGGTGACCTCCGCGTCCCCCACCGGGACCGGCACGATCTCCCGGTCGAAGCGGCCCGCTTCCTGAGCGGCGACCGCCCGCCGGTGGCTGCGCAGCGCGAAGGCGTCGGAGTCGGCGCGGCTGATGCCGTCCAGGGCGGCGACCTCCTCGGCGGTCTCGCCCATCGACAGGGTCGTCTTCTCCCTCTCCCCGAAGCGGGGGTTGGTGAACCGCCAGCCCAGCGAGGTGTCGTGGACCTCACCCGGCCGGGCCCACGGGGTGCCGGGTTTGGCCATGACCCACGGCGCCCGGGTCATCGACTCCACCCCGCCCGCGACCACCAGGTCGGCCTCGCCCGCACGGATCGCCTGTGCGGCCGAGGCGACGGCGGTCAGCCCCGAGGCGCACAGCCGGTTGACCGTGTATCCGGGCACGGTGTGCGGCAGCCCGGCCAGCAGCACCGCCATCCGGGCCACATCGCGGTTGTCCTCCCCGGCCTGGTTGGCGGCTCCGAGGATCACTTCGTCCACCGCGTCCGCCGGAATCCCGGCCCGGCGGACGGCCTCGCCGACGACCAGGGCCGCCAGATCATCCGGCCGTACGCCGGCCAGGGCGCCGCCGTAGCGGCCCTGCGGGGTACGGGCTCCCTCGACCAGATACACCTCAGGCATGGGGGGTCTCCTCGGAACGGGCCGGACGGCGGGAGCGGACGGCGGGGCCCGGCTGCGCCAGCGGGGCTCGTACGGAGAAGCCGGGGTTTTCCGGGGCGTTCTCGGGCATGCGTGCCACCTCTTGACATGCGGTTCGGAGGCTGGATTACTGGGCGTGCCGCACGCTAACCGAATGATCGGTCGGTTCACAAGGCGGTGGCGGAGGCGGCACGGCCCAGGTGACGCCACGGCCGGCCCGCGCGCCGTCCGGTCGGGCCGTGGCGGCATCCCGGCGGCGGTGTTCCCGCGCGGCGACGAGGTGATCGCGGAGTTCCGCGGCTCCGGCCGCGGTATCCGATGGGCGAAGGAGTCACGATGAGCGGCGACACCACGGCCGGACCTCCGCGTCTGGGGGAGCGGCCCCCGGCCGGGCTGCTCGATGCCGGGGAGCGGATGGACCGCGAGGAGCTGAGAGCGCTTCAGCTCACCCGGCTGCGGGCTGCCCTGCGGCATGCGTACGACCATGTCGAGCTGTACCGGAGGAAGTTCGACGAGGCCGGGGTCGGGCCCGGGGACTGCCGTTCCCTGGCGGATCTGGCCCGGTTCCCGTTCACCGTCAAGGCGGATCTGCGGGACTCCTACCCCTTCGGGATGTTCGCGGTCCCGATGTCCGAGGTCCGCCGCCTCCACGCCTCCAGCGGCACCACCGGGCGTCCCACCGTCGTCGGCTACACGGAGAACGATCTCTCCATGTGGGCCGATGTGACCGCCCGCTCCATCCGCGCCGCCGGTGGCCGCCCCGGCCACAAGGTGCATATCTCCTACGGGTACGGACTGTTCACCGGCGGTCTCGGCGCGCACTACGGCGCCGAGCGCGCGGGTTGCACCGTCATCCCCGCGTCCGGCGGCATGACCGCGCGTCAGGTGCGGCTCATCCAGGACTTCCAGCCCGAGATCATCATGATCACCCCCTCCTATCTGCTCACCCTCCTCGACGAGTTCGAGAAACAGGGCGTCGACCCCCGCACCACCTCGCTCAGGGTCGCCATCCTCGGCGTCGAGCCGTGGACGGAGGAGATGCGACGGGAGATCGAGGAGCGGATGGACCTCCACGCCGTGGACGTCTACGGACTGTCGGAGGTCATCGGCCCCGGTGTGGCCCAGGAGTGCGTGGAGACCAAGGACGGACTGCACATCTGGGAGGACCATTTCTACCCGGAGGTCGTCGACCCGTTCAGCGGTGACGTACTGCCCGAAGGGGAGGGCGGAGAGCTGGTGTTCACCTCCCTCACCAAGGAGGCGCTGCCCGTCATCCGCTACCGCACCCGCGATCTGACCCGTCTGCTGCCCGGCACGGCCCGGCCCGCCTTCCGGCGTATGGAGAAGGTCACCGGGCGCAGCGACGACATGATCATTCTGCGCGGGGTGAACGTCTTCCCCACCCAGATCGAGGAGATCCTGCTGCGCGCCCCCGCCGTCGCGCCCCACTTCCAGCTGCGGCTGACCCGGCGCGGGCGTATGGACCATATGACGGTACGGGTCGAGGCCCGCCCGGACGCGACCCCCGAGGAGCGGGGGAGCGCCGTCGCGTCCATCGCCGCGGCGGTCAAGGGCGGCGTGGGCGTGTCGGTCGCGGTCGAGGTGGTGGATCCGTACACCCTGGAACGCTCGGTGGGCAAACTGCGTCGCGTCGCCGACCTGCGGGAGCAGTGACCGCCGCCGGGCCGATCCGGTCGGCGGTCCGCCGTCGGCGGTCGCTCCGGGCACAGCGGCGCTGACCCCGGGCCCGCGCGCGCCCGCGCCCCGCTGGGCGGACCGGACTTGGCCCCGGAGCGGGCGTCCGGTCCGGCCGGTCAGGTGCGGCAGTATCCCCGACCGATCATGTCCATTGCAACTGTAGTCAACGCCTTGTTGACCGGGTATGTTGTCGCACGCACAGCGGACACGGAGTCACGAATAGCGGCGATCCCGCTTGCCGGCCTCCGAGTTGGAGCGTGCCCGCCATCCCGTCGCGAGGGACGGATGGTTCGGCACGGACGGTCCTCGTCGCCGCCCTGCGCTTTGCGCCCTGTGTGCACCCGCGCACCACCACCGCCGCCCTGTGGCGGCGAGCTGTTCCACCTTCCACGCCCCCGTACCCGTCTCCCTGCGGGTGATCCCGTAATCCCTTGCGGCAGCGGCGTGTTCCCCCACTCACCGGCCGTCGGTATGTGCGGCCGGACGATGAAAGGTGTCAGCCCTCCATGCGCACAACTCACCTCGGCGGCCTCGCCGTCGGCGCTCTCGGTCTCGCTCTCCCGCTCGCCCTGATCCCGGCCACCGGCTCCGCCGCGGCGGCGCCGACCCCGTTGGTCAAGGTCGCCGAAGCCCCGGCCGCCGGCGAGATCAAGGGCCGTTACATCGTCACCGTCAAGACCGGGTCCGACCCGGCCGCCGTCGCCGAGGCGCGGTCGGTCAGCCCCGACTACGTGTACGACGAGGTCCTCAACGGCTTCGCCGCGTCCCTGACCCCGGGCCAGCTCACGGCGCTCCGCGGGGACTCGCGGATCGTGTCCATCGAGGAGGACCAGAAGTCCGTCTCGGTCGCGACGCAGAACAACGCGCCCTGGGGACTGGACCGCATAGACCAGCGCAGCGGACGCAACAGCACCTACACCTACGGCGGCACCGGCGCCGGCGTCACCGCGTACATCATCGACTCCGGCATCGACCCCGGGCACCCCGACTTCGGCGGCCGGGCCCGTAACGTCTTCGACGCCTTCGGCGGCAACGGGCAGGACTGCAACGGTCACGGCACCCATGTCGCGGGCACCGTCGGCGGCTCGACCTACGGGGTGGCCAAGGGCGTTCAGCTGCGCGGTGTGAAGGTGCTCAACTGTCAGGGCTCCGGATCGTTCTCCGCCATCATCGCGGGCTTCGACTGGGTCCGGCAGAACGCCGTGAAGCCCGCCGTCGCCAACGCCTCGCTCGGCGGCGGCTACTCGGCCGCCCTCAACAACGCCGCCACCGCCCTCGCCAACTCCGGCGTCCACACCACGGTCGCGGCGGGCAACAGCAACCAGGACGCCTGCAACTTCTCTCCCGCGAGCGCTCCCGGCGCCCTCTCGATCGCCGCCTCGGACTCCGGCGACAACAAGGCGAGCTTCAGCAACTACGGCCAGTGCGCCGACCTCTACGGCCCCGGTGTGAACATCGTCTCCACCCGGATGGGCGGCGGCACCACCAGCATGAGCGGTACGTCGATGGCCGCGCCGCACGTCGCGGGCGTGGCGGCGCTCTACAAGTCGGCCTACGGCGACGCCTCCAGCCCGACCGTCAACAACTGGGTGATCAACAACAGCACCGCCAACGCGATCCGCGGCAACATCGCCGGCACCCCGAACCGCCTGCTCTTCAAGTCCACGCTGTGATCCGTCCCCGACCCCGCTCCGGGGGGTGTCGCACACCCGCCGGGCGGGGGTAGGGGAGAACCAGCAGTGGTCCAGGGGCCCGGTCGGATATTCGGCCGGGCCCTGTCGCGTCGATCGCGGACCATGCCCGGTACCGGTGTCCGCGCGCCGGGTGTGACCTCCTGGTGGCTCTGTGCGACGGGTTCGGGGCCTGAAGGGGCGCGGTGGAGCAGTTGCCGGAATGCTGAGTAGTGAGGGTCGGGACGGGCCGTGCGGATACGGCGCCGTCCGCGGGACCGGTGGAGGCGAGGGCGAGCCGTCCGGGTGCCGTCGTGGCCGGTGGCGGGTTCACCGGGCGCCCCGCCGCCCGTGCTCTCCGCCGCACGCCGCGGGACCGGACCGGGGCGGCGCCGCCGGATCCGGCCGACTACCCGCTGTAGCCGCCGCCGCTGCCTCCGGCGGCGACGGATGCGCGGTGCGGAGTATTCAGCGAGGAGCGATGACATGGAGAACAGACAGCTGGAGGAATTGGGACAGCAGCTGAGGGTGGACGCGGTCCGCGCGGCGGACGCGGCGCAGTCCGGGCATCCGACGTCCTCGATGTCGGCCGCCGACCTCGGCGCCGTGCTGCTGGCGCACCATCTGCGCTATGACTTCGACCGGCCCGATCATCCGGGCAACGACCGGCTGATCCTCTCCAAGGGGCACGCCTCCCCGCTGCTGTACGCGCTCTACCGGGCGGCCGGCGTGATCGACGACGACGAGCTCCTCACCTTCCGCCAGGACGGAAGCCCCCTGGAGGGTCACCCCACTCCCCGGCTGCCCTGGGTGGACGTGGCCACCGGCTCCCTGGGACAGGGGCTGCCGATCGGCGTCGGCATGGCGCTCGCCGGACAGCGGCTCGACCGGCTTCCGTACCGGGTCTGGGTGCTCTGCGGGGACAGCGAGATGGCCGAGGGCTCCATCTGGGAGGCCGCCGAGCACGCCGCGTACGAACGGCTCGACCGTCTCACCCTGATCGTCGACGTCAACCGGCTCGGCCAGCGCGGTCCCACCCGCGAGGGGTGGGACCTCGACGCCTACGCCCGCAGGCTGGGCGCCTTCGGATGGCACACGATCGAGATCGACGGCCATGACGTCGCCGCGATCGACGCCGCGTACCAGGAGGCCACGGCCGCGCAGGACCGGCCCACGGCGGTCATCGCCCGCACCCACAAGGGCCGGGGCGTCGCCGAGGTGGACGATCAGGAGGGTTTCCACGGCAGACCGCTGCCGCATCCCGAGCGGGCGATCGAGGAGCTGGGCGGGGTACGGTCCATCCGGGTCGATGTGGCCCGGCCGCCGGACCCGGTGCTGACCACGACGGCGCACGCGGCCGGCGAGATCGCGGCGCCGCGCTATCGCGTCGGCGGTGAGACCGCCACCCGGGACGCCTTCGGGGCCGCGCTCGCGGCCCTCGGATCGGTGCGCGGCGATGTCGTCGCCGTCGACGGAGAGGTCGGCGACTCCACCCGGACCGCGGCGTTCGCGAAGGCCCACCCGGACCGCTACTTCGAGTGCTACATCGCCGAGCAGCAGCTCGTGGCCGCCGCGGTGGGAATGCGGGCGCGCGGCTATCTGCCGTTCGCCGCGACGTTCGCCGCCTTCCTCACCCGGGCGCACGACTTCATCCGGATGGCCGCCGTGAGCGAGGCCGGAATCCAGCTCTGCGGCTCCCACGCCGGGGTCGCCATCGGTCAGGACGGGCCCTCCCAGATGGGGCTCGAAGACATCGCCATGATGCGCACCGTCCACGGCTCCACCGTGCTCTACCCCTGCGACGCCAACCAGACCGCCCGCCTCGTCCAGCACATGGCCCAGCTGCCGGGCATCGGCTATCTGCGCACCAGCCGCGGGGCGATGCCCGTGCTGTACGGGCCGGACGAGGATTTCCCGGTCGGCGGGTGCAGGGTGCTGCGTTCCAGCGCGGCGGACCGGGTCACGGTGATCGGTGCCGGGGTCACCGTGCACGAGGCGCTGAAAGCCGCGGATCTGCTGGCCGCCGAGAGCATCTGGATCCGGGTGATCGACCTCTACTCCGTCAAGCCCGTCGACGCGGAGACCTTGCAGGAGGCCGCGGACGCGACGGACTGTCTGGTGACGGTGGAGGACCACCGGCCCGAGGGCGGTATCGGGGACGCGGTCGCGGAGGCGTTCGCCGACGGCCGGCCGCAGCCGAGGCTGGTCCGTCTCGCCGTGCGCACCATGCCCGCGTCCGCGACCCCCGGACAGCAGCTCCACCACGCCGGCATCGACGCCGAGTCGATCGCCGCGGCCGTACGGCTTCTGGTGGGAGAGGTCGTCGTCGCCTGAGGCGGGCCAGCGCGGCGTACCGGCGGGGGCCGGGAAGTCAGCCGGGGCGGGGCCCGCGCACCGCACCGGACAGCCGGGGTCCTCGGCCGGTCGGCCGGCCCGCTACCCGGGGCCGATCCGGTCGATCTCCGCCAGCGGGTACGGGGCCTGTCTGCTCTCGTTCCGGAACTTGCGGAAGAAGTCCGCCATCACCGCCGTGAGCGGCGCATGGCGGCTGAGGATCGCCGCTGCCGCCTCCGGGACTCCCGTGGGAGGCTCGCCCCGGGCATACGCGCGCACCTGCGCCTCGCGGTCGTCCCTCCCGTATCCGTGCACGGCGGTGACCAGCCAGTTCACCAGGTGCGCGAGGGAATAGCAGCGGTCGTAGGTCTGATGCCGGTCGAAGAAGCCGGCCTCCTCCCGCGACAGCGCGAACCGGGAGGAGATCGCGAGGCCGTAGTCCGCGAAGAAGAGGCGCCGGCCGTCGGTCAGGATGTTCTCGAAGTGGGCGTCGAAGTGCAGAAGACCGCGGCTGTTCATGAACGAGGTCCCCGCTTCCAGCTCCCTCTCCACCATGGCGCAGGCCCGGTCGGCGGCCTCGCCGCCGGCTGCCAGCTGCTCGCCCAGCCACTGGTGCAGATTCTGTGGGATGTACTCCAGGAACAGCGCGACGCTCGCCGAGGACCGCTGGAGCGCCTCGATCCGGTGGCGCACCTGCGATCCGCCGCCCCAGTAGGCGACGGCCCGGTCGATGTCGGCCAGCTCCTCCGGCAGGGGCGTCGAGTCCGGCAGTACGCGCCAGTGGTGCATCAGGGGGAAGCTTTCGCTCTCCCCCGCGAGCACCCAGTTCGTCGTCATGGTGTGCACGGCGAGTTCTCGCCAGACCCCGAAGCCCGGCCCGCCGATGGTGCCGACGCCGTAATGGCAGAAGACGGGCAGCTCGAACAGATTCGCCGTGGACCGGACGTGCTCAGGTCGCGTCTCCACGTCGGTGAGGGGCACCCGCTTCACGAAGACCGGTATCCCGTCGACCTCCAGCAGGGCCGACTTCCCGCCGATGCCGGAACCGATCGGCCGGGCCGCGTCCACGAGTTCGCCCAGCGCGTGATCGCTGTGCAGGGCCAGGGAGGTGGCGACGGCGCTGTGCGCGGTGAGACGCGCGCCGCGCGATGCGTCGGGACGCTTCACCGCTGGCTCCACCTGGGCTCCGATCCCTCTCCCACCATGCCCGAACACGCTCTCGACCGCACTGTACGGGAACATGGACGACAAGATCACGGGTCGGGTTGTGCTTCCATGCTCCGATGACCAGAGAAGACGCTGCCGCGCCCGGTGGAGAACGGGCACGCCGTATCCGGCACCGCACTGATCGCGATCTCGGCGCATGCGTCCGCGTTCTCGCCGAGGTCCACGAGCGGGACCGTCCCACCTCTGACTCTGAGGACGCCGCTCACCGAAGCGAGCCATAGCCGTGCCCGTTCCTGTTCCCGTTCCCGCGCCCGAACCCGTTCCTGTGCCCATGCCCGCGCCTGAACCCGTGGGCGCGGACCCCTTCACCGCCGGTTGCCCCGCGCGGATGTCGCCAACTCTCCATGCCATGGCCTGAATTCAGTGCTACCCGAGAGGTAGTCGCTCCGGTGATCGTCAGACCGGAGTTCGACAGAACCCCGACTCGGCGGATGATTCCCCCGGCCCATGCGCCGGGGGAGGGTCGACTCATCCCGTTCACCGTAGGGAAGGAACCCACATCCGTGCAGGTACGACGGAGAACAGCGCCGTTGCTCGCGCTGAGCGTCATGGCGTCCCTCGCTCCCGCGCTCGCCGCGGCCCCGGCGGCGGCAGCCCCGGACCGCTCCGCACCACAGAAGACGGCGAAGACGGCGTGGCAGAGATGCGGGCCGGACACGCCCGCCTCGTTCCGGTGCGCCACCGTCAAGGTGCCGCTGGACTACCGGAGTCCCGGCGGCAGGAAGATC
This sequence comes from Streptomyces jumonjinensis, assembly GCF_009600885.1. Lineage (GTDB taxonomy): Bacteria > Actinomycetota > Actinomycetes > Streptomycetales > Streptomycetaceae > Streptomyces > Streptomyces jumonjinensis. Next base: position 32,165 of record NZ_VCLA01000074.1, read on the forward strand.
GATGTCGAGATATCCCGGATCAAGGCCGCCGACCCCGACAAGCGCCGTGGCGTGCTGTTCATCAACCCCGGCGGACCCGGCGGCCCGGGGCTCGACATGCCGGTCGAGCTGAACGGGCTGCCCCGGTCCGTGAAGGACCGGTACGACCTGATCGGCTTCGACCCCCGGGGCGTCGGCAGGAGCACCCCCCTCGCCTGCGGGCTGAGCCCCGAGGAGAGGGATGTGGAGCGTCCGTACAAGGCGGAGACCTTCGCCCGGGACACCGCCCTGTCCCGGGGCTTCGCCGACAAGTGCCGTGCGAAGTACGGGAGCGCGCTCCAGCACTTCACCACCCGTAACACCGCCCGGGACATGGACAGGATCCGGGCGGCGCTGGGCGAGAAGAAGATCAGCTATCTGGGGTACTCGTACGGCACCTATCTCGGGGCCGTCTACACCGAGCTGTTCCCCCAGCGGTCCGACCGGATCGTCCTCGACAGCGCCGTCGACCCGAAGCGCGTCTGGCGCACCGACTTCAGGCTCTGGGGCTCGGAGAGCCAGAAGGCGTACCAGCGGTGGACCAAGTGGACCGCGAAGCGCTCGGACGTCTACCGGCTCGGCGACACCCCCGCCAAGGTCGACCGGACCTTCTGGCGCATCGTGAAGCAGGCGGACCGCGAGCCCGTCGTCGTCGGCACGACGCCGTACACCGGCGATCAGATCCGGGCCCTGACCCGCCGCCCGTTCCACACCGTGAAGTCCGCGGCCGAACTGGTCGTGACCCTGAAGAAGGCAGCCGCCGGAAAACCCACCGAGGACCTGGAGACGGGTGGCATGGACGACAACGCGGCCTCCTCCCTGTGGGCCGTCACCTGCGGTGACGCCGACTGGCCGAAGAACCCGGAGACGTACCGCAAGGACGCCGTCCGCGACAAGGCGCGCTACCCCCTGTACGGCGACTTCGCCTCCCACATCAACCCCTGCGCCTTCTGGGACAAGGCCGTCGAACCGCCCACCACGGTGGACAACGGCGTCCGGGCGCTGATCCTGCAGAACGAATGGGACTCGCAGACCTCTCTGCCCGGCGCCCGCGGACTGCGCGACGACATGAAGAGCTCGCGGATGGTCCTGGTCGAGGAAGGCGAGGGCCATGGCATCTACACCACGGGCAGCAGTCTGTGCGTGGACTCCCTCACCACCGGCTATCTGACCACCGGCGCCTATCCGGCCAAGGACGTGACCTGCGAGCCGACGCCGGGCGGGCAGCGCTCGGACGGCCCCGATCCGCTGCCGCTGACCCGCCCATCGACCACGGCGTGACGCACCGCGACACCCCCCGGGGGAACCGGCATGGGGTGCGCGGTGCACAGAGAACAGTCAAGGAGCAACAGAGGTATGACAGTACGAACGATGGCGCGTACCGGAGTGATCGGGCTGGCAGCGGCGGCGGTGGCCGTCACCGCGTTCACCGCCCCCGCGCAGGCGGACTCCGGCTCCGGCGCTCCGAAGTCCCCGCGGCACCAGGGCGTCCAGCAGGCCATGGACGATCTGGTGAAAGCAGGGATCCCCGGTGTCATCGCCCAGCTGAGGACCGGGGACCGCGTCTGGAACGGCACATCGGGGGTCGCCGATCTCCAGACGGGCAAGCCGCGCCGCGCCGATGAGCGGTACCGCATCGCCAGCATCACCAAGACATTCGTGGCGACGGTGCTGCTCGACCAGGAGGCCGACGGTCTGCTCAGCCTGGACGACACCGTGGAGCACTGGCTGCCGGGAGTCGTCGAGGGCAACGGCAACGACGGCCGCAAGATCACCGTACGGCAGCTGCTCGACCACACCAGCGGGCTCTTCGAGTACATGGGGGACCCCGGGTACCGCAAGAAGTTCTTCACCAAGGAGTATCTCCAGAGCCGCTATGAGACCTGGACACCGCTCCAGACCGTGAAGGTCGGACTGGCGCACCAGCCCGACTTCGCGCCGGGCGCCAGGCACCAGTACTCCAACACCGGGTATGTACTCGCCGGGATGATCATCGAGAAGGCCAGTGGGAACTCCTACGCCCATGAGGTCCGCAAGAGGATCCTGAAGCCCCTCGGCATGCGGAACACCACCCTTCCCGGCAATAGCGTGACCATGCCCAACCCGCACAGCAAGGCGTACTCGGCGCTCTCCGACGACCCCAACGCGACGGAATACTTCGACGTCACGGAGCAGAACGGGTCGCAGGCGTTCGCCGACGGCGACATCATCTCCACCACCGGCGACGTCAACCGGTTCTTCCGGGCGCTGCTCGGCGGCCGGCTGCTGCCCGCCGAGCAGCTCAAGGCGATGAAGACGATGCACCCCAACGCCGGTCCCGTCGCCGGCTATACGGAGTACGGGCTCGGCCTCTACAGCTACCGGACGAGCTGCGGCGTCAAGGTCTGGGGCCACAGCGGCGGCGCGTCGGGCGCCCTGTCCGAGACCGTCGCCACCGAGGACGGCCGCCGTACGCTCTCCGTCAACGTCAACGCGGACTGGAACTGGTCCCCGGCCATCGTGGAAGCCGCGTTCTGCGGTGCCAAGGCCGCCAAGGCGGGGAAGGCCGCCAAGGCGGGCAAGGTCGGTCCGATCGCCCGCTGATCGGCTGAAACAGGTCGTCGTCGGCCCGCTCGCCCGCCGTCCCCACGGCGGCCCCGTACGGTGACCTGCGGTCCCGGTTCCCGGAGACATCCCCTCTCCCGGAGCCGGGACCGCGTGCTGTCCGGAGTCCGACCGCCGCGGCGGCTCGGCGCGCATTCCGCTTTAGGGCCGCACAGGCCCCGGTGACTTCCATGAGCGGTGCGACAGCGACGTCTCCTCCGCACCGGCCCGTGCGGACAGACCTTCGCCGTCGGCACCGGAGTGGGGACACCGGCCGCTTCCGCCATGACCCGACCACAGCGGCGGACAGCACACAGAAGCAGGAGTGAACGCCGATGAACAGCCCTGCCCGCACGGGCTCTCCAGCACCGTTCGCGAAGGCGGTCGATCACCTATGGTGAGCGCCGCCGGCCGGACCGGACGATCCCTCACGGCCGTCGTCCCCGGCGAGCCGGACCTCCCCCTGGCCGTACCGGACCTGATGCGAATCGCGGGGAGCCTGGCCGGCTTCCCCTTCGTCAAAGTCGTCGCCGATCTCGACGAATCGACACTGCACTTCATCGACAGCACCGGCAATCCGCTCCATGTGCAGTACATGGCACGGCACATCCTCCACCGGCCGCTGGAGGAGCTGCTCCGCGACATCGACGCCTTCAACCACGATATGTACATCCGCCCCGACCGGCGCTTCTATCTCGGACTCCTCGCCCTGCACCGGCGGACGGACGGCGACGGCGCGGAATCGGTCCTGCTCTCCCTGGAGACGGTGGAGGCCGACACCATGACCGGAGCCATGCTGCTCGACTTCTACCGGTGCGTACGCGAGCACATCCAGCCGTCGGCGCCGCTGTTCCTCAAGCCGGCCAACCATCTCCAGGAGAGCTCCGTCGCGGACATCCCGCCCGCCGAGCTGCCCCGGCTGCTGGCCCATGAGCTGTTCGCCCAGGGCGCGTACGCCCCTCTCAACCCCGGGGCCGCGTACGGCAGACTCCGGGTCTTCCGTACCGAGGCGGCCTACCGGGCGGCGGCCGACCCGCCGGGCCGGCACGACATCGTCGTCATGCCGAGGGTTCCCGACGACATCCCCCGCGTCGCCGGGATGATCAACGCCGAGCACACCACTCCGCTCTCGCACACCAACGTCCTCGCCACCGGATGGGGCATCCCCAACGCTGTTCAGACCGGCATCGTCGAGCGTCTCGACGCGGCGGGACTCGACGGGGAGTGGGTCCGTTACGAGGTGAGCGCGGACGCCGCCGAGGCGCGGGTGGAGCCCGCCGAGCCGCCCGCCGGCCCTGGCCCCGGCTCCGATCCCGGCTCCGATTCCGACCCGGGCAGGACCTGGGCCGCCGACCGCGTCGTACTGGAGCCCCCCGAGACCGGCGCCGCCCCCATCGCCGAACTCTCCCGGCTCCGCATGGGCGACCACTACCGGTACGGCACCAAGGCCGCCAACCTCGGCGAGCTCATCGGCGTGCTGGAGAACGGCTCCCGCCGCTGGCTCGGCTTCTACCGGGTGCCCCGCCCGCCGCGCGCCGATCTGCTCGACCATCTCGCCCGCCGGCTCGGCGTGCACGGCCCCGCCGACGCCGCGGCGCTGTCGGCCGCCGCCGCGCGTCTGGTCCGCAAGCATGCCCAGGTGCCGCGCGGCATCGCGCTGCCGTTCTGGCTCCAGCGCCGCTTCCTGGAGTCGTCCCCGCGCATCCAGCAGACCATCGGCCGGCTCAAGATGGTGCTGGAGACCGGCGCCGGGCCGCTCGACTCGCTCTGCGCCGAGCTCCAGCACCTGATCGCCACCACCCGGCTGCCCGACGACATCCGGGCCCGGATCGACGAGGCCGTCGTCGCCCATCTCTCGGGCGTCGGACGCTTCGTGGTCCGCAGCTCCTCCAACGCCGAGGACCTGGAGGGCTTCTCGGCCGCCGGAGTCTATGAGTCCGTACGGCACGCACGCACCATCGACGCCATCGTCGACGGCGTCCGGGAGGTATGGGCGTCCGTGGCGTCCGCGCGCGCCGTACGGCTGCGCGACGAGGCGGGGATCACCCTGGAGGACTCCTACATGGGAGTGATCGTCCAGGAGGAGGTGAGCGTTCCGCTCGGCGGCGTCCTGGTCACCTGCAACCCGCTCGACTCCCGGGACTTCCGCAATGTGTACGCCAACATCGCCACCGGCTCGGTCGCCGATGTCGTGGACGGCGTCGGAGCACCGCTCCAGCATCTCTACAACACGGTCGAGGGCGGCGGCCGGACCGTCTCGCTCGGCTCGGCCGCCGACGACCTGGACGCCCGCGCCAAGGCCGCGCTCGGCCGGCTGGCGCTGATCGGCCGGCTGCTCCAGTCGCACTTCTCCCCGGACTATCTCTACGAAACCCCCGTCGACATCGAATGGGCCCTGGACGGCGAGCTGATCCGGCTCCTCCAGATACGCCCCTACCAGGTCCGGTCCGGAGCATGACCCCGGCCGCCCCACCCGGCGCCCGGCGGGTCATCCGGACGTACAACGGGTTCAAGCTGTTCACCGGCCTGCTCTGGTGGCTGCCCGTCTTCTACGTCTACCAGCGTCACAGCGGGCTCTCCGAGACGGAGATCTTCCGCATCCAGAGCATCTACTATCTGGCGTTCTGTCTGCTGGAGATCCCCACCGGAGCACTCGCCGACCGGTTCGACTACCGCCGGTTCGTCCAGATCGGCGCCACCCTGCTGACAGCGGCCAACCTCGTCCCCGTGCTCTGGCCGTCCTACCGCGGATTCCTCGCCCACTTCCTGCTCATCGCCCTCGCGAACTCACTGGTCTCGGGGGCGGGCAGCGCCTATCTGTACGAGTGGCTCCAGCGCGGCGGCGCGGTCGCCGCCTACCAGCAGGCCGAGGGCAGCGGCCGGGCCTACGCCCTGACCGGCCGCATCGTGTGCCTGCCGGCCGCCGGGGTGCTCATGGAGTGGCGCACCCCCTCGCCCTATGTGCTCTCGGCGCTCTGCTGCGCCGTCGGCGTGCTGCTGGCGCTGCGGCTGCCCGCGCTGCCTCCCGGACCCGGGGACTCCACCGGGCCGGACGGGGACGGACGGCGGAAGAGCTGGTCGCCCCGTGACCAGCTCGCCGCGGGGCGGATGCTGCGGCGCTCGCCGCTGCTGGCCCTGGTCATGGCACAGGGGGTCGCGGTCTTCACCCTCGTACGGGTCGGCCAGACCAATCTCTTCCAGCCCGTGCTGGCCGCCAAGGACCTGCCCCTGGCCGCCTTCGGCGTGATGATGGCCGGCACCACCCTCTTCGAGCTGGCGGGGGCGGCCCGGTCGGGCTGGCTGCGGCGGCTCGGGGAGGTACGGGCCGTGTTCCTGCTGACCGCGGTCATGGCCCTCGCGCTCTCCCTGCTGGTCCCCGCCGGGCTGATCGGCGCCGCGATCTGTCTCTGCGTCTTCTCCCTCGCCGCCGGGCTGCTGTTCCCGATCCAGCGGCAGCTCGTCAACGGAGCCATCCCCGGCTCGGCGCACCGCGCCACCCTGCTCTCCACCGAATCCCTCATCGACCGGGCCGTCTGCGCCCTGGTCGTCCTCGCCCTGGGCGGCTATCTGTCCCGGGGCCAGATGAATCAGTTCCTGGTCCATGTCGCCATCGGCACGATTCTGCTCATGGGAGTGCTCGCCGTCCTCGTCCACCGGGTGCGCCGCGCCGGGCCGGACGACTCCGGCGAGCGGCCCGCCGTCACCAAGGAGAACGCCGCGTGAAGAGAGTGCTCTACGTCTACGCCAAAGGCGGCACCGCGCTGGAGCACGCCTTTCCGCGCATCGCCGCCTGCGCTGAGCTGCATGTGCTGGCGCTGATGCCACTGCCGACGGCGGCCGAGGAGCTCTGGCGCCCGCACTGCGCGAGCATCGCCGAGGCGCATATGGACCCCGGTGCGGGCGATGCCGTCGCCGACGAGATCGTCCGCGCCGCCGAACGCGTCGGCGCCGACGCCGTGCTGACCCTGTCCGAGTTCGCGGTGCTGGCCGCAGCCCATGCGGCGGACCGGCTGGGGCTGCCAGGCCCCGGGTCCGCCGCCGCCGGACGGGCCCGCGACAAACGGCTCATGCGGGAGACCTGGCAGGCGGCTGGGGTGCCCGTCCCCGCATTCCGGCGGGTCGGCTCCGAGGCGGAGCTGCGCACCGCGCTGACCGAGCTGACGCCGCCGGTGCTGCTGAAGTCGGCCTGGAGCGCCGGTTCGATCGCCCAGGTGGTGCTGGACTCGCCCGAGGAGGCGCCCAGTGCCTGGGCACGGTTCGTCCGGGCCCGTGAGAAGGGCCGCGGCATACGGATGAGCGAACTGTACGAGCCGGACGCGGACGGTCATCTGATCGTCGAGGAGATCGTGGAGGGCTCCGCCGGGAGCTGGTACGACCGGCCCGGCTACGCCGACTATGTGAGCGTCGAGGGCATCGTCGCGAACGGTGTCTACCACCCTCTGTGCATCACCGCGCGGCTGCCGCCGATCCCGCCGTTCAACGAGGTCGCCAGCACCGCGCCCTGTGTGCTGCCGGAGGCGTCGCAGCGCCGTGTCGAGGAGATCTCACGGCAGGCCGTGGACGCCCTGAAGCTGGACACCTGCGGCACCCACACCGAGCTGAAGCTCATGGCGGACGGGCGGGTCGCCGTCATCGAGACCGCCGCGCGATTCGGCGGGGTGATGATCACCAGGGAGATCGAGGAGGTGTTCGGACTCGATCCGATCGCCCTGCTCGTACGGCAGCTGCTCGGCGAACGGGTCGACTATCCGGAGCGGATGCTCACCGAGGGGCGGGGCGCGGCGGCGTCCCTGGTCGTCGTGCCCGCCGACGCCGCCGGCGTCCCCTGGAGCAGCCGCCCGCGCTGGAGCCACGGGGAGGTCGACTGGTCACGGCTGCTGTCGCCCGGCAGCGCCGTCGGACCGGTGGCGGCGTTCGAGCTGCCGCCCGGCAGCCCGATCCCGGTCTACGATCCGGCCGCCGGGGCCGCCAACTGGCTGGGGCTCTTCGTGGTCACGGCCGCCGACGCCGGAACTCTGCTGAAGGACTGCAATTCCGTGCTCAACGGCCTTGAGTCGGGGCTCGGCTGAATCCCTGGGGGATTCGTGTTCGCGGCGGAAGCGAAATCCGGGAATTGAGGGGATGGGCATCCGGGTCACCGGCAGGGCGGGCTCTGCCGCCCGTGGCCCGGATATTCGAACGGAGGGCGGGCCGGATTGATTTAGGATGTGATCAATTATTGCTTGTGGTGTACACGGAGGCCCGGAACATGAAACTCACCCGTCTGCCGGCGGTCGTCGCGGCGGCGGCCATCGCTCCGGCCGCGCTGCTCACCTCGCTCTCCGCTCCGGCGGTCGCCGCCGACGCCGAGCGGCCGTCCGGGGTCTCGGCCCCCGACACGGCCCCCGACACGGCCTCCTCGGTGGAGGAGGACCGGGTCGAGATTCTCCGGATCCTGGCCGACAGCGACACCGGCCGGGGCGTCCGCGAAGCGGCGCAGAAGGCGCTCGACGGAACCGCCGAGGACATGCGGCACTTCCTGGAGGTGGGTCAGTACAAGGCTCGTTATACGGATGACCGGGTGCTCACCACGCAGATTCTGAGCGCCGGTGGTCCGGGGGTGAAGAAGGCCGCTCTGGAGGCTCTGAAGAAGGAGACTCCGGAAGCGGTCCGGGAGTTCATCGAGGTGGGTCAGTACAAGGCTCGTTATACGGATGACCGGGTGCTCACCACGCAGATTCTGGGCACCGGTGGTCCGGGGGTGAAGAAGGCCGCTCTGGAGGCCCTGAAGAAGGAGACCCCGGAAGCGGTCCGCCACTTCATCGAGGTCGGCCAGCACGAGGCCCGCGCCCAGGACAACACCCAGGCCAAGGCCGCCAAGCTGAAGGGGATCGCCGACGAGGCGAACAAGGCGAACAAGGCGAAGGCCAAGGCCAAGGCCAAGGCGAAGACCAAGGCCGCCGGGGGGCGCTAGCCTCCCCTGGCTCTGCCAGGCGTCGACGGCCCCTGTTCCCCACTGAGGGGGAGCAGGGGCCGTTCTTCTGCCGAGCCGTCTGCCGAGCCGTCTGCCGAGCCGTCTGCCGAGCGTTCCGCCGGGCCCGCCGCCGGTACCTCCGCCGATCCTCCGCCGAGCGATACCGAATTCGACGCTCAGGCATGAATAGCTTCATCATCTTCCATTCACCGCCGGCCGGCTGCCAGCATCGCCACACCGTCACCGGATGTGGGAGAGACGATGACAAACCTCAGAGGTCTGCGCTGGCTCGCGGCCCTGGCCGTGGCCCTCCTCGCGGCCACCGCCTGCGGTCGCTCCGACCAGGGCGGCGGCCCCTCCTCCGGCGGCGTGTCCGCCGCCGAGGGCAGCACCGCCGCCGAACTGCTTCCCGCCCGGTACAAGAAGAGCGGTGTGCTCCGCGTCGCCACCGCGGTCGGCTATCCGCCGATGGAGATGTACAAACCCGGCACCACCGAGCTGACCGGTGTCGACCCCGATCTCGCCCAGGCCATCGCCAAACGGCTCGGGCTGAGACTCGAACTCACCAACGCCGCCTTCGACGGTCTGATCCCCGGATTGACGTCCGGCCGCTTCGATCTCGTCATGTCCTCCATGACCGACAGCCCCCAGCGGCGGCAGGCGGTCGACTTCGTCGACTACTTCCGCACCGGCGGCGTGATCATGACGAAGAAGGGCAACCCCGAGGGCATCACGTCCATCGAGGACCTCTGCGGCAAGTCCGTCGTCCTCGCCAAGGGCAGCTCCAACCTCGACATCGGCCAGAGACAGAACGCCGAATGCGGGAAGAAGATGCGGATCTCCCAGAGCGAGGACGCCCCCACCGGTCTGCTCCAGCTCGACAGCGGACGCGCCGTCGCGACCATCGTCGACTACCCCGTCGCCCAGCTGTTCGCCAAGAAGAACAAGGCGTACCAGACCCTGCCCCGGCAGTACGGAGCCGCGCCCTGGGGCATCGCCGTCGCCAAGGACCAGAGCGGACTGCGGGACGCCGTACGCAAGGCGCTCCAGGACCTCATCGACGACGGCGGCTACCGCAAGATCCTCGACACCTGGGGAGTCGGCGGCAGCGCCGTCTCCCGGGCCACCGTCAACGACGGGCGGTGAGCCGCCGGTGAACACGGACATGAACCCGCACGGCACCGCCGCCGGTCACGCTCAGGCGGGCGCACCGGACCAGGACGACGACCTCGCCCTGAGGGTGACCCGGCGCCCCCGCCCGGGACACTGGCTCGCCGTCCTCGCCGCCGCTCTGTTCACGGCATGGCTCGCCTACACCGTCATCGTCAACCCCCATCTGCACTGGGACGTCGTCGTCGACCATCTCTTCGACGGCGTGATCCTCGAAGGGCTGTGGGTGACCGTCCAGCTCACCCTGATCTCCATGGCCGCCGGCGTCGCCATCGGCGTTCTCATCGCCGTGATGCAGCTCTCCGGAAGCCCGGTGCTCCGCCTCACCGCCGGCGCCTACACCTGGTTCTTCCGCGGCACACCCCTGCTGGTCCAGCTCATCTTCTGGTTCAACCTCGCCCTGCTCTTCCCCGTGATCGGCATCGGCGTGCCCTTCGACGGGCCCAAGTTCGTCGAGTGGCAGACCAATCTCGTCATCACCGGATTCGTGGCCGCGCTCCTCGGACTCTCCATCAACGAGGGCGCCTATATGGCGGAGATCGTGCGGGCCGGAATCCAGAGCGTCGACCCCGGGCAGCGCGAGGCGGGCGCCTCCATCGGCATGTCGAACCGGCGGATCCTCACCCGGATCATCCTCCCGCAGGCGATGCGGGTGATCATCCCGCCGTTCGGCAACCAGTTCATCTCCATGCTCAAGACCACCTCCCTGGTCTCCGTCATCGCCGGAGCCGATCTGATGACCGTCTCCCAGCACCTCTACCTCGCCAACTTCGAGGTCATCGCCCTGCTGATGGTGGCGTCCATCTGGTATCTCGTGCTCACCACGCTCGCCAGCGTCGCCCAGCACTTCATCGAGCGCCACTACACCCCCGGAGCGGCCCCGCTGCGCCGCAGAGTGCTCGGCGATCTCGTACCCGGCCGCACCGGCCGCGCCCAGGGAGCGGACCGTACCCCGGCCAAGGAAGGCGCATCGTGAGCGACACCGGAACACGCACCGCAACACCCCCCGCCGAGAACATCGTCCTGAGCGCCCGCGGCGTCCGTAAGCGGTTCGCCGACACCGAAGTGCTCAAAGGCATCGATCTGGAGGTGCGCGCGGGGGAGGTGTTGTGCGTCATCGGCCCCTCCGGCTCCGGGAAGTCCACCCTGCTGCGCTGCTTCAACCATCTGGAGCACATCGACGCCGGACGGATCCGGGTCGACGGCGAGCTGATCGGCTACGAACAGCACGGCCCCTCCGGCCGCACGCTGCGCGAGCTCCGCCCCCGCGACATCCGCCGTCAGCGCGAACGGATCGGCATGGTGTTCCAGCGCTTCCACCTCTTCCCCCACCGCACCGCCGTCCGCAATGTGATGGAGGGACCCGTCGCGGTCAAGGGCCGCACCCGGGCCGAGGCGGAGCGGCAGGCACGCGAACTGCTCGACCGGGTCGGGCTCGCGGACCGGGCCGACCACTACCCCGCCCAGCTCTCCGGCGGACAGCAGCAGCGGGTGGCGATCGCCCGCGCCCTCGCCATGGAGCCCACCCTGATGCTCTTCGACGAGCCCACCTCGGCGCTCGACCCCGAACTCGTCGGCGAGGTCCTGGGCGTCATGCGCGATCTGGCCCGCAGCGGCATGACCATGATCGTGGTCACCCATGAGATGGGCTTCGCCCGCGAGGTCGCCGACCGCGTCCTCTTCATCGACCAGGGCGCCGTCGTCGAGACCGGCCGCCCGGACGAGCTGTTCACCGACCCGCGGCACGACCGCACGCGGGCCTTTCTGTCGACGGTGCTGTGATGGGCCGCCGAGTGGATCTGCTGCTGAGCGGCGGCACGGTCGTCGACGGAACCGGCGCACCCGGCCGTACGGCGGACCTCGCCGTCACCGCCGGACGTATCACCGTGCTCCCGCCGGGCGAACGGCCCGAAGCGGCCGAGACCGTGGACGCGCGCGGACAGACGGTCGCCCCCGGTTTCATCGATGTGCACACCCATTCCGACGCACTGGCGCTGCGGGCGGGCCCGGATGACGGCGAGACGCTCCGGCTGGCGCCGCTGCTCCAGGGCGTCACCACCGAGATCTGCGGCAACTGCGGCACCAGCCTGTTCCCCGCGCTCCCCGCCCGGCTGCCGGAACTCGCCGACCAGCTCCGGGTGACCTTCGGACTGGGACCGGTCCGGCCCGCGGAGGACTTCGACGCCTTCGCCGCCGCCCAGGACCCGGCCCTGCGCCCCACCCATATCGCCTCGCTCGTCGGCCATGGCACCCTCCGCGCCGGAGTGATGGGCTACGAGGACCGCCCGCCCCGGCCCGAAGAGCTGCGGACCATGCGCGCACTGCTCGACCGGGCGCTCTCCCAGGGAGCGGCCGGACTCTCCACCGGGCTGATCTACCCGCCCGGCGGATACGCGGACACCGAGGAGATCGTCGCCCTGGCCGAGATCGCGGCCCGTCATGGAAAACCGTATGTGACCCATCTGCGTGATGAGATGTCCCAGGTGGAAACCGCCCTGGAGGAAGCCCTCGACATCGCGGTCCGCTCCGGGGCGGCTCTCCAGATCTCCCACCACAAGACTGCGGGCCGCCACGCCTGGGGCGCGACCCTGCGCACCCTGCCCCGGCTGGAGCGGGCCCGCGCCGAGGGAGTGGACGTGCTCTGCGACGTCTACCCGTACACCGCGGGCAGCACGGTCCTGCACGCGATGCTCCCGCCGTGGGCGAGCGACGGCGGCGTCCGCGCCCTGCTGGAACGGCTGCCCGACCCCGCGGTACGGGACCGGATCCGCCACGACATCGCCCAGGGCGTCAAGGGCTGGGAGAACACCGTCGGCAACGGAGGCTGGGACCTCATCGCCGTGGCCGCCGCCCCCGCCCATCCGCACACCGAGGGCCGCCGGATCGCCGAACTGGCCGCCGAGCGGGGCGTCGACCCGGTGGAGTACGTCTGCGAACTGCTGCTCGCCGAACGGGGCGAGGTGACCATCATCAGCCACTCCATGCGCGAGGACGACGTCCGCCGGGTGCTGGCCAGCCCGCTGTCGATGATCGGCTCGGACGGCGTCCCCAAACCCGGCCGCCCGCACCCCCGCTGGGCGGGAACCTTCCCCCGGGTGCTCGGGCACTATGGGCGCGAGGAGAAGCTGCTGCCGCTGGAGACCGCCGTGCACAAGATGACCGGCCTGCCCGCCGGACGGTTCGGGCTCACCGGGCGCGGGGTGATCCGCGACGGGGCCCATGCCGATCTGGTGGTGTTCGACCCCTCGGCCGTACGCGACACCGCGACCTTCGACCGCCCGCTGCTGACGCCCGAGGGCATCACCGCCGTGGTGGTCGCCGGACGCACGGCCGTACGCGACGGCCGCGCGACGGGGACCCGCGCGGGAACGGTGGTGAGGGTGCGATGAGTCTGTCCCGGGTGGTCGCCGCGGCCCGCCGCTCCTCCGCACTGCCGCTGACGCTGGCCGTCGCCGCCGTCGACGTGGACAGCGGCGAGACCGTGGGCGTCGACGACGGCAGACCCCTGCCGGTCGCCTCCGCGTCGAAGCTGCTGCTGCTCGCCGAGGTCGCCCGCCGGCTGGACGCCGGAGAGCTCGGCCCCGAACAGCCCGTCGCCGTCCTCGACGAGGACCGGGCAGGCGGGACGGGACTGCTGTTCCGGCTCAGCGGGCGCGTCTGGACGGTGACGGATCTCTGCTGGCTGACCGCGTCGGTCAGCGACAACACCGCCACCAACGCGCTGCTGCGGCTGGTGGGACGGGAGTCCACCGCCCGGCTCGCCGAACGCCTCGGCGTCGGCGGGCTCGCCCTGCACGACCGGGTGCGCGATGCCCGGGGCCCGGATGTGCCGCCCGTCTTCGCCACCGGGACCGCCCGGGACCTGGCGCGGCTGGTCGCCCACACCGTACGCGGCACCATGGCCTCACCGGGGGCCTCGGCGCTGCTCCTCGGCTGGATGCGCGCCAACACCGACCACGGGCTGGTCCCCGCCCTGGTCGCGCACGACCCCTACGCGCCCGGCTTCCCGGCGCCCCCGCCGCCGGGAGAGCTGCTGGTCGCCAACAAGACCGGCACCGATCCGGGGGTACGCGCCGACGCGGGCGTCGTCGTCGGGGCGCGGCGGCTGGCGTACGCGGTGGTGGCGCACTGGGACACGGCGCTGGGCTCCAGCACCGAGCGGGCGGCGGTGCACGCCGTCCGGGACGTCGGCAGGACCCTGGCGGAGTGCGCCCTGCGCCGTCCCGCCGGATGAGCCGGCGGCCGGGCCCGCCGGGCGGGCCCGGCCGTCAGGACCACTGGGCCTCCAGCAGCGAACGGACCTCCCCGGCCGCCGACCGCAGCTCCGTGAGAAACGCCCGCAGCAGCGGGTTGCGGTTGGTGGCACGGGTGGCGACCCCGATTCTGCGGTGCAGCCGGGGATGGTCCAGCCGGCAGACGTGCACCCCGGCGGTGTCCCCGAGCCCCAGGGCCGGGACCAGCGCGATGCCCATGCCCGCCCGGGCCAGCGCGATCGTGACCTGGTAGTGGTCGCTGCGGCAGCGCACCCGGGGCAGAAAGCCCTCGGTCGCGCACGCGCGCTCCAGCACCGGCTCCCCGGTGTCGCCGCCACGGGTGCCGATCCAGCTCTCGCCCTCCAGCGCCGCGAGCCGGACCACGGAGCTGCGCCCGAGGCGGTGCCGCAGCGGCACCACGATCAGCTGCGGCTCGTCGAAGAACAACTCCACGTCCACGGCCGGCCGGCGGCGCCACGGGTCCAGCGGATGCTCGAAGACGACCGCCGCGTCCAGCCGGCCCGCCTCCAGGTCGGGGAGCAGCTCATGCGGCTGTCCCAGGATCAGTTCGAGTTCGGCGTGGGGCCGGCTCGCGGCGAACGCGGAGAGCGCCCGGGGCAGCAGCTCCAGCCCGGACGAGGCGAAGAAGCCGAGCCGCAGCACCCCGGCCTCCCCGGCGGAGTGCCCGCGCAGATCGTCCCGCGCCACGGCCATCAGATCCGCGATGGCCTGGGCGTGCTCGGCCAGCCGCCGCCCGGCCGGGGTCAGCCGCAGGCTCTGCGGGGCCCGCTCCACGAGCGCCACCCCCATCTCCTGCTCCAGCCGGGCGAGCTGGTGCGAGACCGCGGACGGACTCAGATGCAGCGCCTGGGCCGCCGCCACGATGCTGCCCCCGCGGGCTATCTCCAGCAGGACGAGCAGACGAGCACTGTTCAGCATCGGGACAGAGTAGGCCGTGTCGTCAACGCTCCGCCGCCACGGTCCCGGCGGCAGGGAACGCGTCCGCGTCGGGCGGGAGGTCCGCGTCCAGCCGGAGCAGATCCTCCTCGGTCTCCCGGCGCACCACCACCCTGGCCCGGCCGTCGCGCACGAAGACGACCGCGGGGCGCGGCAGTTTGTTGTAGTTGGACGCCATCGCATAGCCGTAAGCGCCCGTGACCGGTGTCGCCAGCAGATCCGACACCCGCAGATCGGCCGGGAGCGCGGCGTCGTCGATGAGCACATCGCCGCTCTCGCAGTGCTTGCCGACCAGCCGCGCCCGCAGCGGGCGCTCCGCCTCGGGGCAGCGCGGCAGAAACGCCTCGTACCGGCCGTCGTACAGGGCGGGGCGCGGGTTGTCGCTCATCCCGCCGTCGACGCCGACATAGGTCCGCACGCCCTCGATCCGTTTGATCGTGCCGACCCGGTACAGCGTCAGACCCGCGCGGGCCGCGATCGAACGGCCGGGCTCGACGGTCAGCCCGCCGCTCCAGCCCGCGCCGCGCACGGCGGCCCGCACCCCGGCCGCCCAGTCGGCGAACGACGGCACGGTCTGTCCCGCCTCGTACGCGACGCCGAGTCCGCCGCCGACCGTCAGTCCGCGCACCCCCGCCTCGCACGCGAACCGCGCGACGGCCGCCGCGCCCGCCGCCAGTTCCGCCGTCCGAAGGACCTGGGAGCCCACATGGGCGTGGACGCCGTCCAGGATCATCGCCGGGGAGGAGACCGTCCGGCGCACCGCGGCCGACGCCACCCCGCCCGCCAGACCGAAGCCGAACTTCGAGTCGCTGCCGCCGGTGCGGATCGCCTCATGGGCCCCGGCCGCGACGCCCGGAGCGACCCTCAGCCGGACCCGGACCGGCGGCAGGCCCGACTCCCAGTGCAGCCGCTCGATCCGGTCCATCTCGTCGAAGCTGTCGACGACGATGTGCCGGACCCCGGCGGAGACGGCCGTACGCAGCTCCCGGTCGCTCTTGTTGTTGCCGTGCAGCACGATGCGGTCGGCGGGCGCCCCGCCGTGCAGCGCGACCCGCAGCTCACCGCCGGACGCGACGTCGAGCAGCAGCCCCTCCTCATGGACGAGCCGGGCCATGGCCGTGCAGAGGAACGCCTTGGAGGCGTAGGCGACGCTGTCCCGGCCGAAGGCGGCGACCGCCTCCCGGCAGCGCTGCCGCAGATGCTCCTCGTCGTACACGAACAGCGGCGTCCCGAAGCGCCGCGCGAGTTCGGTGAGCGGAACCCTGCCCACGGCGAGCCCGGCGGGGCCGGTCTCGGCGGTGAGGGGCAGCAGATCCGGTGTGATGGCCGATGACATGGTTCCTCCCCGAAGGCCGGCTCATCAGCCATCCTCCGACCTGGGAGCGCGCGGACGAAAGCGCATTCTTCGATGGCTGAGCATCGAATCCGCCGACGCTTCCCTTGAGCGGCGCCGACTCTCTCGCCCCGGCCGCCGGGGGCCGTCTCCCCGG
>NZ_VCLA01000075.1 GCF_009600885.1 Streptomyces jumonjinensis
GTGGCCCGGCCGCCCGGCGCACGCCTCGGGCCGGGCCGCCGCCATGGGCCCCTGGACCCAGGGACCCAGGGACGCGGAGGTCTCAGCTCTCCGGCGGTGGCTCCGCCGCCGGGTCGGGGGCGTCCTCGCGCCGGATCAGCACCATGCCCGAGTCCAGATCGATCGGACCGCGACAGGGATCGCTGTCGCCGACATCGGTCCGGCTGAGCGCCAGGCGGTTGCGCTCATCGGACGCATGCTTCTGACCAGGCGCAAAGATTTCGTCGAACACCGAGAACACCGGCGGTACACCTCCTGCTCCGGGCACACCGCTCGACTCCGGAGCCTCCGGCTAGGTCACCTTCAGCCGGAGGATCCTGTCGTCTCCCGCTTCGGGTGTGCCCCGGCCGTCCGTCTCGCTGGTCACCAGCCAGAGGCCGGAGCCGCCCACTGCGAGAACCGTGCGCAGTCGTCCGTACTCCTCTTCGAAGAACGCCTGTGGCCGGGCGGCGAGTTCCCGTCCCGACAGCGGAATCCGCCACAGCCGCTCCCCCCGGAGCGCCGCCATCCAGATCGAGCCCTTCGCGTACGCGATACCGCTCGGCGACGCCTCGTCCGTACGCCACTGGGCCACCGGGTTCACAAAGCGGGAGTCGTCGCTCCTGCCCTCCACCTCGGGCCAGCCGTAGTTCTTCCCCGGCTCGATCAGATTGAGCTCGTCCCAGGTCTTCTGGCCGAACTCCGAGGCCCACAGCCTGCCCTCCGCGTCCCAGGCAAGCCCCTGCACATTGCGGTGGCCCAGCGAGTAGACGAGCGAGCCGGGCTCGGGATTGTCCGGTGCGGGCCGGCCGTCCGGCGTCATCCGCAGGATCTTGCCGCCGAGGGACTTCGGGTCCTGCGACAGCCCGGTCTCACCCGTCTCGCCCGTCCCCGCGTAGAGCATCTTGTCCGGGCCGAACGCGATCCGGCCGCCGTTGTGGATGACCCCCTTGGGAATGTCCCGCAGAATCGTGTCCGGTGCGCCCAGCTGCTTGCCCGTGGCCTTCCGCTCGTCGAACAGCATGCGGGCGACGCGGTTGTCCGACTCGGTGGTGAAGTAGGCGTACAGCTGGCGGTCCGAGGCGAAGCCGGGGGAGAGCGCGAGCCCCATCAGCCCCCCTTCACCGCCGGGGGAGACGCCCGGCACCGAGCCGATCTCCGTCTTCTTGCCGCTCTCCGCGTCGACCCGGGTGATCGTGCCCTCGTCACGCGAGGAGATCAGCAGATCGCCGTCCGGCAGGGCCGTCGCGCCCCACGGTGAGTTCAGCCCCTTGGTGAGCGTGGAGACCACCTTCGCGGAGCCCTTCGCGGGCGGGGCGGACGGCCCCGGGGAACTCTTCGAGGCGGTGGGGGAGGGCGCGGGCGCCGAGGTCGTCGCCCCCGGCGCACCCCCGCCGCCGTCCGACGAGCATCCGGCGGCCAGCACCGCCACCACAGCGGCCAGCACGGCCGTCACACCAGGACGTTGCACAGTTCCGATCCTTTCGACGGCTGCTTGAGCCATGCGCGTAACCTTCCTACACCCCACGCGCCCCTCGCGTTCCACATCTCCGCGTTCGGATACGGACGAATGCGGATGGTGCTGATGGATACGGGCGGATGCTGACGGATACTGACGGGTACGGACCAGCGACCGCCGCACCCCTGGTCCGGCCCCGTCCGACCCGGCCCACGCACCCCCGGTCCGACCCGGCTCGACCCGGTCCGACCCGGCCCGCCCCCAGAGCCCCCGTCAGTCCCAGGACCCGCGTGCCTCCGGCAGCCCCGCGACCTCCCACACATCGCGCGGCGACAGCCCCAGCCGGGCCGCCGACGCGTTCTCCACCGCCCACTCCTCCCGCTTGGAGCCCGGCACCGCCACCACGTTCCGCCCGCGCCCCAGCACCCACGCCAGCGCCACCTGCGCCGGGGTCCACCCCGGCCCGTGCCGCCGTGCGATCCGGCGCAGCCCCGCCACCACCGGCTGGTTCGCCGCCATCATCTCCGCGGTGAACCGCGGGTGCCGGGCCCTGATGTCATCCGGTTCGAAGCCCTGCCCCGGCGTCAGCGTCCCGGTCAGAAACCCGTTCCCCAGCGGCATCGCCGCCAGAAACCCGACCCCGCGCGCCTCACACCACGGCAGCAGCCGCTCCAGCGCCTGCGGCGACCACACCGAGAGCTCCGCCTGCACCGCGCTCACCGGGAACACCTGCTGGAGTCGCTCCAGCTGACGGATCGTTCCCTCGTACAGATGGCCGCTCACCCGCCGGGTTCCGCGCGCCCCCTGCGGACGCACCCCCATCGCGCACATCCCCAGCGCCCGCACCTTCCCGGCGCTCACCAGCTCCGCCATCGCGCCCCAGGTCTCCTCGACGGGCACCTCGGGATCGGCGCGGTGCAGCTGGTACAGATCGATGACATCGGTCTGGAGCCGCCGCAGCGAGGCGTCGCACGCCCGCTTCACATAGCCGGGACGGCCATTGGCCACCACATGCTGATCACCGACCAGCAGCCCGACCTTCGTCGACACGAAAGCGTCCCGCCGCCGCTGCTTCAGCGCCCGGCCGATGAGCAGCTCATTGGTGAAAGGCCCGTACATATCGGCCGTGTCCAGCAGTGTGGAGCCCGCGTCCAGCGCGGCGTGCACCGTACGCACCGACCGGTCCCCGCGCCGCTGGGAGGCCGTGTAGGCCCAGTTCATCGGCATACAGCCGAGTCCGACCGCCCCCACCTCCAGAGCCGCCGCACCGAGTGTCCTGCGCTCCAACTGCCCTTACCCCTCCCTCAGCCGCCCCCCAAACTAACCAATGCGCACCGCCCCGCTGAGCCCAGCCTCACCCCGATTAGCCTTCCGACCATGACGTCAGACGTATGGCTCCCGCTGCCCGCCGATGAGATCGACGGGCTCCCCTCGCCCCTGGAGTCGGGGCTCCACTACCGTTTCTGGGACGGCGGCCCGGACTTCCCCGCCGACCCGGCCGACTGCGTCTTCTACACCGTCCCCTACCTCAAAGCGACCGAGATCGTGGTGCGCCCGCTCCCCGCGATGACGTCCCTGCGGGTGGTTCAGACACTCTCCGCAGGCACCGACCATGTGCAGCAGGCCCTCGGAACCCTCCACTCCGGCGTACGCCTCTGCAATGCCAAGGGCGTCCACGAGGCGTCCACCGCCGAGCTCACCCTCGCGCTCATCCTCGCCTCGCTCCGCGGCATCCCGGGGTTCGTCCACGGCCAGCGGGCGGAGGAGTGGCGCTCCGGCTTCTATCCGGCGCTGGCCGACAAGTCCGTACTGATCATCGGATACGGGTCGATCGGCGCGGCCATCGAAGACCGGCTCGTTCCGTTTGAGGTGGCGCGGGTGGTACGCGTCGCGCGCTCCGCGCGCACAACGGCGCGCGGGGAAGTGCACCCACTCACCGATATGCCCTCTCTGCTCCCGGACGCCGACATCGTGATCCTCTCCACCCCGCTGACCGAGCGGACCCGGGGGCTGGCCGGCGCGGAGTTCCTGGCCGGGATGAAGGACGGCGCGCTTCTGGTGAACGTCGCCCGCGGCCCGGTGGTGGACACCGGGGCCCTGCTCGCCGAGGTGGAGACCGGGCGCATCACCGCCGCCCTCGATGTCACCGACCCCGAACCGCTGCCCTCCGGGCATCCCCTCTGGCACGCCCCTGGAGTGCTGATCAGCCCGCATGTAGGCGGTTCCACTTCCGCTTTCGCGCCCCGCGCCGAGCGGCTGCTCGCACGTCAGATCACCCGTTTCGCCGCCGGGAGACCGCTGGACAACGTCGTACTCACCACCGAATAGCCCCAGCCTTCCACCGCCCCCGGCCCCACGGGCACCATGGCAGCGGCACCCGACCCGGCCCCGACCCGGCCCCGACCTTCCCCGTCCCGCAGCCGTCACAAGCGAAAACTCTGCGAAGTCATCCGATCGCTCCGCGTGCCTGCGTGGCGAATGATGGTCACTGAGAGTAGAGGAGCTATGTCCCTGAGTGACGATCCTGGTGTATCGTCCCGACCTGGGGGTCGCACCGGAGCAAGGGGCGGTGCGATATCGCGACCTGACTGCCGATCAGACTTCGAGGGGGGCGACGGGCGATGCACGGCCAATGGACCAAAGATCCGACACGGCGAGGACGTCGACGACGACCTTCCTACATCTCGAAGCACGGCGCGGCGACACCGCGAGGAGCGGACCGATGAGCGCCCCGGGAGCACTCCTGGCCCGTGAGTCGGTCCCCACCGGCACCGCACTGATCACCCAGCTCCTCCTCGCCCTCGTCTGCGCCGGCTACGCCGTGGGCGCCGCCTTCGGCTGGGGATCCCGGGAACTGGCAGTGATCATGGGCGACTTCGGTCTCAGCGCCGGAGCCCTGGTCGCCGCCGTCTCCTGCTTCCTCTACGCCCGCTCCAGCCCGCCCCGGGTGCGGCCCGCCTGGCTGCTGTTCGCGCTCTCCTCCGCCATGGCCTGCGCGGGAAACGCGGTCTGGGGCTGGTACGAGGTGGTGCTCGACCGAAGAGTGCCGAGTCTGTCCATCGCGGATCTCTTCTTCCTCTGCTTCGCCCCACCCGCCATCATCGGCCTGCTCGTCCTCGCCAAACGCCCGGTGACCCGGTCCGGCTGGGTCTGTCTGGGCCTCGACGCCTGGCTGATCGGCGGCTCGCTGCTGACCCTCTCCTGGAGCCTCGCGCTCGCCCACACCACCCGTGTCCAGGGCGAGAGCGTGGCTCCAGCCGCACTCTCGCTCGCCTATCCGCTGCTGGACATCGTGCTGGTCAGCATGGTGCTCGCGCTGCACTTCCGGCGCTCGTCCGGCAATCGCTCCGCCATCAACACCGCCATCGGCGCGCTCGCCCTCACCGTGCTGTGCGACGCGCTCTTCACCTCCCCGCTGCTGCGCGAGAGCTACCGCTCGGGACAGCTGCTCGACGCGGGCTGGTTCGCCGGCTCGCTGCTGCTGGCCTACGCCCCCTGGGGCGCCCGCCGCACGATCGAGGCGGTGAGACCGCCGCGCCCGCCGTGCCGGCCCGGCGCCCCGGTCGCCGGCTCGCTGGCCGCCCTCACCCCGTATCTCGCGGCGGCCGTCTGCACGCTCGGCATTCTCTACAACGTCGTCGAAGGGCGCACGATCGACCGCGTCGTCGTCCTCACCGGCTGTACGGTCGTGCTCGCCCTGGTGGTCCGGCAGGGCATCATGCTCCTCGACAACATCGCGCTCACCCATGAGCTGGCCCAGAAGGAGAACTACTTCCGCTCGCTCGTCCAGGGCTCCAGCGATGTGATCATGATCGCCGCTCCCGGCGGGACGCTGCGCTATGTGAGCCCCGCCGCCACCGGCGTCTACGGACGGGACGCCGAGGAGCTGATCGGCTGTCCGCTCTCCTCCCTCATCCACCCCGACGACCTCGGGCGGGTGCTGCACGAAGTGCGCAGATTCCTCGCCGCGCCGTCCGCCGGCGAGCCCACCGCCCGCATCGAGTGCCGATTCAAGTCCGGCGGCGGCGACTGGCTCAATGTGGAGTCCACCGTCAACCGGCACCAGGGCGGGCTGATCTTCAACAGCCGCGACGTCACCGAACGGGTCCGGCTCCAGGCCCAGCTCCAGCACAGCGCCGAGCACGACACCCTCACCGATCTCCCCAACCGGGCGCTCTTCACCGAACGCGTCCGCCAGGGGCTCACCGGAAGACGCGCGGGCGACCCGGGCACCGCCGTGCTCTTCATCGACCTCGACGGCTTCAAAGGGGTCAACGACCGGCTCGGCCACCAGGCCGGCGACGAGCTGCTGATCCAGGCGGCCCGCCGGCTGGCCGACTCCGTACGCTCCGGGGACACGGCGGCCAGGCTCGGCGGCGACGAGTTCGCCGCCCTCATCCTCGGCGACGGCATCCGCGACCAGGCCGCCCGTGAGAGCCAGGTCGTCGAGATCGCCGACCGGCTGCGGCTCACCCTCTCCCAGCCCTACCGCATCGACGGCAACGACGTACGGGTGGCCGCCTCCATCGGGGTCGCCTTCGCCGAGCCGGGGATCACCCCGACCGATCTGATGCGCAACGCCGACCTCGCGATGTACCGCGCCAAGGCCGGCGGCAAGGACCGGGTCGAGCTCTACGTACCCCAGATGCAGGCCGAGGTGGTGCGCCGCACCGAGCTGGCCGCCCGGCTCCGCAGCGCGCTGCACGAAGGCGAGTTCGCCCTGCTGCACCATCCGGTGGTCAGTCTCACCACCGGCCGGATCGAGGCCGTCGCCGCCCGGGCGCGGTGGCGCTCCTCACAGGGCATCCTCTTCACCCCGGCCGAGTTCCTGCGGGTCTCCGGCGACAACGACCGCACCGCCGAGCTGGGGCGGTGGCTGCTGGAGGAAGCCGTGGCCCAGGCCGCCGAGCGGGCCAGACTCGGCCATCGGGTCCCGGTCTCCGTCCGGCTCTCCGCGCGCCGGCTGCTGGACAGATCGCTGCCGATGAGCACGGTGGAAGCCCTGCTCACCCGGCACGCACTGCCCTCCGGGGCGCTGATCGTCGAACTGGCGGACAGCGATCCCCGCGTCTGTCTGGACGATCTCGAACAGCGGCTGGTCTCCCTGCGCAGACTCGGAGTGAAGATCGCGCTCGACGGCTTCGGCAATGGACACGCGGCCTTCACCGCACTGCGCAGGCTCCCCGTCGACATACTGAAACTGGACCGTGGCCTGGTCGAGGGCATCGTGGAGTCCGCCCGGCTGCACAAGATCACTAACGGGCTGCTCCGGATCGCCGGCGATCTCGGCCTCCAGTCGGTGGCCGACGGCGTGGACGTCCCCGAGCAGCTCATCGCCCTGCGGGCCATGGGGTGCACACACGGCCAGGGCATGGCCTTCTCGGGCCTGCTGGACGAGTACCGGCTGCGCCGGGCCCTGGCGCGCGACGACTTCCCGGTGCCCGCCCGTATCGCCCTGCCCGTCGCCCACCGATGGCGCGTCGAGCACCCTCAGTGGACCAAATAGTGAGACGCGCATCCCACCCGCTTGACAGTCATACGCTGTCGGAGGGAGGGTCTGTGCCATGCGCACCCGAATTCTCGTACTTGGAAAGCGCGTCGGCTGAACGGGGACCTGCCCAAGGTCCCCGTTGACACCCACCGACGCGCTCCCCTCGCTTGCCTCACGGCACGGGGGGTTTTTTGTTGCACCGGCACCTGTGCCCCAGCGTAGAAAACCCCACAAAACCCTCAGTCACACCAGGCGAGACCCCCAGTCACACCAGGCGAAACCCCCAGCGGCACCGAGCAGAACCCCCAGCAGCACCGAGCCACACCGAGCAGACCCCCAGCCACACCGAGCAGGACCCTCCCTCAGCTTCAGCCCTCAGCTTCGAGAAGAGAATGCCGATGACCGAGCAGGCCACCGGGGCCCACCATCCGCAGCCGCGGGCCCGTACCGGCGGACACCCGACCGCCGCAGTTGAGCACGTCACGGGCGCGCAGTCCCTCATCCGCTCTCTTGAAGAAGTGGGCGCCGACACGGTATTCGGCATCCCCGGCGGCGCGATCCTCCCCGCCTACGACCCGATGATGGACTCCACCCGGGTCCGCCATGTCCTCGTCCGCCACGAGCAGGGCGCCGGTCACGCGGCGACCGGCTACGCCCAGGCCACCGGCAAGGTCGGCGTCTGCATGGCCACCTCGGGCCCCGGCGCCACCAACCTGGTCACCCCGATCGCCGACGCGCACATGGACTCCGTCGCCATGGTCGCCATCACCGGTCAGGTCGCCTCCAAGGCGATCGGTACCGACGCCTTCCAGGAGGCGGACATCGTCGGCATCACCATGCCGATCACCAAGCACAACTTCCTGGTCACCAAGGCCGAGGACATCCCGCGCACCATCGCCGAGGCATTCCACATCGCCTCCACCGGCCGCCCGGGGCCCGTCCTGGTCGACATCGCCAAGGACGCCCTCCAGGCACGGACCACCTTCAGCTGGCCGCCCACCCTGGACCTGCCCGGCTACCGCCCGGTCACCAAGCCGCACGCCAAGCAGATCCGCGAGGCCGCCAAGCTGATCACGCAGGCCAAGCGCCCGGTCCTCTATGTCGGCGGCGGGGTCCTCAAGGCCCGCGCCACCGCCGAGCTGAAGGTCCTCGCGGAACTCACCGGAGCCCCCGTCACCACCACCCTGATGGCGCTGGGCGCATTCCCCGACAGCCACCCGCTGCACGTCGGAATGCCGGGCATGCACGGTTCGGTCACCGCCGTCACCGCACTCCAGAAGGCCGACCTGATCGTCGCCCTCGGGGCCCGTTTCGATGACCGCGTCACCGGCAAGCTGGACAGCTTCGCCCCGTACGCGAAGATCGTCCACGCCGATATCGACCCGGCCGAGATCGGCAAGAACCGCACCGCGGACGTTCCCATCGTCGGCGACGCCCGCGAAGTCATCGCCGATCTGGTGCAGGCCGTCCAGGCCGAGCACAGCGAGGGCCACACCGGGGACTACGGCCAGTGGTGGAAGGACCTGAACCGCTGGCGCGAGACCTACCCCCTCGGCTACGACCAGCCCGACAACGGCAGCCTCTCCCCGCAGCAGGTCATCCAGCGCATCGGACAGCTCGCCCCCGAGGACACCATCTACGCGGCCGGAGTCGGCCAGCACCAGATGTGGGCGGCCCACTTCATCGAGTACGAGAAGCCCGCCACCTGGCTGAACTCCGGCGGCGCCGGAACGATGGGATACGCGGTCCCGGCCGCCATGGGCGCGAAGGCCGGAGCCCCCGACCGCACCGTCTGGGCCATCGACGGCGACGGCTGCTTCCAGATGACCAACCAGGAGCTCACCACCTGCGCGCTCAACAACATCCCGATCAAGGTCGCCATCATCAACAACGGCGCGCTCGGGATGGTCCGCCAGTGGCAGACCCTGTTCTACAACCAGCGCTACTCCAACACCGTGCTGCACTCCGGCCCCGGAGCCTCCGGCAAGGAGCCCAGCGCCGGCACCCGCGTCCCCGACTTCGTCAAACTCGCCGAGGCCATGGGCTGCCACGCGCTGCGCTGTGAGTCCCCGGACGAGCTCGACAAGGTCATCGCCGAGGCCAACGCGATCAACGACCGCCCGGTCGTGATCGACTTCATCGTCCACGAGGACGCCATGGTCTGGCCGATGGTCGCCGCCGGCACCTCGAACGACGAGGTCATGGCCGCCCGGGGCGTCCGCCCCGACTTCGGCGACAGCGAAGACGACTGAGCGAGCAGAGAGAGACGAGAGACCGACCCATGTCCAAGCACACGCTCTCCGTCCTGGTCGAGAACACCCCAGGCATCCTCGCCCGGATCGCCGCCCTGTTCTCCCGCCGGGGCTTCAACATCGACTCGCTCGCCGTCGGCGTCACCGAGCACCCCGACATCTCCCGCATCACCATCGTGGTCAGTGTCGAGAGCCTGCCGCTGGAGCAGGTGACCAAGCAGCTCAACAAGCTGGTCAACGTCCTCAAGATCGTCGAGCTGGAGCCCGGCACCGCGATCCAGCGCGAGCTGGTGCTGGTGAAGGTCCGCGCGGACAACGAGACCCGCTCCCAGATCGTGGAGATCGTCCAGCTGTTCCGCGCCAAGACCGTGGACGTCTCGCCCGACGCGGTCACCATCGAGGCCACCGGTTCGAGTGACAAGCTGGAGGCGATGCTCAAAATGCTGGAGCAGTTCGGCATCAAGGAACTGGTGCAGTCCGGCACCATCGCCATAGGGCGCGGCGCCCGGTCCATCACCGACCGATCGCTGCGCGCCCTGGACCGCAGCGCGTAGCGCCCCCACCCCCGGCGCCGCCGGCGGTCCTGGTGGCCCGGTGCCCGCCACCGGGCCACCGCACCCGCCCGCATAGCACGACGGCATCCGCCCGTATGCCGAGACCCGAAGACTTCCGCGTCCATCCCCGCCGTACGGTGGGACGCACACCTGTACACCAAGGAGAATCCCAGTGGCCGAGCTGTTCTACGACGACGACGCCGACCTGTCCATCATCCAGAACCGCAAGGTCGCGGTCATCGGATACGGCAGCCAGGGCCACGCCCACGCGCTGTCGCTCCGTGACTCGGGCGTCGACGTCCGCGTCGGTCTGCACGAGGGTTCCAAGTCCAAGGCCAAGGCCGAGGAGCAGGGCCTGCGCGTGGTGACCCCGGCCGAGGCCGCGGCCGAGGCCGACGTCATCATGATCCTGGTTCCGGACCCGATCCAGGCCCAGGTCTACGAGGAGTCCATCGCGCCCAACCTGAAGGACGGCGACGCGCTGTTCTTCGGCCACGGCCTCAACATCCGCTACGGCTTCATCAAGCCGCCGGCCGGTGTCGACGTCGCCATGGTCGCCCCGAAGGGCCCGGGCCACCTGGTGCGCCGTCAGTACGAGGAGGGCCGCGGCGTTCCCTGTATCGCCGCCGTCGAGCAGGACGCCACGGGCAACGGCTTCGCGCTGGCCCTGTCGTACGCCAAGGGCATCGGCGGCACCCGCGCCGGCGTCATCAAGACGACCTTCACCGAGGAGACCGAGACCGACCTCTTCGGCGAGCAGGCCGTGCTGTGCGGCGGCGCCTCCGCGCTCGTCAAGGCCGGCTTCGAGACCCTGGTCGAGGCCGGGTACCAGCCGGAGATCGCGTACTTCGAGTGCCTCCACGAGCTGAAGCTGATCGTGGACCTCATGTACGAGGGCGGCCTGGAGAAGATGCGCTGGTCGGTCTCCGAGACCGCCGAGTGGGGCGACTACGTCACCGGCCCGCGCATCATCAACGAGGGCACCAAGGACGAGATGCGCAAGGTCCTCGCCGAGATCCAGGACGGCACGTTCGCCCGTAACTGGATGGACGAGTACCACGGCGGTCTGAAGAAGTACAACGAGTACAAGAGCCAGGACGAGAACCACCTCCTGGAGACCACCGGCAAGGAGCTGCGCAAGCTCATGAGCTGGGTCGACAACGACGAGGCGTAAGCCGAGGGGTGAGGGGCCGGGACGCGGGACGTTCCGGCCCTTCGCCGTTGCCGCCGGCCCCGGGACACTCCGGGCGCGCTCCGGGGCTTCTCCACTTCGTCCAGCCACGGATGGGTGATCCTGCCGTGAAGGCGCAAGACAAGGCCCGGGGCACCACTACAATTCTCAGCAACACATACGCGTCAGGCCCACAGTGTCGTGCGTCTTCCACGCGGCTAGCCCCCTCCACCGCCTGCGGCCGTCGGGACGGCCGTCCGCACTGGACTTGTGAGGACTCACGTGAGCTCGAAACCTGTCGTACTCATCGCTGAAGAGCTGTCGCCCGCCACTGTGGACGCGCTCGGCCCCGACTTCGAGATCCGCCATTGCAACGGCGCGGACCGGGCCCAGCTGATCCCCGCCATCGCCGATGTGGACGCGATCCTGGTCCGCTCCGCCACCAAGGTCGACGCCGAGGCCATCGCCGCCGCGCGGAAGCTGCGCGTCGTCGCCCGCGCCGGAGTCGGTCTGGACAATGTCGACGTCTCCGCCGCCACCAAGGCCGGCGTGATGGTGGTCAACGCCCCGACCTCCAATATCGTCACCGCCGCCGAGCTGGCCTGCGGACTGCTGGTCGCCACCGCGCGCAATATCCCGCAGGCCAACACCGCGCTGAAGAACGGCGAGTGGAAGCGCTCCAAGTACACCGGCGTCGAGCTGAGCGAGAAGGTCCTCGGCGTCGTCGGCCTCGGCCGCATCGGGGTCCTGGTCGCCCAGCGGATGTCCGCCTTCGGTATGAAGATCGTCGCCTATGACCCCTATGTGCAGCCCGCGCGGGCCGCGCAGATGGGCGTCAAGCTGCTGACGCTCGACGAGCTCCTCGAAGTCTCCGACTTCATCACCGTCCACCTCCCCAAGACGCCCGAGACGCTCGGACTGATCGGCGACGAGGCCCTGCACAAGGTCAAGCCGTCCGTCCGGATCGTCAACGCCGCGCGCGGCGGGATCGTCGACGAGGAGGCGCTCGCCTCCGCGCTCAAGGAAGGCCGGGTCGCCGGCGCGGGCCTGGACGTGTACGCCAAGGAGCCGTGCGTCGACTCCCCGCTCTTCCAGTTCGACCAGGTCGTCTGCACCCCGCACCTCGGCGCGTCCACCGACGAGGCCCAGGAGAAGGCGGGCATCGCCGTCGCCCGTTCCGTGCGGCTCGCGCTCGCCGGAGAGCTGGTCCCGGACGCGGTCAACGTCCAGGGCGGTGTGATCGCCGAGGACGTCAAGCCCGGACTGCCGCTGGCCGAGCGGCTCGGCCGGATCTTCACCGCGCTCGCGGGCGAGGTCGCGGTCCGTCTCGACGTCGAGGTGTACGGAGAGATCACCCAGCACGATGTCAAGGTGCTCGAACTCTCCGCGCTCAAGGGCGTGTTCGAGGATGTCGTGGACGAGACCGTCTCCTATGTCAACGCCCCCCTCTTCGCGCAGGAGCGCGGTGTCGAGGTGCGGCTGACCACCAGCTCGGAGTCGCCCGACCACCGCAATGTCGTCACCGTCCGGGGCACGCTCTCCGGCGGCGAGGAGGTCTCCGTCTCCGGCACGCTCGCCGGTCCCAAGCACCTCCAGAAGATCGTCGCGATCGGTGAGCACGATGTGGATCTGGCGCTCGCCGACCACATGGTGGTCCTGCGGTACGAGGACCGCCCCGGCGTCGTCGGCACCGTCGGCCGGATCCTCGGCGAGGCCGGGCTGAACATCGCCGGTATGCAGGTCTCCCGGCATGAGGAGGGCGGCGAGGCGCTGGTCGTGCTGACCGTCGACGACACCGTGCCGCCCACGGTGCTCGCCGAGATCTCCGAGGAGATCGGGGCGGCCTCCGCCCGCTCGGTGAACCTCACCGACTGATCGGCTCACCCGTCCGGCGGCTCCCGCCGGCCGACGAGATCGTGTACGGGCGAGGGCCCGGCGCACCCGCACCCCGGGACGCGCCGGGCCCTCGCCCGTACCCCGCTGATCAGGGCCTCAGCCGATCCGGTGCTCAGCCGATCCGTGCCCCCGTACCCCTGCTACAGACGGGCCGCCTTGAGCGCCATGTGCAGCAGCAGCCGGTCCTCGCCGTCCGCCAGATCGAGGCCGGTCAGCTGCTCCACCCGGGAGAGCCGGTAGTAGAGCGTCTGCCGGTGGACGCCGAGCGCGGACGCGGTGCGCCCGGCCTGGCCCGCGCAGTCCAGGA
>NZ_VCLA01000076.1 GCF_009600885.1 Streptomyces jumonjinensis
TCCCCCAACTCACCGAAGAAATCAACAACCGCAAAGCCTGACCACACCACGGACCGCCGCCCGTCCCCTGGCGCTTGCTTCGCCAGGGGGCGGGCGGCTCGTTCTCAGGTCTTCCGGGCGACGCCCACATAGACCGGGATCCGGTCGTTCCCGCTGTACTGATCACCGGGTTCCGGGTACCAGCGGGAGACCAGTTCGACACCGGGGCCGATGAGTTCCAGCCCCGAGAAGAAGGTCGCGAACTCGGCCCACGACCGGACCTGGGCGGGCACCCCGCTGTCGCGGTAGATCTTGATGACACGGGCCCATGCCTCCGGGTCGAAGTCACCGGTCGCGTGGGACAGCATCAGATAGCTCCCGGGCGCCAGCGGTTCGAGCAATCGGCGCACAAGCCCCCGGGGGTCGTACTCGTCCGAGACGAAGTGCAGCAGGGCGACCATGGAGAGCGCGACGGGCCGGTCGAAATTCAGTATCTCCCGCGCGCCTTCGATGATCTTGTCGACGTCCCGGACATCGGCCTGGAGATACTCGGTCCGGCCCTCGGGGGTGCCGCGCAGCAGGGCTTCGGCGTGGCGGAGCACGATGGGATCGTTGTCGACGTACACCACGCGCGCGTCCGGTACGGCCTGCTGGACCACCTGGTGGAGATTGGGCTCGGTCGGGATCCCGGTCCCGATGTCGAGGTACTGACGCACCCCCAGCCCGGCCAGCAGCCGTGAGGCCCGTTGCATGAACGCGCGGTTGGCGCGCGCCCCTTCCTTGATACCGGGTAAGAAGGCGATCGCCTGCTCGGCGGCTTCCCAGTCGACGGGGTAGCTGTCCTTTCCGCCCAGGTAGTAGTCGTACATCCGAGCCGGATGAGGCTTACTGGTGTCGATGGCGCCCTGGCCGTCACCGGAGCTCTTCATCGGCGGTCCTCCATCTGCGCGTTCGGTGTCATCTCACGGTGATATCCGGGGTGGGAGCGCCGTCTGGACGCAGGCTCGGGCGGGGCCGTACCCGTTCGAGCGGATTGTGCCGCAGAACAGCGACCAGGTCATCGCCCCGTTCACAGATCCGACCCTACGCCCGGTCGCCGTGCTCGCGCAGAGC
Organism: Streptomyces jumonjinensis; assembly: GCF_009600885.1. Taxonomy (GTDB): domain Bacteria; phylum Actinomycetota; class Actinomycetes; order Streptomycetales; family Streptomycetaceae; genus Streptomyces; species Streptomyces jumonjinensis. The sequence goes on from NZ_VCLA01000076.1 coordinate 1,093, forward strand.
GTCACCGGTACCCGTCGCTTCCGTGCGGGACGGATTACGGACAGGGCGGCGTTCATCGCGGCGCGGGCAGGACGACGGCGGTGAGCGCGAGCCCGCCCGCCGCCGTCCAGCGCCCGGGGATCTCGGTCAGGGCCCCGGAGCCGACCGCCGGTCCCGGGACCAGCAGCCGGGCGGTGAAGGTCCCCCCGGCGTGGAAGACCACCACGGCCTCGGTGAAGTCCAGTTCCCTGCGGGTCAGCGGGTACCACACCTTGAAGACCGCTTCCTTGGCGCTGAACAGCAGCCGGTCCCAGTGCACCCCCGGCCCGGCGCCGCCCTCGGCGATCCAGGCCCGCTCCTCGGGCCGTCCCACGACTCCCAGCACCCCTTCGGGCAGGGGCCCATGAGGCTCCGCGTCGATCCCCACGGCGGCTGTGCCCGGGGTGCGGGCGACGGCGGCGGCCCGATAGCCGTCGCAGTGCGTCATGCTGCCGACCACGCCGTCCGGCCAGACCGGGGCCCCCCGCACCCCGGGCACCAGCGGCGCGGCGGACAGCCCGAGTCCGGCCAGGGCACGCCGGGCGCAGCCCCGTACCGTGGTGAACTCACGCCGCCGCCGCTCCACGGCGCGGGCCAGGGCCGCCTCCTCCTCCGGGAAGAGCGGAATGTCGGCGGTGTCGTCGAACGCCCAGGCGGAGGCCACGTCGTGGGGCAGGATCCGGTCGATCACGGCGTCCCCACCGCCGGAAGGATCTGCCGGAGCACCTCGTCGGGCAGTCCACGTCTGCGGTGCTCGCGCGGGTATCCGAGCGAGACCTCCTCGAAGCGGACGCCGTCGTGCCAGGTGGTGCGGGGGATGTGCAGATGCCCGTACACCACTGCGGCGGCGTTGAAGCGCAGATGCCACTGAGCGGTCCGCTCGGTGCCGCACCACTGGGCGAACTCGGGGTGGAAGAGCACTCTCGTGGGGTCCCGGACGAGCGGGAAGTGGTTGATCAGCACGGTGGGCAGCCGTGGGTCGCGCGCCGCGAGCCGCCGTTCGGTCTCGGCCAGCCGCGCGGCGCACCAGTCCTGGCGGCTGGGGTAGGGGTCGGGGTGGAGCAGCGCCTCGTCGGAGCAGACCACCCCCGCCTCGTACGCCTGGGCCAGGGCCTGTTCCCTGGTGACGCCGGGGGCGCGGAAGCTGTAGTCGTACAGCAGGAAGAGGGGGGCGACGGTGACGGGACCGCCGGGGCCGTCCCAGACCGGGTAGGGGTCTTCCGGGGTGAGCACGCCGAGGCTTCGGCAGATCTCCACCAGACGACGGTAGCGCGCGTCGCCGCGCAGTTGGACGGGGTCGGTCGGCGGGGTCCACAGCTCATGGTTGCCGGGCGCCCAGACGACCTTCGCGAAGCGTTCGCGCAGGGTCGTCAGCGCCCAGACGAAGTCCTCGGCGATCTCCGCGACATCGCCGGCCACGATGAGCCAGTCGGCGTCCGAGCGCGGTCGTATCCCCGCCACGATCCGCCGGTTGTCCGGGTAGGCCACATGAAGGTCGCTGATCGCCATGAGCGCGCCCGTGGTCTGAGCAGAAGCTCTCATGACAGCAATCTGCACCCAAGTGCTCCGGGTGCGCCAGCCGCAGTCGCCGGGAGATCCCGGGGATGGCCGCAGAGCCACGAGTTGCCTACGCTCCGGATACAGTGGCCACCGGCCCGCGCCAGTACGGGCGGGACCGCGAAGCAGCAGGAACGACAGGAACAACGGGAACGACAGGATCGAAAGGATTACTCGCGGACTATGGATCGTCACAGCGACGACCCGGGGCGCTGGCTCCGGAACTTCACTCCCTCTCCCGGGGCCCGTTTACGCATGGTCTGCTTTCCCCACGCGGGGGGTGCGGCGACCGCGTACCACCCGATGTCGGTGGCGCTGTCGCCGGAGATCGATGTGCTGGCCGTGCAGTACCCCGGCCGGCAGGACCGGCTGTCGGAGAGCTGCGTCGACAGCATCCCCGAACTGGTCGATCTGCTGGTCCCGTTGCTCATCGCGCAGACCGATCACCGGCCGCTGGCCCTCTTCGGCCACAGCATGGGGGCGACCGTGGCGTTCGAGATCGCCCGCCGGCTGGAGCGCGAGCCCGGAACGGGAGGCCCCGCGATCCTGTTCCTGTCCGGGCGCCGAGCGCCCCACTTCAAACGGAACGATTACGTCCATCTCCGTGACGACCAGGGAGTCCTCAAAGAGGTGCAGCTGCTCGGCGGTTCCGCCACGGCCGCGCTCTCCAACCCCGAGCTGCTGAGCATGGTCCTGCCCGCGATCCGCAGCGACTATCGCGCGGTGGAGACCCATGTGCACGTCCCCGGGCCGCCGCTGCGCTGCCCGGTGGTGGCGCTGACGGGGGATGCCGACCCCCGGGCCGATACGCCGTCGGTGGAGGCGTGGCGCGACTACACCGAGGGCCCGTTCGCCTCCCATGTCTTCCCGGGCGGTCACTTCTTCCTCAACGACCGGGCCGACGAGGTGCACTCCACCGTCCGGAGCCATGTGGCGGCGCTGCCGGGCAGAGGCGCCCGAGCCCAGTGAGATCCGCCGGAGGCCACGGAGACCCGTGCGGTCCCCATGAAGCGTCATGGGGACCGCTGAGGAGAAACCGGTTTCCGTGGCCGATCGGTACGGCGTCGGCGTCCCCGGGAATTGTCCGCGCCGCCGGAGAACTCCGCTGCGGGCGACGGCTATTGCGATAACGCGGCCGGCGGCGAAGCCCCGCACGCGTCCCGATCGAACAATGCCCCTTCCCCCTGGTAGGAGGCGTGGCTATGGTTGGGAGCGCGACCACGGCCCATCGGCGGCTTATCACTTTCCGTTTAAATGGGCTTAGCCAATTGTTCATCTCCTGTTCATGTCTAGGGAGCCGTTCATGGCATTGGGCTTTCTGTTCGGCGGGGGCGTCGGAACCGAGCTGTACGGTCTTGAGATGTACGAGGCCCACCCCGTCATGCGGGAGTTGTACGCGCGGGTGTCGCGGTGGACCGGTCTGGCGGTGGAGCAGATCCTGCGGGACGAGCTCCCGGGGACCCCCGAGGAACGGCAGAGCGCCGCGACGATACGCGAGTCCGCGCTGGCGCTCGGAGTGCACGACGTCCTCGTGGAGCGGGGGCTGCGCCCGGGGGTCCTCGGCGGCCTCAGCCTCGGCGCGATGACTGCGAGCTGTCTCGCGGGAGCCATCGGCCGGCGGGAGCTCTTCGAGATGCTGGCGTACGCCCGCCACACCCCACGGCTCCCACCGGAGGAACCGGAGCAGGGCCTGGCGCTGGCCTTCGCTCCCGCGGACGGCGGGAACGCCGGATTCCCCGGCGAGGGGCGGCCCGGCGTCCATCTCTCCGGCGACTTCGGGCCGACCGCCGACGGCGAGCTGCGCATTCTGATGCTGTCGGGCGAGCGTACGGCGCTGGACGCGCTGGAGGGCGAACTGCCCCCGGGCTCGCTGGTGCCGCTGCCGGACCGGACCATCGCCGTCCACTCCCCGCTGCGCCGTCACTTCCGCGCCTTCATGGCCTCCCGGATCGCGGCGATCCCCTTCTCGGACCCCCGGGTTCCGCTGGTCTCCTGTCTGGAGCGGAAGGCGCTGACGACCGGCGCGGAGGTCCGCGACCTCTTCGCCCGCAACCCCACCGACCCGATCAGCCTGGTGGACGTCTGCGCCGGGATGAAGGAGCGGGGGGTGCGGCTGGCTCTGGTCATCGGCGGCTCCATCCCCAACGGGCTGCTGCGCTTTCCCTTCCCGGTGGTCCATGTCGACAAGCCGGAGCACATCCAGCAGGTGTTCGCCTCCGTCTACGACCTCGGCATCGACCTCGTGCCGGCGCGGGCCTCCTGATGACGGCGGCCCCGGCGGTCATGGCCGCCGCTCCACCGGACCAGGAGTGCGAGGCGCTGATCGGGCAGTGGCTGGCCACCGACATCGACCGCTGGACCCGGCGGGTGATCGCCCGTCACTTCCATCCGGCGACCGGCAGTCCCTACTGGCTGCGGCGTGCCGCCGGGCTGGGCTTCGACCCCCGGGACATCACACGCTACGACGAGCTGACGGCGTTCGGGCCGTTCCCGCTGGAGGTGCTGCGCCGTCAGGACCCGGCGGAGCTGGTGCCGCTGGCCGTGCCCCGCCCGCTGACCGGACGGATCTGGGACACCGGGGGCACCACCGGTCCCCCGTGCCGCCTCTTCTACACCCCGGAGATGCTGCTGCACCGGGGGGTGTGGCGGCGGTGGTCCTTCGTCAGCGAGGGCTTCGAGCCCGGCCGCGACTGGCTTCAGGCCACCCCCACCGGCCCGCATCTGATCGGCAACGGCGTCTGGGAGGTCTCCGGGCTGTTCACCGGGCGGGTGTACGCGATCGACATGGATCCGCGCTGGGTGAAGCGGCTGATCCGGGGCGGCCGGCTGACGGAGGCGGCCGAGTACACCAGCCATCTCCTGGAGCAGCTCGCCGATGTGCTCGACGGGGGCGGCATCCACTATCTCAACACCACCCCCGCGCTCTTCCAGGCGCTGGTCCGCCGCTTCCCCGAACTGGTGGGATCCCTCGACGGCGTACGGCTGAGCGGCACCCGGCTGAGCCCGGACATGTACCGGGAGTTCACGGCGGCCCTGCGGGGCGGGATCTGCGGGCGCAGCTACGGCAACACCTTCGGCAACGCGGCGGGGCTGCCCGTGGAGCAGAACGGGGAGCTGATGCCCTACGTTCCGAACTATCCGCAGGTGACCATGGCCGTGGTGCGCGGCGACGACTGGTCGGCCACGGTGGCCCCGGGCGGGACCGGGCAGGTCCGGCTGACCGTGCTGCACGACGATCTCTTTCTGCCGAACATCCTCGAACGCGACCAGGCGCTGCGCTATGTCCGCGGCGGGACGTGGCCGAGCGACGGGGTCGCCAATGTGGCCCCGCTCCAGCTGATGTCCTCGGCCCCCGAGGGGCTGTACTGACCGGCCCGGGGGTGCTGGCCCGGGGGCGCTCCCGTCGCCGCCCGGCGGGCCGCCCTGAGCGGGCCGCCCTGAGGCCGGGCGGTCACGGCCCGGCGGGGTCCAGGATCACGGGCAGCTCCGTGAGTCCGCGGAAGGCGGGGAAGGGGACCACCATCCAGGGCGGCTCCCGGTCGGGGTCGGCCGGCGCCACCCGGGGGAAGCGTTCGAACAGCCCGGTGAGGGCGAGCTGTGTCTCCAGCCGGGCCAGGGGGGCGCCCAGACAGTAGTGGATGCCGTGCCCGAACCCGAGATGGGCGCTCTGGGTGTTGCCCGGCCGCAGCACATCGAACCGATCGGGGGTGTCGAACTTCAGCGGGTCCCGGTTGGCCGAGTTCAGGGCGATCTGCACCAGCGAGCCCTTCGGGATGCGGGTACCGGCGATCTCCAGGTCCTCGGTGGCGAACCGGAAGGTGGCGGTCTCCACCGAGCCGTCGTAGCGCAGGAGTTCCTCCACGGCCTGTCCGACCAGCTGCGGGTCCTGCTGCACCGCGCGCAGCTGGTCGGGGTGGGTGAGCAGATGGTGGACGGCGTTGCCGATGAGATACGCGGTGGTCTTGTGGCCCGCGAACATCAGCAGGAACGCCGTCGAGATCAGCTCCTGCTCGGTGAGCCTGCCGTTCTCGTCCCGGGCCGCGGTCAGGGCGCTGAGCAGGTCCTCGTCCGGGTGGTCGCGCTTATGGGCGACGAGGTCGGCGAAGTACCCGTGCAGGCTCTCCTCCGCGTTCTGCTGGGCCAGCTTGGACTCTTTGCTGAAGCCGGTCTGGGCCACGGTGGTGGACCAGGTCTGTACATCCGCCCGGTCGTGCGGCGGCACTCCGAGCAGTTCGCAGATCACGATGATGGGCAGCGGAAAGGCGAAGGCGGGCAGCAGATCGACGGGTTCCCGGACCGGGCAGTCGTCCAGCAGCCGCCCGACGACGTCCTGGATGTGGGTGCGCAGCGATTCCACCCGGTGGGGGGTGAACTCGGAGTTCACCAGTCTGCGGAGCCGGGTGTGCTTGGGCGGGTCGGAGTTGAGCATATGGTCGTCGAGGGCCACGGACGACTCGCCGAAGATCTTCCGGTAGGAGTCCATCGCCCCGTACATGTCCTTGCTCAGCCGGAGATCGGCGAGGGCGGTCCGCGCGTCCTGGTAGCGGGTGATCAGATAGGTGTCGATGCCGTGCGGGGGCGTGATCGGGCAGACGGGGGCGGTCTCCCGCAGCTGCCCGTAGACCGGGTAGGGGTTCCGCCGGAATTCGGGGGTGCACCGTGCGGCGGCGGCAGCGGGG
>NZ_VCLA01000077.1 GCF_009600885.1 Streptomyces jumonjinensis
CGTACATGAACACCGGCAGCGTCTGACTGCGATTGCCCGGCCCGCCCCTGGTCATCGCCCAGATCAGCCCGAAGACCGACAGCGTCGAGAGGGTGTTGAGCATCAGATTGGTGCCGATCGAGCGGCGGATCATCGGCAGGGTGACATGCCAGAGCCTGCGCACCCCGCCCGCGCCGTCGACCTCCGCCGCCTCCGTCACCTCCCGGGGCACCGAGGAGAGCGCCGCCGAATAGATCAGCATCGAGAACGCGGTGCCGCGCCACACATTGGCGAAGGACACCGCCAGGATCGGCAGGGTGAACAGCCAGTTCTGCGACGGCAGATGGAGCCAGTCGAGCACCGCGTTGAGCGTCCCCTCCCGGCGGAAGAAGGCGTAGAGCAGAAACGCCGCGACGACCTCCGGCAGTACCCAGGCCGTGATCACCAGCGCCCCGGTGACGGTACGGACCGGACGGGAGGCCGCCCGCATCAGCCCGGCCAGCGCCAGCCCGAGCGTGTTCTGCCCGATCACCGCCGAGACCAGGGTGAAGACCAGGGTGAAGACCAGGGTGAGCCAGACGGCGCCGCGGAAATCGGGGTCGGCGAACGCCCGGCGGAAGTTGTCCAGGCCGATGAAACGCGCCCCCGAGGCGCCCGTCAGCTGGGCGTCGGTGAAGGCGATCCAGACGCAGTAGCCGATCGGCCCGGCGAGAAAGAGCAGCAGCAGCACGGTGGCGGGGGTCACCGGCGCCCAGCGCCACCGGCCCCCTCGGCGCGCGGTCCCGGCCGCCCGGTGCCATCGGCCCTCTCGGCGTGCGGTCGCCGCCCGGCCCTCTCGGCGCGCGGTTCCGGCCGCCCGGTCCCCTCGGCGCGCGGTCACCTCGACGTGACCGCGCCGTCGGCGATGGTCCTCAGCCGGTCGTCGTACGCCTTCGCTGCCTCCGCCGCCGACGCGTCCCCCGTCGTCACCTCCTCCATCGCCTCCCCGATCGCCGACGAGACCTGCGGATAGACGGGCAGCGCGGGCCGGTAGTGGGTGTAGCGGACAAGACCGGTGAAGAAGTCGACGCCCGGTGACGACGAGCGGTACCGCTCATCGGCGGCCACGTCCTTCCGTACGGCGATCTGGGCCGCCACCACACACCACTCGGTCGCGTTCGCCCGGGTCTGGAGCGTCTTGACGAAGTCGAAGGCCAGATCGGGGTTCTTCGCCTTCGCGGGCACCGACCACGCCCAGCCGCCGGACATGGACACCTTGCCGGGGGCCTGGCCGTGCTGGGTGGGCATCGCGGTCCGGGCGAGGGCCTCGCTCCACCCGGGCCACTCCCGCGGACCGTCGTTGATCCAGTTCTGGCCCATCCAGGAGCCGTCGAGGGAGATCGCGAGCTTCCCCTCCGGAAGCCACTCGGTGGCGACCCGGGTCCCCACATGGGGGTCGAGGGCGTCGGAGACATCGGGGCCGAGCCCCTCCGCGTACACCGTCCGCACGAACTCCAGGGCGTCCCGGAAACCCTGCCCGCCCGCGACCCACTTGCCCGCGGACGCGTCGTAGAGCGGATCGGGCCCGGTCCCGTACAGCAGCATCTCGAAGCCCTGCATCACCGCCGCCTCGCCGGGGCCCTCGCCGGTGTAGACATTGAGCGGGATCACCCCCGGGACCTTCCGCTTGACCGCACGGGCCGCCGCCAGGACCTCGGCCCAGCTCTTCGGCCGCCAGTCGGCGGGCAGTCCGGCCTTCGCGAAGACGGCCTTGTCGTACCAGAGACCGCGGGTGTCGGTCCCGTCCGGGACCCCATAGGTCCTGCCGTCCTCGGCCCTGGCCGCCGCCTTCGCCGTGCCGATGAACTGGTCCCACTCCTTCCACTTCCGCAGCCGGTCGTCGAGCGGCCTCAGATACCCGGCCTTGATGTCGGAGTTGATGCGGAAGGAGTCCTCGTAGACCAGATCGGGCGCGGTCCTCGGTGAGCTCATCATCTGCTGCGCCTTGGCGGCGTAGTCGTTGTCCGTCGCCTGAATGGGGATCAGCTTGATCTTCTTGCCGGGGTGGGCCTTCTCGAACTGCTCGCGGACGGCGGCGAGATAGCGGTCCATGAAACGGATCTTGTTGTCCGTGGACCGTTTGTAGACCACCCGCACGGTGTCGGGGTCGTCGTCGGCGCCGCCGCCGCAGGCGGTGAGGGCCCCCGCCGTGAGCACGGCGGCGAGGGACAGGGTGATCAGACGGGCCGGTGGGGCGGTGGGGCGCACAGGCACGACCTCCTCTGAGCCGGGCTCCGGGGCCGGGGGCCTCGGAAAAGGCTGCCGTGCGACCGTAGGACCGGCCCGCTGACAGGGTCAATCCCCTGTGCACGGCGGTCGTCAGTGCGTCGGCCGGGTGTCCGCCGTGTGTACGTCAGCGGATGGCGGGAATCCAGCGGTACTGGAGCTCGGGCCGCCCGATCTGGCCGTACTGCGGGCTGCGCGCCGCCCGGCCCTCGGTCACCAGATGCTCCAGATAGCGGCGCGCGGTGATCCGCGAGATGCCCACCGCCGTGCCCGCCTCGGCGGCGGTCAGCCCGCCCGCCGATTCCCGCAGCGTACGGGTGACGGACTCCAGGGTCGGACCGCTGAGGCCCTTGGGCAGGGCGCCGCCCTGCGGGGTGCGCAGCACGGCGAGCGCCCGGTCGACCTCGTCCTGGCCGCTGGCCTCGCCCGCGGCCGAGTGGAACTCCGCGTACCGGGCGAGGCGGTCCCGGAGGGTGGCGAAGGTGAACGGTTTCAGGACGTACTGCACCACGCCCAGCGAGACGCCCTCGCGCACCATCGCCAGATCGCGGGCCGAGGTGACGGCGATGACGTCGGCGAGATGACCGGCCGCGCGCAGCGAGCGGACCAGCTGGAGGCCGTGCCCGTCCGGGAGGAAGAGATCGAGCAGCAGCAGATCGACCGGGGTCCGCTCCAGGACCCGGACGGCCGCGGAGCGGGAGTGGGCGACCCCGGCGACCTGGAAGCCGCTGACCCGGCCGACATAGAGGGCGTGGGCGTCGGCCGCCACGGGGTCGTCCTCGACCACCAGGACCCGGATGGGCCCCTCCCCGGTGCTCGTGCCGGTGGTCATGCGGATACCTCCGTGTGCAGGGGCAGTCTTACGGTGAACTCCGCGCCGCCGTCCGGGCCTTCGGCGAGCACCACCGTGCCATGGCCCCGGTGCACGGCCTGCTGGACCAGGGCGAGTCCGAGGCCCCGGCCCGAGCCATGGGTGGTCCAGCCCCGGCGGAACACCTCGTCGGCGCGGGCGGGGTCCACGCCCGCGCCCGTGTCGTGGACGCGGATCAGCAGCTCGCCGTGGTCGGCGCGGGCGGTGACGGTGACCCGGGGGCGGGGGGTGCGGGCGGGACAGGGGGGCGCGGGGATGGCGCGGGGGGCGGGGGCGTGCGCGCCGGGTTCGTGCGCCGGATCGGGCTCCGGGCCGACGGGCCGGGATTCCGTTCCCACGCCGGGCTCGGGTGCCGGGTCGGGTTCGTGCGCCGTGTCGGGTGCGGAATCCGCGCTGGGCTCTGGTTCCGGGCGGGGACCCGGGAGCAGTCCGGGGGAGTCCAGTCCGGCCGCCGCGTCCACCGCGTTATCGATCAGATTGCCCAGGATCGTCACCAGATCCCGCGCCGGAAGCGACGCCGGAAGCACCCCGTCGTCGATCCTGCTGTCCTCCGCGAGCACCAGCTCCACCCCCCGTTCATTGGCCTGCGCCGCCTTGCCGAGCAGCAGCGCGGCCAGCACCGGTTCGCTCACCGCGCCCACGACCCGGTCGGTGAGCACCTGTGCGAGCTCCAGCTCCGCCGTGGCGAACCCCACCGCCTCCCGGGTGCGCCCGAGTTCTATCAGCGAGACCACGGTGTGCAGCCGGTTCGCCGCCTCGTGCGCCTGGGAGCGCAGCGCCTGGCTGAACCCGCGCTCGGAGTCCAGCTCGCCCGAGAGCGCCTGGAGTTCGGTGTGGTCCCGCAGTGTCACCACGGTGCCGCGCTGCTCCCCGCCGACCACCGGGCTGGTGTTGACCACGATCACCCGGTCCGCCGTCAGATGGACCTCGTCCACCCGGGGCTCGGAGGCCAGCAGCGCCCCGGTGAGCGGCGCGGGCAGCCCCAGTCCGGCCACCGGACGGCCCACCGCGTCGCCGTCCAGCCCCAGCAGCTCGCGCGCGCCGTCGTTGACGAGCGCGATCCTGCGCCGCCCGTCGAGCATCAGCAGCCCCTCGCGCACCGCGTGCAGCGCCGCCTCGTGGTAGTCGTGCATCCGGCTCAGCTCGGTCGCGTTCATGCCGTGGGTGTGCCGCCGCAGCCTGGCGTTGATCACATAGGTGCCGAGGCCGCCGAGGCCCAGCGCCGCGCTCGCCGTCATCAGCAGCGCGGTGAGCTGTTCCCGCGACTGCTCGCCGATCTCGTGGATGGTGATCCCGGCGCTGACCAGGCCGACGATCCGGCCCTCGGAGCGGACGGGGACCACGGTGCGTATCGAGGGGCCGAGCACCCCGAGGTGCTTCTCGCTGTAGATCTCGCCCTTCAGCGCCTGCTCCGTGTGCCCCAGATACTTCCGGCCGATCTGATCAGGTTCCGGATGGCTCCAGCGGGTGCCGTCCGGGGCCATGACCACGATGAAGTTGACGCCCGCGTCCCGGCGCAGCCCCTCCGCGTACGGCTGGAGGGTGCGGCTCGGGTCCGCCGAGCGCGCGGCGGCGATCACCGAGGGGGAGTGGGCGACGGCGGTCGCGGTGGCCGTCGACTGGAGCCGGGCGGTCTCCTCGGCCTGTGAGCGGTCGGTGGCGTAGGTGAAGTAGGCACACCCGGCCACGATCGCGGCGACCAGGATGACCTGCATCGCGAAGAGCTGTCCCGCGAGGCTGCGGGGGCGGGGTAGGCGCATGGCCTCAGTCTGCCTGCCGGATTTCGTATGAACGAAACGCACGTAAGGGTGACCGGGGTCACAGCGTGATGGATAGTCGCGGGAATCCATATGGGACATGGACCTGTTTACAGATCGTTTTGAGGAGGGACCCCGTGGCTGCTGAGGCAGGCAGAAGGGACCGAACGCACTATCTCTACATCGCCGTTATCGCGGCGGTGGTGCTCGGTATCGCGGTGGGCTTCGCTGCCCCCGGAGTCGCCGTTGAGCTCAAGCCCATCGGCGCGGGGTTCGTCAACCTCATCAAAATGATGATCTCGCCGGTCATTTTCTGCACGATCGTGCTGGGCATCGGGTCCGTGCGCAAGGCCGCGAAAGTCGGCGCGGTCGGCGGGCTGGCGCTGGGCTACTTCCTGGTGATGTCGACCGTGGCGCTCGCCATCGGTCTGCTCGTCGGCAATCTGGTGGAGCCGGGCTCCGGGCTTCAGCTGACCGAGGCGGCGCGGGAGGCCGGCGACAAGGCGGCCGAGGGCGCGGGCGGCGAGTCCACCGCGGACTTCCTGCTGGGGATCATCCCCACCACGATGGTCTCCGCCTTCACCGAGGGCGAGGTGCTCCAGACCCTGCTGGTGGCGCTGATGGCAGGGTTCGCGCTCCAGGCGATGGGCGCGGCCGGCGAGCCGGTGCTGCGCGGTATCGGGCACATCCAGCGGCTGGTGTTCCGCATTCTGGCGATGATCATGTGGGCCGCCCCGGTCGGCGCGTTCGGCGCGATCGCGGCCGTGGTCGGCGAGACCGGACTCGACGCGCTGAAGTCGCTCGCCGTGATCATGATCGGCTTCTATGTGACCTGTGCGCTCTTCGTCTTCGTCGTTCTGGGCGGACTGCTGAAACTGGTCGCGGGCGTCAATCTGCTCTCGCTGCTGAAGTATCTGGGCCGGGAATTCCTGCTGATTCTCTCCACCTCGTCGTCGGAGTCGGCGCTGCCGCGGCTGATCGCGAAGATGGAGCACATGGGCGTCAGTAAGCCCGTGGTCGGCATCACCGTTCCGACCGGCTACTCGTTCAACCTCGATGGCACCGCCATCTATCTGACGATGGCATCGCTCTTCATCGCCAATGCGATGGGCGATCCGCTGAGCGCGTCCGAGCAGATCTCCCTGCTGGTCTTCATGGTCATCGCGTCGAAGGGCGCGGCCGGGGTCACCGGCGCCGGTCTGGCGACGCTCGCGGGCGGTCTTCAGTCGCACCGGCCGGAACTGGTCGACGGGGTCGGTCTGATCGTCGGCATCGACCGGTTCATGAGCGAGGCGCGGGCCCTGACCAACTTCGCGGGCAACGCGGTCGCGACGGTGCTGGTCGGCACCTGGACGAAGGAGATCGACAAGGAGCGGGTGGGCGAGGTGCTCGCCGGGCGGATCCCCTTCGACGAGAAGACGCTGCTGGACGACGGGCACGGCGGACCGGTCTCCGCGGAGCCCGCCGGGGCGGCGGTTCCGGAGCCGCGCGACGGCGCGGACGTACCGGCCAAGGTCTGACCCTCCCGGCCCGAGCCGCTCCCGGCCCGAGCCGCTCCCGGCCCGAGCCGCTCAGGGCCCCCGCGCCCGTCCTCCGTACCCCCCACGGCGGAGGACGGGCGCGGGCTTTTCTTTTCCTACGCCCCGGGGCCTGTGCCCCGGGGCGTAGGCCGTAGGCGTCCCGCGCCCTCATCGCCGTAATCCCTTGCAGGGCAAAAGACTTACCTTTTGGTGAGTACCCCACTTTCTAGTAGGTACTTGTTAAGTATGCGGCGTCGGGAAACGATGTTCCACATGCCAACGACTTCTGACACCGCACTCACCCCTGTCACCGTTCTCGGCCTCGGCGCGATGGGCCGCGCGCTCGCCGGAGCCTTTCTGAAGGCCGGTCACCCCACCACCGTCTGGAACCGGTCGAAGGGCCGGGGCGACGAGCTGGCGGCCCGCGGCGCCGTCGTCGCCGAGACCGCCGAGGACGCCGTACGCGCCGCTGAACTGATCGTCGTCTGCGTGGTCGACTACGACGCGGCCGAGGCGATCCTCGCCCCCCTGGAGGACGCCCTCCAGGGCCGGGTCCTGGTCAATGTCACCTCGGACGTCCCGGAGCGCTCGCGCGCCATGGCGGCCTGGGCGGCGGAGCACTCCATCGCCTATCTGGACGGCGCGGTGATGGTGCCGACCGGCGTGGTCGGCGGCGAGGACGCGCTGCTGTTCTACTCCGGCTCCCGGGAGTCCTTCGAGCGGTACGAGTCCACGCTGAAGGCGCTCGGCGGGCGCGCGGCGTTCGTCGGCGAGGAGCCGGGGCGGGCCGCCGCCTACGACCTCTCGCTGCTGGACTTCTTCTACGGCAGCATCTCCGGTCTGGTGCACGCGTTCGCGCTGGCCAAGGCGGAAGGGGTGGAGGCGGCCGACATCGCCCCGTACATGGACACCACCGTCTCGATCCTGCCGCCGATCGCGGAGTACACGGCCGCCAACATCGACGCGCGCTCCTACCCGGGCGCCGAGGCCAACCTCGGGATGATGGCGGCCTCCGTCGACCACATCCTGCACGCCGCCGAGGCCCGGGGGCTGGACGTCTCCCAGCTGGCGGGCATCAAGCGGGTGGCGGACCGGGCGCTCGCCAGGGGGCACGCGGCGGACGACTGGGCGAGCACCTACGAGGCGGTCGTCAAGCCCTGACCCGGCCGTTCGGCTGTGCGGCCGAAAGCAGACTGCTGCGGGATCCGGCGGACGTGCACCCCCGGCGAGTCCCCGTGAGTCCCTTCCTGTGAGTCCTGGCGGGCGTCTTGCGCCCGCAGCGGTCACCACCCATATTGACTGGCCAACTGCCCACTCGGAGCGAGGTATTGGCCATGACTCAGGCGACGGCGCACCACGGTTTCCCCTTCGTGAGGGACGCCGGAGCGGCGCACGACCCCGACGGAGAGCGGCTGATGCGGGACGCCCCCGTCGTGCGCGCCCAGCTCCCCGACGGGACCCCGATCTGGGTCGCCCTCACTCTGCGGGCCTGCCGCCAGGTGCTCACCGACCCGGTCTTCAGCCGGCGTGCCGCACTGGAGCCCGGTGCTCCACAGGTGGCCCCCGGGCTGGCCCTGCCGTCCATGCTCACCAGCATGGACGGCGAGGACCACGCCCGGACCCGCCGGCTGATCACCAGAGCCTTCACCCCGCGCCTGGTCGAGGGGATGCGGCCGTGGATCACCGACCTGGTGAACGAGCTGCTCGACACGGCCGAGCGCCGGCCCGGGCCGGTCGATCTGGTCGAGCAGCTGACCCTGCCGCTGCCGGTGAAGGTGATCTGCCGGCTGCTCGGCGTCCCCTACGAGGACCAGGGCCGCTTCCGGGGCTGGACCGACGCCCTGCTGTCCCGCGGGGGACCGGCGGAGCAGGTGAGGGAGGCGTACGGCCGGATTCAGGAGTACTTACGCGAGCTGATAGCGGCCAAACGCGAGCACCCGGGCGAGGATCTGACCAGCGCGCTCACCCGCGTCTCGGACGAGACGGGGCGGCTCCCCGAGGAGTACCTGGTCAACAATCTGCAACTGGTCCTGATCGCGGGCCATGACACCACCCTCAACCAGCTCTCCAACTCGCTGATCGCCCTGCTCGCCGAGCGCGAGCAGTACGCACTGCTGTGCGCGCGGCCCGAGCTGGTCGACAACGCCGTGGAGGAGCTGCTGCGGCATCTGCTGCTCACCCGCGCGGGGACGCTGATCCGGGTGGCCACCAAGGACACCGAGCTCGGCGGGACGGCCATACGGGCGGGCGAGGGAGTCATCGCCCTCCAGCACGTCGCCAACCGCGACCCCGAGGGGTTCGCCGACCCGGACCGCCTCGACCTCGCCCGCACGGACACGACCGGCCATCTGGCCTTCGGCGCGGGCCCCCACTTCTGCGTCGGCGCACAGCTGGCCCGCCTGGAGATGAGCACCGCCCTCTCCCTGGTGACCCGCCGCTTCCCGGCGATGCGCCTGGCGGTCCCCGCCGGTTCCCTGCGCTGGAAGGAGAACAGCCTCGTCCGCGGCCCCGAGACCCTCCCGGTGATCCTGACCTGAGCCGGGGTTGCCTCGGAGCGGACCCGCCGCCCGGGCGCGCTGCGGGGCGCTCGCGCACGAGGTCACCCGGGATGGACGCCCAGCTCGTCCGCCAGTGCCCGCAGTTGCTCGGACGGCGACTGATCCATGGTCAGCAGATCGGAGACGAGCTGTCTGGCAGCAGGCAGGGCGCGGATCATTCCGGGGGAGACGGTCCACGCCGCCGACAGCGCGGCCGTCGCGAGGCCGACCTGCCGACGCTGGGCATGGGCTCTGGCGACATCGATCCGGAATCGCGCTTGCCGCTCGGCGGAGAGCCCGGACGCGTCGACTCGCTCCGCCGCCCGCAGCGCCAGTCCGGCATCGCCGAGGTCGACGGCCACGGCGACCTCGTACAGACCGACGTTGACGGGCCCGAACTCGGTGTTGTAGTCGTTGCGTCCGTTGCCCACCTGTTCCGCCATGGCGCGGGCCTGACGGAGGTGTTCGTAGGCGTCCTCGGCCTCATTCATCCGGGCTGCGGCAACCGCTCGTTGAAGCGTCAGCGCACCCCGAAGGGCGATCGCTTCGAGCTGCCCCGAGGCAGCCAGCGGGCGCAGGGCGTCGGCGGCGCTTCCCGAGGCCCTGGCTGCCTGGTCGAATCGGCGTGCCCCGAGGAAGACGATCGACAACCGGAACTCCCCGGCTGCCATGAGCAGAGGGGCACCCGCCCGCTCAGCGGCGGCAACGGCCCGGTCGGCCGCGATCCATGCTGCTTCCGGGTCGCCCATGTTCGCCAGCGCCGCACTGCACGCGTGATACGTGAGCGCCAAGAGCCGGGACGTGTCGGCTCGCTCCTGCTCCGGAGCCGAGCGGGTGGCCGACTCCAGACCGGGGATCAACTGCTCCAGCAGTTCGGCGAGACCGCTGTAGTCGCCTTCATGGGTCAGCGCCCACGCGCGGTCGACGCCGGCGCGGAGCGCCGGAACATCCGGGGGCTCGTGCTGCCCGAGCGCGGCCTTCAGAGGGTGGGCCGTGCTCAGCACCAGGCGAAGTCGGCTGGCCTCGGGTGGCTCGCCGACAGCCGATGACGCCACTATCGGAGCCTCGGCGGCCAGTTCGGCGATCGGAACCCCGACGACTTCGGCCACCTTCTCCAGGACCGTCATCCGGTCGATGCGCCGCACACCCCGTTCCACCTGGGACACCCAGGCTTCGGAGCGATCCAACAGCCCGGCGAACTCTTTCTGGGAGAGCCCGCGCCGCTTGCGCCCGGCAGCGATCCTGCGCCCCAGGGCCTTCTCGTACTCAGTGCTCACCGTTGACACCCTTGCCGGAGAGAAAGCGCAAGCGGTCCACCTCGGCCGTGGACAGATACCGCTCTCGTTCGGCCAGGAAAGTCCTGATGTGAGGCTGCGACTCATGGGTTCCGAAGGCTTCTTCGTCGCGGTACAGCTCGTAGAAGATCCGTTCCAGAGGGCGGCCGTCAACGCGGTGCATCGCATAGACGAGAGTCCCGGGCTCATGCGCGCGGATCTGCTCTCCGGTCCGCGCCGCCAGGGCGTCGAATCCGGCTGCCGCCGACTCGTCCTTGCACGTGAAGCGCACCATCAGCCCGAACATGCGTCTGCCTCTCCGTCGATGTCTCGGCTCGGGGGACCACACCACGGTGTGAACGCTATGGCCTGTCCGACCCGTATGAAAAGTGCGATCTCGCACTTCCAGCGCTCGCACACAATGTACGGTGCTAGTACTTATTGTACGTGCCGCATTGCAGGGCGTCAGTCAGTGCGCTGGTCCGTGCAAGAAACCGCAGGTCATCGCCATGGAGGTACTCCATGCCCACCTATCGACGCACCTTCTCGGGGTGCCTGGAAGAGATCCGCACGGTGCGTGGCTGGACGCGAGACGTTCTCGGCGGCAGCTCGCGCGTCGATGACGCGGCCCTGATCGTCTCCGAGTTGAGCGCGAACGCCGTTGTCCACACGGCGAGCGGTGTCGGCACGGGCACGTTCGAGGTCTGCCTCACGCCCACTGGACGGCACATTCTGATCTCGGTCGCTGACATCGGCGGAACGGCGAGAGCGCCGCGCCTCCAGCACCCTGGTGAGGAGGACACTCGTGGTCGGGGACTCGGCATGGTCAGCGCTCTTGCCGACCGGGTCGAGATCCGCGGTGGCGTGGACGGTCACACGGTCACCGTGAGCCTGACCCATGTGCCGGGTCCATCGGAGACTGCTCTCCGGGCTCCGTGATCGGTCTCCCGGCTTCTTGCCCCGCGGGAGGTGGCCGGAAGCAGCGGCTGAAGGCGTTGCCGCTCGATGCGGACGTGGTACGGGGCTCCGGGCGGGGGAGCCGGTGGTGTGTGTCGGCCCGATTGCCGCCCGGGCTCCGGTGCGCAACCCTTCGGGGCGTCAGTGGGTCAAGGAGGGGCGTGCCCGTGCCGTTGGGGGCAGGGGGGCGTGTCACCCAGGAGGTCTGAGGATGAGCACATACAGGGCGGCCCGCGGTCTCGGGCTGGTCGTGGCGGTCGCGGTCGTCGGTTCTCCGGCGGCTCCTCTCGCGCTCGCCGCGCCCGAGCGGGCCGTGCCGGTCACGTCGGCCGCGAAACCGGACGACTTCAACGGCGACGGCTACCGCGACACCGCCGTCTCCGCGCCCGCCGGGACGGTGCACGGCAAGGCGAAGGCGGGGTACGTCGCGGTGCTGTACGGGTCCCGGGCGCAGCCGCTGCCCACGGTCAGGCGGATGCACCATCAGGACAAGCCGGGGATGCCGGGGACCGCCGAAGCCGGTGATCTGTACGGCGCGTCGATCGCCTCCGCCGATCTGGACCGGGACGGATACGCGGATCTCGTCATCGGCTCCCCCGGCGAGGAGCTCGCGGGCGTCGGCCCGGGCGCGGGTTCGCTCGTGGTCCTCTGGGGCGGCCAGAGCGGACTCGCCGGGGCGGCGACCCTGCTCAACGGGGCGGAGTCCTACGACGAGATCGGCGGGCACGTGGTGACCGGCGACTTCGACGGCGACGGCGACGCCGATGTCGCGACCAGCGAGGGGCGCTCCCGGCTGCGGGTGCTCTCCGGACCCTTCGGCCGCGACGGCTCCGCCGCCGCCGGCCCGGTCGACACGGACGGCGACTTCCGCATCATGGATCTGGCGGCCGGCGATGTGAACGGCGACGGCAGGACCGATATCGCCGCCGCCGTCAACGACTTCGACGAGTTCGACGCCCGCGCCGTCCGGGTCTGGGCCGGCACCCGGAGCGGCCCGGGTGAGTCCGCCTCCGTCGACGGCCCGTCGGGCTACGCCCTGGAGGGCGGCGAGAACCTGGACATCGGCGATGTGAACCGGGACGGCTTCGCGGACATCGTCACCGGCCGCCCCACCGACGGGTACGACAGCGATGTGGAGATCCCGCTCGCCAAGGGCGGCATGATCACCTATATCCCCGGCTCCGCGAAGGGCCCGGTGGGCGGCAGGGCCCGCTCCTTCAACCAGGACAGCCCCGGGATTCCGGGGACCGCCGAGGGGGCGGACGGCCGTGGCGGCTCGGATCACTTCGGCGAGGGCGTCTCGATCGGCGACATCGACGGCGACGGATACCCGGACATCGCGGTGGGCGTGGTGGACGAGGACCACAGCGGGGTGAAGCGGGCCGGTGCGGTGGTCACCCTGCGCGGCACCCGCAAAGGCCCGACCGGCGCCGGTGCGAAGTTCTTCAGCCAGAGCACCGCGGGCGTGCCGGGCACGGCCGAGGAGGGAGACCGCTTCGGCGCGGCCACCGAGCTGGTGGACACCGACGGCGACGGCCGGGCCGAACTGCTCACCTCCGCGACCGGCGAGAACGGGAGCGCCGGGGCGGTGACGGCCTTCCGGTCCACCGCCGCCGGGGTGACCGCGAAGAACTCCGTCACCTTCGGGAACGGGACCCTCGGAGCCGTGGCCGCCCCCGGCAGCCGCCTCGGGCACACCTTCCTGTACTGATCCCGGCGGGTGCCGGCGGAGAGCCCGCCGGCACCCGCCGCGCCGCCGATATGCCCCATGCCTATGGGCAGAAAAATACCCCGACCGTTTGACGGGCGGGGTTCATCTCTGCGTATATTGAGGGTTTCCATGTCTTCGTTCAATAGCCGGATATGGAAAACCAATTACCGATACCATAGCGCGTCAGGAGCTGAATTGTCAACCGAGGAATTGCAGAACGAGCAGCAATTCGTCTCCCTCCTCTACGAGCGCCTCGACGCACTCCGCGAGCAGGCCGAAGCCGCCGTGCAGACCACGATCAGGCAGGTCGGCACCGGACGGCAGGCCCGGGTCGAGCGCGATGTGAGCGTCGCCGAGCACTCCGCGCACCTCACCGCGCTCAATGCCGTCGACAGCGGTCTCTGCTTCGGCCGTCTCGATATGAAGGACGGCGTACGCCACCACATCGGCCGGGTCGGAATCCGCGCGGACGACACGGAACGCACCCCGCTCCTCATCGACTGGCGCGCACCCGTCGCCCGGCCCTTCTATCTCGCCACCGGCTATGAGCCCATGGGGCTGCGCAGACGGCGGCACATCACCACCGAGGGACGTACCGTCACCGCGCTCCACGACGAGATCCTCGACCTCGCCGACGCCACCCGCACCGGATACGAGGACCCCGGCGGCGACGCCGTGCTCCTCGCCGCGCTCGGGGCCGCGCGCACCGGGCGCATGGCCGACATCGTGCAGACCATCCAGGCCGAACAGGACCGGGTCATCCGCGCCTCGCGCCATGGCGTGCTCGTCGTCGAGGGCGGCCCCGGCACCGGGAAGACCGCCGTCGCGCTGCACCGGGCCGCCTATCTGCTCTACGCCCACCGTGAGCAGCTCGCCCGCCGCGCGGTGCTGATCGTCGGGCCGAACCCCGCCTTCCTCGGCTATATCGGCGAGGTGCTGCCCTCGCTCGGCGAGACCGGGGTGCTGCTCGCCACCCTGGCCGAGCTCTTCCCCGGCGTACGGGCGCACGGCGCCGACACCCCCGCCGCCGCCGAGGTCAAGGGCCGGGCGGAGATGGCCGACGCGCTCGCCCGCGCGGTGCGGGACCGGCAGACGCTCCCCGAGACCGTGCCCGGCGACGTCGACTTCGAGGACGAGAACACCGTCCCCGAGGCGGCCCTCTCCATCGAGCACGAGCAGTACGGCGCCCTCCGCCTCCACCGCGAGATGGCCTACGAGGCACGGGACCGCGCCCGCGCCACCGGGCTGCCGCACAATCTCGCCCGCCCCCACTTCGCCTTCCGGATCATCGACGCCCTCACCGAGCAGCTCGCCGACCGGCTCGGCGCGGACCCCTACGGCGGGCCCAATCTCCTCGGGCCCGACGATCTCGCCCAGCTCGGCAAGGAGATCGCCACCAGCTCCGGGGTGCACGCGGCCATCGAGGAGCTCTGGCCCGCCCTCACCCCCGAGCAGCTCGTCGCCGGATTCCTCGCCGAGCCCGAGCGGGTGCTGCCGGAGCACGACGCGGCGCTCATCCGCCGGAGCGGCGGGCCGTGGACGCCCGCCGACGTGCCCCTGCTGGACGAGGCGGCCGAACTCCTCGGCGTGGACGACACCGCCGAACGCGCCGCCGCCGAGGCCGAACGGCAGGAGCGGATCGGCTACGCCCAGGGCGTGCTCGAACTCTCCCAGGGCTCCAAGACCTATGAGTTCGAGGACGAGGAGTCCGAGATCCTCGCCGCCCACGACGTCATCGACGCCGAGCGGATGGCCGAACGGCATGAGGAGACCGACCACCGCAGCGCCGCCGAACGCGCCGCCGCCGACCGCACCTGGGCCTTCGGGCACATCATCGTGGACGAGGCGCAGGAGCTCTCCGCGATGGCGTGGCGGCTGCTGATGCGCCGCTGCCCCACCCGCTCGATGACCCTGGTCGGCGACCCGGCCCAGACCGGGGACCCGGCCGGGCTCGGCTCCTGGGACGCGATCCTGCGGCCGTACGTCGGAGACCGCTGGCGGCACGCCCGGCTCGGCGTCAACTACCGCACCCCCGCGGAGATCATGGAGGTCGCGGCAGCGGTACGCCGCCACAGCCGGCCCGGCTTCGAGCCGCCGCGCTCGGTGCGCTCGACCGGGGTGGCGCCGTGGACCGAACGGGTGGCGGGCCCAGCGCTCCTCGGGGACGCGGTGGCCGCCGCCGCCGACCGGGAGAGCGCCGGGGCGTCCCGGGTCGCCGTCATCGCCCCGGCCGCTCTCCACGGCGCGCTGCGCGAGCTCGCCGGGCCCGTGGACCTCACCCGTCCGGTGGTGCTGCTCGAACCCCGGCAGGCCAAGGGGCTGGAGTTCGACTCCGTGATCGTGGTCGAGCCCGCGCTCTTCGGCGACAGCGACCTCTATGTGGCGCTGACCCGGGCCACCCAGCGCCTCGGCACCGTCCACACGGACGCGCTGCCGGAGGGCTTCGGCGCGGCGGGCTGAACGGGTCCGCCCCCGGGGGCATGTCCCCCGGGGGCCCGGATCGGCCCGTACCGGCTCAGGGCCCGGGGCCCGTACCCGCTCAGACCGGACGCAGCCACACCGTCGCCAGCGGCGGCAGCGTCAGCCGTACCGACGTACCGCGCCCGTGCCAGGGCACCGGCTCCGCCTTCAGCGGCTCCTCATGGCACACCCCGCCGCCGCCGTACCGCGCCGCGTCCGTGTTCAGCGCCTCCGCCCAGGCGTCCACCGGCTCCGGCGTCCCGAGGCGGTAGTCATGGCGGACCACGGGCGAGAAGTTGCTCACCGCGAGCAGCGGCGAGCCCGCGGCGTCGAAGCGGAGGAAGGCGAACACATTGTCGTCCGCCGCGTCCCCGGCCACCCAGGCGAACCCCTCCGGCGCGGTGTCGCGCTCCCAGAGCGCGGGAGTCGCCCCGTACACCGTGTTGAGGTCGCGGACCAGCAGCCGCACCCCCCGGTGGTCGGGCTCCGCCGCGTAGGAGGGGTCGAGCAGCCACCAGTCCGGGCCGTGCGCCTCCGACCACTCCGCGCCCTGGGCGAACTCCTGTCCCATGAAGAGGAGCTGCTTTCCGGGGTGGGCCCACATGAAGCCCAGATACGCCCGGTGTCCGGCGCGCTGCTGCCACCAGTCGCCGGGCATCTTGCTCACCAGGGAGCGCTTTCCGTGCACCACCTCGTCGTGCGAGATCGGCAGGATGTAGTTCTCGCTGTAGGCGTACACCATCGAGAAGGTCATCTCGTGGTGGTGGTACTTGCGGTGCACCGGCTCATGCGCCGCGTACCCCAGCGAGTCGTGCATCCACCCCATGTTCCACTTCAGCCCGAAGCCCAGCCCGCCGAAGCCGCCGGGGCCCACGTGGTGGGTGGCCCGGGTGACGCCGTTCCAGGCTGTGGACTCCTCGGCGATGGTGACGACTCCGGGGCAGCGCCGGTAGACCGTGGCGTTCATCTCCTGGAGGAAGGCCACCGCGTCCAGATTCTCCCGGCCGCCGTGCTCATTGGGGGTCCACTGCCCGTGCTCGCGCGAGTAGTCGAGATAGAGCATCGAGGCGACGGCGTCCACCCGCAGTCCGTCGACATGGAACTCCTCGCACCAGTACACCGCGTTGGCGACCAGGAAGTTGCGCACCTCCGTGCGGCCGTAGTCGAACTCCAGCGTGCCCCAGTCGGGGTGCGCGGCCCGGGACGGGTCCCCGGGCTCGTACAGCGGGCGGCCGTCGAACTCGGCGAGCGCCCAGTCGTCGCGCGGGAAGTGCGCCGGCACCCAGTCCATGATCACGCCGATGCCCGCCCGGTGCAGCGCGTCCACCAGGTGCCGGAAGTCGTCCGGCGTGCCCATCCGGGAGGTGGGCGCGTAGAAGCCGGTGACCTGGTAGCCCCACGATCCGCCGAAGGGATGCTCGCTGAGCGGCATCAGCTCCACATGGGTGAAGCCCAGAGCGGCCACATAGGAGGGCAGCTGCTCGGCGAGCTGGCGGTAGCTGAGACCGGGCCGCCAGGACGGCAGATGGACCTCGTAGACGGAGAAGGGCGACTCATGGACCGGGCGGCGGCCCCGCCGCGCCATCCACTCCGCGTCCTGCCAGGCATAGCGGGACCCGGTCACGACGGAGGCGGTCGCGGGCGGCGTCTCCGCGCGCCGGGCCATCGGGTCGGCGCGCAGGGTGTGCGAGCCGTCCGGCCGCATGATCTGGAACTTGTACAGCGCCCCGTCGCCGATCCCCGGCAGGAACAGCTCCCACACCCCCGACGAGCCCAGCGAGCGCATCGGGAAGCCGGTGCCGTCCCAGTAGCAGAAGTCCCCGGTGACCCGGACCCCCCGCGCGTTCGGCGCCCAGAGCGTGAACCGGGTGCCGGCGACGCCCTGATGGGTCATCGGATGCGCGCCCAGCGCGCGCCAGAGCTCCTCATGGCGGCCCTCGCCGATCAGATGCAGATCCAGTTCGCCGAGCGCGGGCAGAAAGCGGTACGGATCGTGGATCTCGCTCTCGTGGCCCGCGCCGCCGTCGCCGCCGTACTCCACCAGCAGCCGGTACTCCGGCGCCGCCCGCAGCGGCAGCACCCCCGAGAAGAGGCCGTCCCCTTCGCTGTGCAGCTCGGCCCGGAGCCCCTTGGCGAGCACGGTCACGGCACGGGCGTGCGGGCGCAGCGCCCGCACGCTCACCCCGCCGCGCCCGGTGTGCGCGC
>NZ_VCLA01000078.1:0-25667 GCF_009600885.1 Streptomyces jumonjinensis
CTGAAGCGGGAGGTGTACCGCAAGAAGCGGTCGGTGGCCGGCTCGCACCCGCCCGCGCGGGCGGAGGCGGCAGCCGCGCAGAACGCCGCTCTGCCGCCCAGGGACGACGCGGAGGTCCAGGGCAAGACCGTCAACGCCGAGCGCATGAACGAGGCGAAGCCCAAGGAGTTCGACAAGGACGCCTTCATCAGGGCGGTCGAGAAGGCGATCGCGGACAAGGCGCCGAAGAATCTCGCCGAGGCGGACTCGTTCGCCGGCTCGGGCAAGGCCGACGAAGTCCGCGCGGAGGTGCACGGCGCGGTCGGCGCGGGCAAGGCGGACTCGGCCGAGCAGATCGCCGTCACGACCGCCGCGGCCCCGGACACCTCCGCGGCGGTGCCCAAGACGGTCGTCCCCCTGGTGGCGGACCGGCCGCCGGTATCTCCCGGCACACCCGATCCGCGGAACGCCGTCCCGGACCGGTTGCCCGCGTCGGCCACCGATATGTCCGCCGGGCCCGATCGGGTCAGGGGGCAGATGGTGGACGCGAAGATCACCGAGACCCAGTTGAAGCGGTCCGATGAACCCGCTTTCACCGAGGCGTTGAACCGTAAGAAGGCCGCCGAACGGCACTCCGCCACGGCCCCCGGGCGGCTGCGCGGACACGAGTCCGATGAGCTGCGGGCCGCCACCGGGCAGGCACAGCGGCTCGGCTCGGCCGCGATGGCCGCGATGGGTGCGCGGCGGGTGCTGGCGGGGCAGCAGGTCGGTGCGGGCAAGAGTGGCGCCAAAGGCCGGGACGAGGAGAAGCGGGCCCAGGTCACGGCGGTTCTGAACGGTGTCTTCGACACGATGAAGAAGGACGTCGAGGCCGTTCTGAGCGGCCTCGACAGGCTGGTCGACGAGCAGTTCGCCCGCGGCGAGAAGGAGGCCCGGGAGGCGTTCACCGCTGAGCACAGGCGGCGTATGGAGGAGTACAAGGACCAGCGGTACTCGGGCGCGACAGGCAAACTGCGCTGGGTCAAGGACCAGTTCGCCGGACTTCCCGCCGAGGCCGACAGGATCTTCGATCAGGCCCGTGACGGCTATCTCCGCCGGATGCGGCAGGTGATCTCCGATGTGGCCACCACCATCGGCGCGGAGCTGAACCACGCGAAGCGGCGTATCGCACAGGGCCGCACCGAGCTGCAGACGGCGGTGACGGGACTCCCGGCCGGTCTGCGGGCCATCGGCCGGCAGGCCGCAGCCGAGTTCGAGGGCAGATTCGACGAGCTCACCCAGTCCGTGGACGACAAGGGCACTCAGCTCGTCGACACCCTGGCCACCAAGTACACCGAGGCGCTCACATCGGTCGACGGCGAGATCGCCGCGGAGAGAGAGAAGAACAAGGGGCTCGTCGACAAGGCCGTCGACGCGGTCAAGAGCGTCATCGGCACCATCCTGGAGCTGAAGCGGCTGCTGCTGGCGGTCCTCGCCAAGGCCGCCGAGGCCGCCCTGCTGATCCTCGGCGATCCGGTCGGATTCCTGAGAAACCTGGTCACCGCCGTCGGCGCGGGGCTGAAGCTGTTCCTGAGGAACATCGGCCGGCATCTGCAGCAGGGCATCATGTCCTGGCTGCTCGGCCGGGCCGCCGAGGCCGGACTCCAGCTTCCGGCGAAGTTCGACACCCGTGGCGTACTCACCATGCTCGCCGGAGTGCTGGGCCTGACGTGGCCGTCCATCCGGGCCCGGATCACCCGGCGGGTTCCGGAACGCGTGGTCGCGGCGGCCGAGACCGCGGTGCCGCTCGTCGCCGAGGTCCGCAGACGGGGCGTCGCGGCCCTGTGGGAGGACCTGAAGGCACGCGTCGGCGACCTGCGCAAGAACGTCGTCGACAAGGTCATCGAATATGTGACGCCGACGATCGTGATGGCCGGGATCACCTGGGTGCTCTCCCTGCTCAACCCGGCCTCGGCATTCGTCCGGGCCGTCAAACTGATCATCGACTTCGTCACCTTCGTGGTGACCCAGGCCCGCCAGATCATCGACTTCGTCAACGCCGTACTGGATTCGGTCGTCGCCATCGCCAAGGGCGCCACCGGCGGAGTGCCGGCCATGGTGGAGCGCGCCCTCGCCCGCTCCGTCCCGGTGGTTCTGGGCGTCCTGGCGGCGGTGCTGGGGGTCGGAGGGATCGCCGCCAGGGTCAAGCAGATCGTCCAGGCCATGGCCCGGCCGGTCAACCGGGCGGTGGACTGGGTCATCGACAAGATCATCGGTCTGATGAAGAAGGCCGGAGCCCTCTGGACGAAGCGGCGGGGCACAGGCGGGGACCCGGCCGGAAAGAACGGGGACCGGGCCGGAAAGACCGAGGAGAACCAGCGGAAACGGCTCGACGCGGCACTCCGGGCAGCGGTCGCCGCCGTTGACAAGTACCGCGGTCGGCCCGTCGCCGGGAGTCTTCTCCGGCCGCTGCTCGCGACCATCCGTCTGCGGTACCGCCTCTCCGAGCTCCGGCCTGTCGAGAACGGGAGCACCTGGTCCGTCTACGGCCGGATCAACCCCGAGGACAAGGCTCCCACTCAGGCGCAGACCGATGCGAAGGCCACCGGCATGCTCGCCGCGTACCGGGGAATCCACTTCAAAACCACCTGGGACGACGACGCCTACCGGGAGGCGTTGAAGAAGGACCTCGTGGGCAAGCCCACCTTCAGCGCCGCCGCCATGCGGATGGCGGGAAGCACCAAGCCCGATGGATCCGATGTTCCGGAGAGCGAGCTGCTGGCCAAGGCCCAGATCATCGCGGCGACGGTGGAGAAGACGAAAGACCCCAGATCCGTCGAGCGATGGTGGCGGAGCTCAGGAAAACAAGTATTCGAGAGCGAATATCTGGCGCTGCTGCAGCGCTACATCAATTCATATAAAGCGTTCGCCAAGGAGGTCAAGAATCCGAAAATCGGTGGCACGTTCATGGACATTCCCTTCATCTCAACGTCGAAGA
The DNA here is from genome assembly GCF_009600885.1 of Streptomyces jumonjinensis. Taxonomy (GTDB): domain Bacteria; phylum Actinomycetota; class Actinomycetes; order Streptomycetales; family Streptomycetaceae; genus Streptomyces; species Streptomyces jumonjinensis. Next base: position 2,957 of record NZ_VCLA01000078.1, read on the forward strand.
ATTCCCATCATTCCGCCCGCTACGCCAAGGGAGAGAAATTCACTGAAGCGCACGAGAAGCGCACCAGCGGCGTTGTCGGCCGGCTCTACGTCTACCTCTTCAGCGTGCAGGACATCCAGAAGCAGGACCCTGCGAACATCGCGCAGATCGCCGGCACGAAGATCAAGCTGAGGGCACGCCTCATCAGCGAGGGAGAAGTCACCTTCTCCGGTAGCATCCCCGGCGGGAACCTGGTCTCCCAGCATGACGCCACAGCGACGGAGAGCTCCGATCAACTGGGCGACAAGGCCAAGCAGGACGCGCGCAACAGGGCCGAAGCCCAAGGAGGTCTCAAAGAGTGGCTGCCGTGACCCCGGACGGCTATGTATCCCAGGTCATCGACGGCGCCGCCGGCCTGGTCGCACCGGATGGACCGCGCCGTCGGGCCGCCCCGGAGGACCGGTTCGCCGAATCCTTCTCCCTCATCCGGGACAGCGTCGCCTGGCTGGCACAGTCACGGCGAGCCAGAAGCATCGATGAGTCCCTGTCCCAGGCGTATGAGATCTCCCTGGAAATCACGTCCTCTCTCTACGCGGCAGGCGCCGATGGCCACGCATGGCGTAGCTGGTCGTCACTGGCCTCCTGGGGGTACGCCCTGCGGGGAGACGTCTCAGGAGCAGTCCCCTATGCGGTACTCGGCGGGAGTTGGGGACACCTCGAAGGGCTTCAGGCGGCTCCGCACCGTCAACCGCTGCCGGAGAGGGTTGTCCGCAATCTGACACTCGGTGCCGAAGCGTCTTTATCCGGCCCCGAGCACGGTGCCGAAGCGCCTTTGCCCGGCCCCGAGAACGACGACGACATCGACGGGGCCTGGCTGAGTCTTGCCGTCAGCATCCCCCGGAAGGACCACCGGAGGACCGAGGAATCACTCCAGGCGCTGGCCGATTTCTGGATCCTGGAGGACGAAGAGTGGGATGTCTTCGCACTGCGCGGCTATCCGTGCTTCGACCCCTGTGTCTGCGCTGCCGCGGCACTCGCCCGGCGCGACGGTTACCGCCCCCGGGAACTCACCCATGACGCTCGCCGTTTCCTCGGCCCGGGCCTTGCCCCGTAGCGTCCGGGCCTGACGCTCTCGGTGCGTCTCGGAGCTGAGCGGGGAAGGGATACGCGGTGAAAGCGCCGCGCCCCCGCCCTCGGCCGTCCCCCGCTCCGGGCGCGGAGGGCGGCGCGGCAGCTCTCATCCAGCGCTGTGGAGCGCGCTCGTCACCCCGTCCAGACGACGACATTCGAGGTGACGCCCAACGCGACGACCCAGTACCGGCCGGGAGCCTCCATCGGGAAGGCGCCGAACTCACGGGTGCCGTCGGCCCGGATGGTGTGGGTTCTCCGGTCGTACGGACCGTCGGTGTCGTCGGTGTCCGTGTACGCATAGATCGTTACGTCCTCGTCCGGCTCGAAGCCGGTCAAGTTGACGTTCATCTCGTTGCCGTGTCCCCGGACGATGAAGATCTCCCTCGATGCCTGGTCGGCCGTCGCGGACGTGGAGGCGGTCTCCCGCGGTGCCGGCGGCCTGGGAGCGGGTTTCCTCGACGACTCTGATGGTGACGGTGACGGAGACGGCCTCGGCGTGGGTGTGGTCTTCTCGCTCGGGCTCTCCAGGCCGCTCGGGGTGCGGGACGGCAGCCGCGGGGGTGTTTTCGCGGGAGTCACGGAAGCGGAGTGGGACTTCGACGCGCTCAGTCCATCGCCTTGCCTGGTCGTGGGTTTGCGGACGTTCTGATGGTCCGGCCGCAGCGGGATGAGCGTCCCGACGACGACGGCGACCACCACCATCACGACCAGCACCCCGAGCAGGACTGCGGCAGGGTTTCTGCCTCGGTTTACGCCCAGGACCTCGCCCAGGCGGTCCAGTTCCTCTGCGCTGACATCGAGGTCCACGGTGATGAGCCGCAGCACTTCGTCGCCCTCACCCGGGAACGCGCGAGACGGCAGTGACGGCAGTGACGGCACGGTGCGCTTCCGCGGGCGGATCGGGGCCTCTGTAGGGTTCGGAGCGGTCCGCTCTGTCCGGGCGTGCCGACGGGCCCAGTTCTCGGCACGCCGCTCGGCGGCCTGCCGCAACCGGTTGGCCCGTTTCTTGTCCGCTCTGGCCCGCTTCAGCTCCGTCTCGGCCAGGCGCAGCCGCTCCCGGAGCCGGCCCCGCTCGGCTCGGATGTCCCGCAGGCCCTCCTCGCCCGGCGTCAGTCGGCCGTCGAGCTGCCGCAGGCGGGTCTCCAGCGAATCGATGGCCTCCAGCAACCTCCACACCAGCGCCGTACTGAAGCGCTCGGCGTCGTTCGCGTCCATCACGAGCTGCACGATGCCGGTGTTGGCGAAGCCGCCTGGCCCGGCCTCCGCGTTACCCGTCTCCCTGACCTGCTGACTCGATGTCCCGTTCGGCGACTGGACCGGTGCCGGCTCCCAAGCCGCACCGGCGGATCCGACCACGTCGCGTCCCGGGGCCGCGGGGCGACGTTCGCCGGGCTGGTTCTTCTTCGTTGTGCGACGCCTCGTCACGTCTTGGGCCTGTCAGCGGCAGTAGACACCTGAGCATGCGAAGCCGCCGGGGCCCTCCGCGGTCGCGTCCCCGGACTTCTCGACCCGGACCGGCCTGCCCTCGGCACGGCTCCCGCGCACGATGCCGGTGACCGCCTCGCCTCCGTCACCCGCGCTCGCCTTCCCGGTATCGATCGCGGCATCGGCGACCTCCGTCGAACCGAGCTCGGCGGCGGCCGGAGAGGTGAGCAGACTCCATGCCAGAGCGATGACTCCCGTGGTGCCCTGAACGGAAGCAGCCGCCAGCTGTCCGCCATCCGGACCGCCGAGCAGCCAGTACAGCGGCGTCGAGACGATCGCCACCGCGGCGCTCGCCATGATCACGACCTTCACGCCCTTCGGCACGAGCACACTCTTCTCCCCCAGCAGGTCAACGATTGGGCAGGCGAGCCCGGTAGCCCCAACTGCCGATGCCCGGCGCCCGCCGCGCCCCGTCGATTCCCACGGTGGCCTGACACGGATCCCTCGACGGCGGACGAGTACGAGACAACACCTCTAACGACCCCCGGCCGGTGAGGTGACGCTCGCCGTCCGCCCCGGCCCCCGACCCCGACCCCGACCCCGCTCAGGCTTCCCACGTCCCTCCGCCTGTTCAAGCCGGAGCACGACATCTTCGAAACCATGTGGGCTCATGTCGGGGGCCGCCCTTCCCTCCGTGCCTTCCCCGGTATGCGCTCAAGCCTGGTCCCGATAGAGGCGCTCGGCCTCCGCCTTCATGCCTGTGATGCCCCTGGCGGTGTAGTGCCGCCAGATGAAGTGCTTCAGCAGGCGGGCGCCGAGCTTGCTGATGAGGTTGTTCCTGGGCTTGATCCAGTATCGCCAGGTGACTTCGGTCCGCCCGTCCGGCGTCGCGGAGTAGAACAGGTTGCCCTGCCAGAATTCGAAGATCGGCATGGGCGGGAGATAGCCGTAGACATAGTGGTGCGCGGCGGGGTCGCGCTTGAAGATCGTCTCCGTGATCGTGCTGCCGTCCGTCATCGTGTAGACGATGGTGGACCCCTCCTCGGGGAAGTCCGGGGTGACAACCCAGTCGGCGGCGCCGGGCAGACCGCGATAGGGCCGCATGATCCTGCTGATGTCCAGGTTCCTGGGCAGGTTCTCCCAGACGAAGTCGAGCGGGGCGTCGATGACCGCGGTGTTCGTCACGACGTAGGTGGGGTCGACGGGAAGGTCGGCCGACATTTCCTGGATCTGCTGAGGCGTGAGCATGACGTTCTCTTCTCTCGGCGCGTCGTCGGAGTGGGGCCCCTGGCAGCGGAGCCCCACCAAACCAAACGGTTCGGTATGACCATAGGATGCGTCGAGCCGACAGTCAAACGAAACAGTTTGGTTTGGTAGTCTGGCGGTATGCCTGCCTCCAACTCCGCCGACTCCACCCGCGACCGGATCGTCGACGCGGCCAAGACCGAGTTCTCCCGGTACGGGATCGCCGGCGCGCGCATGGACCGCATCGCCAAGCAGGCCCGTACCAGCAAGGAGCGCGTCTACGCCCACTTCCGCAGCAAGGAGGCGCTCTACACCTTCGTCGCAGGCCGCGAGCTGGCGCTGATCACGGAAGCCACCCGGATGGACCCCACCGACCTGCCCGGGTACGCCGGACGGCTCTTCGACTACTTCACCGAACACCCCGAGCGCTTCCGGATGATCGGCTGGGGGCGCCTGGAATTGAACGATGCGACGGCCGCCGACGACGAGCCCACCCGCGCAGCGGGCGCCCGTAAAGTCGAGCAACTGCGCAGAGCCCAGCAAGCCGGTCACCTCGATCCGGCCTGGGACCCCGTACACGTCCTCGCCCTCGTCAACCAGATCGCCACCACCTGGATCGCCCAGACCGAGATGGCCGATATCGCCCGCCAGGCCGGAGGCGCCACCGACGCCACCCGCCGGGCCGCCGTAGTCCGCGCGGTCCAGCAGATCTTCCCTCCGGCCGGCACCGCCCTGGACGGCTTCTGACCACGCCTCCGCAGTTGCCCGGCGCATGCACGGGGCTGGTGAGCGGTGCGCCCCATGCGGTTGGCTGGGCGCATGGACACCAGACGTGACCCCGAGCTGCCCGGTCTCCTCCTCCGTACCGAGAGGGACGCCCTGATTCCTCTTCTGCGCTCCCGGCCCGGCGGCGATTTCGCGATCGGGACGTGCTGTACGGGCTGGACCGTGCGCGATGTCCTCGCGCACTGCTCGGCGGCGCTCATGAGAGTGGTGGAGGGCCGGTTCGAGAAGGGCGTCTTCTCACCGGAATCGAACGACCGGGACATCGCGGAGCGCGCCGACTGGCCGGACGGGCGGATCGTCGACGAACTGGAGCGCGGTATGACCGAGGCCGGGCCGGTGATCGCGGCGGCCGGACACGGGAAGCTCGACGTGATCGCGTTCGGGGAGTGGGTCCACGCCGGAGACGTACGGGAGGCGTTCGGCGAGCCGGGCGCGTACGAGGGCGACGGTCTGCCGCATGTCCTCGCCCTGCTCGGAGGGCTGACCAGGGCCAGCGGGGCACACCCCCTGCTGGCCCGGCTCGACGGTCATGACACCCCGTTCGTCCTGGGCGCCGACAGCCCCGAGCCCGCCGTCTACACCGGGGCCGCGGCGACGCTCGTCCGGCTGCTCACGGGCCGGGCGGTGACCGGGGCGCGGTACGAGCTGACCGGCGCGGAGGAAGCCGATCTGGTCTTTCTGACCTGAGCCGGAACCCTGTGCGCGCTGACCTGAGGCGGGACCCTGTGCGCGCTCGCCGCCGGCCGCAGGGGCCCGTACGCCCGTGCCGTTGTGCGGGCGTGGGTGGAGCTCCCCGCGGCCTCAGCCGCCGCCGTCCCCGGATCACGCGCCTCCGTGGACGAGCGGCGTCCGTCCCCGTCAGGTACGGGTGCCGCGGGCGCCGGCCGCGGACCCTGAGCGGCGGGCGGCCCTGGCGTCGCTGTGGCGTGTCGCCAGGGTGACCAGTACGGCCACGCCCACGGCGCCGCCCACCTGTTGGACGGAGCTGAGGAGGGCCGAGCCGAGGCCGGCGTTCTCCCGGGTGGTGCCGGTGAGCGCGGCCACCGTCAGGGTGGGCAGGCTCAGGCCGCATCCAAGGCTGCTGACGAGCATGCCGGGGAGCACTCCGGACGCGTAGCCGTCGCCCGGTGCGATGCCGGACAGCAGAAGCATCCCGGCCGCGCTGATGACGAAGGATGTGACGAGGGTCGGGCGGATCCCGAGCCTCATCACCGCGTGGGAGGAGAGCCACATGCCGATGAGGATTCCGGCACCGTAGGGCAGGTAGGCGACACCGGCCTTGAGCGGGCCGTAACCGAGCACCGTCTGCAAGTGGATCATCAGCAGGAAGGCCATCGCGAACATGGCGACGGAGAACAGCAGGGTCGCGCCATGGGCGACGGCGCGGGTCCTGGAGGCGAGGAACGACAGCGGCACCAGTGGCTCCGCCACGTGTGATTCGACCGCGAGGAACGTGACGGCCAGCACGGCGGCAAGGGCCAGGGGGCCGAGTACGGTCACCTCGCTCCAGCTCGACTCCCCGGCCTGGAGCAGCCCGTAGACCAGAGCCAGGACCGCGCCGGTGCCCAGCGCCGCGCCGGGAACGTCCAGGCGGGCCGTGTGGGTGGCCCGGCTCTCGCCGACCAGCCGGGGAAGCAGCGCCAGGGCCAGGGCCGCCACGGGCAGGTTGACCAGGAAGATCCAGCGCCATGAGGCGAGGTCGGTCAGCGCGCCGGAGATCACCAGGCCCACCGTGGCGCCGAGACCGGCGATGCCGCCCCAGATGCTGAGCGCCTTGGCGCGCTCAGCGGTGCCGGGATACAGAAGGGTGATCAGTGACAGCGCGGCCGGGCCGGCCATGGCCGCGCCCGCGCCCTGGACGAACCGTCCCGCCACCAGGTGCCAGGGCTCCTGGGCCAGCCCGCAGGCGAGGCTCGCAGCGCCGAACAACGCCACGCCGCTGAGGAAGACGCGCCGTCGGCCCAGCAGGTCGGCAGCGCGCCCGAAGAGCAGCAGAAGCCCGCCGAAGGCGAGGAAGTACGCGTTGACGACCCAGGTCAGGCCCGCGGCGCTGAAGCCGAGTTCGTCCCGGACACTGGGGAGCGCGACACTCACCACGGTGTCGTCCAGGACGAGCATGAACTGCACGAGGCACAGCACGACCAGAGCCGGGCCGCGCCGGGTGGACACATGGCGCGATATACGGGGGTGGGGTATAGGCATGAGTCGACGCTACGGACGGCTCCCCGCTGGCCGCAATGCACGACGGGGCCACACCACATCGCCCTGGGGACACGGGACTTCGACGACACGGCCTACGCTGTGCCATGTGATCGAATCCGCCGCAGGGGCCGTACCGCCGGGGATCGGCGCTATCGTCGTGGGGAACTTCCCCCTGGCGGCCGGGCAGTGGATCGAGGCGCACAGCCATCCGCAGCACCAATTGGCCTGGACGCGACGCGGCGTCCTCAGCGTCGCCGTCGACGACGCTTACTGGGTCCTGCCGCCCACCCGGGCGCTGTGGCTGCCCGCCGGGGTCGTCCACCGGACCGGCGCCACCCGCGACGCGGTGCTGTGCAGCCTCTACCTCGAACCGGACCGGTGCGGCCTGGACTGGACGGAGCCCACACCGGTCGGCGTCGACGGGCTGCTGGCCCACCTGATCGCCTACCTCAGCCGGGACGGCCTCGCCGACGACGCGCGGCTGCGCGCCGAGGCGGTCGTACTGGATCTGCTGCGTCCCCTGCCGGCCATGCCCATAGACGTGCCGCGCCCCGTCGACGCACGCGTATCGGCCGTGGCCGACGCGCTGTTGGCCGATCCGGCGGACCGGCGGAGTCTGGAGGCGCACGCACGGGCCGTCGGCGTGAGCCGGCGTACCCTGACGCGGTTGTTCGTCCACGACACGGGCATGAGCTTCGACCGCTGGCGCACCCATATGCGCCTACGGGCCGCCCTGCCTCTCCTGGCCGAAGGCCAGTCCGTGTCCCGGGCCGCCCGCGCCGTGGGATACGCGACCCCGAGCGCGTTTCTCGCGGCGTTCCGCCGCACCGTCGGCACCTCTCCGGGGCGCTATCTCCATGGGGACGCCGAATTCGAGGCGCCTGATACGAGCGCGATTCGAAGTATCTGATACGAGCGCGCTGACGCCGGTCGGGGAGCCGGGTCCGCGGCACAGCGCGGCCGGCCCGGGTCCTTCACCCCGGCAGGCGAAGGACCCGGGCGGCGAGCGCCGCACCATACATGCCAGGCATGTCAGGTGAGAATGCTCTTGTGTTTGTCGGTCAGCGCTCCATTGGTGAACCAGAACCACGCGCGCGGCGCGTGCGGCCCGGGCTCAGCGGCGCACATGTACTCCCGCTCGTACCGCTGCTTCGACGGGTAGAAGGGGTACGCCTCGCCCTTGAGCACACAGGAATCCTTCGACACGGCGAGCCAGAGCTGTTCCTCCGTCATGCCCACCGCCACCTTGTCGTACTGGGCAAGCGTGATCGACGGCGTCTTCACCTCAAAAATGCCCTCGTGCCACTTCCGGCTCAGCTGCCCGGCCCTGGTGAACTCGAATGAGGCGTGAGGGCCGTTGAGAGGATCCTTGGCAAAGCATTCGAGGCTGCTCTCCGTGGCCCAGCAGGACTGCGGGCCGCCACCGGCGGCCAGGGCCTGCTCCACCGTCATGCCGAACTGGATCTGGTTGTAATGCTCGGGTGTGAACCCCGAGGGCTGCGCCTGCGTGTTCGTGGCCGTACCGACCACCGCGACGGCCGCCGCGGCCAGTGCGACCAGGGGCCGCCACGCCTTCTTCAACATCCGGGACATCCTTCCCTCCACCTGGTGAAGTGTGCGCGGCCCATCCTGAACGCGAACGGTCTCCGGGAGATCTCTGCCCCCCCGCTCCGGCGGCGCCCAGCCCGGGGAGGGTGGACGGCGCTCGGATTCCAGGCGGTCTGCGGGAGCGATACGGCGACGGACGCGCGGGGTGTTCTCGCCAAAGGCGGCGCTATTCAGCCAGGCGGGCCGGGCGGTATTCCGGGGAGCTGCGCAGCCAGTTCACCCGGGGCCGTTCCGCCTCCCCCGCCTCATCATTACGAGCTCGTCACCAGCCGGTGGTTTGTTCATCCGGGGTGTAGGGGTTGAGGTGGTGTCCTCTGCTGACGGCGTCGAGCAGGGCCTCCTGCATGACGGAGGAACAGCTCATCCTTGGCCGCGACGTAGCGATAGAGGGACCTGGTCGAAACCCCGAGTTCCTGGCGACACGGCCCATCGAGACCGCGGCCAGGCCCTCTGACAAGGCGAGTTCCACGGCGACGGTGACGATCCGGTCGATGGTGAGTCCCGGTTCGCGTCCCTTCGCGGGGCGCTCGCGCAACCCTCATGCCGATTCGACGCCGGCGGGCAGCCAGCTGTCCGCGGCGTCCTCATCGCTCATGCCTTTCGCTCCTCGCCGTGTTCTGTCTTGACGCCACCCTGGTAATGCGTACGCCTTACGCAGTAACGCGTATGGCATACGCAGAAGGGTGACCTCATGCTCCCCCGTTCCTCGCACCCCCGCGCCCCTCGCCGTCTTCGAGTCCCCCGGCCCGAACGGCGTCGGCAAGAGGGCCGGCGTCCGGAAGCACACGAGATCCGGGCCGACAGCAGACTCCGCTCAAGCTCTGAGGTCCGTGCGCACGTGTGGCCTCCCTCAGGTGGCCCGGCTGGGGGTGTCGCCTCAGGATCGTCCTGACCGGCGCAGCAGGAAGCACAGGACGGACAATGCACGACGAATCGTTGGGCTCCGGCCACCCGCGGAGAGACCAGGACGGCTGTGACGGTTGGGATCGCAGGCAGTTCCTCAGTGTGGTCACGGCAAGCGCTACCGGCTCCGCCGTCGGAGCGGTGACCGGCTGTGAGTCCACAGCGGGCAGAGCTCCTGGCACCGCCCCCGGCCATGGAACAGAGAGCCCGACAGCCGCGGCGGACCGGCAGGGTGATCACGACTGGCGGATCTGGTCGCAGGGGCCGCCGGAGGCGATCGAAGGCTACACCGACAAGGTGAGTGTGCTGCCAGGTGAGGAGTTGGGGTTGTACGTCTCGACCACCGCACCCGGCTTTCGCGTCGCGGCCTACCGGATCGGCTGGTACGGCGGAGCTCAGGCGCGTCTCCTGTGGCGATCCGAGCGTATGCCGGGGCTGCGTCAGCGCCCACCGCGCATCGCGGGCACCACGCGGACCGTGCGGGCCGACTGGAAGCTCTCCGCGACGGTGGACACCAGAGGTTGGCCCGAGGGCGCCTACCTGCTCAGGCTGGACGCGGAGAACGGCCACCAGCGATACGTCCCCCTGATCGTCCGCTCCACGAGCGCCAGGGGCAGGACCCTGCTGGTTCACGCGGTCGCAACCTGGCAGGCATACAACAAATGGGGCGGGTACAGCCTCTACACGGGCGAGGACGGCAGATACGGGACCCGGTCCCTCGCCGTCGGCTTCGATCGGCCGTACGACAAGAACGGCGCCGAGAAGTTCATGGTCTACGAGCGCGCCGCTGTGGTCCTCGCGGAGCGGCTTGGCATCCCGCTGGCGTACACCACTGGTGTGGACCTTCACCAGGCTCCGTCGGTACTCCGGGGGGCCAGTGCCATGATCTCCCTCGGCCACGACGAGTACTGGACACCGGAACAGCGCCACCACGTCACCCGGGCACGTGACGCGGGCACCAATCTGGCCTTCCTCGGGGCCAACAGCTGCTACCGCCGAATCAGGCTGGAACCGGGGTCGTCGGCCGGTGCGGCATACACGGTCGTCTGCTACAAGAGCGACTTCCGTGACGATCCCCACCTCCCGGGTCATCCTTCCCTGCCGACCAATGACTTCAGGTCGCCGCCCGCCGCCGACCCGGAATCGTCCCTGACCGGCGTCTTCTACGAGGGCTATCCCACGGACGCACCGTATGTCGTCCACAACGCGAACCACTGGATCTTTGCGGGTACGGGGGTGAAACCGGGCGACGGCTTCGACCATCTCGTCGGCGTCGAATACGACCGGGTCACTCCGGGCGCTCCCACTCCCGCGCCGCTGGAGATCCTGGCCCACTCACCTCTGGTCTGCAAAGGTCGGCACAGCTACGCGGACTCCGCGTACTACACCGCGCGCAGCGGCGCGGGCGTGTTCGCCACCGGGACCATGCGGTGGGTCGAGGCACTCATGGCAGGCACCCGGGAGAACGGCCGCAACCATGGCATGGACACACGCACCGGAACCTTCGTCACCCGCACAACCGAGAACCTGTTGCGCGCCTTCGCGACCGGCCCGGCCACTCGGACGATGCCCGTGCCGAAGGACAACACAGCGAGTGTCTACGGATACACAGCGCCCTGAAGCACGCCAAGACAATGCCTTATTTCCCACATCGTCTCGTGCGAAAGCCTGCCCGAATCCGGCAGCAGGAACGTCGTGCGTTCAGTACATCTGAAGCTGGGCCCGTCTGCCGCAGTCCATCAAGCCCAGTCGCAGAGCACGAGCCGTACCGGCTCATGCTACGGCACCCCCGGTGGGGCTACCTCACCCCAATCGAGCGCACCTTCTCCTCGATCAGCACCTTGTTCTGCCAGCACGTCGCCGGTTACGTCGGCTCCAACGTCACCCGTCGCGGCCAGGACGTCGAAGCCGTCTGGACCATCGCGGAACTTGCCGACCTCTTCCAGGAATGGGTCGTCGTCTGCTGGCAAACCCGGCCCCACGACGGGTTGCGCAGCCCCTTCCTCCCCGGCCGGGTCCTGTCGCCGAACGACGTCTGCATGCTGTCGGTCTCCCGCTCGGGACACCTCTCGGTCTGCCTGAGCGGAGATGACTGCATCGAACTGCTACCGATCGAGTGGCGGAAGATCAACGACTACGGGATCACCATCGGCTACCGCACCTACGACTGCCGGGAGTTGGGCCCCTACCGGCGTCAGCGCGGGATGTCGTACAGAAGGCGCGCACAGCTTCTCTGCTGGGGAAGGCCGAGAGGCCGGCCGCTGGGTACCGGAAAGAGGTACCCAGCGGCCGGCCCGAGGGCTGGAATTCAGAGCCTTCCGAGGATCTCGTAGAACTGGTCGATCTCGGCGGTCTGGTTCTTGACCACGTCGTCGGCGAGCTCCTTGGCGGTGGCGTTCTCGCCGTTCTTCTGCTCGTCCTCGGCCATGGTGACCGCGCCCTTGTGGTGGTCGATCATCATCTGCGCGAACTTCCTGTCGAAGTCCGTGCCCTCGGCGGCCGTCAGGTCCGCCATGTCCTGCTCCGTCATCATTCCGGACATCCCGGACCCGTGCGATGAGCCGGAGCCGTGGCCCATGCCGGGCATGCTGTCGGCCGACACGGGCTCGCCCCATGCCGTGAGCCAGGACTTCATCTTCTGGATCTCGGGGTCCTGAGCCCCCGCGATCTGGGCGGCGAGCTTCTTGACCTCCGCGTCCTGGGCGCGGCCTTCGGCGAGCTCGGACATCTCCAGGGCCTGCTCGTGGTGCGGGATCATCGTCTGCGCGAACATCACGTCCGCGTCGTTGAACGCTCCCGGTGCCGGGTTCTGCCCGGCAGGCGCGCTCGCCGTGGTGGACGCCTTGCTTCCGTCGTCCACGCCGTCGGTGCCGACGAAACCGGCGACTGCCAGCCCTGCGGCGGCGTCGGTGCCGACGATGGCGATACGGCGACGGACGCGCGGGGTGCGCGGGGTGCGCGGGGTGTTCTTGCCGACTGTCATGGTGAATCCTCGTGCTGTTCTGTCGTGCGGAAAGAATGCTGAACGGGGAGCGCGGGCAGGAAACAGCGCCCGCGCGACGGCGTTCGGCCTAAATCCGCAGGATCGACAGTTGAGCGAGGTCCGGTCTGCGCGGCGGAGGGTTGGCGCGCAGGGTGGCGACCGCGTCCTTGCGGAGCTTCACCAGCCACTCCGGCCTGCGGCTGAGCGCCGCCCAGAGGAGGCCGGCGATCATCCAGGTCGTGAGAACGGCCAGACACAGGTCGTCCACGTCCATCACCGGGCCCACCGGCGCCGGCCGAACGGGTCGCGACCGGACTCCGGGGCGGCGGGGTGGCCGTGCGGGGGAGGGCATGCCCTCCCCCGCACGGCCGCGGGCTGTCAGATGCCGAAGGGGGCCGCGTAACGGACGGTGCCGCTGGGCAGCGGGTGGGCGTCGTCCAGGGTCATGGCCATCATGGCCTCGTCCGGGACCTCGATGGTCAGACCGATGCCGTGGACGGAGGCGCGGCCGAAGCCGAAGCGCGGGTAGTACGCCGGGTGTCCGAGGACGGTGACGTAGCGCTCGCCCATCTCCTTGGCCGCGGTCAGGGCGGCGCGGATGGCGGCCGAGCCGGCGCCGCTCCTCTGGTACCCGGGCCGCACCGCGACGGGGGCCAGGCACAGGGCCGGGGTGTCGTCGATGTGGCAGCGGGTCAGCAGGGCGTGGCCGATGAGTCCGCCGTCGTCGTCGGTGGAGACGAGGGACAGGCCGTCGATCCAGGAGACGTCGGCGCGCAGGGCGTCGACGAGGTCGGCCTCCAGCGGCGTCTCGAACGCGGCGAGGTCGATGTCGCGGATGGCGGGGATGTCGGCGCCGGTCTCGGCGCGGGTGATCCAGTTGCTGTGTGTACGCATGACGGGATGAATCCGTTTCATGGTGAGGTTCGTGCGGAGAGCGCCTCGCGAGCTCACGCTCCCAGCGAGGCGGGAATGACCTGGGTCAGACCGTCGCCCGGGACGTGAGGGGGGTCCGGGCGCTGCGCGTCGCAGTGGCCTTGAGCTCGGCCATCAACCCCACCTCCCTTTCACTCCCAGCTGTGATCAGCACGAACCCGTAAAATCTACCACATGGCCCGCGCGGAATCTTTCCGCTCCCATCGCGGGGTGATCGCGGAGTCAGTTTCGGCCATGCGACATGGGACGAATCAACCAGACCCGCAGGAGATCTCGGACAAACCCCTGGCCAGGAAGGCGTCTCCCGCCAGACGCTTCCCATTCCAAGCCATATGAATCCGATGCACAGAAATAAATGAACAGGATTCCGTTTGACGGGAAACATGGTTCATGGAAATGTAAAGCCCGTTCCATGGAGGGAGAGACAAAAGGGTCTCGCATACGTCTCTCCGCTGACATCGATGGGAGACATGCGTGACACCACCAACCGCTCTGCCTGTGCTCGATGTCAGCGATATCGCCTACTCCGTCGCCGATCGCGCTCTGCTGTCCGGGGCCGGGCTATCCCTTCCCTCCGGGAGTTCCGCTTCCGTCATGGGGCCGTCGGGTAGCGGAAAATCGACGTTGCTGATGTGCCTTCTGGGCCTGATCCGCCCCATGGCCGGCACCATCACCATCGCCGGAACCGATATCACCGGACTCTCGGCGAAAGCCCTGACGGCACACCGCCGGAAACATATGGGCATGGTCTTTCAATTCGGTGAGCTCTTACCCGAGCTCACGCCCGTCGAGAATGTGATGCTCGCCGCTCTGCTGTCCGGCGAGGCGGCCGACGCGGCCCGCGATCGGGCCGAAAGCCTTCTGGCCGAGCTCAATGTGTCCACCAGCGCCGCCACCGGCGCGCTGTCCGGCGGGGAGCGGCAGCGCGTCGCCGTGGCCCGCGCTCTGGTCAATGAGCCGACGGTGCTGCTGGCGGACGAGCCGACCGGTTCTCTGGACAGTGAGCAGCGCGAGGCGGTGGCGAATCTCCTGTTCGCGATGCCCCGCTCGCATGGCTGCGCCTTGGTCGTCGTGACCCATGATGCGGGAGTGGCGGCCCGTGCCGATGTTCAGCTGCGTCTCGTGGACGGCCGGCTGATCCGTGTGGAAGGGCTGCGATGAGCAGTTGGGTGCTGCGGCGTCAGCTTTTGCGTATGGGCAGGGCGGCGGCGTGGGCTGCGGAGGCCGGCAGGGTGCGGTTCTTCGCGCTCTTCGCGGCGACGTTCGTCGTCACCGTGGCTCTGGCGGGTTTCGCTCTCGCCGTGGCGTCGTTCGACGGGCGTACGGAGCGGAGCGCGGACCGGTGGGCGCAGATCGCCCGGCCCGCGTCGGGGGAGGAGGCTGAGCTGCTGTGGCTTCCCACGATCGCGAGGTCGGAGGACCGTCAGTACGACGTGGTCTATGTGGAGCCGTTGTCCGCGGACGCCCCGCTTCCTCCGGGGGTGAGTCACTGGCCCGAGCCCGGTGAGGTTCTCGTGTCTCCCGCGCTGAAGAATTCAGATGTGGGGGCGGGCGAATTCGGCCGGGTCGTGGGAACCATCGATCCCGGAGGGCTTGAGGCGCCCGGCGAGTACTTCGCCTATGTGCGTCCGACCGCGGATCTCCTGAGCTCCAAGGAAATGATCAAAGTGTCCGGATTTCATTCCGGGCTAGAGCAGATGCCGCCGCTGGGCGAGCACTTGTACACCTTGGGGTTCACGGAGTTCCTCTGGCTGTACGCAACCCTGATAGGGCTCCCGGCTGTGCTGTTCGTGGTGATCGCGGCGAGGGTGGGGGCTGCCGCCCGGGACCGCCGGACCGCCGTTCTGGCCACGCTGGGAGCCTCGTCGGGCGCGCGCCGTTGGTTCGCTGTCGGGGAAGCGGCCCTTCCGGTGGCGTTCGGCGGCATTCTGGCGATGGCGTCCATCGCGCCGGTGTTGGTGGTCGACGTGCCGCTGCCGGTGGTGGATTTCGTCCTCTATGCCCCTGATGCCCGAACGGTGACGGCTCAGTTGGCGATGGCGGCCTTGGGTGCGCCGGTGGCGGTGGTCGCGGCTGTGGTGCTGTTGCAGCCTGCCTACAAGCCCGGAGGCTCCACCCGTCCCGCCCTCCGAAGGAGACGCGGGGAGTGGATGCTGTGGCTCTTCCCTGTGGCGCTTTTCGGCACTGTCCGAGGCGGTGACTTCCTCCCTCTGGAGCTGCGGCTCTCCGCCCTGGCCGCCGGATCCATCGTCACTCTCGCCCTGCTTCCCGGTGTCGTCGGCGCTGTCGTGGCCGCCGCGGGACCGGCGATGGCGAGGGCGGGAGCCGCCCGGGGTCGAGCCGGGCTGCTGATCGCGGGCCGCCGTCTGGCCGCCGGGCCTCGCCCGGTCACACGGCTGGTCGCCGCGCTCGTCATCGCCATCGGGTTGGCCGGCCAAGGCCAGATCATGGTCAGCCTCTTCACCGAGATGACTCAACGGGCCGACAGCATGGCGAGCCGGCTGGGGACGAGTGCCCTAAAGGTCACCGCGACGACGCCCACCTCCCCCGCCAGGGTCGGGAGTTTCCAGAGAGAACTGGGAGCGGGCATGCGCGTACTGCCCCTGTGGATCCGGCCCGACAAGGGAAGGATCGATATCGTCGCGGATTGCGCCGACCTCAAGTCTCTCAAGATCCCCTGCAAGACCACCCCCGTCGACATCAGGGCCGCGGAAAACGGTGGACTGAATCGAGCGATCGAAATGGAGAACGCCTCGGGGACGCGCGTTTTTGCGCGTACGGGGCATGCCGAGAAGGTGATATCCGAGACCAGCAGGCCGTCCTTTCTCGTCTTGGCCGACGATGGGAGACAGCTGTCGATTTCGGCGGCACGCAAAGCAGCTAATACCGAATTGGCGATGGCGAACACAGTGCACGTATTCGGCATGAATGGAATCGGAGGCGGTGGTGCTCCTCTCATCGCCGAGAGATGGCTTGAGCTTCTCTCGCTGTCAGGCATTTCAGTGATCGCGGTCGTCGCCGGAATCGGGGCAATGTCCCAGTTCATTCGAGCGGGCGGAGAGATGAGCCCGGTCTCCGTCATATCAGGGAACCGGAAGGTGTACTACACGGTCTCCGCCTGGTCGATACTCACTCCGGCTCTGGTCGCCGTGCTGGCCGCGGTGGTCGTCTCCTGGTCCATCACCACCCCCCTGCCGGCCAGCGAGGGAAGCAGGATGGAAACGCTGGCGACCGTCGGCGCGGCAGGGTTTGTCTGCGCGGCCGTGATGGCCCTCTGGGGAGCGCGCACCGCGGCTGCCGCCGCTGCCGCATGGCGGCCGTCCGGTGGGTGACCGATGCCGGTGGGGCCCTCGCCCGCGTGAGCAGGGATCGCCTCTCCTTACTGTGCGCACCGGCCCCCTCTGTGCGTACCGGCCCCGTCGGAGACATCGCGAGATCCCAGCGCCCAGCGCGGGCATCCCCTGTCGGGCTGTGGCCCTACGTGACATGATCGGCCCCATGACCGCATGCCCCGCTGCGAAGGGCGGCCACCGCCCCGTACGGTGAAATGGCTCGACGAGGCCGTGGCCTCCGGCACCGCCGCGACACCCGACCACCCCTCACGCGGCGCGATCTTCGACGCGATACGCACGGACCGTGCCGGCCCCGTCGCGGTCCGGCTCCTTCAGCTCACCCACGCCGACGACCCTTCCGTACGCCGTGCGGCCATGGACCTCCTCCAGAGCTCCGCAGGGGGCGAGGCCCCCTGGCCCGCGGCGGCCGAGGCGGCGCTGGCCCGCCTCACCGACCCCGATGAGCAGGTGCGCCGCCGGGCCGCACGGCTCGTCGTATACGCGGGACGGCGTGACCTCGCGCTCACAGCCCTCGGCGAACTCGCCGACCCGGTGGTGCGTACCGTCCTGGCCGACGCGCTCGGCGCCTCCGCCGCACATCTGCGGGCCGATCCCCTGGCATCCGTACGCTTCCTCGCCCATCTGGAGACCCTGCGAGCCGCCCCTCCCGGACAGTGGCCCGCCCTGGACGCGGCACTGCTCGCCGACGCCCGGGACGCCGCGCGCCATCTGGAGGACATCGGGCACGCCTGGGGGCGGGTGCTTCACCGTCTGGGACGCGAGCGCCACACGTACGCCCTCGTGGCTCGCCTCCTGGCCGACCCCGCCACCCGGGACACCGGCGCCGCTCTCGCCCGCGAGGCGTGTCACGACTGGCGGGCGGCCCCGGTCGAACTCCTGCCTCTTCTCGTCCGTCACAGCGGGCGGGAGGTCGGCCCGCGCCTGGCGGAGGCCCTCACCACCGCCTCGATCTCGAAAGCCGCCATGCGCGTGCACGGCGCTCTCGCGGCCACCGTCCCGTTCACGCCGTATCCCGCAACCCGTCGGTCCCGTAGCGGCCCGTCCCCGTCGTACGACGGTCCATCCGCCGCTGCCGTCCTGGCGGCCAAGCCCATGGGCATCGGCCGTCTCGGGCATGCCCCTGAGATCTTCGGAGCTCTGCTGGACGCGGGCCCGCTGACGTTGCGGCAGGCCGCCCAGCTGTACAACCTCACCTTCCGCCGGCCGGGCCGGACGCAGGCGGTGTGCGCACCGTTGTGGCTGCGGCACGCGGGTCCCGCCGCTCTGCCCCGTCTGCTCGCCCATATGACGCCGTACCTGGGTGAGTACGATGTCGGCGAGTACTACCTGGAGGGTCTCGCGGCGATGGGGCGCCAGGCCCTGCCGGCGCTGCCCGCGGTGACCGCGCTGATCGGCCGGCGTACCCGTATCCCCGTCAACAGCTCCACCCGGGACGGCGAGACGGCGGTGGACGAGTGTCTGCTGGCAGCCGCGCTCGACGCCCGCCGTGCGATCCTCGGACGCGGCTCCATGACCACCGGCCCCGCCACGAACCGGTGAACGCGGATGCGGAGAAGCCGTCGCAGATGAACGGTCGGTCACACCGGCCGTCACAGCCGAACGGGGGCGCGCTCCCAGAGGCCGGTCAGGTGGGTGTGGAGGACGTCTTGCGCCTCTTGCGGAGTGAGGTGGCCGATGAGGACATGTGCGGTGAGGCCGTCGGCGAGCGCGAGGAGGGTGCGGGCCTCGCGTCGCGGATCGCGGGGCGCGGCGCGGTCGGCGTCCTCACCGCCGTCCTCGCCGCCGTCCTCGCCGGCTTCGGAGACGAGCTGGGTGAACGCCTCTTGGAGGGCCGCGTAGTTCGCCCTCAGCGGCACGGCGAGCGCCTCGCTGACGGCCGCCTGGGCGACGAAGGCGAGCCAGACCCTGGCCTGGGCGCGGTGCTCTTCCCGGAGCAGTGAGATCTCGGTGGCCGCGTGACCCAGAGCGGTACGGGCCGACTGGGCCGGGCTCCTGACGACGCGGGCCCTCACCCGCTCGGCGATCTGCTCGCCGATGTGCCCGAGAGCGAACACGAGCATCTCTTCCTTGGTACGGAAGCACCGCTGCACGGCGCCCATCGACACCTGCGCGCGGGCGGCGACATCGCGAAGCGTCACGCCTTCGAGCCCGCTTTCGTCAGCGAGGCAGCAGACGGCCTCGGCGATGAGCCGGCGTCGGCTCACATGGTCCACCTGCCTGGGCATGCCCGGCCGCCTCCCTGTTCACAGCGCTCCGTTCTCCTCATCGCACTTTATGCGATGCGCCTGCATCGGTTCCAGGATACGGTTCCGATGCAAGCGCATCGAAACATGAACGGGGAAGGACGGGCCATGCAGGACGCCCTGTGGAAGATGCCGGCCGCCGCGCAGGCGGAGGCCGTGCGCAGCGCGGATGTCTCGGCTGTGGAACTGGTCGACAGCCATCTGGATCGCATCGCCGAGGTCAACCCGCGGGTCAACGCGGTCACGCAGCTCCTGGCGGAGCGCGCCCGCGAGGCCGCGGCCCGGCTGGACCGTCGGCGGGCCGCCGGTGAGACGCTGGGTCCGCTCGCGGGCGTGCCCTTCACGGTGAAGGAGAGCACCGCCGTCGAAGGCGTGCCGACCACCTTCGGCACGGAGCGCTTCCGCGATCTGGTGGCACCGGCCGACGCGCCCCCGGTGGCCCGGCTGCGCGCGGCCGGGGCCATCCCCATCGGGCACAGCAACATACCCACCCTGATCCTGGCGGGGATGCACACGCGCAGCGAGCTGTTCGGCGACACGGTCAACCCGTGGGACCGCGGCCGGACCCCCGGCGGCTCCAGCGGGGGCGACGCGGTGGCCGTCGCCACGGGCATGGCGGCGCTCGGGCTCGGCAACGACTCAGGTGGATCGGTGCGCGTCCCGGCCCAGTTCTGCGGTGTGGCCGGGCTGAAGCCCTCTACGGGCCGGTTCCCCGCGGACCATCGCGTGCTCGGCCCGGACGACCCCGGCCCCGCGTCCCAGATGCTGGTCACCGACGGCCCGCTGGCCCGGAGCGTGGGCGACCTCCGGCTGGCGTACGAGGTGCTGGCCGGGACCGATCCGCGAGACCCGCGGGCCGTGCCGGCGCCCGTCCGGGGCGAACCGCTTCCCGGGCCGGTGAAGGTCGCAGTCGTGGCGGATCCTGGCGGGCACGGCGTCCATCCCACGGTGCGCGGAGCCGTCGCGACCGCGGCTGACGCGCTCCGCGACGCCGGATACGACGTGTGCGAGGTATCGGACGTACCGCGGATGGACGAGGCCCTTGAGGCTTACAACCGGATCACCGTGACCGAGTTCGCCCCGGCCTGGCCGGCGGTGCGCAAGCTGCTCGGCAGCGGCGGGGACCGCTATATCGGGATGGCGATGGAGCGGACCCCGCCCGTGAGCGCGGAGGAATTGATGAAGCTGATGGGCGTCTGGATGAACATCCGCCGTTCGTGGGCCGAATTCCTCGACGCGTACCCGCTGTTGCTCGGGCCGGTCTTCACCGAACCGCCGGTCGAGCCCGGGCTGGAGTCGCGCGACAGGGCGGGGCGGGACCGTGTCGGATCGGGCATGCGGCTGTGCACCGTGACCAGCTTCGTGGGCGTTCCCGGTGTGGCCGTGCCGACCGGCGTGGCCGAGGGGCTGCCGTCCGGGGTGCAGATCGTCGGGCGCGCGTTCCGGGAGGATCTGTGCCTGGCCGCGGCCCAGGCGGTCGAGGACCGGCTCGGCGTTCTCGCACCGATCGACCCGCGCTGAGGAGGTCGGACCGCCTGAGCCCGCACTCCGCCGCGTGGCGCGGGGCCGGTCATACCCCGGTCGTACCCCGGTCGTACCCCGGTCGTACGCCGGTCGTACGACCGGGGTACGACCGGGGCGGACGGGCGGATCGACGCCGTCGCCCCGGACGACGGACGACGGCGGCCAGAGCCTGCTGGAACGGGCCGCGACTACCCTGCGCACATGCTGATCACGAACACGGAATCCGACGCGCGACTGGCTGTGACCGCCGCACTGGCGGGAGCGGCCGTCGTCCGGGACATGTACGGGACCACGCTGGCGCGGTACGAGAAATCCGCCGGCGACTTCGCCACGGCCGCGGATCTCGCGGCGGAGAAGGCCGTCCTCGGCGTGCTGCGAGCCGCCCGGCCCGACGACGCCGTGACGGGAGAGGAGAGCGGCCACACCGGCGCGGACGGCGCGGAGCGCAGATGGCTGGTCGATCCCTTGTGCGGCACGCTGAACTACGCCGTGCACACCATGCTGGTCGCGGTGAACGTCGCCCTGCGGGTGGGGCCGCGCATCACGGCGGCAGCGGTCGCCGACCCGTTCACCGGCGAGGTGTTCTGGACCGACGGCGAGCGCGCCCGTCTGCGAAGAGGCGGCGCGGATGAGGCGCTGACCCCGTCGCCCGGTTCCCGGCTGGTGGACGTCAACCTCGACCCGCCGTTCCCCAACGCACCGGGTTTCCGGGCGGTCCGCCTCCTCGCCGACCCGGAGTTCGCCGAGCACTTCCGGCCGCGGGTCGTCTCCACCACCCTGGCCGTGGCCTGGGTCGCCGCCGGCCGAAGGGCCGCATACGTCACCGACGGGCACGTACACGACAGCGTGCATTTCGCCGCCGGGACAGCGATATGCGAAGCCGCCGGCTCTGTGGTGACCGGCATCGACGGTCAGCCGCCGCACACCGGCGCGGGCGGACTGATCGTGGCGGCTGACCAGCGGACGCACGCCGCGCTGCTGGACATGGTCGAACACCAGGTCCGGGCCGGCCGATAGGACGGCCTCGCCCGGCGGTGGAGCCCTCCCGGCCGGAGGGCTCCACCGGGTGGACGACAGCCGGGCCCTGGGTGACTCACCCCGCGGATCCGAGGGGAGGCTGCGGGGGACGGCCGATGCGCCCCGGGCGTCCGCAGGGGCGGACGCCGCACCGCTGGGGCGCGATCGGCCCCGGTCGCCCCAGCGGGCCGGGCGGCCCGGAGCACACCGCAGCCTGCGTTCCCCCTGACGGGGGTTACGAGCACAGCGGTCCCCGGTACGCCCCGGGCGGCACTTTGCCCTCCGCGGCGGCCGGGAGCTTCTCAACGCCCAGAATCCGGCAGAGGCGCATCATCTGTTCCTCGGGCCGCGTCCCCGTCGCGGATCGTGACGGCGACGCCGAGACACCGGGTATGTCCCCCGGCTGCGGGAGCCTGCTCCACGCGCCGGCGTCCCCGCCGGGTCCGACGAGGGCGATCATCCCGAGACCGACGAGCACCGCGGCCGGCTCGCCGTCCTCCGCGCCCAGCAGGTCCACCTTCTCCCACGAGCCCCCGATCCGGGTCACCAGGTCGCCGGCGGTCCGGGCCGTCCCGGGAGTCAGACTGTACATACGCACGGGTCCCCCCGCGGTGGCCACGGTGACGCCGGACGGCACATCCTCGGTCCGAACCCGCTCCCGGCTCAGGCGTTCTCCGCTCGGCAGCGCATGGACGGTCAGCGTCGTGGTCGCTTTCAAGCCGTCCGCTCGCACCTCCACCATCGCCAAGCGGGTGCGATCCGGGCTGATGTCCGTTGCCGTGATGCCGCTGGACGGACTTGTCCACCGGAGTATGACCCGCTGCTTCGGCGCCTCCCCGCCGAGATCCCAGAGCTTCACCACGCCACGCGTCCTCTGGCCGTCCAGCTGGTACTCCTCGCTCAGGGTGAGAAGGCTTCTGCCGTCCGAGTGCACCCACATGGCGTCGATCGACTCGCTGGGGCCTGGCAGGATTCTCCGGATCCGGCCGTCGGCGAGATCCCATACGATGAAGCGGCCCCCCTGACCGTAGAGACCTGTCTGGCCGATCAGCGTCTTGTTCCCGGGCGAGAAGGCGAACCGCGCATACTGGGTCGGCATAACGACGTCCGGCATGTCGGGCAGGTCGGGCAGCTTCAGGCCAGGGAGAAGTTCGTTGTCGAACTCCGGGGGCGCGTCCCCTTCCTGAGGGCGCTCAAGTTCCACGGTCTTCCCGCTCGTGGTGTCGTACAGGAGGGCCGGCGCCCCTCGTACGTCCCGTGCCCGGTCGTCCGGGAGCGAGGGAGCCATGGCCACCAGGGAGCCGTCCTCACTGACCGCCATGGTGTCGACTTCTCTCCCGGTGGTCAGGCGGACCGTCTTCGAGCCGTCGCGGCGCCAG
>NZ_VCLA01000078.1:25933-34588 GCF_009600885.1 Streptomyces jumonjinensis
TGGAGGCGATGACCCGCCCCGCGGCGTCGGCGACGGACGGGGCCGGCAGACTGCCGGCCGCGTCGTCCATCAGCAGAGCCATGGGCGTGTATCGGGGGACGACCAGGTCGGCGAAGCCGTACCGCGCGTACATCTCGTCCACCAGCGCCCTCGTCTCCGCCGTGTCCCGGGTGCGGTAGGCGCGCAGCGCCAGGAGCAGCGCCGTGTAGGGGCCCTCGTCGGTGAAGCTCTCCTGGGCGTCGCGTGACTGCTGGGCCAGTACACGGGAAGCCTGGCCGGCCGCGTCCGCGCGGGCGTTGTTCCGGTCCGCCCAGAAGAACAGGCCCGTGACGAGAGCGACCGATGTCACCATCGCCGTGAGCGCGAGCAGACGACGGCGTACCCTCCGGACAGCGGTGTCGATGAACGTCTTCTCGGCCGGGCTCAGTTCGTGTTCCCGGCTGCTTCGCCAGGTACGCGCCTCGCGGAGCTCGGCGCCGGTCAGTTCCGCTCCGCTCAGCAGACCGCGCCCGCGGCGTCCACGGGCCTCCCACCGTACGATCTTCCGCCGGAGGCTCTCCTGCCAGCTGCGGAACTCATGGTCGGCCTCGACGAACTCCCTGAGCCGGCGCCACTGCGTCAGCAGCGTCTCGTGCGCCAGCTCGACCGTCTCCTCCGGCGGTCCGCCGCCCGGGCGGAACTCCTCGCCGGGGACCACCAGACGCGTGCTCATCAGCCGCTGGGCGATCCGCCACTGGTCGGGCGGCAGCTCCGAGCGGGCCACGGTGCGACGGGTGGGCGCCCGCTCGTCGGCCGGGTGCACCAGCTGCACGAGCAGCGCCCTCGCCCCGCTGTGCTCCTCTTCCGTGAGGCCGCTGGTCCACACCTGCTCGGCATGATTGACCAGCGCGTCGTGGACGCGTCCCAGCGCCTCGTACGCGGCATGGCCTATCACGCCGTGCTGCTGGCGTTCCCACAGTTTCGTCAGGGTGAACTCCAGCAGGGGAAGCCGCCCGGGATCGGTCCCGAGGTCGCTCAGGATCCGGTCGGCCAAGCCGGGTTCGTAGATCACCCCCGAGTTCTCCAGCGGACGGACCACCGCGGCGCGCAGTTCGCTGTCCGACATCGCGCCGACCGTGAACAGCCGGTCTCCGCCGAGCAGCGGCACCAGCGCCGGGTGGTTCAGAGCGGCGGTGAGGAAGTCCGTACGCAGGCTGATCACGACCCGCAGGCGCGAGTCGGCCTGCACCGCGTGCGCCAGCGCGCCCGCGAGCGGATCGAGGTCGGCCTGGCCCAAGTCGAGGAGCGCCTCTTCGAACTGGTCGGCGATCACCAGCAGCCGCTGCTTCCCCTGCCGCGCCAGCACCCGGTCGACGATCGCCGGCATCTGTCCCTGCCGCAGCAGCTCGGTCAGCCTGGGCAGCTCGGCGAGCCGGGCGGTCTCGGTCAGATCGGCTTCCAGCAGGGGGATCAGCGCGAGCGCCAGCGCGGTGAGCGGGGTTCCGCCCAGCTGCCCGGGCCGGAAGGCCACGATCCCGAGATCGGGCGCGCGCTCGCGCAGCCGCGGCAGGACCCCCGCGTACAGCAGCGAGGACTTCCCGCTCCCGGACGGGCCGACCAGGCTGGTCACCGGAGCGTGTCCGAGCAGGTCGACGATCCGGCGGGCCGGTTCGTCCCGGCCGTGGAACAGCCGGGCGTCCCGCTCCTGGAAGGGTTCCAGGGAGCGGAACGGGCATGCCGTCAGGGATGCCTCGCTCAGCGAGGGCCAGCTGTCGCGCAGCTTCTCCGTCGGGATCACATAGGCGGTCCGGACGCTCGACCGGCTGTCGGCGGCCACGACCATGCCGACCACGCCGCCCTCGTCGACGTCCCAGACCGGTGCGCCGGAGAAGCCGCGTTCCACGCGATGCTGGCTGGCCGGATCGGTGTCGTACTGGAACCATCCGGTGCCCTGCCGGCCACGCAGCCAGCCGACGCTCCACGTACCGTCGTCGTGCCTGTTCGGGAACCCGAACGTGCGGACGCGGCGGTCGGGACCGGCGACGTTCTCCACCAGGCGCGCGACCCGCGCTTTGGGCGGGGCGTCGGTGAGCAGTCGCAGAACGGCGATGTCTCCGGTTCCGTCGGCGCCGACCGGCGTCCAGGACTCGATCCGCGCGGCCACCTTCAGACCTGGTTCGGCCAGCGGGAAATCCACCCACAGCCGCCCGGTGGGGCGGTCGGTCGCATCATGGCGGAGGCCGAGCGCCATGGTCACCACATGCGCACAGGTGATCACCTCGTTGCGCCGGGTGAGGAATCCCGCCCCGGCCGGCTGCCCCGCGGCGTCCATGACCCGCGCGACGGCGGCGTCGCTCGGCGCAGCGCTGTCCAACTCCATGAGGCCCCCCGCACACCATGCTGCTTCTCCTCGTCGGCATCAACAAGGTACACATACAGCGGAGTTGACCGACCGTTATCGGTTCCTCGCTCCGTCGGCTCCGAGCTCCGTCACCACTCGCGGCGCCGCGTCAGCCGAGGCTTCGGGTGTGGCGGACTTCCGTGCCGCAGACGCGGTACCCGAACCAGGTGTTGATCGCCAGCATGGGCTCGTTGTCGACGTCGTTGCTGGTGAAGGCGGACTGGTAGCCCGCGTCCCGGGCACGGTGCAGGGAGTGGCTCTTGGCGAGCTTGGCGTATCCGCGTCCGCGGTGGGCGGGGACGGTGGCGGTGACGCCGGAGTGATAGCGGGCGCGGCCGTCCGACTCGACCAGGGTGAACGCCACCGGCTCGCCGTCCTTGAGAACGACGGTGGAGAGCGCCCGGTCCATCAGCGGATGCGCCCAGGTGTGCTCCAGCCAGTCGTCGTACTCCGCGAACTCCGTGTCGATGTCGGCCGGATCGATGGTGGTGGCCTCGGTGTCCACCCGGTACACCGGGCGCGGGTCGTCCGCGAAGTCCGCTACGGTCCGCAGGGCGACGCCGGGCGGCGGCTCGGGCAGCGGAGGGAGGGCGTCCTCGGTCAGGTCCAGTCGCTGGAAGCAGGAGGAGCGGGAGGGCCGGTAGCCGTGCCGTCCGGCGAAGGACAGCGACGCGGGCTCGTCCGTCGCCCAGGTGGACACCTGTGTGGCGCCTTCCGCCGCCAGGTGCCGCTGAGCCGTGCGGAGAAGCAGTCCGCCGGTCCCCCGGCCCCGGTGGTCCGGGTGGACATGGACGCTGAGGGTGGACAGACCCGGCTCCCGGGCGTCGTGGAGCATCCCGGCGGCAGCCGTGCCGATGATCTCCCCGTCCCGCTCGGCGACGACCGTCCGGCTCCTGGCGGCGGGCTCCGCCGTCCGCACCTCGTGCAGAACGCTCTCCGGGGTGGTCACCTGATGCGGCAGCACGGCGCGCAGGACCCGGCATACGGAGACGGCGTCGCCGGGGCGGACATCACGGACGATGGTGCTCATAGCTCCGGACAGTACGAGACGGTACGCCGTGGCGCACACGTATTTCCGTGCGCTCACCGCTGTGCGCCGCGGGACGGAGAAGGCGGCACAGCTCGCTCCCGAGCGGTACCTCTCGCTCCCGCCGGCGATCAGAGTCGGCATGCGGCGGCCCGGGGTCGTCCGTAAATCCGTTGCGAGGGAGGCGAGTTGAGCCTAGCGTGAAATCTTGAACTTATGTGCGTTAATCGAACTCTCAGGGGAGGGAGGTCCGGTGACCGGAAACGGCTGGGACCTGATCGTGGTGGGTGCGGGATCGTCCGGGGCGGTCCTCGCGGCGCGGTGCGCGGCAGCGGGCAGGCGGGTGCTCCTTCTGGAAGCGGGCCCCGACTACCGTTCGGCGCAGATGCCGGAGGTGTGGCGCTCCCCCAACCCCCTGCGCGCGCTGCTCGATCCGGGCACGGCCGGGAAGCTCGTATGGCAGGGGCTGTACGCCACCCGGACGGACGCCCAGGAGCCGGCGCCGTTCTGGCGCGGACGCGGGGTGGGCGGGAGTTCGGCCGTCAACGGTCAGATCGCGATCCGGCCCACCATGGACGACTTCACCGACATGGTCCGGGCGGGGTGCGAGGGCTGGTCGCCGCAGGATGTGCTGCCGTACTTCGCGCGGCTGGAGGACGACGAGGCGTTCGGCGACGCCCCGTACCACGGGCGGGGCGGCCCCATCCCCATCCACCGCGCGCCGCGCGAGGAGTGGGGTGCCGTGGACGCGGCCCTCGACCGGGCCGCCCGGGCCGCCGGGCACGGCTGGGCGCCCGATGTGAACGCGCCCGGCGCGACGGGAGTCTCCCCGTATCCGGTCAATTCCCGGCACGGCCGCCGGGTCTCCACGAACGATGCCTATCTGGAGCCGTCGCGGGGGCTGGCCGCGCTCACCGTCCGGGGCGGCGCCCTGGTGGACCGGGTGGTGTTCGCGAACGGGCGGGCCGTCGGGGTGAGGGTGATCCAGGACGGTACGGCGACCGTGGAGTACGCGGACCTCGTCGTCCTGAGCGCCGGCGCGGTGCACTCGCCGGCGATCCTGCTGCGGTCCGGTGTGGGGCCCGCCCGGCGTCTCCGCTCCCTGGGCGTCGATGTGGTGCGGGACCTGCCGGCCGGTCAGGGGCTCCAGGACCATCCGGTGGTGTTCGTGAGCATCCCGCTGAACGCGGAATCGGTCGTCAGGACGCCCGACGACCGGCACACCAACGTATGCGTCCGCTTCACCGGCGACGGCCCGGCGGCGGAGACGAACGATTTGATGATCACCTCTGGCAATCAGAACGTGCTGGCGATGGAGATCGCCGAGACCCATGCCGGGGCCGGGGCCTTCGGGGTGTGGGTCAACCAGGTCCACTCGCGGGGCGAGGTGACCCTCGCGTCGGCCGATCCCACCGTGCAGCCCGTGGTGCGGCAGCGGATGCTGTCCGACGCGCGGGACCTCGCGCGGATGCGGACCGGAGTACGGCATGTCGTGGAGCTGGTGTGCGGCGACGAGGTCCGGCCCATCACCGCGTGCCCGCCCGAGCGGGTCAACTCCGGGCTGTTCGCCGCGCTCGACGACGACGCGGAGCTGAACCGCCGCCTGCTGGCCACGGCGTACGACGCGCAGCACGCCACCAGCACCTGCGCCATGGGCGACCCGGCGGCCCCCGGCACCGTCGTGGACCCCGCCTGCCGGGTGCTCGGCGTCGACGGACTGCGCGTGGTCGACGCGTCCGTCTTCCCCTCGGTCCCCCGGGCCAACACCCATCTCGCGGCCGTCATGGCGGCGGAGCTGATGGCGGACCGGCTGTGACGCGAGCCCGTGGGACGGCGGTGCGGTGGTGCGGTGGTACGAGGGAGGGTCCGGCCATGCGCCCCGGCGGACCGCTGGGGGCACCGACGGGCCCGTGGCCGGGAGCGGCGCCAGGGCGCGCGGGTCACCGACGCGCCGGGACGGAACCCCTAGATCAGCTGTCCGCGCAGCTCCCCGGCGGCCTCGCGCAGCAGGGGCAGCACCTCGTCGTGCATGGCCTGCGGGCTGATCCGTTCCAGGGAGCAGCCGACGTGCAGTGCCGCTGTCACCCGGTCGTCCCAGCGGTGGAGGGGGACGGCGATGGAGTGAGCCCCCGCCTCGATGTCGTGGGCCACATAGGCGTAACCGTCCTCGCGGACACGGTCCAGTGCGTCGTGGTCCAGGGAGGCCGCCGCTTCCGTGCCGAGGCAGGCGGAGCGTTCGCCGGGTGACAGGTGCGCGAGGAGGACCCGGCCGAGGGAGGAGACGGCGGCAGGCGTGCGGTAGCCGATCCCGCTGCCCACGGCGGCGAGGCGGCGGGGCACGGCGCGGGCGACGACGACCGCGTCCGCGCCGTCGAGGACCGCCACCGAGCAGGCTTCGTCCACGCGGGTGCGGATCCGTTCGCACACCGGCTGCGTGACGGCGCTGACCGGGTTGGAGGTGAGATAGGCGTCGGCGAGCCGCAGCACACCGGGGCTCAGCCCGTAGGTCCGGCCGTCGGCGACGAGGTAGCCGAGGTGTTCGAGAGTGAGCACCGCGCGCCGTACCGTCGCCCGGGACAGGCCGAGTTCGCGGGCGAGGTCCGCCTGTGTGAGCCGCCGCCGCTCCCCGTTGAACACGGCGAGGACGGAGAGCCCGCGGGCCAGCGCCTCGGAGAAGTCCGCCGTGTTCGCGGCGCCGGGAAGCCGGCGCCGCCGCCTCGCGGCACTGTCCTCGTCCGCCAGACGACCCACCGGTCTCACCCTCCTCGCGTACCGTGCCCCGCGCACGGCACCGGAACCGTACGTGTCGCACGGATGTGCGTCAATCGAACGAGAGGGCGGGCAGACTGCTTGACTCCGGGGAGCCCGGGGCAGCCCCGCACAGGCCCGTCAGCCAACCGTTCCCCGCTCGCGCGGCGAAGGTGAGGTGAGCCGCCCGCGCGGGCGCGGATCAGCCGCGGCGGGCGCCTGAGGGCCAGACCACGCGGACGGGGATGCCCGCCTCGCGGGCCTCGGCGACCGTGGCGGCCGTGCCGCCGCCCTTCGCCGAGGGCGCCCCGTCCCAGACGGCGACCAGGACGTCCGCCCGCTTGAGCAGTTCGGTGTTCGCGGCCTCGAACGCCGCGAGACCCTCCTCCACGGCGGGCATCACCATGATGTCGGAGGCCGCCTCCACCAAGCGGTCGAACCGCGCCCTGTGCCGTTCGTCGACCAGGGACCCCCGGTAGTCGCGGAACGGCAGGACCACCGCGAGCTCGCCGCCGAGGGCGAGGACCGTCTCGGCGAAGAGCGAGTCGGCGCCGGGGGCGATACAGGACACGCCGATCCACCCGTGCGCTCCCTCGGTCAGTTCGCCGAGAACATCCCGCAGCGCGTCCCGCAGCGGGGCGTCCGCGCCCTCGGCCAGGCCCATATGCCCGGTTACGGCGACCGTTCGCATCACACCTCGTCCATCCGCCGGTTCACGTCTCCGGCCATTGTCCCACCCGGCCGGGGAGTCCTTCCGGCGGCCGGGCGGCGGCTCAGAGCACGACGGCCAGACAGCCCATGACGTAGGCCGTGCCGAAGGTGAGCGGAACCCACTGCTCTGCATAGGTCAGCGGCACATACCGGCGCCAGTCGCGGCCCTCGCCCAGGGCGCCCCACTCCCCGTCCGAGTAGGCGAACGCCGGGAGCCTCCGCTCCAGCGCGCCGATCACCGCGTACTTGGCGGCGTTGAGCTGCCGGTAGGAGCGCATCATCACCCACCAGACCAGGCACTGCGTCAGCAGGATCAACAGCCCCGACAGCACCACCCACACCGGACGCGGCTGCCGCACCTCACCGGGGAACACCGCGGCGAGGGTGGCGACGACCGCGGTGTTGAGGGTCAGGAAGAAGGTGTTGGTGAGATTCCGCCGGGAACTGACCCGGTCCGCCATCTCGACGCACAGCTTGTACTGCTCCAGTACCGCACCCTGATATCCGTCCTTGCCGCAAGCGTAGTCAGACGGGCTGACGCCTTCGTTCCAGAGCGTTTCATCGATGCCGGCCATGAGGTCATGATGGCCGACCATCCGCTGCCGGGGGATCGATTCCGCGTGCCGGAAGAGTCGCCAACTGAGCCATGACCGGCTTGAGTTGACGGGTGACCAACCGGTTCAGCGATACGATGCTGGGCAGCCGCAGCGTCGACGGGTCGAACCGTATGAAGGTCCCCCGCCAGCCCGGCCCGAAGGCGACCAGGCCCTTGAGGTGGAAGTCCCAGCGCGAGCGGGACCGGCCGCCGTTGAGCACGGTCTCCCAGAGCGGCCGTCGCGGACGGGCGAGCGGCGGGAAGTCCGGAAGCGCCGGCAGCGGCGGCCACCGGCCGGTGTCCGGGGCCCCGGGCTCGGTCCCCGACCGTCGCGCGTACTCCTCGGCGACGGCCGTACGGAAGCGGGCATAGGTCGCGGGGTCGCAGTAGGCCAGCAGCACCAGCCGCGTGGGCGGCAGGACGCGCAGCGCCTCGGTGAACTCCCACACCGTGCCCGGGCCGGGGCCCGCCGACAGCAGCACGACATGCGCGCCGCCGATCAGCCCGGTCACGGTGGACTTCCAGTCGTCGACGGGCAGATACGCGCGTACCGCGCCGGTCAGCGGAAGAGGCTCCCCCGGGCTGCCGATCCCGATCACCCGGCCGAACCGCCTGAAGCGCCGGACCAGGGCCTCCTCCTGGGTGAGCCCGGAGGCGAAGAAGGCGCTCTCGCCCCAGTTGCCGCCGGGGACCTCGATGGGCAGCGAGGCCATCTCCGGGTCCGTCGAGAACGGACGCAGATACAGCACGTAGCGGGTCCCGGTGAGCCGGTCGAAGGAATCGATGATGTCGGCGGTGTGCTGCTTGCCGCGCACGACGAGACGGCGGCCGGTCCAGAAGACGAGCAGGCCGGCGAAGAAGGCGGCCACGCCCGCCAGCAGGCGCAGCCACCAGAAGACGGGCCGGGTGTCGAGATACGCCAGCTGGTCGGCGTAGAAGGAGGCCCTGGCGACCAGGAATCCCGCCAGGCCCACCGCCATGCCCGCCACCCGCAGCGCCCATCCGCCGGTGATCAGCGCATGTCCCCTGGTCGTCCGCTGCGCGCCGCGCGGCGACAGCTCTTCCCTCATCCGCGCGTCCACGTCCACGCCCCCCGCTGTCCCGCCCGCCGCTCCCTGTGCGGTACCCCGGACGGTACGCGCCGAAGCCGTCTCGTACGGGACCTTCGGTCAGATCCCCGCGGGCGCCGGGCGC
>NZ_VCLA01000079.1 GCF_009600885.1 Streptomyces jumonjinensis
TCGGACAGGCCCTAGGCTGGGCGTATGAGTACGTTGAGCGGATTGCCGGAGTGGGATCGCTGCGCGGTCATGGGGGTCGTCAATGTGACACCCGATTCCTTCTCCGACGGCGGTCGCTGGTTCGACACCACCGCCGCCGTCAAGCGCGGCCTCGACCTGGTCTCCGACGGGGCCGACCTGGTGGACGTCGGCGGCGAGTCCACCAGGCCCGGAGCCAGCCGGGTGGACGAGGAGGAAGAGCTCCGCCGCGTCATCCCCGTCGTACGCGGCCTCGCGGCCGAGGGCGTCACCGTCTCCGTCGACACCATGCGCGCCACCGTCGCCGACCGCGCCGTCGCGGCCGGCGCCGTGCTCGTCAACGATGTCAGCGGCGGACTCGCCGACCCCGCGATGGTGCCCGCCGTGGCCTCCGCCGAGGTCCCCTTCGTCGTCATGCACTGGCGCGGCTTCAGCGAGGACATGAACAGCCGGGCGGTGTACGGGGATGTGGTCGGCGAGGTCATCGCCGAGCTGCGCGCCCGGATGGACGCGGTCGTCGACGGCGGCATCGCCCCCGAGCTCATCGTGCTGGACCCCGGCCTCGGCTTCGCCAAGGAGGCCGCGCACGATCTCGCCCTCGTCGCCCACACCCGCGACTTCCAGGCGCTCGGCCGCCCGCTGCTCGTCGCCGCCTCCAGGAAACGGTTCCTCGGCCATGTGCTCGCCAAGAACGGCGCCGCACCGCGCGCCAGGGAGCGGGACGCCGCCACCGCCGCCGTCTCCGCCATCGCCGCCTACGAGGGCGCCTGGGCCGTACGCGTCCACGAGGTGCGGGCCACCGCCGACGCGGTCCGGGTCGCGCGCGCCGTCGAGGCCGCCCGGTGAGCCGTACCGACATCGAGCTCGTCGAGGAAGCCAACACCGCGTTCTACGAAGCGATGGAGCGCGGCGATTTCGAAACGCTCTCGGGGCTCTGGCTGGACGACGACATCTCCTGTGTCCACCCCGGCTGGCCGGTGCTCTCCGGGCGTGGCGAGGTGCTGCGCTCCTATGCGCTGATCATGGCGAACACGGAGTACATCCAGTTCTTCCTGACCGATGTGAAGATCAGCCTCACCACGGACACCGCGCTGGTGACCTGTACGGAGAACATCCTCAGCGGCGGCCCCGCCGAGGAGAGCGGTGAGCTGGGACCGCTGATGGGGCAGCTGGTGGTGGCCACCAATGTGTTCCACCGCACACCGGACGGCTGGAAGCTCTGGTCGCACCACGGCTCGCCCGTGCTGACGGAGAACGGCGAGGACGACCAGCCCGAGGAGGAGTCGCCCGGCTAGGGCGTTTCGGATGGATCGGGCCCCAGGACCTCGCGCCGATCCGTACCGGCCCGGGAAGGCGTTTGACCTGGGCGGCACCGGGCAGAGGCAGAGATCGGGCCTCCCCCGGGGCCCGGCGGCGGGCCCCCTCGGGCGGGCGGTGTCGGTGCCCGCAGGTAGATTCGAATGGGCACACCGGCCGTGGAAGCGGTGATCCATGGCCGGAAGCCCACCAGACCTACGAGAGCAGGAGTGATTCGCGTGGATCGTGTCGCGCTGCGCGGCCTCAAGGCCCGCGGGCACCATGGCGTCTTCCCCCGGGAGCGCGAGGAGGGCCAGACCTTCATCGTGGACCTGGTGCTCGGCCTGGACACCCGCCCCGCGGCGGCCGACGACGACCTGGCGAAGACCGTGCACTACGGGATCGTGGCGGAGGAGGTCGTCGGGGTCGTCGAGGGCGAGCCGGTCGATCTGATCGAGACCCTCGCCGAGCGGATCGCCCGGACCTGCCTCAAGCACGACGGCGTCCAGGAGGTCGAGGTGGTGGTGCACAAGCCGGACGCGCCGATCACCGTGCCCTTCGACGACGTGACCGTCACGATCACCCGGAGCCGAGTATGAGCGACCCCACGGTGCAGCCCGTGCCCCTTTCCGTGGTCGAGCAGGTGGACGCGGCGGATGTGACCCTCTCCAACCCCCGGCGGGCCGTGCTCTCCCTCGGCTCCAATCTGGGGAACCGTCTGGAGACCCTCCAGGGCGCGATCGACGCCCTGGAGGACACCCCGGGCGTCCGGGTCAAGGCGGTCTCCCCGGTGTACGAGACGGAGCCATGGGGCGTGGCTCCCGGCTCCCAGCCGACGTACTTCAACGCGGTCGTGGTGGTGAAGACGACGCTTCCGCCCGCGTCGCTGCTGGAGCGGGGCCAGGCGATCGAGGAGGCTTTCGACCGGGTGCGGGAAGAGCGCTGGGGCCCGCGCACGATCGACGTCGACATCGTGACGTACGCGGACATGGTCTCGGACGATCCCTCGCTCACGCTGCCGCACCCCCGGGCTCATGAGCGCGTGTTCGTGCTCGCGCCCTGGTACGACGTGGACCCGGACGCATCGCTTCCGGGGCACGGCGCGGTGGCGGTGCTGCTGGCCGCGCTCGGCCGAGAAGGCATACTCGCCCGGGCCGACCTGGAACTCCGTCTGCCGGAGTAGTCGTTAGGCTCTTGGCTCGACACTGCGAACGAAGGGCGGCTCTCTCGGTGAAGCAACTACGGCTCGGTGTGCTGGCCGGTCTCTTCGCCGGGGCCGAGCTGCTGTCCTGGGCGGGCGCGCGGCTGTGGGAGTCGTTCGGGACCCTGCCGAGCGTGCCGCTGGCCGCGCCGATCGTGCTCGCGGCGATCGCGGCGGTCCTGACGGCGACGGCGCTCTCGCTGCGCACCCGGCTCAAAGCACAGCGGGAGCGCCGCCCGGGGGCGAAGGGCGTGGAGCCGCTGATGGCGGCGCGTGCCGTGGTCTTCGGCCAGGCGAGCGCGCTGGTGGCGGCGCTGGTGAGCGGGATGTACGGGGGGACCGGGGTGTTCCTGCTGGGCTCGCTGGACATCCCCTCCCGCCGGGACCAGGCGTTCTACGCCGGGTTCTCCGTGCTGGCGGGCATCGCGGTGATCGCCGCCGCCTTCTTCCTGGAGCGCGTCTGCCGCCTCCCGGAGGACGGCGAATCCAACCATGAGAACGGCCCGGGTCCGGCGCACGCCTGATCCCGATGGCCTGCGCCCGGGCCCGCGCACGCCTGACCCCGGGGCCCGCACCCGGGCCCCGATGACCTGCGCCCGGGCCCTTCTCCGGGGCCCCCGTCCGGGGGATCGGGCGGTGGCTCAGCGGGCCATGATCAGGCTCATGGCCTCGTTACGCGTCGCCGGGTCCCGCAGCTGTCCCCGTACCGCCGATGTGATCGTCTTCGCCCCGGGCTTCCGCACACCCCGCATCGTCATGCACATGTGCTCGCACTCCACCACCACGATCACACCCCGCGGCTCCAGAATCTCCATCAGCGAATCCGCGATCTGCGTCGTCAGCCGCTCCTGCACCTGCGGCCTGCGCGCGTACACATCCACCAGCCGCGCCAGCTTCGACAGCCCGGTGATCTTCCCGTCGTGCGACGGGATGTACCCGACATGGGCCACCCCGACGAAGGGCACCAGATGGTGCTCGCACGAGCTCATGACCTCGATGTCCTTCACCAGGACCATCTCGTCGTGGCCCAGGTCGAAGGTCGTCGTCAGCACGTCCTCCGGCTGCTGCCACAGCCCGGAGAATATCTCCCGGTACGCGCGCGCCACCCTCGCCGGAGTCTCCCGCAGACCCTCCCGGTCCGGGTCCTCGCCCACCGCGATCAGAAGCTCCCGCACGGCGTTCTCGGCCCGCTTCTCGTCGAACTCGCCGACCGCGCCCTCGCCGTCCAGCGTCACCGGGTCCGTCATCTGTGCCTCGTTCCTCTTGCTCTGGGCCACGCGCATACAAACGCCGCGTCCCTCCAGGCTAGAACCTGGAGGGACGCGGCGTTCATTCCGGGGCCCGTGTGACCGCTTGGCGCACGGGCCGCGCGCTCAGCTCTCCGGACGCTCCTCGGAGACCGGCTCGGTACCAGAGGTCCCGGAGGTCCCCGAGGTCTTCTCCGTCGACACGACGGAGCCGTTGCCGCCCGCCGCACCGTTCGTCAGCGCGAGTTCCTTCGGCGAGAGCACCGGAGGACGCGTCGACGGCGTACGCCGCGAGGAGCCCGTCCACGCCGGCCGGGCCGGACGCCGCACGATCGGAGCGAAGATCTCCGCGATCTGCTCCTTGCCCAGCGTCTCCTTCTCCAGCAGCTGGAGCACCAGGTTGTCGAGCACATCCCGGTTCTCCACCAGGATCTCCCACGCCTCGTTGTGCGCGGTCTCGATCAGCTTCTTGACCTCTTCGTCCACCAGCGCGGCGACCTCTTCCGAGTAGTCGCGCTGGTGAGCCATCTCGCGGCCGAGGAACGGCTCGGTGTTGTCGCCGCCGAACTTGATCGCGCCCAGCCGCTCGGTCATGCCGTACTGCGTGACCATCGCGCGAGCGGTGGTCGTGGCCTTCTCGATGTCGTTGGCCGCGCCCGTGGTCGGGTCGTGGAAGACGAGCTCCTCAGCCGCGCGCCCGCCCAGCATGTACGCGAGCTGGTCCAGCATCTCGTTGCGCGTGGTCGAGTACTTGTCCTCCTCCGGGAGGACCATCGTGTAGCCGAGGGCCCGGCCGCGGGAGAGGATCGTGATCTTGTGGACCGGGTCGGAGTTCGGTGAAGCCGCCGCGACCAGGGCGTGACCGCCCTCGTGGTACGCGGTGATCTTCTTCTCCTTGTCCGACATGATCCGGGTCCGCTTCTGCGGGCCCGCCACCACACGGTCGATCGCCTCGTCCAGCGACAGATTGTCGATCAGCTTCTTGTCGCTGCGCGCGGTGAGCAGCGCGGCCTCGTTGAGCACATTCGACAGGTCGGCGCCGGTGAAGCCCGGCGTACGCCGCGCGACCGCGCCCAAGTCGACGTCCGGAGCGACCGGCTTGCCCTTCTGGTGGACCTTGAGGATCTCCAGACGGCCCTGCATATCCGGGCGGTCGACCGCGATCTGCCGGTCGAAACGGCCCGGGCGCAGCAGCGCCGGGTCGAGGATGTCGGGCCGGTTGGTGGCGGCGATCAGGATGACCCCGCCCTTCACATCGAAGCCGTCCATCTCGACGAGCAGCTGGTTGAGCGTCTGCTCGCGCTCGTCGTGACCGCCGCCGAGGCCCGCGCCACGGTGCCGGCCGACGGCGTCGATCTCATCGACGAAGACGATCGCCGGGGCGTTCGCCTTGGCCTGCTCGAAGAGGTCGCGCACCCGGGAGGCGCCGACGCCGACGAACATCTCGACGAAGTCGGAGCCGGAGATCGAGTAGAACGGGACGCCCGCCTCACCCGCGACGGCGCGGGCGAGCAGGGTCTTGCCGGTGCCGGGCGGGCCGTACAGCAGCACGCCCTTGGGGATCTTCGCGCCGACGGCCTGGAACTTCGCCGGCTCCTGGAGGAACTCCTTGATCTCGTGCAGTTCCTCGACGGCCTCGTCCGCCCCCGCCACATCGGCGAAGGTCGTCTTCGGGGTGTCCTTGGTGATCAGCTTGGCCTTGGACTTCCCGAAGTTCATCACTCGGGAGCCGCCGCCCTGCATCTGATTCATCAGGAAGAGGAAGACCAGCACGATCAGGACGAAGGGCAGCAGGGAGAGCAGCACCGAGATGAACGGGCTCTGCTTCGACGGAGAGACGGTGTATCCCTTGGGGATGTCGCCGTTCTCGAACTTGGTCTGGAGCTTGTCGGCGAGGTCGGCGCCCTGGGTGCCGATGTAGCTCGCCTGGATCTTGTCGCTGCCCTTGACCTTCTGGCCGTCCTTCAGGTCGACCTTGATGATCTGTTCATCGCCGGTGGTCAGCTTGACCTGATCCACCTGGTTCTTGTCGATCGCCTGGACGACCTGGCCGGTGTCCACTGTCTTGTAGCCGCCCGACGAGCCGACGACCTGCATCAACACGACCACGGCGAGGACGGCCAGCACGATCCACATGACCGGCCCACGGAAGTATCGCTTCACGTCCATCCATACGGAGCGGTAATCGCCCCGTCCCTCCTGCCCGTAGGTAAATGCTGCTGTGAGAAAAGACTGTTCTTCGGACGGTACCCCAGCATCGCGGCCACGACCGCACGGTACGGGTGACAAACCCGTCCTCCCAGGGTCCAACGGCGGAAGACGCGCGTTGGTTCCCACCGGGTTCCCGCCAGGGTGAGCCGCCGGGAACCCGTCCGGGAAACCGTCCGGATCCCCTGCCGGATCCCCGGCCGGTCAGCCGCCGTAGACGTGCGGTGCGAGGGTGCCGACGAAGGGCAGGTTGCGGTACTTCTCCGCGTAGTCCAGCCCATAGCCGACGACGAACTCGTTGGGGATGTCGAAGCCGATCCACTTCACGTCGATCGCGACCTTGGCGGCTTCCGGCTTGCGGAGCAGGGTGCACACCTCAAGCGAGGCGGGCTCGCGGGATCCCAGGTTCGACAGCAGCCAGGAGAGCGTGAGCCCGGAGTCGATGATGTCCTCGACGATCAGGACATGACGGCCCTTGATGTCGGTGTCGAGGTCCTTGAGGATGCGCACCACGCCCGAGGACTGGGTGCCCGCGCCGTACGACGACACCGCCATCCAGTCCATGGTGACGGGGGTGGAGAGCGTGCGGGCGAGGTCCGCCATCACCATCACCGCGCCCTTGAGGACACCGACGAGGAGCAGATCCTTGCCCGCGTACTCCGCGTCGATCTTCGCGGCCAGCTCCGCCAGCTTCGCGTCGATCTCTTCCTTGGTGATGAGCACCGACTGGAGGTCGGTGCCCATGTCCTTCTCGTTCACGCGGTCGCTTTCTCTCTCGCCGGTTTCCGGGGCCGCCCCCGGGCCGGCGCAGAACTGCCGGGGTCCGGGGACCGGGGATCCGGGAGCCCGCGAGGGACTCCCGGTCGGCCTCAGCCGCCGTGCTCGTGCGCGGCTTCAGCCTTGCCGGATGACAAGTCTGCCACTCTGCCGACGCGCCTCGACCCGGCCCGGCAGATTGATGGCCCCCTGGCCGCGCCAGGCGGTGATCAGCCGGTCGACTTCCTCGACATGGCGGGCGAAGAGGGAGCCCGCGGGAGCGCCGGCCTCGATCACGGCCCGGCGCAGCACCCGCCGGCGGACGGCGGGCGGCAGGGCGTACAGCTTGGCGCACTCCAGCTCGCCGCTCTCGTCGCGTACGGAGGCGTCCGCGTCGGCGGCCCAGGTGTCCAGGGCGTCGGCGTCGTCGCGGGAGAGCTGCGCGGTACGGGCGAGGGCTTCGACGACGCCCTTTCCGAGCGCCTTCTCCAGGGCGGGCAGGCCCTCGTGGCGCAGTCGTGAGCGGGTGTAGGCGGGGTCGGTGTTGTGCGGGTCGTCCCAGACGGGCAGCGACTGGACCATGCATGCCTTGCGGGCGGTCTGCCGGTCGAGCTGGAGGAAGGGGCGGCGGTAGCGGCCGTACTCCCCCGAGACGGCGGCCATCCCGGACAGCGACCGGATCCCGGAGCCGCGGGCGAGCCCGAGCAGGACGGTCTCCGCCTGGTCGTCGCGGGTGTGACCGAGCAGGACGGCCGCCGCGCCATGGCGCTCGGCGGCTTCGTCGAGCGCGGCGTAGCGGGCGTCGCGGGCCGCGGCCTCGGGTCCGCCGTCGCGGCCGACGCGCACGGTGATGGCCTCGACGGGGTCGAGCCCCATGAGGGCGAGGCGGGCGGCGACTTCGGCGGCGCGGAGCGCGGAGCCGTCCTGGAGGCCGTGGTCGACGGTGACGCCGCCGGCGCGAACGGAGAGTTTTCGGGCTTCGAAGGCGAGGGCGGAGGCGAGCGCCATGGAGTCGGCGCCCCCCGAGCAGGCCACCAGCACCAGGGGGGCGGGGGCGGCGGGGAGGGGGACCCGTTCGTTCCGGGAGGCCGCGGAGGCGCAGGCGGGGGTGGCCGCCTGCCGCAGTCGCGCGACCCGGTCGGTACGGGAGGGGGTGGGGTGGCCGTGCTCGGTCAGTACGTCGTGGAGTACGCGGCGGACCGCCAGGCGTATCGCCGCGACCGCAGGATGGGGACCCATGTCCGGTGCCCTTCGTGGAGAGGGTGGGGGATGCCTCGGGCTGATGGTTCGGTCACTGAGAGTGCGTCGATGGTGACAGAACCGAGCCGTTCCCCGAGCATCGCACGCCTGCCTAGGGCCCTAGGGTCCCTCGGATGGGTGATGCTGCGCCCCCGAGGGGGCGTCCCCCGGGCCCCCGCGGGCGTGGTTACGCGACCTGTTCACGAATCCGCCCTGCGATGCACCCGTGCGACCCAGTCGGCGGGTTTGGCGATCTCCGCCTTGGTCGGGAGGGTGTTGGGTGAGGTCCATACCCGGTTGAATCCATCCATACCGACCTGGTCGACCACGGCCCGTACAAAGCGCTCTCCGTCGCGGTACTGCCGCAGCTTGGCGTCGAGCCCCAGAAGCTTGCGCAGCGCCAGATCCAGCCTGCTGGCGCCACGGGCCCTGCGCTGCTGGAACTTCTCGCGGATCTCGCCGACCGAGGGGACGACATCGGGGCCGACGCCGTCCATCACATAGTCGGCATGGCCCTCCAGCAGCGACATCACGGCGGTGAGCCGGCCGAGGATCTCGCGCTGCGCGGGGGTCTGGACGAGCTCGACGATGGAGCGTCCGCTCTCGTCCTCCTCTCCCTCGGGGCGTGCACCGGCCAGCGACTGGGCGGCCTCCCGCAGCCGCTCCAGCACCGTCATCGGGTCGACGTCCGTCTCGCCGAGGAAGGACTGGATCTCGCCTTCCAGATGGTCGCGGAGCCAGGGCACGCCGGTGAACTGGGTGCGGTGGGTCTCCTCGTGGAGACAGACCCAGAGGCGGAAGTCGTGCGGGTCGACCTCCAGCTCCCGCTCCACATGGACGATGTTGGGCGCGACCAGCAGCAGCCGTCCGCCGCCGTTGACCCCGGCGGGGAGGTCGCGGGAGGCGGGGGCGAAGGTCTCGTACTGCCCGAGCACCCGGGAGGCGAGGAACGACAGCAGCATCCCCAGCTCCACGCCGGTGACCTTGCCGCCGACCGCGCCGAGCACCGCGCCCGTGGGACCGCCGGCGCGGCGGTCCTGCATCTTGTCCAGCAGGGGCTTGAGCAGCTCGCGGAAGCCCGCCACATTGGCCTTGATCCAGCCGGCCCGGTCCACGACCAGGATCGGGGTGTCCTCGGGTTCATGACTCTCGGGGATCATGCGGGTGAACCCGCGCACATGCTCCTCGGACGCCTTGGCGTGCCGCCGCCGCTCGGCCACGACCGCACGCGCCTCGTCCTTGCTCACGTCGGGCCCTGGCC
Organism: Streptomyces jumonjinensis; assembly: GCF_009600885.1. Classification (GTDB taxonomy): domain Bacteria; phylum Actinomycetota; class Actinomycetes; order Streptomycetales; family Streptomycetaceae; genus Streptomyces; species Streptomyces jumonjinensis. Next base: position 9,227 of record NZ_VCLA01000079.1, read on the forward strand.
GCACGAAGCGGGTCGCGGTCGCCACCGCGAGATTCCAGTCGACCATCTCGGCACCACCGATGCTCGTCATGCGTCAACCGTACGTGGTGGGCCCGTGCGGCGGTGAGGTGTCGGGTACGCCCCGGTCGGCCCGGTCATGACCAGCGCGGCCGGGGTGCGCCGGGCCGCGCCGGAGTACGCCGGGGACGGCCGCGGCGGACCCGGGCGTACCGGAAGACGGAGAGCTACCCCCGGACAAGACGGGGCGGGCCGGTGAACGCCCCGCCTCAGGACGCCAGTGCCGAGGCCAGCCGGTCGAGCGCGTCCTGGGCCGGGTCCCGGGCCGGCGTCTTCCCCGCCAGGAAGGCGAAGGCCAACAGCCGCCCGTCCGGGGCCGCCACGGTGCCGGAGAGCGTGTTGACCCCGGTCAGCGTGCCCGTCTTGGCCCGGATCAGGCCCGTGCCCGGCGAGTCGCCGGGGTAGCGGGACTCCAGGGTTCCGTTGAAGCCCGCGACCGGCAGGCCGGTGAGGACCGTGCGCAGCTCGGGCCGGCCCGGTTCGGCGGACCGGGCCAGCAGGGCGGTGAGCAGCCGGGCCGGGAGGCGGCCCTTGCGGTCGAGCCCGCTGCCGTCCGCGAATCGCGCTCCCGCCAGCGGCACCTTCAGCCGCGCCAGTTGCTCGCGTACGGCCCGCTCCGCGCCCGCGAAGCTCGCCTTCCGGCCGCCCGCGACGGCGGTCTGCCGGGCGAGCGACTCGGCGATGTCGTTGTCGCTGTCCGTCAGCATCCGCTCGACCAGCGCGGAGAGCGGCCGGGACCGCACCTCCGCGAGAGCGCGGGCGTCGTCGGCCGCCCGGCCGGGCGCGGGCGAGGCGGTGATGCGAACACCCCGCTCCGACAGCATCCGGGCGAAGGTCCGGGCCGCCTCCCCCGCAGGATCGTCACTGCGCTCGCTGGAGCCCCGGGATTCCGCGTCGATCCGGCCCTGGTCCACCATCAGCGCGGTGACCGGGGCGAGATTGCCGTTCACGCCGATGGGGTGCATCGGATCGCCCGCGTAGAGCGAGGTGTCGTAGGCGAGCTCGACGGAGCCGGTCTTCCGCTCGCGCAGGGCGCGGGCCGTGCGCTCGGCGAGGGTGCGCAGCATGGCCCGGTCGAGGCTGGCGTCGCCGCCGCCGACCAGGGTCAGCTCACGGCCGGAGGCGACGACGGAGGTGGGGATGCGGTGATCGGGGCCGAGCGCCGTCAGGGCCGCGGCGGCGGTGGCGATCTTGATGGTGGAGGCGGGGGTCATCGGCTCCGCCTCCCCTTTTCCGTACAGCCGCCGGCCCGTGGTCGCGTCGACCACGGACGCGGTGCGCAGC
>NZ_VCLA01000080.1 GCF_009600885.1 Streptomyces jumonjinensis
GTCGCCGCCGTCGTCGCCCAGGAGCTCGGCGGCGCAGTCGCGCAGTTGTACGCGGGCCTGCGGCCGGGTCTCGTCCAGCGCGGTCAGCCGGGTACGGGTGAGCCCCGCCGCCCCCGCCCGGACCAGGAACAGCAGGGTCCGGCCGCGCGGGAAGCCGCCGGTGCGGGCGGCCACCAGCAGCAGCCCGGCGCTGTGGCCGTCGAGCACCTGCCCGGCCTCCCCGTACAGCAGCCACCCGCCGTCCGGCGCGGGCCGTGCCTGGACGCCGCCGGACCGGCCGCCGCCCGCCCACTCCCCCGGCGCGTTGTCGTCGATCAGCCCCAGCGCGACCGCGAGGCCGCCCGGGACGGCGAGTGCGCAGGTCAGCGCCGAGCCCGCGATATCCGGCAGCAGCGCATCGCGCTGGGCGGCGGTGCCGAGCGCGATGATCAGCGGGGTGACCAGCCCCGAGGTCGCCAGCAGCGGTGAGGGCAGCAGGACCCGACCGGTCTCCTCGCAGGCCAGGGCGAGTTCGACGAGACCGCAGCCCACTCCCCCGTACGCCTCGGGGACGGCGAGGCCGGGCAGGCCCAGCTCCCCGGAGAGCCGGTCCCACAGCCGGGGGTCGTAGCCGTGCGCGGTCGCGGCGGCGGCTCTGACCCGGTCCGGGCCGCAGTGTTCGGCCAGCAGCCGGCGCAGGGTGCGGCGGATCTGGTCCTGTTCGGGGGTGAGGCCGGTGCGCGCGGTGAGAGCGGGAAGGGCGGTGACCATGGGAGTCCCTTCGATCTGACGGGCCGTCATGTTAGGGCGGCGGCGGGCAGATGCCCAGAGGCGTGCGCACCCGCCCGGCGCACCGGGGCGCACGCCGTGGGCGCGATCCGTCCGGGACCGGCGGCTGACGCACGCCGTGGGCGCGATCCGTCCGGCATCCGCTCCATCTGATGTACCGTCAGATACATGTCTGCCACCTCCCGCAAGGTCGCTGTCGCCGGCATAGCCCTCTCCGACTGCGGACGCGTCGACGGACCCACCCCCTACACCCTGCACGCCCAGGCGGCCCGTCGCGCGCTCGCCGACTCCGGCCTCGAACGCTCCGTCGTGGACGGCTTCGGCTCGGCCGGGCTCGGCACTCTCGCGCCCATCGAGGCCGCCGAGTATCTGGGGCTCCGGCCCCGCTGGGTGGACTCCACCGCCGTGGGCGGCGCGACCTGGGAGGTCATGGCCGCCCATGCCGCCGACGCCATCGCCGCCGGGCACGCCAACGCCGTACTGCTCGTCTACGGCTCCACCGCCCGCGCCGACATCAGAGCGGGACGGCGCACCGCCGGTCTCGCTCTCGGCGGCCGGGGCCCGCTCCAGTTCGAAGCGCCGTACGGTCACACGCTGATCGCCAAGTACGCGATGGCCGCCCGCCGCCATATGCACGAGTACGGGACCACGCTGGAGCAGCTCGCCGCCGTCGCCGTCCAGGCGCGGGCGCACGCGGCGGGCAATCCGGACGCGATGTTCCGCTCCCCGGTCACCGTGGACGACGTCCTCGGCGGGCCGATGATCGCGGACCCGTTCACCCGGCTGCACTGCTGCATCCGCAGCGACGGGGGCTGTGCGGTGCTGCTGGTGGCGGAGGACTACGTTCCGGATATCGCGACGGCCCCGGTGTGGATTCTCGGCACCGGGGAGTACGTCTCCCACGCCGCCATGTCCGAGTGGGAGGACTTCACCGTCTCCCCGGCGGCGGTCTCGGGCAGGCTCGCCTTCGGCCGCGCGGGCGTCCGTCCCGCCGAGATGGACATCGCCGAGATCTACGACGCCTTCACCTATATGACCCTGGTGACGCTGGAGGATCTCGGCTTCTGCGCCAAGGGCGAGGGGGGCGCGTTCGTGGAGAACGGGCGGATCGGGCCGGGCGGCGCGCTGCCCGTGAACACCGACGGGGGCGGGCTCGCCGCCTGCCATCCAGGGATGCGCGGGCTGTTCCTGCTGGTCGAGGCGGTACGCCAGCTGCGCGGCGAGGCGGGCGGACACCAGGCCCACCGCCCGGACGGCACCCTGCCCCGACTGGCGGTGGCCTCGGGCACCGGCGGCTGGTTCTGCTCTTCGGGGACGGTGGTGCTGGGGCGGGAGTGAGTCCGGGGATGTACGGGCGCGGGCTCGGGGCGTACCGGCTCAGGGGGCGGGCTCGGGGCGTACCGGCTCAGGGCGTACCGGCTCAGGAGGCGTCCGGTGGGAGCAGGCGCTCCACCAAGGCGGTGATCAGATCTCCGGCGTCCTCCTCCGGGAACACCTCGGGCAGCGTCAGCCGCTCCACCACCAGCCAGTTGACCGCCAGGTAGATCATTCTGACCGCGTCCGCGTCACCGGGCAGCCCGGCGGCCAGATGCCCGGCGACATTCCCCGCCACATCCTCCTTGACCCGCTCGGTCAGCAGTGCGCGCAGCGCGGGGCGGCGGGTGGCCTCCAGGCGCAGTTCGAGAAGGGCGAGATACCCCGCACGGAAGGAGGTGACCCGCCGCACCACCTCCCGGACGAGCCGCGCGGTGTGCTCCCGGGTCGCCGGGCCCTCGCTCATGGCCCGGAGCACGGCCTCGTCCGGGCGCAGCCGTTCGTAGATCCGGACGCCGGACTGGTTGAGGAGGTCGTCGCGGTTGGCGAAGTAGTTGGAGGCGGTGCCCTTGGGCACGGCGGCCTCGGCGTCGACGGCGCGGAAGGTCAGTCCGCGCGCGCCGTCCCGGGCCAGCACCTCGATGGCCGCGTCCACCAGCGCGGCGCGGCGGGCCAGGTTCTGTCGCATCGGACGCCTGCCGTCTCTGTCGTCTCCGTCGTCTTCGCCGACGGTCTTCGTCAGCGGTTTAACCACTATAAGCGCAGTACTACACGGTGAGTGGTGTTCACTGGGCGAATGGACAACGACCGCCAGGAAAGCCGGGGAAGCCAGGGCAGCGAGCGCAGCGCGGGCAGCCGGGACGGCTCCGCCCCGGGTCGGGGCCGCGCCGTGCCGCACCCGCCACGGGATCCGTTCCACGCCCATGAAGCCTTCCTCGTACTGCTGCGGGCCCAGCGCGTCTGGGACATCGACCTCCCGTCCTTCGATCCGGCCACCGCCCCCGGCGCCCCGCTGCCGCTCTTCCAGCAGTGGTTCGCCGAGGCGGTCGCGGCGGGCCAGCCCGAGCCGCACACCATGACGCTCGCCACCGTGGACGACGACGACCGGCCCGATGTCCGGACCCTGATGCTCCATGACGCCGACGCGCACGGCTGGCACTTCGCCTCCCACTCCACCAGCGCGAAAGGCCGGCAGCTGGCCGCCCACCCCGATGCGGCGCTCGGCTTCTACTGGGCCGCGCAGGGGCGGCAGATCCGGGTGCGGGGCCCCGTGACACCGGCGGGCCCCACGGAGAGCCTGGCGGATCTGCACGCCCGCTCGACCGGCGCGCTGGCCGCCGCGCTCACCGGCGCGCAGAGCGAGGTCCTCGGCTCACGCGCGGAGCTGGCGCACGCCTCGGCGGTGGCCTGGGAGCGGGCGCGGACCGAGCCGGCCGCTTCGGCGCCGACCTGGACGCGGTATGTGCTGGAGCCCCGCGAGGTCGAGTTCTTCCAGGGCGACGCCTGGCGGCAGCACGTCCGGCTGCGCTACCGCCGCGCGACGGGTTCCGTCCAGGGCGGTGACGGCTGGGTGCGCGAGCTGCTCTGGCCCTGAGCCGCGCCAGCGTGGGGGCGCGCGGGGACCGGGGCCGTACCGGCGGGCAAGCGCGGTCAGCGCCTCCGTACCGCCGGGCGGAACAGCGGTATCGCGATGCCGTCCCCCTCCGTGCGGAAGGCGACCTCCAGCGCCATCCCGATGACCGGCGTCCCCTCCGCGCCCCCCACGAGCTCGGTCATCATCCGGGGCCCTTCGTCCAGATCGACGACGGCGGCGGTGTACGGCACCCGCGCGTCGAACGGCGGCAGATCGTTACGGTGGACGACGGACCAGGTGTAGAGGACGGCCCGGCCGCTCGCCGTCTCCCAGTCGACGTCCTCGCTCCAGCAGTACGGACAGAACTCGCGCGGATAGTGGTGCGCCCTGGCACAGGCCAGGCAGCGCCGGATGAGCAGCACCCCCCGTCCGGCCGCGTCCCAGAACGGCCGGGTGAACGCGTCGATCTCGGGGGCGGCGGGCGGGACGGCCATCAGAAGAGTCCGATCGCGTGGTCGAGGGACCAGGTCTGCCAGGACATCGCGAAGAGGGCGACCAGGGAGATCAGCGCCATCATGGCGTTCTGCCCCTGCTCGGCCCAGTCGTGGATCATCAGAACGAGATAGATCAGATTGAGCAGCAGCCCGCCGATCAGGGCGACGGGGGTCAGAAACCCGGAGATCAGGCCGAGGCCCAGCGCGAGTTCGGCGTAGACGACGACGTACGCCATCAGCTTCGGCCGTGGCTGGACCACCGTCCGGAAGCCGTCCCGCACCAGGGCCCAGCGGTGCCTGCCCGCCACATCCGCCGCCCAGGCGATGCCGGTCCCGCGCTCGAACCAGCCCTTGCGGTCCTTGTGCCGCCAGCTCTCCAGCCACCACAGACCGAGCCCGATCCGGAGAACGGCGAGCCATTCGGCCCCGGTGAGCCAGACGGTCTCCATTCCGACCTCCCGATGCGCGGATCACTTCTCTGACGGTACGTCAGTTCAGCGGATGGGGTCGCCTCGCGCAAGAGGTGTGCACGATCGATCAACTTCCCTACGGATGTGATCGGAAGGCGCTGCCGCGTAATCGATTCGGTACCTATTTCCGTCGTGGTCGAGACCCATCGAGTTGACCGATCAGTAGGCTCACGCCCCATGGCCGGTGAAAAGGGCAGAGGCGGGAAGAGCGGCACGAGGCGGCGGCCCGGCCTCACCGGCGACCGGACGGACGACCGGCCCGTCTATGTCATCGGCGGCGGCCCCGGCGGTCTGGCCGTGGCGGCGGCGCTGCGCGGCCGGGGCGTACGGGCCGTGATCCTGGAACGATCCGACGCGGTGGGCGACTCCTGGCGGCGGCATTACGACCGGCTCCGGCTGCACACCACCCGGCGTCTCTCGGCGCTGCCGGGGCTCGCCATGCCCCGCTCCTTCGGGCGCTGGGTGTCCCGCGACGACATGGTCCGCTATCTGGAGAAGTACGCCGAGTTCCATGAGCTGGAGATCGTCACCGGCGTCGAGGTCACCCGTATCGAGACCGCCGGCGCGGACTGGCTGCTGCACGCGACGGGCGGACGCCGGATGACCGGGCGCGCGGTGGTGGTGGCGACCGGCTACAACCACACCCCGAGGCTGCCCGACTGGCCGGGCGGCGACGCCTACACCGGGGAACTGCTGCACGCGGCCGAGTACCGCTCCCCTGCCCCGTACCGGGACCGGGACGTGCTGGTCGTCGGCGTCGGCAACACCGGGGCCGAGATCGCGGTCGACCTGACGGAGGGCGGGGCGGCCCGGGTGCGCCTCGCGGTGCGCACGCCCCCGCACATCGTCCGCCGCTCCACGGCGGGCTGGCCCGCGCAGCGGTCGGCCGTGCTGGTCCGCAGGCTGCCGACCCGGCTGGTCGACGGAGTCTCCCGGATCCAGGCGCGGTTACTGCTCCCGGACCTGAGCGCCCATGGGCTGCCGCGCCCCCGGAAGGGGCTGTACTCGCGGGTCCGGGAAGGGGCGATCCCCGTGCAGGACGCGGGGCTGATCGACGCGGTCCGCAGGGGGCGGGTCGAGCCGGTCGCGGCGCTGGAGTCGTTCGACGCGGACACGGCGGTCCTGGCGGACGGGAGCCGGATCACCCCGGACACGGTGATAGCGGCAACGGGGTACCGGCGGGCGCTGGAGGGGATGATCGGGCACCTCGGGGTGCTCGACGCGCGAGGGCGGCCGGTGGTCCATGGGGGACGCACTCCGAAGCAGGCACCGGGGCTGTACTTCACCGGCTTCACCAACCCGATCAGCGGGACGCTCCGGGAGCTGGGGCGGGACGCCCACCGGATAGCGAAGGCGCTCGCCCGGGGGTGAGCGGGGTGCCGCTGGGCGCGGTGCGGTGGGGGCTGGGGTGCGGTGTGCTGGGGTCCGTGGTCCGCTCCGGGGGCTTCGGGGTGGGCTGGGCGCGGTGGGTCAAGGTCCGTGGTCCGCTCCGGGGGCTTCGGGGTGGGCTGGGCGCGGTGTGCTGGGGCCGGGGTCCGCTCCGGGGTGGTGCCGGGACTCATGATTTACGGCGCGTTTCCAGTCCCTGTTTGATGGCGGGCCTCCTTTGCGCCACAAAATCACGTTTTACGTCCCGGCACCACCCCTGCGTGGCCCCCTCCCCTGAGACCCCTCAACCCACCCAACCCGGGTTCCGGGCAGCCTCAGCAAACCCAGCCCGTCCGGCGTTTGAGGACGGACCCCGCACCCCGGGACCCCGCACACTCCGCCCCGGCAAACCCAGAGGGCCAAAATCAGCCCCTCCGGCGATTGAGGAGCGGGGGTTCGGGGGCTGGCCCCCGACAAGGACCCGACGCCCGGCGGGGCAGTTCCGGGGCGCTGGGGGCGTGGGGCTGAGAATCCGCCCCCGAAAGGCTTCCGGTCGACGCCCTACGCGCCCAACTCCCTTGATAGCGTGGGCTCTCCATCCGTGATCACCTCGATACCGGGGGTAGCGATGACATTCAGCGAAGAGCCGCCGGGCGGCGCCGGGGATGCGTACGGGACCGAGGGGCGGACTCACTGACGGCCGCGTCGCATCCGGCCGGGCCGCGCACCGCGAGGCGCCGCCTGGCCGCAGACGGGCCGGGGCCGTCGCGGACGCCTTCCCCGTACGACACCTTCCTGACAGCCAGTCAGCTAAGTAATCTGACTGAGCGTCAGCTATTAGTCAACGAGCAGGAGCGGGGCTCAGCGATGCTTGGATCTACTCACGGCACCCTCACCTCCGACCTCCGCGCACGCGTCGTCGCCTGCGGGGAGCACCCCCGTGATGCCATCCACGACACCGCGTCGATCACCGCGACCGAGGGGGACATCGATGTCAGCGGGCGGTCCTTGTACGCGCCCGTGCCCGATCTCGACCGGTTCTTCCGGCCGCGTTCCATCGCCGTCGTCGGGGCGTCCGACGGGGAGGGGAGGCCCAATACCGGGATCACCCGGCAGCTGATCGACTGGGCCGAGCGGGTCGGAGCGCGGCTCCACCCCGTGCACCCCACCCGTGAGACCGTCTTCGGACTGCCCTGCGCGGCCTCCGTGGGGGCGCTCTCCGAGCAGGTCGATCTCGCCGTGCTCCTGGTCGGCGATCCGCTGCCCGTCATCGGGGAACTCGCCGAGGCCAAGGTCCCCTTCGCCGTCGCCTTCGCCTCCGGATACGCCGAGACCGGCGAGGAGGGCGCACAGGCGCAGCGGCGGCTGGCCGCCGCCGTGGAGCGGGCGGGGGTGCGGCTGCTGGGGCCCAACACCAATCTCAACGCCTTCGAGAGGTTCCGCGACGATCTGGACGGCCCCGCCATCGCCCTGATCACCCAGTCCGGGCACCAGGGGCGGCCGGTCTTCACCCTCCAGGAGCTGGGCGTACGGCTCTCGCACTGGGCCCCCACCGGCAATGAGGCCGATCTGGAGACCGCCGACTTCATCTCGTACTTCGCCGAGCGGCCCGAGGTCGGGGCCATCGCCTGTTATGTCGAGGGGCTCAAGGACGGCCGCTCCTTTCTGCTCGCCGCCGACCGCGCGGCCCGGCGCGGGGTGCCGGTCGTCGCCGTCAAGGTCGGGCGCACCGAGACCGGAGCGCGTACGGCCGCCTCGCACACCGGCAAGCTCACCGGGGCGGACCAGGTGGTGGACGCGGCGATGCGGCAGTACGGAGTGATCCGCGTCGATGGTCTCGATGAGCTCCAGGACACCTCGGCCCTGCTGGCGCGCGCCCGGAAACCGCTGGCCGGCGGGGTCGCCGTCTACTCCATCTCCGGCGGCACCGGGGCCCACTTCGCCGATCTCGCCGCCGCCGCCGGGCTGCCGCTGCCCCGGCTCTCCGAGGCCAAGCAGAGCGAGCTGCATCAATGGATCCCCGAGTATCTGAGCGTCGCCAACCCCATCGACAACGGCGGTCACCCGGTGGGCGACTGGCGCGGGCGGAAGATCATCGACGCGCTGCTCGCGGACCCCGGGATCGGGGTGCTGATCTGCCCGATCACCGGCCCCTTCCCGCCGATGAGCGACCGGCTGGCCCAGGATCTGGTGGACGCCGCCGAGACCACCGACAAGCTGGTGTGCGTGGTGTGGGGGTCGCCGCTCGGCACCGAGGCGGCCTATCGGGAGACCCTGCTGGGCTCGTCCCGGGTCGCCACCTTCCGCACCTTCGGCAACTGCGTCACCGCCGTACGCGCCTATCTCGACCACCACCGCTTCACCAGCGACTACCGCTCCCCCTTCGACGAGGCCCCGCGCACCCTCTCACCCTCCTTCCGTAAGGCGCAGGCCCTGATGCGCCCCGGCCGGCAGCTCAGCGAGCACGCGGCGAAGCAGCTGCTGCGCGCGTACGGCATCCGGGTGCCGCGCGAGCAGCTGGTGACCAGCGCGGCGGCGGCGGTGCGGGCAGCGGCGCTGGTGGGCTACCCCGTGGTGATGAAGGCGTCCGGCACCCGGCTCGCCCATAAGACCGAACTCGGCCTGGTCAAGGTCGGTCTCACCTCCGCCAGCCAGGTCCGGGACGCCTATCGCGAGCTCACCGACACCGTGCGCTACGAGGACATCGATCTGGACGGCGTCCTGGTCTGCCAGATGGTGGAGCGCGGTGTGGAGATGGTCGTCGGCGTCGCCCAGGACGCGCTGTTCGGGCCCACGGTCACGGTGGGGCTGGGCGGGGTGCTGGTGGAGGTGCTCCGGGACACGGCCGTACGCGTCCCTCCGTTCGGCGAGGGCCAGGCGCGGGCGATGCTGGACGAACTGCGCGGGCGTGCGCTGCTCGACGGGGTACGGGGCGGGCCGCCGATGGATGTGGATGCGCTGGTCGAGGTGGTGCTGCGGGTCCAGCGGATGGCGCTGGAGCTGGGGGGCGAGCTCTCCGAGCTGGACGTCAACCCGCTGATGGTGCTGCCGCGCGGGCAGGGGGCGGTGGCGCTGGACGCGCTGGCGGTGTGCCGGTGAACCGCTCCGAGGGCCCCGAATCCGCTCCTCCCCGGTCCGGCTCCGGGTCGGCGGGCTCTCGCTCTCCCGGTTCCCGGCCTCCCGGCGCTCCTGGCCACGGCGACCAGGTGCTGGACCGCACCCGTGACGGCGTCCGCTGGATCACCCTCAACCGTCCCGAGGTCATGAACGCCGTCACCTGGGACCAGCGCGAGCGGATCATCGCCCTGCTCGCGGACGCCTCCGAGGACCCCGCCGTCCGGTCGGTGGTCCTCACCGCCACCGGTAAGGGATTCTGCGCGGGCGCGGATCTTCGCGGGGGGCCCGCCGCCGTCCGGGAGCCCGTCGCGGGCGATGTGAGCCGGACGATCCGGCGCGGGGCCCAGCGGCTGATCGCCGCCGTACTGGACTGCGAGAAACCGGTGATCGCGGCGGTGAACGGCACCGCCGCCGGGATCGGCGCGCATCTCGCCTTCGCCTGCGATCTGGTGCTGGCGGCCGAGGAGGCCCGGTTCATCGAGGTGTTCGTACGCCGTGGTCTGGTCCCGGACGGCGGCGGGGCGTATCTGCTCCCCCGGCTGATCGGGGCCCAGCGCACCAAAGAGCTGATGTTCTTCGGCGACGCCCTCCCGGCCGCCGACGCCGCACGCATCGGGCTGGTCAACCGGGTCGTACCGGCGGCCGAGCTGGAGCGGACGGCCCGGGAGTGGGCCGAGCGGCTGGCCCGGGGGCCGACCCGGGCACTGGCGCTCACCAAGCAGTTGGTGAACGCGTCGCTGGAGTCGGACCGGGCGACGGCGTTCGCGTCGGAGGCCATGGCCCAGGAGCTGAACATGACGACGCGGGACGCCCAGGAAGGGGTGGCGAGCTTCGTGGAGCGGCGGAGCCCCGAGTACCGGGGGCGCTAGGGAGTGTCGGGAGCGTCGGGGGTGTCCGCCAGGAGCAGGGCGTTGAGGGCGGCGTAGGCGAATCCGCCGTCGAGGGCGGTCGCCGTGCCCTGGGTCAGCAGTTCGCGGGCGGCCCGTCCGGCCAGCCCGTACGCCGCCTCGGCGATCGACGAGCCCGCGCTGACGCGGGCCGCCCCCGCCTCGGCGAGCTCGGACACGGACAGCGTCCCGGGGCCCACCGCGACGTTCACGGGCAGGCACGACGCGGCGGCCAGGTTCTTGACCGTCCCGGCGTCCAGCGCGCCGAGGACGAAGATCCCGTCCGCTCCGGCCTCGGCGTAGGCGTGGGCCCGGGTCAGCGTCTCCTCCAGCCACGCCGTACGGTCGCCGGGCGGCAGACGGTGGGTGTCGATGCGGGCGTTGACGAACAGCGGGATCCCGGCCTCGTCCGCCGCGCCGCGCGCCGCCGCGATCCGTTCGGACTGCTCGGCGACGGGACGCAGGGTGTCCTCCAGGTTGACGCCTACGGCCCCGGCCGCCAGCACGCCCCGTACGGTCTCGGCCACCCCGGCCGGGTCGGCGGCGTAACCGCGTTCGATGTCGGCGCTGACCGGGACGGCGACGGCCGCCGTGATGCGGGCGAGCGCGGCGAGCGCCTGGTCACGGCCGAGATGGTCGCCGTCGCCGTGGCCGAGCGACCATGCGACGCCCGCGCTGGTGGTCGCGACCGCGAGAGCGCCGGAGTCCGCGACCACGCGCGCCGAGGCGGCGTCCCACGCGTTGGGCAGGATCACCGGCCTGCCGGGAGTGTGGAGTGAGCGGAACAGCCGGGCCTTGTCGAGGAGTGTCGCCATGGACGGCATTCCACCATGAGCGCAGGCCGGGCGGCCGGGAGTTTCTCCCCGGCCGCGGCGACGGCTGGTACTGCAATCACAGGTGTGTGTGATTGCAGCACTAGAAGACGCGGGTCGTCGACCACGTCGCCTGACTCGACGGGTGGTTCAGGTCGAAGGTGATGCCGGAGAGCCGTCTGTCGGCGCCCAGTTGGCCGGTGTATCTGCCTCTGGCTCCGTTCGACCAGCTCAGGTTGAAGCTGATGGACGTTCCGTCCACCACCGCGCCGTACTCGATCGTTGCGGAGGTGCTGCCGTGGTACGCGCTGCCGTAGAGCCGCCCGCTGCTGTCCTGCGTCATATTGACCGTGACCACCTGTCTGTTGCTCTGGTAGATCTGCCAGGTGCCGCCGGCGTAGAAGCCGGGTGCGAGGGCGATCGCACCCGGTGCGGCCGAGGGTGCGGCGGGTGCGGCCCCGGCCGCAGGGGCGAGGGCAAGGCCGCTGACGGCCAGGGCGAGGGCAAGGCCGGCCTTGGCGAGTTTGGTGCGCATGGGCGATCCCTTCGTCGACGCTTTCCAGGTCGGGAGAACTGCTGCCACACGTGCAAGAGGCCCGAGAGCGATGAGGAGAGCCGGGCCGAAGCGAGTATGTCCGCGCTCAGGGGCGCAGGGCGACGCTCGTTCCGGCCAAAGGCGCGGCCGTCCCCCACGGCGCCGCCGGGGCGGCGGGGCGGCAGGGCGGCCGTCGGGACCGGCAACAGTCGGCGGGGCCGGCGTTCAGTCGCGGGTACGCATCACCGGTCCCCGGCGCTCGTATTCCAGCAGGTACTCCACATCGGTTGCCGCCTTCGCCCCGATCTCACGCTCCGGCAGCCACAGCGCGGCGTGGACGCCGGAACTGACTCCGCTTCCGCAGACCAGCTAGCCGTCGCCGCCCTGCCGGGTGAGGATGACGAGGTCCCCGGCGTCGGGGTCGCCGAGGAAGACGGAGAGCTCGGGGCGTTTCTCCGTACCGCCGATCAGCCAGGCGATCTCGCCGCCGCAGTCGCCCGTGCCGAGAAGGATCTCGTCCCGGTGGCCGCTGGTGTCCAGGGACCAGCGGCCGGCGCCGTCGCAGAGGGAGTCGTCGGCGGCGGCGGGCACATCGGCGAAGGCGGCCCGGCCGTCCGCGCCGAGGCTGAGCCGTGCGTCGCCGGGGCCCGCCCACTCCCCGGCCAGCTCGGCGGCGGTCAGCTCCGGCGGCTCGTACTCCTTCAGCACGCCCGCCTTCGTGGCGAGGGCCAGCAGGGCGACGGTCGCGGGAACGAGCAGCGCGGTCGCCGCCGCCGTCCACCGCCAGACCCTCCGTACGGGCTCCGTACGCCGGCGGGCTCGGTCGACGGCCAGCATCGGCGGTACGGCCCCGGCGGCGATCCAGGCCCAGGCGACGGGATATCCCGCGCCGAGCCAGGCCCACGGGAGGGCGTGGACAGCGGCGAACACGGCGGTGAGCAGGGCCCGCCACCCCCACTCCGGGCCGCGCGCCCGCCGGGCCGCCCAGGGGGCGATCGCCGCGACCGGCAGGGGGAGGAGGACCGCGTACAGCAGCCCCGCGACCGGGAGCACCAAGGGGCTCGCCACCAGGAGGCAGAGCCAGCCCAGCACGGGCTGAGCGATGCCGTGGTCGTCGCGGGCGATCGTCGTCGTGATCAGCCAGGCCGTACCGGCGACCGCGATCTGCACGGTGCTGACCGCCGTGGCCAGGGTGGTGTCCTGGGGAGACCAGCGCGGTATGCGGGATGACCAGATATGTCGCATACCGCCGATGCTATTCCCGGGACTTTCCGCCGACGGCGGCCAGGGCTTCCTATCTGACGATCCGTCAGTTTCAATGGTCGGTGTGATGGGACACGCAGCCATGGCCGCCACCGCCGTCCGCTATCTCCGGTGCCACACCGGAGCGCCGTCCGGCGCGGCCCCGTGCCCCGCGCTGCGCGCCGTCCGCGAGGACGAGCGGCTGCCGCTCGACCCGGCGGAGTTCCGGCGGGTGCTCGGGACCTTCCCCACCGGCGTCGCCGTCATCACCGCCGACGACGGAAGCGGCCCGGCCGGCTTCGCCTGCCAGTCGTTCTCGTCGCTGTCGCTCGATCCGCCGCTGGCGGTCTTCATGGTGGGCCGCACCTCGACGACCTGGCCGCGCATCGCCCGCGCCGGGGTGTTCTGCGCCAACGTCCTGGGCGAGAACCAGGGCGAACTCTGCCGCAACTTCGCGGCCAGCGGCACCGACAAGTTCGCCGGAGTGCCCCACCGCCCGTCCCCGGCCACCGGTTCGCCACTGCTGGCGGGCGCACCGGCCTGGGTGGACTGCACCATCCAGCAGGTGCACACCGGCGGCGACCATCTGATCGTCGTGGGGCGCGTCGAGGCCCTCGACACGGTGGGGGCGGGGGAGCCGCTGGTCTTTCACCGGGGGGTGTTTCGCCGGCTGGTGCCGTGACCCGCCCGCGCCCGGGACACGGTCCGGCATCCGACCGGGCCGCCCGCGCCGCATCCCGCCGTGCGCCCCAGCAGCTCCAGCACGCACCCCGGCCGTCTGCCGCCAGGAGTCACCCGTCTCGCCCCTCGGCCGCGACCCGCTCCAGGACCGTCAGCGCCGTGGTCATCAGCCGGGGAACCATGACCATGTCCGGCCAGATGTCCCGGGTGCCCGGTCTTCGGGTCGGTCGCCCGGGCTCGATGCGTACGCGTCCGTCCGGAAGGAGCTCGGCCCGGCTCTGGAGACAACCCTGCGGGATGTCGGCCGCAGCCTCCGGGCACGGGTCCGGACCCATGGCGGGCCCCGGGCGGGGCCGGGTGGCCTCCGTCCCGTACGGGATATGACCAGGGGTGCGGGCCTTCCGCTCGCGAACCTCGCCCAATTCACCCCGGATCTCACCCTTGAACATCACTCACCGCCGGGGATGGCCAGGACACACCAGGTGAGGGCCCCGTCGGGCGAGATACCCCAGTCGTCGGCGAGCGCGTCGACCAAGGCCAGGCCGCGCCCGCTCTCCGACAGATCGGCGGCATCAACGGTCGGGGGCACGGCGGGGCGCGGGGCCGGGTTCAGCGGGCCGCCGTTGCCCACCTCCATACGGACGCACTGGCCGGCGCACCACACATGGACCCTGAATTCACCGTTCGTATCCGTCCCGTGCTGAAGGGTGTTGGCGACGAGTTCGGAGACCAGTAGTTCTGCCGTCTCGGTGATACCGACGCCGATCCCCCACTGGTTGAGATGTGCCCGTACGATTCGCCGCAACTGGCCGGGGAGTCGCAGATCCCGGTCCGTCATCGGCTCGCCGGGGTTCGCGGTTCGGCGCAGAGTCACTTCGAAACCGTCCGCCTCCTGACCTGAGGCGACGGCCTGTTGAGGCGTCACCGGGCCGACGGGGGCGAGGGCGGCGATCCCCGTAGCAGCCCGCGTGCCGTGGGTGTCGGAGTGCACGGCCACCACGTGGGCGTGGGAGATGTGATGTCTCACGGGAATACCTGCTTCCGCGTCTGTGGCCGATTCGGCACGCTCAGTGACGGTGCCGCTCAGGGTCGCCCCATCGCAGGTGACTCCGCCATGCCCCAGCGAGTGGCCTTCCGGACTCTTCCGAGTGACAGGAATGGCGCGTGGGTAGCTTTGAAGTGGCTTCTATTCGCGCCCTGTTGCCCTGTGGTGGGCGAGTGGTATTTCCTTCGTCGAGAAAGGTCGCCCAAGCGCCTACGCTCGAAAGGTTCGGAGGTGAGAGCGATTTGCGGCATCCACCGAAGACGCTACTGAAGGTGCTGGTGGACCAGCGCAAGTGGCGCTACACGGATTTCGAAAGAACGTTCAACGCCACGGCCGCAAAACTGTTCGGAAAAGGGACACGGAATCCGACCGTGGGCGAAACCCAGTTCCGGCGCTGGACGGGCGGCAAACTCAAGGGCTATCCGGGACCTGATACCTGCCGTGCCCTGGAAGCGATGTTCGATGTTCCGGTCGCGGATCTCTTCGCGCCGCCCCCTGTCGCCGCAGACCCCGGCGTCCATACATTCACGATGGAAGACGAGATCGCCATGACCGCACGCGAAGCCCAGGATGACGCCGGAGCCATCGCTTCCGTATCCATTTCCGACACCATCATCGACCAGCTCCGTGACGACGCGGTATCACTCGCACGGGAATATCACGAGCGGCCGGTTTTCGAGATGTGGCGCAGGGCTCAGCGTCTACGAAGGGAGATGGAGGAGCAGCGAGACCTGACAAGGGTTCCCGCTCAGGAACAGGAACTACTCGTTCTGTCAGGGCAATCGGTCGCGCTCCTCGCCGTGGCCGCATTCGATCTCGGTTCCCTCGCCGGGGCGCGGCGTCTTGCCCGTACGGCGGCTCTGTACGGGGAAAGCGCTCGGTTCGAACCACTGATCGCCTATGCCGAAGGCTGCCTCGCCTATATCGCCTACTTCTCGGCCGAGCCCTCCCGCGCCCTCTCCCTCGCGCATCGCGCGCTCACCCGGGGTGGACTGGGAGATGTCGCGACGCGCCGGCTCCGGGCCATCGAGGGACGCGCCCACGCTCATCTCGGCGACACGGTGTCCGCGCGGCGTGCCATCCGGCTGTCCCAGGAGGACGGGTACGGTCACCGCGACGATCTGCACGACGGCGTCGGAGGAGAATTCGGCTTCACCGCCGAGCGGCTGGCCATGTCCAACAGTTCCACCGCGCTGCTCATCGGCGACGGAGTGCAGGCCGAAGCCGCCGCCCGCCAGGCCCTCACCTTGATTCAAACGCGCCCGTCCGGCAGCCGGTCGGCGGCCGTACTGGGCTCCGCAGCCGCCGACCTCGCCCTGGCACGCCTCATGTCGGATGACGTCGATGGTGCGGCCGTGGCCCTGGAACCCCTGTGGACCGTACCCGGAGAGCAGCGGGCGACCGGACTGCTGACGCGTGCGGCCCGCCTTCGCCGGCTGCTCTCCCAGCCGCGCTTCCACGGCTCGCCCCTGCCTGCCGAGCTCAGCGAGCGGATCGAGACCTTCATCCAGTCGTCAGCGGCCCGGCAGATAGGCGGCGGGCTGCCGGAGGTCCTCGCGCTCGAAGCCTGATCAGAGGGAGGCGAGAATCTTCGCCTCCTTCTCCGGGGCGATGCCGTGCTCCGCCCATCGCGGGTGGTCCACGGGACGCCCGTCCGCCGCCAGCCATGCCCAGGTGTCCCGGATGGTGTCGGCCACCGGTCGGCAGCGCAGCCCGGCCGACACCGCGCGGCGGGAGTCCACGGACCACACACCCGCGTGCGTGCGCCACAGCGGCAGCTCGGTCCATTGCTCGACCGCCTGCTCCGCCAGCACCCCCGGCTCCACCCAGACCGGCTTTCCGGCGCCGCCCGTCGTATCGAGGCACACAGCCACGAAGTCCTCGAATGTGATGCCCTCCGGATGCGCCACGTTGTAGCTGCCGCCCCCGTCGCCCGCAGCCTGCTGGAGTGCGAACTCGGCGACGTCACGCACGTCCACCGGCTGAATGCGGCGGCCCGCCGGACGCGGAGCGACAAAGCGCCCGCCCCGCGCGGCGCGACGCAGCCACCAGGGAAGCCGGCCCACATACTCACCAGGCCCCAGGATCACCCCGGGGCGCAGAAAGACAGCCCGAGCGCCGAGAGCCTCACTGACCGCTCGTTCGCCTCCTGCCTTCTGGAAGCCGTAGACGGTCGGGCTGCCGTCCTCACCGGTGTAGCCGTAGGTCCCGTCCGCGTCGGCGGGGCATTCCAGAAGAGCCGAATCCTCCGTCAGGCGCTCGTGCGGCCAGCCCGCGTACACCGAGACGGTGGAGATGTGCACCCATCGCGCGGTCTGATCGCGCAGCGCCGAAGTGGCCAGCAGCACCTCCCTGGGCGCGAGATCCGTGCTGGAGGTGTCGATCACAACATCCCAGGGGCCGTGCCCGGCGAGCCTGCGAACATCCCCGACGGCCGTACGGTCCCCACGCACCGCCACGGCACCAGGCGCGTCGGATCCGGAACGGCCCCGGTTGAACGTCGTCACCTCCCAGCCACGGGCGAGCGCCCGATCCACCAGATGCCTGCCGAGGAACCACGTGCCGCCCAGAATCAAAAGCCTCATGACCAGATCCTGCCGCCCTATCCGCGTCCAGCAAGGTCACACCGGGCAACCATCAGGTGCCTCAGCGGATTGCCGGGACCTCAAGCGAACGCCGCCCGCGCAGAGCGCGCGAGTTCGGCGGCTCCTGGCACCCCGCGCCGTTGATAGACCGCGAGCGTGGGGCGGAGCGAACTGATGGCCTTGCGGGTGCGCTCGGAGGACATGCCTTCCATGAGGTTGAGGGCCTGGCTCCAGGCTGAGACCGCTTCGTCAGCGCGCGCCTGGGCGGCGAGGCTGTCGCCGAGATCGGCGTAGGTGAGGGCATGGACACGCTTGTACTTCTCCGGGTCCCAGCGGGTGAGCGCGTCCCGGTGCTGTTGTTCCGTGCCGATGAAATCCTTCATTTCGGTGAGCGCCCTGGCGGTGTGGCTGGCCACCGTGCCGACGGCCGGGCCGCTGACACGGGAGTACTCCGGCTGTGGACCATCGGCGCGAAGGAGCGCGTCTTCGGCGGCCAGCAGAGCGCGGGTGGCACGGGTCCGCTCGCCGACAGCGGCACATGCGCGGGCATGGGTGATGTGGAGAAGCGCCTCGGTCTGACCGTCCACACGCCCGAGCCCGCGGGTGAGCGCGCTTTCGATGAGGTCCACGCAGTGGTGTGACTGCTTGAGCTTCAGGGCTTGGAGAGCCAGGGAGCGCATCATCCAGGCGGCGTGACCGTACGGGTCGGCTTCGCAGGCGAGGCGGTACCCGACCTGGTAGTAGCGCTGTGCCGCGTCCGCCTGGCCGAGGTCGTGGTGTTTCCAGCCCGCCAGATACGCCAGCTCCGCGACCGCGCCGAAGGCGTCTTCGCGTACTGCTTCGGAAGAGAAACGCGCACGCAGCATGGGTGCGGCCGTGTCCGCGAGATAGGCGGTGACGGTGGTGAGGCCGTGACCGCCGCCCAATCGCTCGTCAGCGGCACTGAATGCCGCAGTAATCCCACGTACGACCCCGATATCGGCCGCACCCACCACGACCCGCCCCGTACGGGCACGGAGCATCCGGGCCGTCGCCTCATGGTCATAGGCCGGCGGCATGACAACACCCGCCGTGGTGAACGCGGCGACTGCCAGGAAGCGGCGGCGCTCGACATCCGCTCGCCCCGGGTCGGTTGCGGCGCTCACCGGATCACGACCGTCCATGGCCGGTTCCTCGGGAGCGCGCAGACCGATCTCCACCGGGGTGACGACACGGCCCGAGCGGCGGGAGAGCGCCTCGGCGAGATACTGACCGGTCCGCCCGGAGGGCGCCCTGCTGCCGCCGGCCCAGTGGGATATGGCGGACTTGTTCGTCTGGACGGTCTCGCCGTTCTCGGCGGCGATACGCCGGACGTCTCCGGCGAGCGCCTCGTAGGTACAGCCCTGGGATTCAATGACCTCACGCAGACGCGAGTCGGACTGTTTCGTGACGGCCACGGTCGCCTCCGATCCAGAGCTGTAAACAGCGCATACCGCTTGGCCCCGCCCATACCGTACCCACTTTGCGTGACCGGTCGCTCACTTCTCAGCGAAAGGGCTGACGGCCGCCAGGCCGGCAGCCGGATCCGCCCCGGGCTCCGCGACCGGGGCCGGCGGCAGTGGGCGGGCCCTGATCACCAGGGCCAGCAGGGCCGCCACCGCGCACAGGGCCCCGGAGGCGTACCAGACCACGTCGTACGAGCCGAAGACATCGCGCGCCACGCCGCCCGCGAAGGCGACGATCGCCGCGCCCACCTGGTGGGAGGCGAGGACCCAGCCGAAGACGATGGCGCTGTCGTCGCCGTAGTGCTCGCGGCAGAGGGCGATCGTCGGTGGGACGGTGGCCACCCAGTCCAGTCCGTAGAAGACGATGAAGAAGATCATCGGGAGCTCGACCGAGGGGGCCAGCAGCATCGGCAGGAAGAGCAGGCTCACACCCCGCAGCGCGTAGTACACCGCCAGCAGTCTGCGGGTGTCGAAGCGGTCGGTGAACCAGCCCGAGGCGATGGTGCCGATCACATCGAAGACGCCGATGACCGCCAGCAGCGAGGCCGCCGTCGTGACCGCCATGCCATCGTCGTGGGCCGCGGGCACGAAGTGGGTCTTCACCAGGCCGTTGGTCGACGCGCCGCAGATGGCGAAGGTCCCGGCGAGCAGCCAGAACGGGCCGGTGCGCGCCGCCCGGAGGAGGACCGTCACCGCGCGGCGGGCCGCGCCCGGCACCGGGGCCGGCTTGGGCGTGAACTCCTTCGCGCCGTAGGCCGCGAGGCCCACATCGGCCGGGTGGTCGCGCAGCAGCAGCCAGACGAAGGGGACGACGGCCAGCGCGGAGAGCGCGACGGTGATCGCGGCCGGACGCCAGCCGTGGTCCTCCACCAGCCAGGAGAGCAGCGGCAGGAAGAGCAGCTGCCCGGAGGCCCCGGCGGCGGTCAGGATGCCGGTGACCAGCCCCCGCCGTTCGGCGAACCAGCGGTTGGTGACGGTCGCGGCGAACGCCAGCGCCATCGAGCCGCTGCCGAGCCCGACGAGCACGCCCCAGTAGAGGACCATCTGCCAGGGCTCGGTCATCACCACGGTCAGCGCCGAGCCCGCCGCGATCACCGTGAGGGCCACGGCGACCACCCGGCGTATGCCGAAGCGGTCCATCAGCGCCGCGGCGAACGGCGCGGTCAGCCCGTACAGCGCGAGATTGACCGAGACCGCGAAGCCGATCGCGCCGCGCGACCAGTCGAACTCCCCTTGCAGCGGGTCGATGAGCAGCCCGGGGAGGGAGGCGAAGGCGGCGGCGCCGATGATCGTCACAAAGGTGACGGCGGCGACGGACCAGGCACGGTGGATACGGAGAGAGGCGATCACGCTGTTCAGCATCCGGGGAGCGGTCCCCGTCATCGAGTGGCCCGAAGGACACCTTTCGCTAGGATCGGGCCATGCCATCCGAACGCACCAGCCGTGCCCACCGGGTCGTCGTTCTGGCGCTCCCCGGGGTCATCCCCTTTGAGCTGAGCATTCCGCACCGGATCTTCGGCCGGGCCTTCTCCCCGGCGGGCGACCCGCTCTACACGGTCGTCACCTGCACCTCCGTACCCGGTCTTGTGCCCACCGAGGCCGACTTCGAGGTGTATGTGGAACACGGCCCCGAGACCCTCGCCACCGCCGACACCGTGCTCGTCCCGGCCGCGTACGAGCCCGATGTCCTCTTCCGCGACGGACGGCTCCCCGGCCCGCTCGCCGAGATCTTCGCGCGGATCCGGCCGGGGACCCGGATGGCGTCCATCTGCACCGGCGGTTTCTATCTCGCCGCGGCCGGATATCTCGACGGGCGGCCCGCCACCACCCACTGGAGCTGGGCCGAGCGCTTCCAGCGGCTGTTCCCCTCCGTCCGGGTCGATCCGGATGTGCTGTACGTGGACGACGGGGACGTGCTGACCTCAGCGGGCGTCGCGGCCGGAATCGACCTCTGTCTGCATCTGGTACGCCGTGACCACGGCTCGGCGATCGCCAACGACGTGGCCCGGCGCAGTGTGGTGCCTCCGCACCGGGACGGCGGGCAGGCGCAGTACGTCCGCCGGCCGGTGCCCGAGCCGCAGCTGGCGACCACCTCGGCCGCGCGCGGCTGGGCGCTGGGGCGGCTGCACCAGCCGATTCAGCTACGGGATCTGGCCGAGCAGGAGTCGATGAGCGTACGGACCTTCACCCGCCGCTTCCGGGAGGAGGTCGGGGTGAGCCCGGGGCAGTGGCTGACCCAGCAGCGGGTGGAGCGGGCCCGGCAGCTGCTGGAGTCCACGGATCTGTCGGTGGACGAGGTGGCGCGGAGCGCCGGGTTCGGTACGGCGCAGTCGATGCGGCAGCATCTCCAGTCGGCGCTGGGGGTGCCGCCGACGACCTACCGCCGCACCTTCCGGGCCGACAGAGCCTGAGGGCCGGCAGAGCCTGAGGGCCGGCAGAGCCTCAAAGCCCGCAGGACCTGAGGGCCCGCAGACCGGAAGGGGGTTGCTAGAACGTGAGCACCCCCCGCGCCAGCCGCCCCTGACGGGCGTCCTCCGCCGCCTTCGCGAAGTCCTCCACCGGATACACCCCGGTGATCAGCTCGTCCAGCAGCAGCTCTCCGCGCCGGTAGAGGTCCGCGTACAGCGCGATGTCGTGCTGCGGCCGGGAGGAGCCGTAACGGCAGCCCAGAATGGACTTGTCGAGGAACATGGCCGCGGGCGGGAAGGACGCCTCCGCCGTCGGCGGGACCATCCCCAGCAGGATCGCCTGCCCGCCCCGGTCGAGCAGCTCGACCGCCTGCCGGATCAGTGCGGTGCTCCCGACGCACTCGAAGACATGGTCCGCCCCGGTCGGCAGCGCCTGCCGCACATCCGCCGCCGAGGTCAGGAACTCGGTCGCGCCGAAGCGCCGGGCGAGCTCCTCCTTCGCCGGGCTCAAGTCCACGGCGACGATCGTCCGCGCGCCCGCGATCCGCGCGCCCTGGAGGACATTGAGCCCGACGCCGCCCGCGCCGATGACGACGACGCTCTCACCCCGGCCGGTCCGCGCCCGGTTCAGCACGGCCCCGACCCCGGTCAGCACCGCGCATCCCAGCAGCGCGGCGGAGCTCAGCGGAATGTCCCGCGGAATCCGCACCGCCTGGACCGCGCGGACGATGGTGCGTTCCGCGAAGGCGGAGTTGGCGGCGAACTGGAAGAGCTGCTCGCCGCCCCGGCGGAACGGCCGGCCGGGTCTGCCGATCGCCTTGCGGCACATGGTGGGACGGCCCCGGTCGCAGTCGGCGCAGGCACCGCAGTTGGCGAGCGTGGAGAGCGCCACATGGTCGCCGGGCACGATATGGCCCACCCCGGGCCCCACCGCCTCGACCACCCCCGCGCCCTCATGCCCGAGCACCACCGGAACCGGAAACGGAATGGTGCCGTCGAGCACCGACAGATCGCTGTGGCAGAGTCCGGCCGCGGCGATGGCGACCAGCACCTCACCCGGGCCCGGATCGCGTATCTCCAGATCACCGACGACCCGGGCGTGCTCGCCGTCGAAGACGACACCTCTCATCGTGGCTCCCTCGACAGGCCGAGCACCCGCTCGGCGATGATCTCGCGCTGGATCTCGTCCGAACCGCCGTAGATGGTGTCGGCCCGGGAGAAGAGGAACATCCGCTGGACGGGGTCGAGTTCATAGGGCCGGTGCTCGCTCCAGTCGTACGGGCCGGTCGCGGCGACCGGCCCCCGTACGGCCATCGCCAGCTCCCCCAGCCGCTGATGCCACCCCGCCCACAGCAGTTTGGCGACGCTGGGTGCGCCCGTGTCCCCGCCGCCGCCCAGGGTGCGCAGCGCGTTCCAGCGCATGGTCCGCAGCTCGGCCCACTGGCGTACGAGACGGTCCCTGAGGACGGGGTCGCCAGCCGCCCCGCTCGCGACGGCGGTCCGCACCACCTCCGCCAGCTCCTCCGCGAAACCGATCTGCTGTACGAGGGTGGACACGCCGCGCTCCAGGGCGAGCAGGCTCATGGCGACGCGCCAGCCGTTGCCCTCGCCGCCGACGAGATGGGCGGCGAGGGCGCGGGCTCCGTCGAAGAAGACCTCGTTGAACTCGCTGGTCCCGGTCATCTGGCGGATGGGGCGTATCTCGATCAGACCGGGCTGGTCCATGGGGATGAGCAGAAACGAGAGGCCGCGGTGGCGGGCGGCGCCGGGGTCGGTGCGGACCAGCGCGAAGCACCAGTTCGCCTCATGGGCGAACGAGGTCCAGATCTTCTGCCCGGTGACCCGGTAGCCGTCGCCGTCCCGGACGGCGGCCGTGGCGACCCCGGCCAGATCGGATCCGGCGCCGGGTTCGCTGTAGCCCTGGCACCAGATCTCCTCGCCCCGGGCGACGGGCCCGAGGAAACGCGCCTTCTGCTCCGGGGAGCCATGGGCGATGAGGGTGGGCCCCAGAAGGTTCTCGCCGATATGGCCGAGCCGGGCGGGGGCGCGGGAGCGGGCGTACTCCTCGGCCCAGACGATCTGCTGGGCAAGGGTGGCGGTGCGGTTGCCGTAGCCGGGTTCGGGCCAGCCGAGGCCGATCCAGCCGCCCTCGCCGAGGCGGCGCTCCCACTCCCGGGGGGCGGGGGGCTCGTCGCCGAGATGCGCCTGTAGCCAGGCGCGGGACTCGGCGCGGAAGCTGTCGTCCATGTGTTGCCTGCCTTTTCTGTCGGTGCGAGTCCTTGCCAGGGGGCGGGTCTGGTGTAAGGGCCGCCCTGCCCGGCGTCGGGCCCTCGTCGGGGGCCAGCCCCCGAACCCCCGCTCCTCAATCGCCGGAGGGGCTGGATTTTGCTCGCCTCAATCTCCCCGACCCCCACGGGGCTGGGTTTGCCGGGGGCGGAGTGTGCGGGGTCCCGGGGT
>NZ_VCLA01000081.1 GCF_009600885.1 Streptomyces jumonjinensis
CCGGGCACCGGTGCTCCGCACCGGCCAACTGGCGCACAGTCAAACTCTTTAGGCGGAAGGAAGATGATGGAGGGTCATCCCGCAAGCGGGATGACCCTAGCCCGGGTCCGCTGCGCTCCCCCGGCCAGACGGCCCCTCCGGCTGCGCCTCCAGAACCGTTGGGGCCCGCTGGCGCGGACCGGGCTGGCTGTGGGGGTGGGGGGTCGCTCGATCGTGTCGGGTTCCAGTGTATCGCGTGCATCAGGATGATGCAGCATGTACCGTTGGCGGAAACATAGGACACCCCCAAACTGCCTGGGAACCTCCCCGGAATTCCGAGAGGAACGACCGAAGATGACCGGTCAGCACGAATCTACCGGACCCGATCCCGCGCTGAGCAGCGATTCCGTGCGCCGGGTGAGCCAGTATCAGACGGCGGGCACCAACGCCCGGTTGAGGCTGTTCGCACTCCTGGCCGCCCAGGGCGTGCCCGCGAGCGAGGCGGACGACCTGGTGGCCGCGCTGGAGGCCGGAGCGGTCTCCGGGGCGCAGAGCGAGGTTGTCGAGCTGGACGGCATGGCGCCGGCCGCTCGGGGCGAGCTGTTCGCGGACGGCTGGGACGAGGGCGTGACGGCCGTGAGCGAGGCCCTGGTGGGCATCGCGGACCGGGACTGGTCGCGGCGTGGCGGCCGGTCGGCTGGGGCCGCTGAGCTGGCCGTACATATCGCGGACGTGAGGCAGCGTGAGCGGGCCGACCTGGTGCGGCTGGAGCGGTTCGTCCGGGAGGCCGTGCTGCCGGGTACCCACCCGCACACCATGGCGCGGCGCCGGGTGCTGGAGGCTCTGGGCGAGGCCGGCGGGCTGTGCGCGGCCCGGACGCGGAACGCGGACGGGGACGTCGTCGTGTGCACGCTCGGTGCCGGGCACTACGACCCGGACGACAGGCCGCCCTTCAGGGACGGGAAGCCGGGCGGCTGGCACAAAGCGGACGCCTCGATCTGGAACGACTTGGGCGCGCCCTGCATTCCGCACACGGCCCTCTGAAAGACCACACGGATTCAGCGCTCGGGGAGGCAAAGAATGTCAGCTATTCCGCTCAAGGAACACCAAGTAGATCAGCGGTCCGCGTTTCGCAGGTGGGTGGGATTCCCTGCAAGGTCATCCGTGCCCGCGCAGGGGGCCCGGGGCACGATCGTGTCAGCAACCGGCTCGGGCAAGACGATCACGGCCGCCGCGTGCGCGCTGGAGAGCTTCGCGGACGGCCGGATCCTCGTGACCGTCCCGACCCTGGACCTGCTCGCGCAGACCGCCCAGGCGTGGCTCCTGGTGGGCCACCGGGCCCCGATGGTCGCGGTGTGCTCGCTGGAGAACGACCCGGTGCTGAACGCGCTCGGCGTGCGGACCACCACGAACGCCATCCAGCTGGCCCTGTGGGCCGGGTCCGGGCCGGTCGTCGTGTTCGCCACGTACGCCTCTCTCGTGGACCGCGAGGACACCGGCGCACCGGCGGGCCAGCGGAAGGTTCACGGGCCGCTGGAGGCCGCGCTGGCGGGCGGGGAGCGCCTGTACGGCCAGCGCATGGACGGTTTTCACCTCGCGATCGTGGATGAGGCGCATGGAACCGCTGGTGATCTTGGGCGGCCGTGGGCGGCGATCCACGACAACGCCCGGATTCCGGCGGACTTCCGGCTCTACCTGACCGCGACCCCGCGCATCCTCGCCGCGGCCCGCCCGCAGAAGGGCGCGGACGGCCAGGAGCTGGAGATCGCGACCATGGCCGACGACCCGAACGGCGTGTTCGGCGCCTGGCTCCCCGGCGCCGAACTAGGGCTCTCGGAGGCGATCGAGCGGGAAATCCTCGCCGGATTCGAGATCGACGTCCTGGAGATCCGCGACCCCTCCCCCGTGATCGGCGAGACCGAGGAAGCCCGGCGCGGCCGGCGCCTGGCCCTGCTCCAGACCGCGCTCCTGGAGCACGCGGCCGCGTACAACCTGCGCACGGTCATGACCTTCCACCAGAAAGTGGAGGAGGCCGCCGCGTTCGCGGACAAGCTCCCGGAGACGGCAGCCGAGCTGTATCTCAACGACGCCACAGGCGACGACCTGGCCGCCGCCGACAAGCTCCCGAAGTCCACCATCGACGCCGACTTCTACGAGCTGGAAGCCGGCCGCCACGTCCCCCCGGACCGAGTGTGGTCCGCGTGGCTGTGCGGAGACCACCTCGTCAGCGAGCGGCGCGAGGTCCTGCGGCAGTTCGCCAACGGCATCGACGCAGCCGAGCACCGGGTCCACCGCGCCTTCCTCGCCTCCGTACGCGTCCTCGGCGAAGGCGTCGACATCACCGGCGAACGCGGGGTAGAGGCGATCTGCTTCGCCGACACCCGCGGCTCCCAGGTCGAGATCGTCCAGAACATCGGCCGCGCGCTCCGCCTCAACAAGGACGGCTCCACCAAGGTCGCCAGGATCATCGTGCCGGTCTTCCTGGAGCCGAACGAGGACCCCACCGACATGGTCGCCAGCGCCAGCTTCCGCCCCCTTGTAGCGGTCCTCCAGGGCCTGCGCTCGCACGACGAACGCCTGGTCGACAGCTCGCCTCCCGCGCGCTCACCAGCGGCAAGCGCAAGATCCACGTCCACCGTGACGAGAACGGGCAGATCGTCGGGGCCAGCGGCGCCAGCAACGGCGACGACCAGGAGCACGACGACGACACCGACGCCGCCGCCGAGTCAGCGCTGCTCCACTTCTCCAGCCCGCGCGACGCCGCGACCATCGCCGCGTTCCTGCGCACCCGGGTCTACCGGCCCGAGTCCCTGGTCTGGCTGGAGGGCTACCAGGCCCTCATCCGCTGGCGGAAGGAGAACGAGATCACCGGCGTCCACGCCGTGCCCTATGACGCAGAGGTGGAGGTCGGCGTCACCAAGGACTTTCCGCTTGGGCGGTGGGTGCATCAGCAGCGGAAGGCGCTGCGGGCGGGCGAGCTGGAGGAGCGGCGCAAGACGCTGTTGGACGCGCCGGAGGCCGGGATGCTCTGGGAGCCCGGCGAGGAAGCCTGGGAGGCCAAGCTCGCCGCGCTCCGCTCCTACCGGCGGGCGACCGGACACCTCGCACCACGGCAGGACGCCGTGTGGGGCGAAGGCGAGGCCATGGTGCCCATCGGGCAGCACATGGCCAACCTCCGCCGCAAGGGCGGGCTCGGGAAGAACCCGGCGCGCGCGGCGGAGCGGGCGGACCAGCTGGCGGCGGTCGACCCGGACTGGAACTGCCCCTGGCCGCTGAGCTGGCAGCGCCACTACCGAGTGCTCGCCGACCTGGTCGACGCCGACGGCCACCTCCCTCACATCCAGCCCGGCGTCATGTTCGACGGCGACGACATCGGCACCTGGAGGTGGAGGCAGCAGGAACCGGGCACGTGGGCACAGCT
>NZ_VCLA01000082.1 GCF_009600885.1 Streptomyces jumonjinensis
GTTGACCGCCGTGGGCACCTCGGAGATCTCCAGCACCTCCGCCCACGCGGCGGCGACCTGCGAGAGCGGATCGCCCGGCGCTCCGCCGCGCGCCCCGTCCGGCTCCGGGCGGGCCCGCTCCGCCGCCCCGGTGAGCTCGGCGAGCGCCGCCCGGTCCGCCTTGCCGTTGCTGGTGACGGGGAAGGCGTCCATGACCCGCAGCCGCGCGGGAACCGCAGCCTCGGGCAGCTTGGCGGCGAGCAGCCCCCGGATCAGCACGGGATCGATGTCGCGCTCCGCCCCGTACTC
This sequence comes from Streptomyces jumonjinensis, assembly GCF_009600885.1. GTDB lineage: Bacteria > Actinomycetota > Actinomycetes > Streptomycetales > Streptomycetaceae > Streptomyces > Streptomyces jumonjinensis. The sequence goes on from NZ_VCLA01000082.1 coordinate 289, forward strand.
GGCGAGGACGAACCCGAACAGCCGGGTCCGGCCGGCGTCCGGGACCACCACGGCCTCGCGGACCCCCGGGCAGGCGCGCAGCGCCGTCTCGACCGCGCCGAGCTCGATCCGGTGGCCGCGGATCTTGACCTGGTTGTCGCGCCGCCCCAGGAACTCCAGGGCGCCGCCCTCGGTCCAGCGCACCAGATCCCCGGTGCGGTACATCCTGCCGCCGTCGCCGGTGAACGGATCAGGGGAGAACACCCGCCGGGTGGCGTCCGGACGGCGGAAGTAGCCACGGGACACCCCCGCGCCGGCGATGTACAGCTCACCGGTGGCGCCCCTCGGCATCAGCCGCCGCGCCTCGTCGAGGACGTAGAGCCGCGCGCCGGGCACGGGGCGGCCGATGTCCGCCGTGCCGGACGCGTCGCAGTGCTGGTAACTCGCCCACACCGTGGTCTCGGTGGGCCCGTACTCATTGACGAGAACGGCGTCGCAGAGCGCCCGCGTATGCCGGCGCAGCAGGGCCTCGGGCAGCACCTCACCGGCGACGATCACGGTGGTCAGCGACCGCAGCCCGGCCATGCCGTCGCGCTCGGCGGCGGTGAGCACCGTGTCGTAGAGGGAGGGGACGCAGAGCATATGGGTCACCGCGTGCCGCTCGATCAGCCCGACCAGCCGCTCGGGGTCCCGGTACTCGTCCGGGCCGGCCACGATCAGCCGGCCGCCCGCGGTGAGCGTGCCCCACAGCCCGGCCGCCGAGGAGTCGAACGCCAGCGGGGACAGCAGCAGAAAGACCGGCGGGCCCGGATACACCAGCCGGCGGGCCAGGGTGGAGGCGGCGAGCTGGCCGTGCTCGACCAGCACCCCCTTGGGGGCGCCGGTGCTCCCGGAGGTGTAGATCAGATACGCGGCGTCGCCGGGGTCCACGGGCTCCGGCCGGTCCGACCCGTCCCCGCTCTCCTCGCCGTCCCGTATCCCCGGCTCGTCGGCGGTGACGACGGTCAGCCCCCGGCCGGTGAGCCGCTCGCCCAGCGCGCCGGTGACCACCGCCGCGACAGGGCGCGCGTCGGCGAGCACCGAGTCCAGCCGCTCAGCGGGACCGGCCGGGTCGACCGGGACGTAGACGGCGCCGGCCCGCACCGTCGCGAGGACGGCGGCGACCGCGGCGGCGGAGCGCTCGGCGAGGATGGCGACGCGGTCGCCGCGCCCCACGCCCGCCGCGCGGAGACGGGATGCGATCCGGACCGCCCAGCCGTCCAGTTCGCCGCGGCTGAGCCGGGTTTCGCCGCACACCACGGCGAGCCGCCCGGGATCGTCCGCGGCGCCCCGTGCGACCAGGCTGTGGACCGGCTCCGGGCTGCCGACCAGCAGTTCCTCGCCATGGCCGAGCGCCAGCAGCCGACGGGTCTCCTCCTTGCCGACGAGGCAGGCTCCGCCGAGCGGAGCCCCGGGCGCGTCCGTCAGCACGGCCAGCGCGGTCCGCAGATGGCCGGTGAACCGGTGTAACTGCTCCTCGGTGTAGCGGTCGGCGGGGAAGGCCGCGATCAGCTCGGCGGCGTCGTCCTCCACCCGGTCCCGGTACACCAGACGCACATCGTTGTGGGCGGACGGCACCGGCTCCGCGCCCGGGCCCGCGCCGCTGTCATAGCCGAACTCCAGCAGCACCGGCGGAGCGCCGGCCGCCGGGAGGGGATGCTCCAGCGCCTCGTGGACGGCGGTCAGCAGCGCCGCGCCCGACTGCTCCTCCCGTACGCCGAGCAGCAGCGGCCTGGTCTCCCGGCCGCTTGCCGCCAAGCCGACGACCGCGCGCTCGGCACGGGTGTAGCGCGCCAGGGTGAGGGCGAGGGCGGCGAGGGCGACCGCCGGGACGCCGACCTCATGCACCAGGGCCGTGCGGGCGACCGCCGCGCGCAGCGCGTCCGGCAGCGCCAGCCGTACGGTCGCGGCCGGTCCGCCGGTCACCGGGCGATCCGCGCCGAGGCCCAGCGGCCGTTCGGAGCAGGCGGCGCGTTCTTCGTCGCTCCACTGCCGGGGGCCGGCCGGGCCGTCGGCGCGTACGGAGGGTTCGAGGGTGGCGGTGGATTGCATCGGAACTCCTGGTTCGTCTATCGGGGAACGGGGGCGAGGGATCGGGGGGAGCGTCCTTTCGGCGGGGTCCAGGAGCCGCGGGCGGTCAGCAGACCCGCGACCACACCGGTGTGACCGCCGAGCGTCCGGGCCACGAGCATGTCGCGCACCGGGACCTTGACCCCGAGCTCCTGGGAGACCTGGGCGGTGACGCGGGTGATCAGCAGGGAGTCGCCGCCGAGCTCGAAGAAGTCCGCGTCGTCGCTGAGCTCGACCCGGCCCAGGACCTGCCGCCAGGCCCTGGTCACGGCGGTGCGCGCGTCGGCGGGCGCGGTCGCGGGCGCGGCGCTGGTCCCGGTCGCGGTCCCGGACTCGGCCCCGGTGTCCTCCGTCACGGCCGCTGTGACCGGGTCCGCGACCGGCGCTGATGTCGGTGCCGGTGCCGGTGTCCGGGGCCGTGCCGCCCCGGCCCTCGCCTCGGGCGCGATCAGACGGGGCCCGGCGAACGGATAGCCGGGCAGACGGGTGCGCCGCCCGTCCGCGCAGAGCGCGTCCAGATCCACCGGCTGTCCCGCCGTCCACAGCGCCCCCAGCGCCGCCAGCGGCCCCGGAGCGGGCCGCTCCGTGCCCGCCGGGGCCAGCGCGATCGTGGTCAGCCCGGCGGCCTCGGTGAGCGAGGACAGCGCCCTGCCGGGGCCGATCTCGACGACGACGGCGTCCGGGAGGCGCTCGGCGAGGGCCGTGAGCCCGTCGGCGAACCGGACCGTACGGCGTACCTGTTCGGCGAGGAGCCCGGCGTCCACGCTCGTCCCCGGTTCGATGAACCGCCCGGTGACATTGGCGAGATACGGCACGGACGGCCGGTGCGTCCGGATGCCCGACAGCTCCGCGAGCAGCTTCGGCACGGCGGGCGCCATGGCCGCCGAGTGAAACGCGTGGCCCGTCCGCAGCAGCCGTGCCGGGACCCTGTCCCCGAGCCGGGCGGCGAAGGCGCCGACGGCTTCCCGGGGGCCCGCGATCACGCTGCTGTCCGGGCCGTTGGCCGCGGCTGCCGCCACCGGAAGCCCCCACTCGGCGGCCAGCTCCAGCGCCCGGTCCATCCCGCAGCCCACCGCGAGCATCGCCCCGGGCGGGCAGTCCCGCATGGCCCGGCCGCGCGTGACGACGAAGCGGGCGGCGTCGGTGAGTTCCAGCACTCCGGCGAGGCAGGCGGCGGCGACCTCGCCGAGGCTGTGCCCGACCAGCGCGGCGGGCGCGACGCCCAGCCCGCCGAGAGCGGTGGCCGCCGCGTGCTGAAGGGCGAAGAGCGCGGGCTGGGCGAGCTCCGTCGCCGCCAGCTCGGCGGCGGGGAAGGCGGGGTCCAGCAGAGCGCCGCGCAGCGTGGCCGCGAGCTCCGCCGGGAACGCGGCCAGGCAGCAGTCGAGCGCGGCGGGGAAGCCGGGCAGCTCCGCCGCGTACGGCAGTGCCATGCCGGGCCGCTGGACGCCCTGGCCCGGCAGCAGCAGGACGACGGGAGCCGGGCTCCCGGCCGGCCGGGTCCCGCGTTCCACGCCGGGGCCCCCGGCGAGCCGCTGGGCGACCTCGGCGGCCGTGCGGCCGGTCACCGCCAGCCGCCGGGGCAGCTGCGTACGCCCATGGGCCAGGGTGTACGCGGCGTCGGCGAGGCCGCCGTCCGCCGCGGAGAGGTGGGCGCGCAGCCGCGCGGCGGCCCGGTCGAGCCCTTCGTCGTTCATGGCGGAGAGCAGGATCAGCCGTTCCCGGGGCTCCGTCTCCCGGTGTTCCGCTCCGGGGTGTTCCGCCTCCGGGTGCCCTGTCTCCCCGCGCTCCGTCTCCCGTCTCCCGGGGGCGGGCTCCGGCGGCTGCTCCACGATCGCGTGGGCGTTGGTGCCGCCGATGCCGAAAGAGCTGACGCCCGCCCGCCGGGGCCCGGCGCCGGTCCAGGCGCGGGCCTCGGCGGGCACCGACAGCGGTGAACCCTCCGTCTCCAGCAGGGGGTTGAGCGCCGAGAACCCGGCCACCGGCGGTATGACGCCCTCCTTGACCACCAGCAGCGCCTTGACGAGCGAGGCGAGACCCGCCGCCGCGTCCAGATGTCCGATGGCGGCCTTGAGAGCGCCGACGGAGATCTGGCCGGGCCGTGCTCCCGCCCCGGCGAGCGCGGCGCCGGCCGCGGACCACTCGATGGGGTCGCCGACCCGGGTCCCGGTGGCGTGCGCCTCCAGATAGCCGATGGTCGAGGCGTCCACGTCCGCCGCGTGGAGCGCCGCCCGGATGACGGCCTCCTGGCCGATGGCGGACGGGGCGTGGTAACCGGCCTTCGCCGCGCCGTCGTTGTTGACCGCCGTGCCGAGGATCACCCCGTGCGGCGCGGGGCCCTCCGCGAGGGCGTCCGCCAGCGGGCGCAGCACCACACAGATCACCCCGGAGCCCGCGACGGCGCCGTCCGCCCGCTCGTCGAAGGGCCGGCAGACGCCGGAGGCGGACAGGATCCCGCCCGGCACATGGAGATGGCCGGCCTGGGGGAAGCCGACCGCCCCGGCGACCACGACCGCCTGGTCGCAGTCGCCGTTGAGCAGCGCCTGGACCGCCGTGTGCAGGGCGACGAGCGAGGAGGAGCACGCGGTCTGCACGGTCAGCGCGGGGCCCGAGAGCCCGAGCCGGTAGGCGATACGGGTGGCCAGATAGTCCGGTTCCGTACCGCGCAGCGCCTGTTCGAGCGCGGTGGGGGAGAGCGCGCCGCCCGTCAGCATGGCGCGCAGATAGGCGCTGCCGCTCGCGGAGGCGTAGACGCCGGTGACCTCCGGGCCCGAGCCGCCCCGTGGAGCGACTCCGGCGTCCTCCAGCGCGGCCCAGGCGGTCTCCAGCATCAGCCGGGCCTGCGGGTCCATCAGCTCGGCCTCGCGCGGGCTGATGTGGAACAGCTCGTGGTCGAACCGGTCCGCGTCGGGCAGCAGGCCGTGGACGGGCACATAGCCGGGGTCGTCGACCAGCTCCGGGGCCACTCCAGCGCCGAGCGACTCCGAGCGCTCGAAGCGGGTGGTGAGCACCTGCCCGGAGCGGACGGCCGTCCACCACCGGTCGATGTCCCCGCCGCCGGGTAACCGGGCGGCCATGCCGGTGACGGCTATGTCGAGAGAACGGTCGCGCGTCATGTCACCATCTCCTGGCCGGCTCGGCGCCGGGCGTTCGCGGTTGGATTCGAAGAAGCCGCCCCGATCGTCCGGGCTGCCCCGGATGCCCCGGATGCCCCGGATGCCCCGGACGCCTCGGACGCCTCGGCCGGCCCGCGGTGAGCGCCGCCGCGGCCGGCAGGAGGAACCCGCCGCCGACCAGTACGGTCCCGGTCCAGCCATGGGCGCTGTACGCGGCGGCCGAGGCCGTCGACCCGATGGCGCCCCCGCTGAAGGACGACAGCATGAACACGGTGTTGAGCCGTGCCACTCGCGCCTCGCCGAGGACGAAGATCCGCGCCTGATTGGCGATCTGGCCGCTGCTGGTGCCGAGGACCAGCAGATTGCTCCCGACGACGAGCGCGGCCATGGAGCCGCCGAACAGCCCGAAGAGGGCGAAGGCCACGATGACGCAGCCCAGCGCCCAGGCGTTGAGCGCGGTCGGGCCGTACCGGTCGCTCAGCCGTCCGGCGTACGCGGAGAGCAGCGCGGCGGGCAGGCTGTAGAGGCTGAACAGCCCGGCGGCGGCCGGTCCCTGTTCGAAGGGCGGCTCCGCCAGATGGAAGGAGAGCATCGCCCAGAAGGCGCTGAAGGCGGCGAACACGGTGGCCCCCAGCACCGCGGACAGCCGCAGCTCGCGGTGGTCGCGGAGCAGCCCGGGGAGTGTGGCCAGGAGCTTCGGATAGCTCAGCCGCGCCCCGGAGCCGCCGGAACCCGCCGGCAGACAGCGCGGCACCACCAGGAGCAGCGCGCCGGTCATCGCGGCGGCGACGACGTACGCCGACCGCCAGTCGCCGGTCAGATCCGACACCGAACCCGAGAGCGTACGGGAGAGGGTCGAGCCGAGGGTCAGGCCGAGCCCGATCAGGCCGACGACCTGGCCGCGCCGGGGGCCCGCGAGCGAGGCGGCGACGGGCATGATGATCTGCGGCAGCACGGTGGTCGTGGACACCGCGAGCGTCGCGACGGCCAGGGTGGCCAGATTGGGCGCGACCGCGGCGACGAGCAGCCCTCCGCAGGTCAGCGTCAGCAGTACGGAGCTCAGCCGGCGTACGTCGACGGCGTCGGCGAGGGGCACGATGAGCAGGATGCCGACGGCGTAGCCGATCTGCGCGGCCGAGGCGATCAGCCCGGCGGTGTCCTCGGACACCTCCAGGGAGTGGGCGATGGCCTCCAGCAGGGGCTGGGGAAAGTAGATGTTGGCGACGGTGACGGCACCGGCTATCGCCAGGGCCAGCACATTCACTCGCTGAACGGGTGGCCGGGTCAAGGGTGTCCCCTCTCGTCACGGGGGAGACGGTCGGTCCGCGACCGCCCGGGCCACGGTACGGATGAAGCTAATACAACCTTGCCAGGACTGGCAATATACGGTGTTCATTATGCGGTCACTTTGACCTTCACATTTATCGCAACGTGCGGTTTTTTGCCGTCAAAACTAGCTGCGAGCTGCACAGTTATCGATTTTCAGACGGCTTTCGCCGTGAGGCATGTCATTGCCAAACAAGGCAAGTCCATGGCAATCTCGGCTCCCATGCTGTGGCGTCGGCACCGGTGCGCACCGTGCGCATCCGTGCACATCCGTGAGTTTCCGTGAGTGTCCGTTGGTACGCACCGGTGTATGTCGCCACCCGATCCCGCGAGCTCAGGTTGGACGCCATGAGGACCACAAGAGCACGATCCGAGGGCACGGAGACCCTGCACGGGACGGTGCGCCGGCATGCCGTGACCAGGCCCGACGCCGTGGCCCTGATACACGGCGAACGCACCGTCGGCTACGGCGAGCTGGACCGCACGGCCGACGCCTGGGCGCACTCCCTGGCCCGCCACGGCGTCCGGCCGGGCGCACTCGTGCCGGTTCTGCTGCCGCGCGGCGCCGAACTGGTCACCGCGATCCTGGCGATCCTCAAACTGGGCGCGGCCTACGCCCTGCTCGACCCGGTCTGGCCCGACCGCCGGATCCAGGAGGTCACCGGGGAACTCGCCGCCCGGATACTCGTCGGCGACCCGGACGCCCACGGGCGCACCGCGCTGCCCCTCTGGTCCGTCGCCGCCGCGCCGACCGGTCCGACCGCGCCGACCGGTCCGGTCCCCGGCTTCCGCCCCGCCGACGTCGCCGGCACGGACGCCGCGTGCGTCTTCTTCACCTCGGGAACCACCGGACGCCCCAAGGGAGTCCTGACCCCTCACGCCGCGACGGCCCGGCTGACGCGCCCCGGCACCTTCGCCCGGTTCGCCGCGGACACGGTGATTCCGCTGGCCGCCGCGCTGCCCTGGGACGCCTTCTCCCTGGAACTGTGGAGCGCCCTGCTCAGCGGCGGCACCTCGGTCGTCGTCGACGAGCCCTATCTCTCCGCACAGGCGCTCCGGGACTCGGTCGCCGCCCACGCGGTCGACACCGTCTGGCTCACCAGCAGCCTCTTCAACATGATCGTCGATGAGGACCCGGACGCCTTCCGGGGCCTGCGCCAGGTCATGACCGGAGGGGAGCGGCTCTCCGTCCCCCATGTCCGCGGCTTTCTGCGACGGCACCCGGACATCGCGCTCATCAACGGCTACGGCCCGGTGGAGAGCACCGTCTTCGCCACCGCCCACCGCGTCACCGAGGCCGACTGCGACCGGCCCGGCGGCATCCCCATCGGCCGGCCCGTCCCCGGAACGGCCGTCCACCTCATCGACGGCGAGATCTGCGTCGCGGGCGAGGGGCTGGCGCTGCGCTATCTCAACGACCCCGCGCAGACCGCCGAGCGCTTCCCCGAGCGGGAGATCGACGGCGTGACCGTACGCGTCTACCGCACCGGCGACCTCGGACACGCCGACGACGACGGGCTGCTCCACTACCGGGGCCGCGCCGACCGCCAGGTGAAGATCCGCGGGCACCGCGTGGAACCGGCCGAGGTCGAGGCACAGATCGAGCGGCTGCTGCCGGCGGTCCGGCGCTGCCGGGTGGTGGCCCGCCGCACCCCGGCGGGGGCCGTGGACGGTCTGCTGGCCTTCTGCGTACCGGTCGCTCCGGGCGACCCGCTGGCGGACGCCGCGACGTTGCTGCGGACCGAACTCGTGCACTACCAGCGCCCGGACGCCGTGGTCGCCGTCCCCGCGTTCCCGGTGACGGCGAACGGGAAGCTCGACGAGAACGCGCTGCTCGCACTGACCCCCCGAGCCCAGGCCCCGACCCCGGCGTCGATCGGTTCGCCTGCCGCTGGTTCGACACCGGCCGGTTCGGCACCAGCCGCGACACCGGCCGACGAGACAGCCCATCTCGCCCTCGTACGACGGGTCTTCGCCGCCGTGCTCGGCAGGGACGGCGTCCCCCCGGACCTGTCCTTCGTCGACCTCGGCGGCGCCTCGCTCGCCGCGGGCCGGGTCTGCGCCCGGCTCGCCTCCGAACTCGGCAGGCCGGTACCCCTGTCCCGGCTGTACGAACACCCCACCGCCCGCACGCTCGCCGCATGGCTGAGCCGGTCACAGCCGACCCCAGCGGCCGAGAGCGGCGCCCCCTCGCCCGCCGCCCCCTCGGCCGGCGTACCGCTCACCCCCATGCAGCGCGTCTACCTCACCCGCCACCTCCTCTTCCCGGACGACCGGTCCGCCCACTGCGCCGTGCTCTGGTCCATCGACGGCGATCTGGACCTCGACGCACTCGACTCCGCGATCGCCGACGTCCACCAGCGGCACCAGGTGCTGCGCGCCTCCTATGTGCCCGCCCCGGGACCGACGGCTCTCGGCGACGCGTCCCCCGCCCCCGTACTGGAAGTGCTCCCGGCGGCCCGGGACGCCGAGGCGGCGGCCGACGTGCTGCGCGACATCCTCATGGAGCCGCTCGACATCACCGAAGGGGACGTGTGGCGCACCGTACTCGTACCGCTGGAATCCGGCCGCTCCGCCGTACTCGGCTGCGTGGTCCACCACATCGCCTTCGACGGATGGTCCGAATCCGTCCTCGCCGCGGACCTCGCCACGGCCTACAACGAACGCCGCCGCACCGGCCGCGCCCCCGACCGGCCCGCCGCCCCCACGGCCGCCGAGACCCACCGGTCCCGCACCGCCCGTCTCGCGCTGGCCGACCTCGACCGCCAGCGCGCCTGGCTCGCCGATGAGCTGACGGGCGTGCCCGAGCTCGACTGGCCCGGTGCCCCGGCGCGTATGGACCCCGGACCGCCCGGCCGCCGCGAGACGCTCCTCGACTCCGGCGTCACCGCACGTCTCGACGCCGCAGCCGCACACGCCGGAACCACCCGGTTCACCCTGCTGCTCGCCCGCTACGGCCGGCTGCTCGCCGATCTGACCGGCTGCCGCGACTTCGCCGTGGGCACCCCGGTGGCGCAGCGCCATGACAGCGCTCTGGAGACCGCCGTCGGCTGCCATATCGACATGGCCTGCGTCCGGCTGCGCGGCGCCGCGCTCGCGGACGGCCCCGGCGCGGCAGCGGCGACGGGCCGCATCGTCGAGCGGGTCTTCGCCGCCCAGGACATCGCCTTCGACGAGATGGTGCGCCTCGCGAAGGCGCCCCGCACCAGCAGGCCGCCGCTCTTCCAGACGCTCTTCGTCCTCCAGGACAACGCCGAGCCCACGCTGGCGCTGGACGGGCTGCGCACCGAGTTCCTGCGCCTTCCCTATCCGCAACTCCCCTTGGAGGTCCAGACCGAGGTCTGGCCGCTGGCCGACGGGGGACTGCGCCTGGTGGTCAACTACCGCCCCGACGCCGTCTCGCACACCGTGGCCCAGGAACTGCTCAAGGGGTTCGCCGACGCTCTCCGTACTTTCGACACCTTCGACACCTTCGACGCCCTTCGATCAGGAAGCCGGTCATGACCATCGCCGCCCTTGAGACGAGCGCCCTCGTCGATCCCCGGTTCCACGCGACCGACGGCCCTCACGCCATCTGGCGACGGCTGCGCGAGGACGATCCCGTGCACTGGCACGAGCCCGGTCAGTACCCGGGCTTCTGGTCGCTGACCAGATACGACGACGTCCGCGCCGTGTCCATGGACGCCGGGACCTTCAGCTCGGCCCGGGGCATCCTGCTCCGCCCCTCCGCCCAGGGCGAGGACATCGGCGGCGGCAGGACCCTGGCCCTCACCGACCCGCCCCGCCACAAGGCGCTGCGCGCGCTCGTGTCCGACTGGTTCACCACCCGCTCGGTGCGCGACCTGGAGGAGTTCATGCGCGGTGCGGTACGCGACGTCGTCGCCCGCGCCCTGGAACGTCGCGAGTGCGACTTCGTCACGGACATCGCGGCACGCCTTCCGCTCTATGTGATCTGCCGGCTCATGGGGGTGCCCCCGGCCGAGCAGGAGCTGCTCTTCTCCCTCACCAGACAGGCGTTCGCCGCTGGAGCCCCCGAGGCCCGCAGCGCCGCGCACCAGCAGATCATGCAGTACTTCATCGAGCTCATGTACCGCAGGATGGACGAGCCCGCCGACGACTTGGTCAGCGCTCTGGTGTCGGGCACCGTCGACGGCGAGCTGCTGACCGAGGAGGAGATTCTGCTCAACTGCGACAATCTTCTCGTCGGCGGTACGGAGAACGTACGGCTCGCGGTGTCGAGCGGGATGAGCGCCTTCCTCGACCACCCCGGCGCGTGGGAGGCGGTGCGCGCCGACCGGGAGCTGCTGCCGGGCGCGGTCGAGGAGGTGCTGCGCTGGACGTCGAGCGCGACCCATCTCCTGCGGACGGCCACCCGGTCCGTGGTCCTCCGCGGCCGTGAGATCCGGGAGGGCGACCGCGTCGTCCTGTGGATCCCGTCCGCCAACCGCGATGAGCGCGTCTTCGACCAGCCCGACCGCTTCGACGTCGCCCGCCGCCCCAATCGCCATCTCGCCCTGGGCATCGGCGAACACTTCTGCCTGGGCGGCATGCTGGCCCGGGTGGAGATGCGGCTGATGTTCGACGAACTCCTGGACTCGGTGCGGCGCGTCGAACGGACCGGTCCGCCGGTGCCGGTCGAGTCCATCGTGGTGAGCGGTGTGGAGCGGCTGCCGGTCCGGCTGGTGGCCGTGTGACGGCGTACGACTCGGGGTGAACTATCCCGCTATGCCCCGCTATGTGCCCGCTCTGTCTCCGCAGCGTACCGGCGATCGACCGGCCCGGCCCGGCCCGCGTCCACAGCGTCCCGCGCCGGTGCGGCGGCCGGACGGCGGGTCGGGCCGCTTGGCCGAGCCGCCCCCCCGCCGGGCCGCCCCCCGCCGGGTCGGCTACCGCTCAGGAGCCGTTCTTCTTGGTGCTGCGCACCCGGCGGCGGATCGCCGGACCCAGCCGTACGAGAACGCGCTTCTCGACGCCCGACACCCGCTTCTCCGTGGCGGTGAACTGCTTCTGCAGCGCATCCAACTGCTTCTCCAGCTCCTTGGTCTTCTTGGCGAGCGCGGCGATACGGCTCTCGGCCTCGGTCTGGTTCTCCGCGACCATCTCCCGCAGCCGGCTGACGCGATAGCGCACGGCCTCGCCGTCGGTGGGGTCCCATCGCCTGATCGAGGGCGGCAGATCGAGGGCGGCCAGCCGGGCTTCGTACCCGGCTCCGCCGTCGCCGTGCTCGAAGGTGTTGTCCAGGCCGTTCCTGCTGAGGAAGGCCATCATGCGCCCGAAGCGCTCCTTGTGGCCGTTGACCATGCCGCTGAAATCGGCCTGCTCGAACAACTCCTGGGGGTGTATGTCCCCGGGCGTCTCGCTGAGCGCGCGGTACGGCAGCTCGAAGTAGCGGCAGAGCTCCAGCGTGCGGGAGTCATGGGTCAGCACGACGGCGGGGATTCCCGCGAGCAGCGCCGCGATGTTGCCGTGGATCCGGGTGCCGTAGGAGAAATCGTGCCCGGAGAGTTCATCGAGCCAGGTCTTGGGGTCGATCGGGACCCTGACCTTGTCCTCCTGGAACAGCGGGTGCGTCAGCTGCCGGGGGAAGGGGGAGTGATGGCCCGCGGCCTCGGAGGTGTCACCCCAGAAAAGGAGTTCCGCGTCGACGAGGTTCTGCGCGTAGTACGACAGGCGCGGGAAACGCTCATGGGCGTTGCGGATGAGGTCGGGCACATTGCCGATCTTCACCGCGCCGGGCGAGAGGTTGATGGCGATACGCGAGTTCTCGTCCAGCACTCCCGGATCGCGGGGGGCCGGGAAGGTGTCGCCGTGCAGGAACATCGACGGGCAGCCGATGATGTCGACCTCGTGGAAACCCAGGCTGTGGAGGTAGGAGGCGGTCAGCTCGCCCCGTACTCCGATCGAGGCCGACTTGTTCAGCACGGCGCGGACGAAGCGCTGGACGGATTCGTTGATGGGGCGCAGCCGGTCGGTTCCGTAGTCGGTGCCGACCTGTGCGCCGACGCCCACGACCACCACCGGGATGGTGAGCCGCTCGATGAGCGAGGTCAGCCGGTCCAGCGAGGCGCGGAACGACGGGCGGAAGGCATTGGCGAGAGGAACGACGAAGACATCGTGCTCCTCGTTGATCTGCCGTATTCGCTCTTCCGTGAGAACCGTGCTGATTCCATTGGACGTGACTTCGGTGTTCTCCGTCAGCAGCAGCTTATGGGCGGCGTCGCTGAAAAGGAGATTACCGGCGTTCGTCCCCATCAGATCCTGCTGGAGATACTCCTCGCGCGTTGCGGCATGGAACGGGCTCTTACCCGAGCGTATGAGAATTCGCTTCATATTCTTCGTCTCAGAGTGCGTTGCTCATGGCCGGAGCCGACGAGCGGGAGCGGCGGTCGATGACGAGAGTCCGGTGTGGAGGCGACTCTCGGCCCAGAGTCAAGCGCTGGCATGCTAAAGGTATGATCGTAGTCAATTACGGCGTGAAGCTTACACGTCACCCCTGTGCAGACCCTTCCGTGCGGTGAGAGCCGCCCGTTCCGGACGGGCGGGTCCGGTCGAGCCCGACCCGCCCGGAGCGCCCCCGTCCGGTCGGCTATCCGGTCTGGATGCGGTCGAAGCTGCTGTCCGGGTGTTCGCCGAGATACTCGACCCATGCCTTCTTCGCGCACGGGTAGCGCTTGGCGGCCTCGGTGAGGCTCATGAAATCCGCGAGGTTGGTCTCGAAACGCGCCTGGAGCGTGCTGTCGGCCAGCCGGCCCTCCGGCGTGAACGCGGTATGGGCCTGGGCCAGAGAGAACATATCGGGATAGACCCGGGCGCCGAGATGTTCGAGCGGGATCCTCAGCGCCCAGAGCCCCCGGTTGCCCCCGGTCATGGAGGGGGAGGCGGACATGAGCAGTCCGTGCAGCGCGTTGAAGGGCTGCGGCCGGAAGCGGGACGTCCAGTCGATGAGGTTCTTCACGACACCGGGGACCGAGGCGTTGTACTCGGGCGAGGCGATCACCAGGGCGTCGACCTCGTCGAGCCGATCCTTGAACCTCCGCGCCCCGGCCGGGACGCCCTCGGCCGCCTCCAGATCGCCGTCGTAGTCCGGGACCTCGAAGTCCTTGACGGTGGCCAGCGTCGCGGTGCCGCCGTTGGCGAAGACGGTCTCGGCGGCCAGGGCGGCCAAGGAGGTGTTGAGCGCGTCGGCGCGCCGGGAGGCGGACAGGACGAGAAACCTCAGGGGTCCCTGTTCTCGTGTACTCACGGTCGTACCTCTGTTCTGCTGCGACGGAATGATCGGGTGCGACGGAATGATCGGACCGTGGCCCGGACAGACGCTCCGGCCCCCCCGGGGATCATGGCCGCGAGCACGGCGCTCAGCCCGCCGACACGCGGAGCCGCCCGTCGACCCGCGCGGCGCCCTCCGCGCAGGGCCGGTGCGCGAGGCCGGTGCGCGCCACACGACTCCGGCCGCGCCGCGTCACCCGAAAATCGCTGGCCCCCGGAGCGCTCGCTCAGCAGAGTGATCGCATGACGAAGCCCGGTCCCGCCTTCCTTCCCGGACTCACGCTGTCACGGATCCTCTACGAGGAGGCGGTACGGCCGATCCTCGACGGGGCGTACCCGGGACTGCGGTACGCCGCCGCGCGGGTCGGTCCGGGCTCCGAGGTGCTCGGCTTCGACACGGAGCGGTCGGCGGATCACGAGTGGGGGCCGCGACTGGATCTGTTCCTCGCGCCGGACGACGTCGCCGCGCACGGAGCCGATCTGCGCCGGCTGCTGTCGGACCGGCTGCCGAAGCAGGTGCGCGGCTGGCCCACGCACTTCCGGCACCACGACCCCGCGGACCCGGTCGGGTATATGGAGCTGACGGACGGCCCGGTCGACCACCGGATCTCGGTGGACCATGTCGGCGGCTGGCTGAGCGCCCGGCCCGGCCTCGCTCCCCTCGTACCCGAGTCGGCCGAAGTGACGGTCGCCGACTGGCTGGCGATGCCCCAGCAGACCCTCGCCGAGGTCACCGGCGGCGCGGTCTTCCACGACGGGCCCGGCACGCTCACCGCGGCACGCCGGCGGCTCGCGTGGTACCCCGACCAGCTCTGGCGCCATCTGCTGGCCTGCCAGTGGCAGCGGATCTCCCAGGAGGAGGCGTTCGCGGGCCGGTGCGCGGAGGTCGGCGACGACCTCGGATCCGCGGTCGTCACCGGGCGGCTGGTACGCGATCTGATGCGGATCTGCCTGCTCCTCGGCCGGCGGTACGCCCCGTACGGCAAATGGCTCGGCAGCGCCTTCGGCCGGCTGGCGGTGGCCGAGCGGCTGACGCCGTCGCTGCGGGGCGCGCTGGCGGCGGAGGCGTACCCGGAACGGGAACGCCATCTGTGCGACGCCTACGAGACCGTGGCCGCCCTGCAGAACGGGACGGGGCTCGCCGAACCGGTGGACCCCACGCGCCGGCGGTACCACAGCCGGCCGTACCAGGTGCTGCGCGCCGACCGGTTCGTCCAGGCGCTGCGAGAGACGATCACCGACCCGGAGGTGAGGGCCCTGCCGCTCTCCGGGAGCGTGGACCAGTGGGCCGACAACACGGACTTCCTCGGGCGGCGAGGGCCCCGGCGTGCCGCGGTCGACGCCCTTGTCGGGCCGAGTCAAGGCAAACTCTGAATTGATCAACCGATCGAGTGAATTCCTCGCTCTCTCCACCGCCGGGATCCGTCCCCGGTCCAACGGGCCGGATCGTGTCCCTCGCCCGGTCGCCCGGCGGTGACCTGCGGCGATCCTGGTTCTGCCGCCGCCCCGGCCGTATCGCCCGGCAGATCCGGACCGACGGGCACTCCTGTCACAGCCTTGCCGTTGGGGAGAGCCGTTTTCTATCGTCCGGCCATGACCATCCCCACCGAACCCATAGGCAGCATCCCCCGGCCTCCCGCGCTGCAAGCCGCCCTCGCCGAACACGCCCAGGGCCGGTTGAGCGACGCCGATCTGACCAGGCTTCAGGAGGAGGCCACGGCGGAGACACTGGCCCGGCTGGCCGAACTGGGCAGCCCTCTGGTGGTGGACGGAGAGCAGGCCAAGCCCAGCTTCGTCACCTATCCCCTCTCCGGTCTCGGCGCCCTCGACCCGCACGGCGCCGTCATCCCCTTCGAAGACGGCCACACCCGGCAGCTGCCGTGTCTGACCGGAGGCCCCTTCCGCTATCAGGTCAACGCCGCCGAATATCTGCGCACCGCCCGGCGCCACACCGACCGCCCCATCAAGCAGGCGGTCATCGCGCCCTCCGCGCTCAGCCTGCTCTACCCCGCCGAACCCATCGACGGCTATCCTCGCGAGACCTTTCTGAGCGACCTCGCCCATGAGGCCGAGGCCGATATCCGGGGCTGTCTGGACGCGGGCGCGGACCGGGTCCAACTGGACTTCACCGAAGGCAGGCTCTCGCTCAAGCTGGACCCGAGCGGCGCTCTGCTCGACGATTTCATCGCCCTCAACAATGAAGTGCTCGGCCGGTTCTCGGAGACGGAGCGAGCCCGCCTCGGCGTGCACACCTGTCCGGGCGGGGACCAGGACTCCACCCACAGTCTGGACGTCGACTACGCCGGTCTGCTGCCCAAGCTCTTCCAGCTGAAGGCCGGCAACTTCTATATCCAGCTCGCCGGCGAGGCGGAGCCCGAGCGGGTGCTCCGTATCATCGCCGATCAGCTGCGGCCGGGCATCCGGGTGTTCATCGGAGTGACCGATCCGATCGACCCCGCCGTGGAGACCCCGGAACAGGTACGCGACCGGGTGCTGCTGGCGGCCCGTCATATCCCGGTGGAGCAGCTCGGCACCTGCGACGACTGCGGGTTCTCGCCGTTCGCCGACGACACCTCCACCTCACGCGAGCTCGCCTTCGCCAAGATCGACGCCCGCCTCCGGGGAACCGCTCTGGCCGCCGAGGCGCTCGGACTCTGACCCCCGCCCGCCGTTCCCCCTGCCACCCGGTCCGCAGGGGGACACGGCGATGGTCACTTCACCCCGGGTCGGCTCAGACGGGCGCGGGGAGCCAGGCGGTGATGCGGTCCCGCAGTGAACGGGGGTCCAGGCCGTGTGCGGCGATGTGCTCGTGCTGCTCGCCGTAGTTGCGGAGCTCCTCGCGCGCCACGCCCAGTCCCAGGATCCGGTGCGGGACATCGTGCAGTGCCTCGCTCACGAAGGGGGCCGAGGTGTTCGCGAGATACGGCTCCACCAGGACGACATCGGCCGCTGCCCGGCCGGTGAGGGCGGCACGCAGCGCGGGGGTGTCGAAGGGGCGCACGGTGGCCGCGTACAGCACGGTGACGTCCAGGCCCTCGACGGCCTTGAGCGTATCGTCCAGCACCGGTCCGACCGCTATCACCACCGGTCCGGCGCCCTCGCGGACCGTGAGAAAGCGTCCCGGGCGGATCGGGCGGGCCGCGCCGTTGCTCTGGGCCGAGAGCCGGAGGTAGACCAGGTCGTCGCCCGCCATCGCGTCGCGCAGCAGCGGTTCGACCTCGTCGGGGTGGCCGGGGATATGGACCGTCCAGCCCGGCAGTGTGTCCAGCAGCGCCACATCGCCGGGGGCCATATGCGTACGGCCGCCGGCCGGCCAGTCGTAGGACGCGTTCGCGCTGACCAGGACCGCTCCCACGGCCTGATGGCCCAGGTCGAGCTTCACCTGCTCGAAGGGCCGCTCGATCAGGAAGCTGGCGAACGTGTGGGCGATCGGGCGCAGACCGGCCAGGGCCAGGCCCCCGGTCGCCCCGACCAGCAGCTGCTCCCGGATGCCCACATTGATCACGCGGTCGGGATGGGCGCGGCTCGCGTCCTGGAATCCGTCGGAGGAGATGTCGGCGAGCACGACGACGGCGCGGGGGTCCTCGTCGAGCAGTGCGGAGGCGGTGGCGATGAAACGGTCACGCATGGCGGTGGCTCCTGGGCGGTTCGGTGCTGGACGGGTCAGTTCTTGGGTTCGACGACGGCGACGACCGCGTGCGGCCGTCCGGGGTGAGGCTGGGTGAAGGCCCGGTGCAGGGCCTCGTGGTCCCGCCCGTCGACGGTGACGGCGGACCAGCCGGCGGCGCTGAAGCGGGAGGCGATCCCGCCGCTCCAGCCGTGGGTTGCGGACTGGTTGTCGATCACCACGGTGTGCAGCCGGTCCAGGCGGGCGGCGCCCGCGTAGGCGAGGGCCTCGTGGTTGCTCCCCTCGTCCAGTTCGGCGTCGCCGATGAGCACCCACACGGCCGGGTCGGACAGCCCTCGGGCGCGCAGCCCCAGTGCGGTGCCCACCCCCATCGGCAGTCCGTGGCCCAGCGAACCGCTGCCGATCTCCACCCCCGGGATCAGGGTGCGGTCCGGATGGTGGCCCAGGGGGGAGTGGAAGCGCCCGAAGGTGGGAAGCACGGCAGGATCGATGAAGCCCTTCGCGGCGAGGATGGCGTAGTAGGCCATCGGGCCGTGGCCCTTCGAGAGCAGAAAGCGGTCGCGGTCGGGGGCCTCGGCGGTGTCCGGGGAGACCCGCAGCACCCGGTCGTACAGCACCCACAGCGTGTCGAGGGTGGAGGTCGCGGCGGGGCCGTGCTTCTCGGCGCCGTCCATCAGGCTCATCAGCGCGGGCAGTTCGGCCCAGCCGATCGTGCTGTCAGGGGAAGGGGAAGGGGAGGGGGAAGGGGAGGGGGAGCGGAGGGAGATGAGGTCTTCACTGGTCGAGGTCATGAGGAACAGCTTTCAACCTCAAGTGCACTTGAAGTCAAGTGGGTTTCTGATCGGGTGGGGACGGCGCTCGGTACGGGGGTATCCGCGGAGGGCTGTCAGCCGCCCGGCTCCGGCTCCGGCCGACCGGGCCCCGCGGAGCCGCCCCGGTCCCCGGAGCTCACCGGTCGGCCCAGCGGCGTTCGAGATGGATCCCGGTGAACACGGCGACCTTGGCACGCAGCACCCATGGATCGAAGGGCTTGCCGATGTAGTCGACCGCGCCCGCCGCGTACCCACGGGCGGAATGCTCCGGGTCCGCCCCCATCGCGGTGAGGAAGATGATCGGCACATCGCGGGTGCGAGGCCGGCGTTTGATGTGCGCGGCGGTCTCGTAGCCGTCCATGTCGGGCATCTGGACATCCATGATGATCACCGCGAAATCGTTGTCGTCCAGCAGTGCCTTGAGCGCCTCCCGCCCCGAGGAGACCGCCACCAGCTCCTGATCGAGCGTCGACAGCACCGCACTCATGGCGAGCAGGTTGTCCGACTGGTCGTCCACCACAAGGATCTTGGGCAGGCGCTGCGCGTTCCGGGGAGCGACCGGCAGCGCGGCCGGTCTGCTGCACCCGCTCGATGGCCTCCAATTGGCGTTCGAGGAGCTCACACCGCGCTTCGGCCTGATCGCGCCGCTGCTCCGCCGTGACCAGGTCCGCGGCGAGCCGGGCCGCCTCGTCCCGCAGAGCGTCGCGTTCCCGCAGCAGCTCGGAGACGTCGGGGCGGGCCGCCGCCAGCAGATCCGCTCGTTCGCGCTCGGCGCTCCACTCCGCTTCCAGCTGGCTCAGACGCACCTCCAGATCGGCGATGCGGTGCTTGCGGTCCAACAGCGCGTCTCCCAGCACGTCGCCGCGCGCGGTGGAGCGGCGTGAGACCCGGTCGGCGTCGGCGAGTTGCCGCTCCAGCACCTCCACGGCGTGCTTGGGCGAGGCCCCCGTCGCGACGGCGGCGCGGTGCAGACCGCGCAGCAGCTCGATGGCCTCGGGGGTGGCGACGGTGCCACGGTGTTCGGCGAGATCGGTGAAGAGATCCATCACCACCTCCCAGGGAGGTACCCGGGTGCCGCTCAGATAGCGTGAGAAGGTCCCGGGATCCCGGATACGCCGCGCCGCGTACCGCCGCACCGACACATCCAGCCCGTCGAACAGCTCGCGCAGCGCCTGCGCCAGCGCCCGGGACTCCTGCGTCAGATCCTGGGCCAGCGGCCGGAGCTCACCCACGGGCGTCCCCGTCCTCCGCCCCGGCCCGCTCCCGCGGCCGATCGCCCGCGACCAGCCGGTCGAAGAACGGCACGGCGAGCCCGGCCGCCGCCAGACCTGCCAGCACGCTCCGGGCGGCTCCGTCACCCGCGAGCGTGCTCAGCACGCCTGCCGTCACCCCGGCCAGGGCGGAGAGCAACAGCACGAGGGTCGCTCTCAGCGACAGCAGTGAACGGTCCATCACGTCCCCTTCCATTCCCCGCCGCCAGGCGTCGGCGGGACGCCGGGCCACCCGGCGTATCCCGCGGGCGGTGAGCCCCAGCATGGAGCCCGGGGGAGCCGTTGCGCTCGGCGACCGCCGGATCGGCAACGTTGGCCGCGTTGCCACGGGACGGGGCTCGTCCCGCAACGCCTGCGCCGCGACGCGGACGGACCGTGCCGAGCAGCGGCCGGCCGACGGACCGCTTCCGCCGTGGCGCGGTCAGCGGCCGGGGTTCGCGGTGGGGCGGGGCCGGCAGCGGGTGACGGTGAGGACGTCGTTCGCCGTGAGCTCGGGGAGACACGCCTGCACCCAGTCCCGTCCCAGGGTGAATACGCCCTCCCAGGTGGACTCCGTCTCCTCGCGCATCAGGGCGGGAATCGAGCCGTCCGGGCCGGCGCCGCAGTGGTCGGGCCAGCGCCGCTCCCATGCCGACTGGCGGGCTTCCCACTCCTCGTCCGGCCACAGCGGGTGCATGTTGAGGACGGCGTGCCAGGCGTCGTACGAGGAGAGCACGGCCCGGTCGGCCCGGACGCGGGCCGTCAGCACCGCCGTCTCGGTGGGCTCGTCCGCCAACATGGAGACCAGGCCCCGGCGGGAGACACGGGCCCACGCCCACACCGGCGAGGCGTCCGGAGGCATGGGGAGACCGAACCGCTGTGCCATGCGGTGGGCCATCCACGCGTACGACCGGGTGAATTCGGGCGTCGCGGTGGCGGTGCTGCCACGCAGGACGCCGGTGCGGCGCAGCTCCTCGTAGGCGGCCGGTGACTGCACGGTACGCAGCGTCAACTCCCCGCCGCTCAGGCGGCGGTCGAGGCGGCCGGGGGGAACAGCCTCGGCGGGAGGCGCGCACGGGAGGTCGTCCCAGGGCGGGAGCGGGGAACACGCCGGCGGGTGGGGTGTGCGGGGGAGGGGCAAGGGCATCCGTTCTCGGTGTGCGACGGCGCTGGGCCGTCCGTCCCTCCAGGAAACCAGATGCACCCGGAGTGCGGCTCCATCGGCCCGGGGCACGGCGCTGGACGACGGGTTGCGGCTGCGTCCAGGTAACCCGTACAACCGTTTGCATGGCACTGAACTGGAAGCTCGTCATCGACAGCGACAACGCGGCCGTGCTCGCGGATTTCTGGGCCGCCGCGCTGGATTACACGGTGGAGGACCCCGACGCCCTCATCGGGCAGCTCCTCGCCGCGGGTCACATCGGCGAGGACGCGGTCACCGAACACGGAGGCCGCCGGAGGTTCCGGGGCTACGCCGCGATCCGGCACCCCGAGGACCCGTTCGACGAGACGAGCGGCATCGGCCGTGGCCGCCGGCTCCTCTTCCAGGACGTGCCCGAGAGCAAGACCGTCAAGAACCGTCTGCACATCGACGTCCACGCCGAATCCGAGGGGCTCGACCATCTGGTGGCGAGACTGGAGTCCCTGGGCGCCACCCGGGTACGGGAGGTGGACAGGGGCCCGGCCGGACACTGGTGGATCATGCTGGACCCCGAGGGCAACGAGTTCTGCGCCGCATAGCCCGGGGCGGCCCTCCGGCGGCCCAGCGACCTCCCACGGCCCAGTGACCTTGATCATGACAAACTGCGTCCTCCGGCCCGGCGTTCGACGCCGGGTGAGTCTGTCGCAAGGGTGGGGTCATGAGAGGGCTGAGAAGTTCGATGACGGCGAGCGTCGTCGCGGGGACGCTGCTGCTCGCGGGGTGCGGGGGCACCGCCGACAGCGCTGAGCGGCCGTCCGCGGGCGAATCGTCGGCGTCCGCTTCGGCGAAGCCGTCGCCGAAGCGGATGCCGTCCAGGGACAAGGCGCAGAAGCGGGAGAAGTCCAGCGAGGAGGTGCTGAGCGACTTCCGCGCCGCCGCGGAGGGCATCGGGGAAGAGGTGATCGTGCACGACTTTCCCAAGGAACGCGAGGGCTGCCAAGTCATGGTCACGGTGCTGTCCCGGAACCGCCTGGGCCGGGCCGAGGTGAAGCGTGTCGGCGACCGGCTCCAGCAGCGAGGGTGGCAGGGAGAGGGTCTGGTAGACGGGATGGGGGACGAGCTGGCGGGTCTCATCACGGAGTCCGGTGTGTGGTACGGCACGCTGACGGCGAGCCGGTTGCCGGAGAAGGCCAAGGCCCAGGCGGGCCCGAACGAGTGGGGGTTCCTCCTCGATGCGATCGGGCGGTGCGGCAAGCCCTGATCGCGCCCCGCTGAGCACCGGCCCCGTTCAGACCCGCACCCTCTCCCCGGAGTCCGCTCCCTCGGATTCGGCCGCCGTGAACTGGGTGCGGTACAGCTCCGCGTACCGCCCGTTCTCCGCCAGCAGCCCCTCGTGCGTGCCGCGTTCCACGATCTGCCCGCCCTCCACCACCAGGATCTGATCGGCGGCGCGCACCGTCGACAGCCGGTGGGCGATCACCACGGCCGTACGCCCCGACAGCGCCTCGGTGAGCGCCGCCTGTACCGCGGCCTCCGAGGTGTTGTCGAGATGAGCGGTCGCCTCGTCGAGGATGACGACCCGCTGACGGGCCAGCAGCAGCCGGGCGATGGTCATACGCTGCCGCTCGCCGCCCGACAGCCGGTATCCGCGCTCGCCGACGACCGTGTCGAGCCCGTCCGGCAGCGATCGCACCAGCTCCTCCAGCCGCGCCCGGCGCAGCACGCCCCACAGCTCGTCCTCCGTCGCCTCCGGCCGCGCGAGCAGCAGGTTCTCGCGTACGGACTCATGGAAGAGGTGCCCGTCCTGGGTGACCATCCCCAGCGTGCCGCGCAGCGACGCCGCGGAGAGATCCCGTACATCGACGCCGCCGATCCGCACGGCGCCCTCGTCCACGTCGTACAGGCGCGGAAGCAGGGAGGCGATGGTCGACTTGCCCGCGCCCGACGATCCCACGAGCGCCACGGTCTGCCCGGCCTCGGCGCGGAAGGAGATGCCGCGCAGGACCTCGTCACCGCCCCGGGGGTCGAGCGCGGCGACCTCCTCCAGCGAGGCGAGCGACACCTTGTCCGCGGAGGGGTAGGCGAAGCGGACGCCCTCGAACTCGACGGCGACCGGCCCCTCCGGCAGTTCCACCGGGTCCGGCCGCTCCTCGATGAGCGGCTTGAGATCGAGTACCTCGAAGACGCGCTCGAAGCTCACCAGGGCGCTCATCACCTCCACCCGGGCCCCCGCGAGCGCGGTCAGCGGTGCGTACAGCCGGGTCAGCAGAAGAGCCAGGGCGACGACCGCGCCGGGCTCCAGGGCGCCGCGCAGGGCGTAGTAACCGCCGAGACCGTAGACCAGCGCGAGCGCGAGCGCGGAGACCAGGGTGAGAGCGGTCATGAAGGTGTGCTGCGCCATCGCGGTCCGGACGCCGATGTCCCGGACCCTGGCGGCCCGCGCCGCGAACTCCGACGACTCGCTCCCCGGCCGTCCGAACAGCTTGATCAGGGTGGCCCCGGGTGCGGAGAAACGCTCGGTCATACGGGTCCCCATCGCCGCGTTCAACTGCGCGGCCTCACGGTGGAGCAGAGCCATCCGCTTCCCCATCCGCCGTGCGGGCACGATGAACACCGGCAGCAGCACCAACGCCAGCAGGGTGATCTGCCACGACAGGGTGAGCATCACGGCAAGGGTGAGCAGCAGGGTGACGGTGTCCCCGACGACCCGGGAGAGGGTGCTGCTGAAGGCATGCTGAGCGCCGATCACATCGTTGTTGAGACGGCTGACGAGCGCGCCGGTCCGGGTGCGGGTGAAGAACGCCACCGGCATCCGCTGCACATGGTCGAAGACCGCCCGCCGCAGGTCGAGGATCAGATCCTCGCCGAGGGCGGAGGAGAGCCGGCGTTCGAGGAGGCCGAGTCCGGCTTCGGCGACCGCGATCAGTGCGATGAGCGCGGCGAGCCGGATGACGATCCCCTGCTCGCCGTGGGACACGATCGTGTCGACGACCTGTCCGGCGAGCACGGGCGTGGCCACCGCGAGCAGCGCGGTGAGGATGCTGAGCAGGACGAACTGGAGGATACGGCGGCGGTGGGGCCGTGCGAAGCCCACGATCCTCCGCAGGGTGGCGCGGGCGAAGGGCCGCCGTCCCTGTTCGGCGTTCTTCATGTGGTAGAGCTGGGTCCAGGCTGTGGTCTCCATGGTCATGGGGGAGACGGTAGGACCTCAAGCTCCCTTGAGGTCAAGGGTGCGGGACGCGCCGCCTATCACCGGGCGATCTCGTCTCCTGGCCGGAAGCAGCCGGGGTCCCGTGACGCCCGGAGCGTCCCCGCGACCCGGCGAGCCCTGCCCGCGAACGGCAGAACGGCAAGGCCCGCCCCGGCCGTCAGTCCTCGGGCTTCACCGCGCACTCCTTCACCGACAGCGGGCGCGCGTCCCCGGCGATCCTGCTGCACAGCACACGGGACGTGGGCTTCCCGTCCGGTGTCCCCTTCACCTCCTTCAGCGCGATGCTGTGCCCGCTCCGGTCGGCGTACGGCTTGGCTCCGGTGAGATCGATCGTGCCGGTGGCCATGCCCCCGAGCTTGACCGTTCTGAGGTGCACCCAGGTCGCGGCGCGGCTCTGGGGGGCGCCGTCGCGGCTGGCGGCCCGGTAGAGGGTCTGCGTCGCGTCGTGCGCCAGCGCGGTCTGGCCGCTCGCCAGGGCGTGGGTGTCGTACGACACCTCGCCCGAGCCCAGCTTCGGAAGGTATTTCGCGGCGTTCTTGTAGAACATCGTCCGAGGCGCCGCCAGCCGCAGCTCGGCCAGGGTCGAGTGGTACAGCGTCACCGACGGGGCCACGCCCTCCCCGCCGGGCGAGAAGTCCGCCTTGGACAGATCGTCGCCGGTGAGGATCGAGATCCGCTGGCGTGCGCAGCCCGGCTCCGTGTTGAGCTGGGTCATCAGGGGCGCCACATCCTCGGCCCGGCCGGCGAAGTAGATCACCGACGGCACGCTCTCGCCCTGGCAGAACTTCTCCGTGTGCACCTGGAGTTCGGGCCGGCCCGCCCGCACGGCGTACTCGAGCTGGGGCAGCATGGCGTATCCCTGCTTCCGCAGCATCCGGCCCCCGTACTCCGCCTGCTCCTGGGTGTACCGGTCGTCGGTCTTGCGGGTGTCGCGGGCGAGGACCAGCGCATGCTGCCGGGTGCCCGGTTCGCGTAGCTGGGCCGCGATCAGCCCCAGCTGGGCGACCTGCCACTCATCGGTCGCGGCCAGGCTGAACCAGTTGGCGAACCTGCGCGGCAGATCGGTGGCCGAGTTCGTCCCGGACACCACGGGCAGCCACCCGTTCCCCAGCTTCCGCGCGATGTCATCGCTGGTGGTGAGGTTGCGCCCCGCGCCGAGGACGCCGACGACGGTCGGATCGTCCTTCGCGTACGCGGCGATGGCGTCGGCCATCCGCACCTGGTGTCTCATGTCGACCCCGCCGTTGGCGATCAGGACACGGAGCTGGACGGGGCTGCTGTCGTTGATGGCGGCCTGGGCCAGATAGACGCCCGCCAGTTCCTCTATGCCCTTGACGGGGGAGCGGCTGTCGGAGGGGGAGCTGAGCGGCCCGGCGTAGACCACGGTGACATGGTTGTCGGGGTGTTCGGCGAGGATGCTCTCGTTCTCCTCGCGGATGCGCTCCTCCAGCCAGGCCACGCTCCAGGGCGTCTGGTCCCGGGCCGGGGATGTGCCGTCCGAGGTGAGCCAGTCGGCGAAACGCACATCGCCCGTGGCGATCCCTATGCACTCGGTCCCGCCGGGGTCCCCCGGAAGGCGCGCGCTGTCCTGGTTGGCCGTCAGCAGGGACGCCGAGCAGTGCCGTTCGTGCAGCTCCTGGGCGCGCAGCCCGACACCGGTGGCGAGCAGGGCGATCACCAGGAGAAGGGTGTGCAGGGACCACACCAGCCGGGCGGCGGTGGGTTTGGCGGCGGCCTTCACACAGTGCCGCTGCCCGTCGGCGGGCGGCACCAGCCGGTCGCCCGGCAGCGGGACCTTGATCACCCAGGGCAGTTCGGCCAGCGCGCGGCTCGGCGACTGTCCGGCGCGCAGATTCCGGCCCCACTCCTGGTACCAGGTCCACGGGGCCGTGCCGGGCCCCTGGATCACACTGCGCTGGAGCCGCCCCACATCGGCGCCCCGTACGGCGGCGACGATGACCAGCGGGTCGAGTTCGCTGCGCCGGCTCCGTACATCGCTGACCGCCTTGATCAGCTCGATGCCGCCGTTCTCCGCGCTCGCCCGGGGCAGGAACAGCGCGGGCGGGCGCGGCCGTTTGAAGCCGCGCAGATCCCAGCTCCAGCGGCGGTGGTTGTCGCGCAGATCCTCGAAGAGCGCCAGGACGTAGAGCTGGAGCTGGAAGTCGTCGCCGGTCTTCAGCGCCTCCGCCACATCGTGGGCGCGCGCCGCGATGGCGTTCCAGGAACGGGCCGGCCGCAGCAGCGAGAAATCGGTCGGCCGGCCGGGCGAGGGGGCACGGAGGAAGGTCGTGGTCATGAACCAGCGGCTCTCCCGGCGCAGCCAGAGGAATATCGGCGCCCGGCCGGGCAGGATGTTGTCGAGGAGGGTGAGCAGCAGCAGAATGCCGAGGCCGGAGCCCAGCGCCACGGCCCAGTGGCTGCGCGCGAGCAGGGCCGCGAGCACCGCGACCAGGCTGGCGGGGAGGATGTGCGCCATGTCGAACAGGTTCAGCCGGGCGTTCCACCGGACGGAGTCCTTGGGGCGCCAGCGCTGCCGGGCCAGCTGATCGAGCAGACGCTGGGCGGGGTCGGGCGCGCCCCGGGCGACGCCGGAGGCGGAGGGGAGCCGGGGCCAGTCGGCGTCCAGCTCGCCGACCGCGTCCTCGATGGCCCGCACCAGCCGGAGCCGGGGAAAGGAGTAGCGCCGGTAGAGGGACCGGCGTCCGTCCCACCGCTTCGGGTCGCTCAGATCGCGCACGAGCCCCGCGGCCCGCCGCAGCTCCGTCGGGCCCTCCCGTACGTCGGGGGCGACGGCGCAGCGCGTGCCGTGCGCGTCGTGTCCCGCGTACAGCTCCTCGACGAGCTCCACGACCCTGTCCTCATCGGAGCCGTCCGCGCCGGAGACGTCCTCGGCGTGCAGCACCACGACGGGCATGGGCGGACGGCTGGTGCGGAAGTCCCGCACCAGGAATTCGAGCCGACGCTGGACGTCGACGCCCGCCCCCGTCGACATTCCATGCAGCGCCCCCGGACACTGCGGCAGCTCACGATCCTCATTGCGCACGGCCGACCCCCGTTCTTCCGAGCAGGGTTACGACGCTAGCGGGCAGCGGCCCGAGGGGGGAGCTTTCAGGCACTTTCGAACCCACGGGTGTCGTACGTTGAACGACGCGCAGCCGCGCAGGCATACGGGCGTACGGGCCTACGCCGCGACGGCACCGCCGGCCGCCGGTCCGCACGGCCGCGAGGAGCCGTCAAGTGCGGTGATGGCCTCCGTTTCCCGGACAAAAGACGCAGGGGGCTGCCCTGGGGCCGAGGGCGGCATGCATGATCGCATCTGGTCTCCCCGACCCGGTTCCCAGCTGGTCGGGGAGGCCGTCCATCAGCCGTCCCGTAGAAGGAGAGACCCCGCGGGTGTCCCGAGCCGAGAGATCCACGCACCGGAGCGACGAGGGCGGGCTCACCCGCCGGGCGGCCTTCCTGGCGGGCGCCGCCACCGCGGCGCCCGCCGCCCTGGCCCTGAGCGGGGGCAGTGCCCATGCCGCCGAGCCCGTGCCCCCGGCCCGTGGCTGGATCGACGTCACCGACGCCGC
Source organism: Streptomyces jumonjinensis (assembly GCF_009600885.1). Lineage (GTDB taxonomy): Bacteria > Actinomycetota > Actinomycetes > Streptomycetales > Streptomycetaceae > Streptomyces > Streptomyces jumonjinensis. The sequence continues at coordinate 27,696 of NZ_VCLA01000082.1, forward strand.
GTACGGAGCCAAGGGCGACGATGTCGCCGACGACGGCCCCGCTCTGCAGAAGGCGTTCGACGCCTGCAAGGAAGGCGGAACGGTCTATCTCCCGGCCGGGGAGTACCGCACGGCGCAGATGCTGCACATCAACAAACGGAACATCACCATCCGGGGATCGCACGCCGCGCGCTGGCCGTACCGGGCGGGCGCCCCCTCCTGCATCAAGCCCCATGGCTCCTTCACCGGCAAGGCCCTGCTGCGCATCCAGGACAAGGAGGAGGTCCCCGGCCGCACCGAGGACATCGACGGGGTCCGGCTGGTCGATCTGGCCTTCAACGGCACACGGCACGAGGGCGGCGGAGTGGCCGGCGGCGTCAACGGGCTCTACAGCACCGGCCAGGTCCGGGACCTGCGGATAGAGGGCTGCACCTTCTGGACGTTCACCGGGCACTGCGTCAACGTCGCCCCGTACACCCGGCAGGACGGCCGGAAGAGCTTCGCCAAGGGATGGCGGCTCACCGAGGTGACCTGCTGGAACACCCGGGGCGAAGACGTCAACGGCTTCCATCTGGACAGCCTCACCGACGCACAGCTCACCGACTGCCTCGCCGGGGACACCGCCACCGGCTTCTACCATGTGGCCCCTGGGGACGTCACCTACACCTCCTGCCGCAGCGTCTTCAACCGGAAGTACGGCTACCACGTCGACCGCTACTGCGACGGCGTCATCTACAACGGCTGCTCGACGGACCGCAACGGCTCCGACGGCTGGCTGCTGACCGCACGCGGCGGGAACAACCGGCCCGTGCTGCTCTCCGGCTGCTACGCCCGCCGGGACGGCCACTCCCCCGTCGCTCCCGACACCGGCGCGGGGCTGCGGGTCAAGGGCGCCAGCGCCACCGCACTGCACCCCCCGGTGGTGCTGAGCGGTTTCGTCGCCACCACGGGCGTCAGCGACGAGAACGACGGCCCCCGCTCCCCCGTGCACGGGGTCCACTACACCCAGGGCCGGTTCCTGGGCATCGGCGGGGGCTTCCTGGAAGGCACGGAGGCCGGGCTCTACGACGTACCGGAGCGGCGCGCGAAGGTCGACGCCTCGGTCCAGGTCCAGCGGTACACCGCGCCCCTGCCGTAGGCCCGCTGACCCACCGGGGACCCGAGCCGGGACCGGACCCGGTCCCGGACGGGCCTTTCCCAGCCGCCCGCCGCGCCCGGACACCGGCCTCCTTTCCGCCTGACGGGGGTCCGTCCGCCCCCTCTGGCCCATCCCGGGCCGCGCGGGCCGCCCAGGGGCGGTAGGACGGAGACGACGGAGGGGGGAGGCGAGGAGTGGTTCCGGATGCAGATCGTGGTCGACCTCAATCGCTGTCAGGGCTATGCCCAGTGCGTGTTTCTGGCCCCGGAGGTCTTCGAACTCCATGGCGAGGAGGCCCTGATGTACGAGCCGACCGTCCCCGCCGACCAGCGGGAACGTGTGCGCCGGGCGGTGGCGGCCTGCCCCGTCCAGGCCATTCTCAGCGGCGAGCAGGCGGTCGCCGATGTCCGGTGAGCCGCGCGGCGGCCGGATCGTCGTCGTCGGGGCGTCGCTGGCGGGGCTGCGGGCGGCCGAGACCCTGCGCGAGAAGGGGTTCGCCGGTGAGCTGACCATCGTCGGGGACGAGGCCCTGCCCCCGTACGACAGACCGCCCCTGTCCAAGCAGGTGCTGCTCGGCCGGGTACGCGCGCGGGACGTCGGCCTGCCGCGCCGCCGGGCGGTGGACGCGCGGTGGCGGCTCGGCACGCCGGCCGCCGGGCTCGACACGGCCGGGAAACGGGTGCTGCTCGCCGGGGGCGAGAAGCTGCCCTACGACCGGCTGCTGATCGCCACCGGAACGCGGGCACGCCCCTGGCCGAACCCCGGGGAGGCCGCTCTGGACGGGGTGCTCACCCTGCGCACCGCCGACGATGCGAGCCGGCTGGCCGGGCTGCTGGACGCCGGGCCGCGCCGGGTCCTGGTGATCGGCGCCGGATTCACCGGCTCGGAGATCGCCTCCGCGTGCCGGGAGCGCGGCCTTGAGGTCACGGTCGCCGAACGCGGGCCCGCGCCCCTGGTCGGCGCGCTCGGCGGGACCCTCGGCGCGCTCGCCGCCGCCCAGCAGCGCGCACACGGGGTCGACCTGCGCTGCGGGGTCACGGTCACCTCGCTCAGAGGCGACGGCGGCCGGTTCGCCGGGGCCGAGCTCTCCGACGGCAGCCGGGTCGACGCCGAGGTCGCCGTCGTCGCCCTCGGGGCGGTCCGCAACACGGAATGGCTGGCCGGTTCGGGGCTCGCCGCGGGCCCCCGGGGCGTCGCCTGCGATGCGGGGTGCCGTGCCTTCGACATGTACGGGATCGTCACCGACGACATCTTCGTCGCGGGCGATGTGGCCCGGTTCCCGCACCCGCTGTTCGAGTATCAGATGCTGTCCCTCGAACACTGGGGCAACGCGGTCGCGCAGGCCGAGGTGGCGGCCCACAACATGGTCAGCGCGGGGCCCGACCGGCGCCCCCATCTGGCGGTGCCGGCGTTCTGGTCGAGCCAGTTCGGCCTGAACATCAAGTCCGTCGGCGTGCCGACCTTCTCCGATCAGGTGGTGATCGTCCAGGGCTCCCCGCAGGAGCGGCGGCTGGTCGCGGTCTACGGCTACCGCGGACGCGTCACGGCGGCGGTCAGCGTCAACCGGGCCAAATGGCTGGAGCACTACCAGAGCCTGATCGAGTCGGGGGCGCCCTTCCCGCCCGGGCCCGGCGCGGCGGACGGACCCGGGCCCCCGCTGTCCCCCGTACCCTCCGCCGTCCCGGACCCGGCGGTGCTCTCGCACGGCCCCAGCGTCGCCCTCACCGGCCATCTGCCCGACCGGCGCCTCGCGGTCGTCCACCACCAGGACGGCTGAGCACACAGAGCCCCTTCTCCGACGAGGAGCCCCATGGCCCAGGACACCCTGTTCCGCCGCATCACCGACTACGCGCACCGCGCCGACCCCTACCCCCTCTACGCCGAACTGCGCCGGGCCAAGGTCGCCCGGCAGGAGGACGGCAGCTATCTGGTCGGCGCCTACCACGAGATCACCGCCCTGCTCCATGATCCGCGGATCAGCTCGGACACACGCGAACGCACGGACCCGGAGGGGCCCTTTCCCCAGGACAGCAGCCTGCCGCCGTCCTTCATCGGCCTCGACGACCCCGAACACGACCGGCTCCGCCGCCTCGCCATGCGCCCCTTCGGACCGCCCCACACCCCCGGCCGCGTCGACGCCCTGCACGGCGACATCACCGCCATCGCCCGGGAACTCGTCGCCGGACTCCGGCACAAGGACCGGATCGATCTCGTCGACGACTTCGCCTACCCGCTCCCCGTCACCGTCATCTGCCGGCTCCTGGGCGTGCCCCACGAGGACGTCCCCCGCATCCACGCCTGGACCACCACGGTCATCACCAGCCTCGACATCTCCCCCGGCGAAGACCCGGCCCGGCGCCGGGAAGCGGCCCTGGCGGCCCGCGCGGAGATGGCGCACTACCTCGGGGAACTCGCCGGGAAACGGCGCGGTCACCCCACCGGCGACATGCTCTCCGCACTGGTGAACGACCCCGGCCCCGAAGGCGCTCTCACCCCACTGGAGCTGATGATCAGCTCCGTACTGCTCCTCATCGCCGGGCACGAGACCACCGTCAACCTGATCACCAACGGCATGCTCACCCTGCTGCGCCACCCGGAAGCACTGGCGCTCCTGCGCGACCGGCCCGAACTGATGCCCGCGGCGGTGGAGGAACTGCTGCGCTACGAACCTCCGGTCCACATGCTTCCGCAGCGCACCCCGCTCGTCGACATCGAGATCGCGGGCGCCGTCATCCCCCGGGGCGTCCCCCTGATCCTGGTCCTCGCCTCCGGCAACCGCGATCCGCTGCGATTCGAGGACCCCGACCGTTTCGACCCGGAACGCCCGGACAACCGGCATCTCGGCTTCGGCAGCGGAATCCACAGCTGCTTCGGCGCCCCCCTCGCCCGTATCGAGACGCAGATCGCGCTGACCGAGCTCCTCCACGGGCTCGGCCCGCTCCGCCTGGCCGAGGATCCGCCTCCCTACCGGAGCAGCCCCGTGCTCCGCGGCCCCCGGCATCTGCTGATCGAGCGGGTGGACGGGGGGTGACGGCGGGCCGCGCCGGGCGCACACCGCCGGCGGAGGCCGGCCGCCGCCAGAGGACGGGGGCCGGGGCCGGGCGGGCTCCGGCACCCGGCCCCCGGCGGCGTCACGTCAGCGGGCCGGGACGGAGCCCGCGGACGGGGGAGGGCGCCGCCCACCGTGCGGTGCGGGCAGCGGCAGAAGGTTTTTGAGCGCGAGAGAGGGTTCCAGTCCCAGCTCTTCTCTGAGGATGCGACGGTACAGTTCGTACTGCCGTATTGCCGCGCCTCTGTTGCCGGCCGCGAGATGCGCTTTCATCAGGACGCGATGGGCGCTTTCCCGCAGCGGTTCGGCGCGTACGGCGGCCAGTCCGGCGGCGACGGCTTCACCATGGCGTCGCGTCGCGGTCAGCCGTTCGGCCATCGCCTCCAAGGCGTAGAGCCGGAGTTGATGGAATTGCTCTTGTTCGATCACCATCCATTCGTTCTCCGGCCATTCGGGCAACAGATCGGCCGAAAGGTCCACCCGGGTCTGAGTGGTGAGGATGTCGTCGCAGGGGCGGGAGGCGTCGAGCAGCCGGTGTGCGCGGGTCACCGCGTCGTGCAGGTCGACGGTGATGCGCTCGGTGACCGCCAGCTCCTGAGTGGAGGTGTCGATGATGTGGTGTCCGGTCCGGGCGGCACGCCACAGGGACGATCTGAGGTTGGCGTGGGCGCGTGATGCGGTGACATCCGGCCAGAGCGTGCCGGCGACATAAGTCCGTGTGCGCGGCATGCCCTGAAGCGCGAGAAACGCGATGAGCCGTTGAGCGCTGGAGCATATCGGAACACGTGTGTGATCCACCGACAGAGAGAATCCTTTGAGCAGCCTCAACGTCATCGTGTGAGCTTGTTCGTTCACCGGCTCCCCCCGGGCGATGTCGGCTCGAATGATCTTTTTTGCTCTCGGGGTGCTGGAAGCCATATTACGAACAAAAAGCAAGATCGTGTAGGTCGGGTTTTCTCCGAAGCGCGTCGCAAAGGCGTCACCGGGGCGTCGCGGGAAAGTCACTCGCCCGGTTCGAGCAACTCATCGAGAAAAGCCCGTACGGCCGTGAGGACGTCGTCGGCGGCGCACGCCGCGGAGGGGGCCGCACGGCCCCCGTCGACCGTGCGGATGATGCGCGCGCGCAATCCGTCCCGCCTGCCGCCTTCCACCCACACCCGGAGGATCAGGATGCCGGCGCGCTCCGAGGGGATCTCCATAAAAGGGCAAGGATGCCGCACCGCTGTCACCCGGGCGTTGTCGGCGCGTGTCCCGCGCCGTCGCCCGCGGCGGCGGGAACGGGCCGGTGACGCCGGTGTGACGCACGGGTCGCGGCCCCGCCACGTAGGGATCAGCACCCTGGCGGGCACGGCGTCGTCAGCGAGCCCGGAGGTGGACGCGTATGGGGGACTTCGGTGTCATCGCCGACGTGTCGACGGTCATGGTGGAGACCCTGACGCAGGCGCTGCGCGGGCTGAGCCAGGTGGATCCGCCGGTCGCGGAGCTCAACGACCTCTCCGAGACGGTGCAGACGCCGCCGCCCAAACTCACGGTGTTCCTCTACGACATCGCCGAGCACCCGACCTCGCGCAACCGGCCGCCGGTGCGTTCGCAGCCGCCGGACCCGCCGACCGTCCGCAAGGCCCCGATGGCGCTGCTGCTGCGCTATCTGGTCACCCCCTGGGGCGGTGACCAGGAGACCCAGCACCGGATGCTCGGCCGCGCCCTCCAGACGTTCTACGACGACGCGATCCTGGACGGCGTACAGCTCTCCGGCTCTCTGGCGGCGAGCACCGACGCGCTCCACCTCGGTCTGACCTCGCTCACCCTGGATCAGAAGTCCTGGGTCTGGTACGCGATCCAGAAGCCGTACCGGCTGTCGCTGAACTACGAGGTCCGTGTCGTCAATCTGGACTCGGCCGTCGAGACGGCGGTCAGGCCGGTGCGGAGCCGGATCTTCGGCGGGGCGTCCGCGTCATGAGCCGATTCCTCTCCTCCGAGCTGCCCGCGCTCTACAGCCCGGTCTGGTTCGTGCCCTTCGACGAGCACGCCAGGAGGGTGCGTGCGGCGGGTGTGACCGTCCGGCTGGACCGGTTCGACGACGGCGAGTGGCTGCCCCTGGACGACGCGGCGGTCCGTACGCCCAGTGCGGCCATCGTCTTCCCGGGGCTGGGCAGACGCCGTGAACCGTGGGCGGCCCGGCCGGAGCTCCACCGGGCCCGGTTCGCCGCCGCCGGCTACCAGCCGCTGTACCCGGCCGACGGCCGGCCGTTCTCGGCCGGGCTCATCGGCGTCGAGTTCCTGGTGCGGCCTTACGACGACGCCTGGCCTCCGGGCGGACCGGCCGGGGAGGTCGCGCCCCGGCTGGTCCGGCTGCTGCCCGGCACGGCCTTCCCCTACCCGCCGGGCACCCGCACGGTGCACGGCGTCGTCCGCGCCGCGGACACCGCGGCGCCGGTCGCGAACGCGCTCGTCGAGGCGGCGGGGGAGACGGGCGGGGACCGGACGCCCTGGCGGGAGCGCACCCTGTCCGACGCCACGGGAGCCTTCCGGCTCTCCCTGCGGTGGGAGGGGGCCAGGGACGCCCCCCACACGGTCGACGAGAGGTTCACCCTGCGAGCCGTCGAACGGCCCGGCCGGACCGGGTCGCTGACCGTGCGGCTGCCCCAGGAAGCAGAGCGCCGGCACGTCATCGAGATCCGCGAGCAGTGAGGAGCCGTCCATGGCGGAGTATCTGAGTCCCGGGGTCTACATCGAGGAGACCGACGCCGGGCCACGGCCGATCGCGGGGGTGAGCACCAGCACGGCCGGCATGGTCGGGGTCACCGCCCGCGGGCCGTACACGGGCAAGCCCAAGCTCGTCACGAACTTCCTGGAGTTCCAGAACACATTCGGCGGATTCCTGCCCGAACCGGCCGCGCCCGTCCGCGACGCCTGGGCGAACAACCCGGCCGAAGGCGGCCGGTGGTGGCTGTTCCCGCTCGCGGTCAAGGGCTTCTTCGACAACGGCGGCCAGCGCCTGTACATCAAGCGGGTCGCGAGCGCCCAGGCGGAGCCCGCGTCGGGCGTCCTCGGCCACGGCCTGGTCAGCCCGGTCGCCGCCGACGCGGCGAAGGGCGCGAAGACCCTGGAACTCGGCCACCTCATCGGCTTCGCCGGCGTCGGCCAGCAGATCCAGCTCTTCCGCGGCGACGACCAGCAGGCGATCCACACCGCCGAAGTCGCCGCCTACGACCGGACCGCCCGCCGGATCGAGCTGGACACCGCGCTGCCCGCCGAGGTCAGAGCCGCCCGTGGCGACTACGCCCAGGTCGGCACGCGCGATACGGAGCAGACCCTGAGCTTCTCCGCCGTCAGCCCCGGCTCATGGGGCGGCGCGGTCCAGGTCCGGGTCCGGCCGGTGGTCGGCGCGGCCCTGCCGATCCTGCCCGACCCCCAGGAGGGCGGCCTCTTCATCACCGGGCTGGCCGCCGACGCCGCCGAGGACAGCGGGACCGTCGAGGTCGCCACGGCGAGCGGACTCGACCCCGGCGAGCTGCCCGCCGAGGTCTGGGTGCAGATCGGCGCCGGCCGGTTCACGGTCCAGGTGAGCCCGCCCGCGGACGGAAAGGTCACCCTGACCTTCCCCCCGGGGACCACGCATCCGGCCTGGCGGACCGGCCTCTCGGTGCGCCGGGTGCGCCGGGCCGCCGCGGCAGCGGGCCGGACGCTGCGGATCGGCGGTGCGAGCAGGCTGTACGAGGGCGCGGTCGTCCAGCTCGACGACGGCGCCCGGCTGAGCGTGCTGAACGTCGACACGGTCGCCGCCGACGTCGTCACCTTCGACCGGGACGTACCGGGCACGTACTTCGAGACCGACCGGCTCCATCTGATCGAGGCGGAGGTGGACACCCGGTTCGCCGACCCGGCGGGCGCCGGGGTGACCGAGACCTTCGGCAATCTCCGCCTCACCGGCGACTCCTCCGCGAGTCTCACGGCTGCCCTTCAGGCCCGCTCGCAGCTGGTCCGCGCGACGGCGCTGACCGGTCTGTCCGCCGACCCCGCGAAGTTCCCCGCGCCCGCGACCGGGTCCTGGCTGACCCTGGCGGACGGGGACGACGCCTACGGAAGCCTGAGCGTGGCCGACTTCGCCGGCGCCGACGGCGGCAGCGGCCGGCGCACCGGCATCGTCGCCCTGGAGGACATCGACGAGGTCGCCGTCTGCGCGGTGCCGGGAGTCTGGTCCGGCACCGTCGCATCGGCCCTGATCACCCACTGCGAACTGCTCAAGGACCGGTTCGCGGTCCTCGACCCGCCCGACGGCCTGGACATCGAGGGGATCCAGGCGTTCCGCGAGCCGTTCGACACCAAGTACGCGGCGCTCTACTACCCCTGGCTGGTCACCCGCGACCCCTCGGTCAACCGGGACGTCGACGTACCGCCCTCGGGGCATCTGGCCGGCATCTACGCCCGGGTGGACACGGAGCGGGGAGTGCACAAGGCGCCCGCCAACACCGTGATCCGGGGCATCCGGCTGACCGACGGCTTCGCCCAGGACGTGACCAAACGACACCAGGACCTGCTCAACCCCAAGGGCATCAACGCGCTCCGCTTCTTCCCCGGGCTCGGCCACCGCGTCTGGGGCGCGCGCACCCTGTCCTCGGACAGCTCGTGGAAGTACATCAACGTCCGGCGGCTCTTCCTCTACCTGGAGGAGTCGATCGACGAGGGCACCCAGTGGGTGGTGTTCGAGCCCAACGACGAGTCGCTGTGGGCCCTGGTCCGCCAGACGATCACCAACTTCCTCACCACGGTCTGGCGCAGCGGCGCACTCGCCGGCACCACCGCCGACGAGGCGTTCTTCGTCGCCTGCGACCGCACCACGATGACCGAGGACGACCTGGCGAACGGCCGGCTCATCTGCGTCATCGGCGTCGCACCGGTCTTCCCGGCCGAGTTCGTGATCTTCCGGATTCAGCAGAAGACCCGAGAGTCCCAGCTCGCCTGACCCTCTGAGGAGAGGCCACCATGCCGCCAGTGACCAGGGACGATCCCTACGCCGCGTATAACTTCCAGATCATCGTGACCAATGTCAGCGACGACGGGGTAGCGGTCAGCGGGTCCTTCACCGAAGCCAGCGGTCTCGAACTGGAAGTCCAGCCGATCGAGTACCGCAACGGCAGCGAGGACATCACGGTCCGCAAGCTCCCGGGACTGAAGAAATTCAGCAACCTCACCTTCAAACGCGGCGTCACCGGCCATGTCGGCTTCTGGAACTGGGTGGTCGAGGCGCTCAACGGCCAGGTCCGGCGCACCTCCGGCTCGATCGTGCTGCTGGACGAGAACCGACAGGAGGTCATGCGCTGGAACTTCGACCGCGCCTGGCCGCTCAAGTACACCGGCCCGACGCTGAACGCGACCAAGAACGAGATCGCCATGGAGACGCTGGTGCTGGCGGTCGAGAAGCTGGAGATCGACGCCTGACATGGCCGCTGACGCGCTCCCCGGAGTAACCCTGATCACGGCGCCGCGCGGCTCCGCCGAGGAGCCGCTGCGCACGGATGTGGCCGCGTTCCTCGGCCGCCTCCGCCGCGGCCCCGTGGGCACCCCCGTGCGGGTGGAGAGCTGGAACGACGTGGTGGGCGCGTTCGGCCCGCCGGACGGCTCGTCCGCCACACCGTACGCGCTGCGCGGCTTCTTCGAGAACGGCGGTCGCACCGCCTGGGTGCTGCGGGTCTGCGGACCGGCCGGGACCGCGCGGGCGCCGTGGACCCCCGGGAAGGTGGGCGGCCTCGCCGGCGAGCGCTACCACGCGGTCGCCACCAGCCCGGGAACCTGGGCGAACGGCGGGCGCGTCAGCATCCGCCTCCGGCGCAGCACGGTCGCCGGGCCGCCCACGGTGAGCGTCCGGGTGACCGTGCCCGGCGAGCCGGCCGAGACCTTTCCCGCCCTGCCGCCCGCCGAGGTGGCCGACCGGCTGGCCGCCTCCCGGCTGATCCGTCTCGTCCCGGAGGGCCCCGCGCCGCCCCCGGATTCGCCCGGACCCATCTCCCGGTCCTGGGAGCTGACGCTCACCGGCGGCACCGACGCGGCCCCGGGACGGAGCCAGTACTCCGACGCCGTCGCCGCCCAGGCCGAGCTGCCCGAACCGGCCCTGGTGGCGCTCCCGGACCTCGGCGCGGATCTGTCCGGCGGCGCGCACACGGACCTGGTGCTGGAACTGATGCGGACCGTGCTGCCGCTCCTCGACCGCCTCGTCGTCCTGGACGTCCCCCCGAGCCGGTCCTCCGTGGACGACACGGTGGCCTGGGTGGAGGAGCTGACCTCGGCGGGCGACAGCGCGCTGCTGAGCACGGCGGCCGTCTACCACCCGCCGCTGCGCACGCCCGACGCGTCGGGGCTGCGGACCGTCCCCGCGTCCGGCCACGTCCTCGGCGTGATCGCCCGGCTCGACGGCGAACGCGGCGCCCACCACACCCCGGCGAACGCCCTGGTCCTGGAGGCGGTCGACCTGGCGGCCCAGCTGCCCGAGCCCCAGCAGGTCCGGCTGTTCGACGCAGGCGTCGACCTCGTGCGGTGCACCCGCGGCCGGGGGCTGCTGGTGTGGGGCGGACGCACCCTCTCCGCCGAGCCCGGCACCCGCTGGATCGCCCACCGCCGGCTGGTGCATCTGCTGGTCCGCGCGATCCGGCGGGCGGCGAGCCCGCTGGTGTTCGACGTCAACTCGCCCGAACTGCGGCTGACCCTGGTGCGCGCGCTCACCTCGGTGCTGCTGGCCGCCTTCCGGGCCGGCGCGCTCGCCGGGGCCCGGCCCGAGCAGGCGTTCCGGGTGGTGTGCGACGACACCGTCAACCCGCCGGAGCAGGACCCGGGGCAGGTGGTCTGCGAGGTCGAGGTCGCTCCGGCCGTCCCGATGGAGTTCATCCGGCTGCGCCTCGTGCTCGGCCAGGACCGGGGTCTGGAGGTGATCGAGGCATGACCCCCGATCCGCTGCCCAAGTACCGCTTCCTGGTCACGCTCGACCCGGGGGACGCCTATCTGCCGCCCGCCCAGGCGCTGCTGCTCCCGCTGGCCGCCTCCGGCGCGTTCCAGGAGGTCACCGGACTGGGCGGACAGCTGGAGGTGACGAGCTACCCGGAGGGCGGCCGTAACGACTCGGTGCACCAGCTGCCGCTGCGCCACACCTGGAACCGGATCACCCTCAAACGCGGGGTGGTGCGCGATCCGGGCCTGTGGGCCTGGTACCGGGCCGGGCTGGCCGACTCGCTCGGGGCCCGCCGCGACGGCGCCGTGATCGTGCTCGGCCCGGACGGGTCTCCCGGCGCGGCCTGGGCCTTCCACGGCGGGCTCGCCGCCAAGTGGAGCGGCCCGGATCTGCACGCCGAACAGAACGCGGTCGCCATCGAGTCCCTGGAGATCGCCCATGAAGGACTGAGCAAGGTCCTCCAGGACACCGTGCCCGACGCACTGTCGCGGCTGAACCGAGGGAGGTGACCGATGTGCCGAAGGTGACCATTCACCACCTCGAAGTCCGCTTCCAGGTGGACGGCGACGACGGAGCCGTGTTCACCCGCCTGTTCAACCAGCACATCCAGGCCTGGTCGAGACTGTACGAGGACGTACGCGCCAGGGCCGGACACACCGATTCCGAACGCCGGTTCGGCGACGAGGAGGGCCGGCCGTGAGCGTGACGCCCGTGTCCTTCGCCCGCCAGGGCGCCGCACAGGCCCGGCTGGAGATCGTCCGCCCGGTGATCGCCGACGAACGGCGGCGGCGCATCCCCCTGCGGTTCAACCCCACCGACTACAAGCTCAGCAAGAGCAACACCTTCGCGGAGATCACCATCCCCGGGCTGGAGACCCCGCCCCTCCAGTACATCCGCGGCGGTACGGAGACGCTCACCGTGCAGGCGCTCGTCGACACCTCCGACACCCTGGAGAACGTCCGGACCGCCTATGTCGACGCGCTGCGCGACCTGATGCGCCCCGACAGCCGTGAACACGCCCCGCCCATCGTCCGGTTCGTCTGGGACGAAGCCGTCTTCACCGGCGTCGTGGAGAAGCTGGACGTGGCCTACCAGCTGTTCCGGCCGGACGGGGTGCCGCTGCGCGCGACGCTGGACCTCTCCCTCAAGGAGTACCGCCCGGCCGCCGCGCAGGCCGCGGAGATACCGCTCTCCTCGCCCACGGTGGAGAAGAGCTATGTGGTGCGCCGCGGGGACACCCTCAGCAGCATCTCCGCCGCGGTCTACCGGCGGCCCGACGCCTGGCGGGAACTGGCCCGCGCCAATGGGATCGGCGACCCCCGCGACCTTCGGCCCGGCCGGGTGCTGACCGTGCCCCGGCTGCCGTGAGGAGCGCCCGATGAGCGCCCCCGCACCGGAGGTCGCCTCCCCCGACCGGTACGCGCCCGAGTTCGAGGTGCGCATCGAGGGCCTGGAGATGGACCCCGCCACCAAGAACGACGTCATCGACATCAAGGTGAACCGGGACATCGACCAGATGTCCGGCTTCGACCTCACCCTCAACAACTGGGACGACACCCGGCTGACGTTCAAACACAGCGATTCGCCCGCCTTCCGGCTCGGCGGCCGGGTCTCGGTCCGGCTCGGCTACGCCGATCAGCTGCTCACCGTCGCCACCGGGACGATCAGCACGCTCAGCCCGAGGTTCAGCGACGGCGGGCCCCCCACGGTCGCGGTCAGCGGCGTGGACGGGCTGCTGCGGCTCAAGGACCGCAAGCCCGCCGAGAACGAGACCAAGATCTACCGCAATCTGCCCGACTGGCGGATCGCGGAGCAGATCGCCCAGCGCAACCAGCTGCGGATCCAGGTCACCCGGGAGGGCCCGACCCACGACCAGGTGGTGCAGAAGAACCAGGACGACGCGAGCTTCCTCATGGAACGGGCCAAGCGGCTGGACTTCGACTGCTACATCCTGCCGGACGCCTCCTCCGGCGAGGACACGCTGTACTTCATCAGGCCGACCGACGGCCGGGACGGCCGCCCGATCCGGGTGTACCGGCTGGCCTACGCGCCCGGCCTCGCCACCGGCCCGGCCGCACAGCCCGCGGGCCTGATCCCCAACCTGCTCGACTTCACCCCGACCCTGACACTGTCCCAGCAGGTCAGCAAGGTCACCGTACGCGGCTGGGACCCCCGCACCAAGCAGCCGATCGCCTTCACCGCGACCGCCGAGAACCTCCCGGCGGGCTCGAACACCGCCGATGGACAGAGCGGACCGCAGGCCGCCGAGAGCACGCTGGGAGGCCGCCAGGACGTCCTGGTCGACGCGCCCGTCACCAGCGACCAGGAGGCCCGCGAGCTGGCCGTCAGCCTGCTCCGGGAGCGGGCGTACGAGTTCATCACCGCGACCGGCCGGGTGGCGGGCCTCCCCGAACTGCGGCCGGGCGACAACCTGGAGATTTACGGCCTCGGCCGGCGCTTCTCCGGCACGTACTTCGTCAAACGGGTCGAGCACACCCTCAACACCAGCGGATTCTTCACCCAGTTCACCGGCCGGCGGATCCATCAGGGGGACCAGTGACGGGCAGGACCGCGCCACGCGCCCGCACCACCGACAAGCGGTACTACGGAGTCATCGAAGCGCTCGTCGTGGAGAACGACGGCGACGACGAAGGCCGGGTCAGACTGCGGTTCCCCTGGTTCGACCAGACCACCGTCACCGACTGGTGCCGGGTCGGCCAGCTGTACGCGGGCAACGGCTACGGCTCGCTGTTCGTCCCGGAGAAGGGCGACGAGGTGCTCGTCGCCTTCGTCCACGGCGACATGCGCTTCCCGATCGTCCTGGGCGGTCTCTACAACGGCGCGGACAAACCGCCCGCCGCCCGCACCGGCGGACGCGACCAGAAGATCATCCGGACCCGGCACGGCCACGAGGTGGTGCTGGACGACACCGCGGCGCAAGCCGCCGTACGGATCACCTCGGCGGCCGGACACACGGTGGAGCTGGACGACCAGGGCAGGACCGTCCGCATCACCGCCGCCGAGGGCGGCAGCGTCACCGTCACCGCACAGGGCGACATCACCCTCACCGCGCCGAAGGTGACCATCGACTCGCCCGGCATCGACCTCGGCGGCGGCGCCACCGAACCCCTGGTCCTCGGCAACGCGCTCCTCACCGCCTTCAACGCGCACACCCACCCCTCAGCCGCCGGGCCCACCGGCCCGCCGACGCCCCCGCTCACCCCCGCCGTGCTGGCCAAGAAGGCGAGAACGGCATGAGCGAGGACTTCCTCGGCACCGGCTGGCGCTTCCCGATCCTGCCCGACGAAGCAGGCCGGCTCGGCTACGCCGTAGGCGAGCAGAGCATCGAGCACTGTCTGCGGGCGCTGCTGCTCACCGGCCTGGGCGAGCGGGTCATGCGGCCCGGATTCGGCACCCGCGCGCCCGAGTCGGTGTTCGCGCCCGGCAGCGTACAGAACCTGCGCGACCTGGAGAACTCGATCGCCGAAGCGGTGCGCGACCACGAGCCCAGGGTGGCGCTGGAGGAGGTCCGGGCGGAGACCGACCCCGCCGACGAGTCCCGGGTCACCGTCTCCGTCGTCTACCGGATCCGGCGCAGCAACACCAAGGCCAACCTGGTGTTCCCCTACTACACGGGCCTCACGGGGAGCTCCTCATGACCCTGCCCCCGCCGAAACTGGACGACCTCGCCTGGGACGGGATGACCGCGGCGATCCGCCGCCGGATCCCCGCCGAGTCCGGCGGCGTCTGGACGCTGCACGCGCCCGCCGACCCCGGCGTCACCCTGCTGGAACTCTTCGCCTATCTGCTGGAGCAGCGGCTCTACTGGCTCGACCAGACGCCGGACACCCTGGTGACCGCCGTACTGCGGCTCCTCGGCCTCGACCCGCCGCGCCCCGCCGTCCCCGCGGCCACCGTGCTGCGGCTCGCCGCCGAACAGCCGGGCCACCCGGTCCCGCTCGTCCCCGCCGGGACGGCCCTGACCCGGGACCCGCGGGGGAGCCTCCCCTTCACCCTCGACCACGACACGGCCGTGTTCCCCCTCGACCCCGGCGGCGAGGTCACCGTCTGCGGCGACCGCGACCGCACGGCCGATCTGCGGGCCCGCCGCGGCGTACCGCTGCTCGCGAGCCACGGGGGGCCGGCGACGGCCCGGTTCACCCTGCCGCTCACCGGCGCGCACCCCGCGCCCGGCGCCCTCTCCCTCCTCGTCGAGCTGGACACACCGGCCGCGCCCGTGCCGTCCTGGCTGCCCGGCGCGGTCGACTCGGTGCCCCCGCCCGCCGAGCTGACCTGGTCCTGGTTCCGGCCCGGCTCCGACCTCGCGGGCCCCTTCGAGGAGGTCGAGGACGGCACCGCCGGGCTCCGCCGGTCCGGCGTCGTCCGGCTGCGCCCGCCGGCCGGCTGGTCCACCCGGGACCGCGGACTGCTGGTGTCCACCGGGGCGGCGACCTTCACCGCCCCGCCGCGGCTGCTGCGCCTGGCCGTCAACGCCGCCGCCGCGCGCAACCGGCAGCGGCGCACCGCGACCGGAGCCGAACTCCAGGACCAGATCGACGCCTGGCTGAAACTGCCCGGCCAGCGCCTCGTGCTGCCCGGCGCCGCCGGGCGGCTGCTGGACGCGGCCCTGGAACTGGCGGGCCACACGTGGCTGCCCGCGCCCGACTTCGCCTTCGGCACGCCCGGCGACCGGATCTTCGCCGTCGACCGGGCGGAGGGCGCGCTGCTCTTCGGCGACGGGCTCACCGGCCGTATCCCCCACCCCGAACCGGGGGTGAGCGTCGCCTATACGACCGGCGGCGGCCGGGCCGGCAACGGCGGGCTGACCGACAACTGGCTCCCCGTCGAGGACTTCGCCGAGGACTCCTTCGGGGATTCCTTCGGGAACTTCGTCGTGAACTCCGTCGCCGAATACGGAGCGCTGACGGCGGCCAACATCGTCCAGGCGTCCGGCGGCGAGGACCCGGAGACGATCGCCGACGCGCGCCGCCGCGCCGCCGGGGCCCTCGGGGAGGTGACCCGCGCCGTCACCGCCGGGGACTTCGCCGCGCTCGCCCGGACGACACCGGGAGTCGCCGTCGCCCGCGCCTACCCCGCCGTCGGCGAACACCCCGGGCACCCCTGCTCCTCGGTGCCCGGCGCGGTGACCGTCCACATCGTCCCGGCGGCGCCCCGGGACGACTTCGCCCGCGAGGACTTCGTCGCAGCGCCGCGCCCCGACCCCGGCATGGTGCGCGCGGTCGCCGCCCGCCTGGGCGAGGCCCGGCTGCTCACCTCCGAGGTCTTCGTCCGAGCGCCGGAGTACCGCGATGTGACGCTGCGCGTCGATCTGTCGGGCGACCCGGCCGACCGCGCCCGGGTGTCCGCCGCGGCCACCCTGGCACTGCGCCGCTATCTCGACCCGCTGACCGGCGGCGAAGAGGGCGACGGCTGGCCGTTCGGACAGCCGCTGCGGCCGTCCGCCCTGCTGCGCGCCGTCCAGCGGGCCCTGGGGGATCTGGCGGACGTCGCCGGAGTCGCGATCGGCCTCGACGGCGCCGAGGCGGACGAGGACTGCCGCGAGGTGCGGCTGCGCGCCGGTGACCTTCCCGCCCTGCGGGTGGTCCGGACCCGGGTGGTGCCTGCCGTCGAGCCGGGGGAGGGGCTGACATGAGCGGTGCGGTGTGGTGGGAGCGGGACGCCCGGACCGAGGAGGGCCGGATCGTTCCGGGCCCCGGGCCGTCCGGCGTCCAGCCGGAGCTGACCGACGCGACCCGGGAGGCGGTCCGCGCCGCCGTGCGCGGCCGGATCGCCGGATACACCCCTGACTGGACCAACCCCGACCGCCAGGACGCGGGCGTCGCGCTCGTACGCCTCTTCGGCACCCAGGCCGAACCCGTGCTCACCCGCGCCAACCGGCTGCCGGAGAAGGCGCTGGCCGAGCATCTCGCGACGGCGGGGGTGCGCCGCCGCCCGGCCGGCGCCGCGGCCGTGCTGCTGGAGTTCACGGTGAACCCGCCGGACGGCGCGTCCGTCCTGATCCCGGCGGGCTTCCAGGCGTCGGCCGCGGGCCCCGACGGCCAGGTGGTCTACGAGACGGACGAGGACCTGTACGCGACCCCGGCCACCCTCGGCGCGCTGGCCGTACGGGAGGACGGGACGCTGCAACCGCTTCCGCTGGGGGCGTCCGGGCCGGGCCGCCCCTTCGCGCCGTTCGGCCGCGACCCCCGGCCCGGCGACGGCCTGTGGATCGGACTGGCCGGGACGGCGGGCCCCCACCCGAGGCTCTCCCTGGGATTCGAGGTCGTCGCCGCCCCGCCCGCGCCCGTGAGCTCCGGCGGCCCGACGGCCACGCCGCCGTCCCCCGCGCCGCTGCTGCGCTGGGATGTGCTGGACGGCGCCGGGTTCACGCCCGTCGAGGTGGAACGGGACGAGACCGGCGGACTGCGCACCAGCGGGACCGTCGAACTGCGCGTCCCGCGCTCCTGGGCGCCCGGGAACCCGCCGGGGGCGCCCGCCCGCCCCCCGCTGCGGTGGCTCCGGCTCCAGATCGCCCACGGGTCCTTCACCGGCCCCCCGCCGGTGCTCTCCGGGCTGCGGCTGAACACGGCCGCGGCCACCGCCGCCCGCACGATCAGGGACGAACCCCTGCTGCCGGTCCAGGACGGCACGGCGGCCGGCGGCCGGCGGCTGACCCTGAGCCAGGTTCCGGTCCTCCCCGGCACGCTGGTCATCGAGGTCGACGACGACCCGGGGGCCGATGTGTTCGGCACCACGGCGGCCACCGCGTCGCGGTGGCATGAGGCGGAGAGCCTGGCCGCGTACGGCGCCGACGACCGGGTGTTCACCGTGGACCACGAGACGGGCGAGGTGACCTTCGGGGACGGCGTCCACGGCGCGGCCGTCCCGGCGGGGTTCCGCAACGTCCGCGCCGTGCGCTACCGCGTCGGCGGCGGCGACGACGGCGCCGTACGGGCCGGCGCCGTCAACGGAGTGGTCACCGCGCTGCCGTACGTCACCGGCGTCGCCAACCCGTTCCCCGCCCCCGGGGGATCGGACGCCGAACCGGACGAGGAGGCCATGCGCCGGGGCGTCGGCGAACTGCGCGCCAGAGGCCGGGCCGTGGCCCCGTCCGACTACGGCCTGATGGCCGTGCGCGCGCCCGGGGCGTCGGTGGCGCGCGCCCACGGCGTGCCCGGACTGCACCCCGACTATCCCGGAGCGCCGATCCCCGGCGTCGTCGGAGTCCTGGTCGTGCCCCCCGCCGGCAACGACTCCGCCGACGATCCGCCCGTCCCCACCGCCGCGACGCTGCGGGCGGTGGCCGACTACCTCACCCGCGAGGTCGCCCCCGTCGCGGTCACGGTCGTCGCCGCCCCCGCCCGCTACCGGCGCGTCGCCGTGGAGGCATGGGTCACCCTCGACCCGGACCAGGACCGCGCCGCCGTGCTGGCTCGCGCGGGCGACGCCGTGACGACCTATCTGGACCCCCTGCGCGGCGGGGAGAACGGCGCGGGCTGGCCGTTCGGCGGCGCACTGCGGCACACCCCGCTGGTCCGGCGGCTGCTGGCGGTCGACGGAGTCCTCGCCGTGTCCCAGCTCGCCCTGGTGGTCGACGGAGTGCGCCGCACGCCCTGCACCGACCACGAGATCGAGCCGAACACCCTGGTCTGGCCGGAGCGCCCGCTGCTCATCCCGGTAGGAGACCGACCATGACCTGCGCATCCCAGCCGCCGACCTTCCGGCTGCTCGACGCCCGCACCGGATGGGAGCAGTACACCGGAGCGGACGGACCGGGGACGGAGAACGTCGTCGGCTTCGACGACGAGACCGGCATCCGGCTGGCCCACCAGGGCTCCGCGCCCCAAGGCCCCGCCCGCGGCGAGCTGCTGCCGTGGTTCCCCGACCGCCGGCTGACACCGGGCTGCCGCCCGTGCGCCTGGTATCTCCTCGCGCCCGGCCCGCCACGGCTGCTGCGCCGGGACGTCTGCGCCGGCGACTGGCCGCCCCTGTGGCCCGCCGACTGCGCCCCCGATCCGCTCCGTGAGCCGGTGTCCGTCGCCGCACGGGGACACCGGGTGGCCGTCGTGGAGAGCGACCGGGTGCTGGTGTGGCGCCGCGAGGGCGCGCAGCTCGCCGGGGTGATCCGGGCCGAACGGCCGAGGTGGGCCGCCCTCGGCCCCGGGGACGAGGTCCTGGTGGCCTGCGCGGGCAGCACCGTCCTGAGGCGCTTCGGCTCGGCGGGGCGGCCCCGCGGAGTGCTCCGCACCGGTGTGCCCGGCGAGATCGTCGGGCTGCGCACCGGACCGGGCCGTACGATCTGGCTGCTCACCGACGACGGCGCCCGGCTGCGGATCCACCAGGGCGGCCCGGGCCGCCCCTTCCGGACCGCCTCGCCGGCCGAACTGGCCGCGGCCCTGCCGCCGAGCACACTCCTCTCCGCCGACGAGAACGGGTTCTGTCTGCGGGAGGACGGCCCGGACTCCACGGTGACCGCCTGCTTCACCTGGCAGGGTCGGGCCCGGGACGCCGTACCCCCGGCGACCGTCGCGTACGCGCCCACCGGTTCGTATCTCACCGGCCTGATCGACAGCGGCCTCTCCCGGTGCCGCTGGCACCGCGTCCGCGTGGACGCGGACATCCCGCCGGGCACGGCGGTCGCCGTCGCGATCGTGGTGTCCGAGGACGGCCGGTACGAGGACAGCGACTGGCAGACGGCGGCCCACGGATCCACCGACTTCCTCGTCGACCAGCCGCCGGGCCGCTTTCTGCGGCTGCGGCTGCGGCTGTCGGGCGACGGCGGCACGACCCCGGTCGTACGCCGTGTCCGGCTCGACTTCCCGCGGACCACCAGCGCCGACCTGCTGCCGCCCGCGTTCCGCCAGGACCCCGCCGCGGACGACTTCACCGAACGGTTCCTGTCGCTGTTCGACGCCTCACTGGCCGAACTCGACCGGATGATCGAACGGTATCCCGCGCTGCTGGACCCGGCGGGCGTCCCGGACCGGGTGCTGCCCTGGCTGGCCGGGCTGCTGGGCCTGTCGTTCGAAGCCGGCTGGGACGCGGACACCCGGCGCGCGCTGCTCGCCGCCGCCCCGGCGCTGTACCGGCGCCGGGGCACCCCGTGGGCGCTGCGGGAGGCGGTGCGCATCGTGTTCGGGGTGGCTCCGGTGATCGACGAACTGGCCGCGGACCGCCGCTGGGCGCGGATCGGCGAGAGCGCCGGCGGCGCCGGCCCGGGACTGGGCGCGGTACGGCTGTCCGGCCGGTCGACGAGCCGGTTCCGGATCGGCGGCTCGGCCCTGGGCGCGGCGCCGCTGCGCGCGTTCGGCGACCCGGACGCCGACCCGCTCACCGCGCACGCGCACCGGTTCCGGGTGCTGCTGCCCGCCGGCTCGGCGGACGAGGACGCGCTGCGGAGGCTGGTGGAACGGCAGGCGCCCGCGCACACCGTCGGGTCGGTCCGGACCGGCGGCGCGGGGTTCGTGGTCGGCTCCCGGTCCGCGGTCGGCGTGGACACCGCGTTCGTCCCGCTGCCGCCGCCGGTGCTGGGCGGCGAACGCCCGCTGCGGCTCAACCGCGACGGGGTGCTGAGACCGGGACCGCAAGGAGCGCGCCACGGAGTGAGCGTCGGAGTCGCCTCCGCCGTCGGCGTGCATACGGAGCTGTCGTGAGAGGACGGGGCGATGACCGAGGCTGAGACGGAACGGACGACGGGGTTCGACGCGCCGCCGCTGCGCAGACTGCGGTACTTCCACGGCCAGATGCTGGGAGCCAGGGACTTCCAGCGGGAACAGGACTACTTCCGCGAGAAACTGCGGCTGCACCTGCGCAGCCTGCTCGGCTACGGAGTGGTCTGCGGCCTCTTCGTGGAACCCGTGCCACCGGACGACGACTGTCCACCGGCCGGAACCGGGAACCCCCCAGAGCCCGCGGCACCCGCGGCACCCGCGGCGTCCGCCGGGGAGAGCGCGGAGCACGGGCGGCGCAGAGCCCTGGTACGCGTCACCCCCGGGCTCGCCGTGGACTGCGACGGCGACGAGGTCGTGGTCCGCGGCGGCTGCGTGGTCGACCTGTGGAAGGCCCTGCCCCCGGACGAACGCGACACGGACACCGTCTGGGTGGGCGTCCAGTACGCCGAGCGGCCCGTCGAACCCACCCGCGCCGTCTACAACGACGGCTGCGCGGATACCTCCGACTGCGAATTCGGCTGGACGGAGGAGTGCTACACGATCCGCGTCACCGGCTGCGAACCGCCCGCGGACGAACGCTGCGACACCTGCTGCTCCCGGTGCCGCCACCAAGTCCTCTGGCTGGCCAGGATCGAGGGCGTCGACTGGTACGAGCCGGTGTGCGCGGACCGCGTCCATATGAACGTCCGCCGCCCCTTCGGCCGCCATGTCCCCACGGTGATCACCGGCGTCAACTGGATCCATGGGCACACCTACACCATCGACGAGGCCAAGACGCTGCTCGGCACCCAGGACGAGGAGGGCGGGCTCGTCGTCCGGTTCTCCGACGGCGTCCGGGCCGACACCCTCGCGCCCGGAGTGGCAGAGATCCAGGTGATCGAGGGCGGCGCCGGACGCAGCGCCTCCACCTGGTACATGGGCGGTGAGTTCGCCGAACCCGCCGGGACGGCGGAGTTCATCCGGTGCTTCCGCTACCGGCAGACGACCCGCGAGACGCTTCAGGACGGCGACCGGGTGCTGATCACCGTGCGCACGGCGTTCCTCCTCGACCGCTGCTGCCGCCCGGTCGACGGCACCCATGTCGGCGGGCGCGTGCCGGTGATCGACGACACCGCGCATCCCGAGTCCGGACCGGACGGCGGCTGCGTCCTGCCCCCGTCCGGCGTCGGGCCGTGGACCTCGGGCACCGGCACGGGCGGCGGGGACGTCTTCGAGAGCTGGTTCTTTGTGAAGGAGCGCTGACCATGGGAACAGGATGCGGATGCGGCTGCGGGGGCGCCGACACCCGGCAGCCCGCCTTCGTCCGGCCCCGCTTCTTCGCCGGACAACTGCTGACCGAGGACGATCTCGGTCTGCTGGTCGACTACATGACGGCGAAGAGCCGACTGCACAACCGCTCGCTCTCCGGACCGGGAGTGGTCTGCGGCCTCGACGTCGCCTGCGACCCCTGCGGCGGCGGGACCGTGGTGGTGCACCCCGGTCACGCGCTGGACTGCGCCGGCCACGACATCGTGGTGACCTGCGCCGAACAGGTCGACGTACGGGCGCTCGTACGGGAACTGCGCGTCAGCTCCCTCGGCGCGGACTGCGGCGACCCCTGCGAGGCGGACGGCTCGCGCGGCTACGGCCTCTTCGTACGGTACGAGGAGAGCCAGATCGAGCCCGTCGCACCGTACGCCACCGAGGAGCCCTGCGGATCGACGGGATGTGTGCCGTCCCGGATCCAGGAGGGGTTCCGGTTCGTCGTCCGGCACGGTGCCGACGCCGAGGACCACCGCCACAACCCCGGCGCCCGGCTGCTGGCGATCCTCGGCGACCTGGACCGCGCGGACCGGGCCCGCGCCCGCGACCGCCGGCTCGGACTCCACACCGACGCCGTGTTCGCCGCGCTGCTCGCACCGGAACGGGCCTTCCGGTTCGACGCCGCCGACGCACGGCGGTACACCGACGCTCTCGCCTGGCTCCGTGCGAACAGCGGCGGCGACGGCGCCCTGCCCGCCACGACGGCCCGCCGGATGACCGAGTACGTACGGGCCCTGGCCGCCGCCGTCGCCCGGTTCGACACCTACGACCGGGCCGGCCAGTCGGGCCTCATCCGGGACTACCCGGACCTCGGCTCCGTCCAGGACGCCCGCGGGACGCTCGGGGCGGCCTGCGACCGGCTCGCCGGAACCGACATGGAAGCGGTGTGGCCGGACCCGCTGCACCGGTCGATCGCCCGCGCGGTCGTCACCGAGACCAAGGCCCGCCTCATGACCGGGCAGGGCGAGAAGGACACACCGCTCGAAGTGCGCCTGCTCGCCCAGGGCACCCCGCTCAGCCATGCGCTGCGGGTGGAGTTCCGTGCGGATCTCACCCTCATCAGGGACTGGCTGCTGGCCCGCCTCGACCAGACCGACGCGCTCGCCGACTGCGCCCTCCGCGCGGAGATCGCCGCCATCGGGACGCCGCTGCCGCTGCCGCCGCCCGAGCCGCTCAGCGTGGAGCCGACGACCGCCGTCGAGCTGCGGCAGATCGCGGAGGCAGCCGCCGCGCTGACGGCGGCGGTGCGCCGGTTCGTCACCGACGCGGCCTGCTCGACGCTCAGCCCGCCCTGCGTCGACTGCTCGGACACCGACGTCCTGCTCGCCCATGTCCGGTTCGACGGCTGCGACGTCGTACGGATCTGCTCCGCCACCCGGGAACAGGTGCTGCCCGGCGGCTCGGCCTACGGCGAATGGCTGCCCAAGCTCTACCAGCTGCGCGAACTCGCCGAACGGCTGTGCTGCCAACCGGTGCCGCGCTACCAGCAGCCCGCGATCCCGGCCGAGGGCCCGGTCCCCCGACCGTACGCCGAAGGACTGCTCGACGACTGGCCGCGCACCGGGGACCTGGAGGAGATGCTCTCCCTGCTGCTCACCCCCGCACCCGGGGAGACCCCGCCGGAGGCGCTGCGGGAAGAGACCCGCACCGCACCCGCCGACGTGACCGACAGCCTCGAAGAACTGGCCGAGCTCAGGACGCGGCTGAGCGATCTGACCGCCGCCGTGGAGGGACTGCGGGCCCAGCTGGGCAGCGCACCGGGGGAGCGGCCCCCGGAAGGCGGGAACCCTCCGGCGCAGCAGCGGCCCCCGGAAGGCGAGGACCCGCCGGCGCAGCAGCGGCCCACGCCCGCCAAGCCCCCCGCCAGACGGCCTCGCTCCCGCGCTCCGAAACCCGGTGAGACGACATGACGGGCCCGCAGCGACCCGCGTTCCACGAAGGCCAGATCCTGGCCGCCGCGGATCTGTCGGCCACGGTTCAGTACGCGCGCGGCGCGGCGGTGCGCCACGCCCTGCATCTGCACGAATGGGGAATCGCCGAAGGGCTCGCGCTGGTCACCGAGGCCCGCACCGACCCCCTGACCAACGCCCGCTACGCCGAGGTGAGCGTGGAAGCGGGGATCGCGGTCGACGGAACGGGCCGCGAGATCGTCGTCGTCGATCCGGTCGTGCTGCGGGAGAGCGACTTCGAAGAGGTCAACGGCGCGGACCAGCCCACCGACGAGCCCTACCCGGTGTTCCTCACCGCCGCCGACCAGGAAAGCGCCGCCGCGCCCCGGGCGGACGCGTGCGGGGCCGTCGCCGGGCGGACCCGGGTGGAGGAGTCGTACCGGATCCTCTTCGGCCGCCTCGGGGACGAGCGGCTGGTCGGCGAACAGGAACCGCCCGCGGTCGGCGCCGCACCGGCCGACCCGCCGGTCCGCTGGCTCGTTCTGCTCGGCTATGTCCGCTGGACGGAAGGCCACTTCACCGGGGTGGAGACCGCGGCGCGCGGAGTGGCGCCGCGGTACGCGGGCGTCCGCGCGGACGCTGTGACGGCCCGGTCCGGCGCGCTGACCCTGCGGACGCACCGGAACGCCGAGGAGGGCGAACCCGCGGTCGTGCTGTCCGGCGGCGACGCGCCGAGCCTGGTCTTCGGCCTCTACCAGGGCGGCGGCTCCGTCGCCCCCCTGATGACGGTGGCGGCCAATGGCAACCTGACCATCGAGGGCAGCTTCACCGGCCGGATGCCGGCCGGCAGCACCCTGGTGACCTCCGGGACGGCCACCGACGGAATGCTGCTGCCGCTGCCCCCCGGGGTCACCCCGGAGCAGATCGCGGACGGCCGGGTCGTCCTCCACACCCACCTCACCCCGCGCACACCGCCCACCGCGACCGCCTCCACGCTCCACAGCGTCGTGGAGTCCGCCGTGGACGGCGACCGCCGGGTGCGCTGCCGGGTCCGCCTCTACGACCCGCTGGCGACGGGCGGCGAGGTCGTGGAAGCGCCCGGGGCGGTGGACTTCCTGGTCCTGGCGGCGGTCGCCGCGACGAACGGCGGTGGCTGACGATGAGTGTGACCGTGGTGTACGTGGCCGACACCGGCCACGCGGTGGGCGCGCTGGCCCTCACCGGCGCCGAAGCCGCCACCGATGTGGAGCCGCTCATCGGCCGCGCGCTCCCGCTGCGGGTCGCCGTCGGCGAGGGCGGGACCGTGTCCCTCCCGCTCTCCAGCCGACGCCTCGCCGTGCTGAACGCGGACGACGAACCGGGCGTCCTCGCCGAGCCGCTGGCCTTCGGCGTCGAGCTGACGGCCGACGGCAAACCCCGGCCCACCCTGCTGCGCCTGGCGTCGTGGCGCGACGGGGTGACCCTGGCGACGAACGGACTCACCGTGGAACTGCCCCTCGCCGCCGGTCGCGCCACCCCGGTGGTGGCGCTGGTCTCCGGCGGTCAGGAGACCCATGTGCTCGCCGGTGAGATCCCGGCTCAGCAGACCCGGGTCACCCTCCCGCTGACTCTGGAGTCGGCGGGTGGGCATGGTGTGCTGGTGCTGGCTGCGGGTTGGGCGGGTCGGTTGATGAAGGCGGTGGTGGGGTGAGCGCACCGGGCTCCCTGGTCGCCGGCGGGGTCAGCGTGGGGCTGCCGTTCGCCGCCGGTCGCGCCACCTCGGTGGTGGCGCTGGTCTCCGGCGGCCAGGAGACGTATGTGCTCGCGGGTGGGGTTCCGGTTCAGCGGGCTCGGGTCATCCTTCCGCTGCCGGCCGCGGGTTGGGCGGGTCGGTTGATGAAGGCGGTGGTGCGGTGAGCGCACCGGGCTCCCCGACCACCGGGGAGATCACCGTGAACCGCTGCACGGTGACGGTGGTCCGGCACGGCGGCTGGAGCTGGGGACCCGCCCCGGGGGCCCTGGTGCAGCAGATCGTCGACGCCCTGCCGGACCTGCTCGCGGAGCGCTTCGCCGACTGCTTGACAGGCGAAGGCCCGGACCTGGAGATCACCGAGCCGGTGACCGTGACGATCCGGCCCGCCGCTATGGGCCCGGGGCCCGGCAGCAGCGCCCCGCCCTTCGGCTTCAGCGTCGAACCGGCGGGGACGGCCGGGACCACGGCCCCCGAGCCCGCCCACCGGACCGCCTCGTTCGAGGACTCCTTCGCACCGGCGCGGCAGCCGTGGTCCCCGCCGCCGGTCACCGCGCTCTTCGGCGAACTCGCCGAACGGGACGAGCTGGACGCGCTGCTGGCGCTCCTGCCCGACGAC
>NZ_VCLA01000083.1 GCF_009600885.1 Streptomyces jumonjinensis
CTCGGGCCCAAGGGGCCCCACCCACACCGGCGGCACCGGTCGATGAGCTGCGTCAACACCACTCGGACCGAAGGGGACCGACCCTCACAGACGGCCCGCCGTCGAGTCGACCGCGTCCGGCTTCTCCTTCACCCCCGTCTCCCCGGGGAGCTCCCCCACCGCCCCGGGCGCTTCACAGGAGCCCTGCGAGCCCTGCGCGCCGGGCAGTCCCCGCGCCCCGACCGCACCTGACCGGCCCGGCGAACCGGAGGAGTCCGCCGGGGACGGCAGCGGCCGGTCCGGCCGCACGGCGATCGGACCGGCTCTCGCCCGGCGGGCGTCGGGAGGTCTGCCCGCCTCACGGGCGGCCAGCTTGCGCAGCATCGTGCGCACCCGGTCGCTCGATTCGTCGGCCGCGTCTATCGCCTCGACGCAGCTCCAGTACAGCCCTTCGTCGTCGGTGCCGCAGGCGACCTGGACCAGGGCTATTCCCACATCTCCCAGCAGCGCTCCCAGCCCGAGCAGCGTCGCGCGCGCGTCCGCCATCCCGGAGAGCTGCGCCGCTCTGATCCCGCCGCTGTGCACTCCGGGGTGCTCCAGCGCGCCCACTCCTCGTCCGCCGGTCTCGCTCAGCCCGCGTGCCTCGCCTCTGAGTTCGGGCGGGCCGTACACCGCGAGCCGCCCGCCGATCGCCTGGGCGAGGGCCTGCGCCTGCCATGCCTCCGCCACGATGTCCGGTACCGTCCGGCTCTGCGCGAGAGCATGCCGCCCCGCGAAGATGAGTCGTTCCGCATCCATGTACGCGCCCCCGTCCGTACGTCGTATCTACCCACTCATTTCATTACCCAGAGTGAGACGTCTTGAGCCAAAACGCTAGAGGAATTCGGAAATCTCTGGACAGGAAGTGGGCTGTCGATCCGTTACTGACTCCGGAGAGTGACATTTCCTTGATCAGTGACGGATCGGAGCCCCGGTTCCCCCTGATCCCATCCCGAACTCACGTCACCGGGAAGCGTTTCTCATTGCGGTCGATCTTGTCGGAGAGCGCCATGAGGGGATCGACCCCGAGCACCTCGCAGAACTGGAGGAGATACGCCAGCACATCCGCGACCTCGTCCCGCACCCGGTGCGCGGACTCCTCCCGGTCCATCACCTGCGCCGACTGATCGGGCGTCAGCCACTGGAAGATCTCCACCAGTTCGGCCGCCTCGACCCCGATCGCCGTCGCCAGATTCTTCGGCGTGTGGTACGGCTCCCAGCCGCGCACCCGGGCGAACTCGGCCAGTCTGCGCTGGAGCTCCGCCAGATCCGGCCGTGCTCCCCCGTCCGGCTCGCCCGGACCGTTCCCGCCCTGACCGCTCTTACCGCCCTGACCGCTCTTACCGCTCTCCGCACTCGTCATGGCAGAAGATCTACCACCGTCACCCCGTCCGCCCCCCGCGCGAACGACGCGTCCGCGACCGCCCCCACCAGCCGCAGCTGCCCGCGCGCCGCCGTCCGGGCCGCCAGCGAGAGCAGTGCCCGCGCTTGTCCCCGGTCGAGCCACCGGTCGAAGCCGTCCGCGAGGACCGTCAGCGAACGAAGGGCCGCGGGAACCTCCGTAGCGTGGTCCCTGGCGAGCAGCGCGGGCCCGGTGAGCAGCACCAGCGCGAGGGCCGGATACCGCAGCGGCCCGTCCCCCAGGGGCGCCGGCCGGTGTCTTCCGTACGGCCGTGGATCGCAGACGAAGGCCGAACGCAGCGCCACCACGGTCTGCTCGGCCGCCGCCAGTACCTGTAACTGACCCTCGGTCCGGCCCGCCACCCGCAGCGGCAGCAGCGCCGTGCCGAGCCGGTCTCCCGGCAGTGGTGCGCGGGTGACCCGCGCCGAGCCCGCCGTATGCCAGGCGGCCTGCACCGAGGACCGTCGCGGATCGCGCAGCGCCGTGGTCAGCAGCGTCCGCCCGCCGCAGCTCAGCCGTTCGCCGACGAGCCGGAGTTCCGGCTCCGCCTGTACGGCGAGGTCGAGCCGTACCGGACCGACGGGGCCGTCGACCGTACAGCCGATACGGAACCCCCGCCGCCCCTGTTCGTCGGCGACCGCCCACTCGGGGACGCACCGCTCCGGCTCGGGGAACACCGTCCGCAGCCGGGCGCCCGCCGCCAGCAGCGCCAGCGCCTCGTACGCCTGTAACGCGTTCGACTTGCCGCTGCCGCTCGCCCCGGCGAGGAGCGTGAGCGGGGTGAGCGGCAGGGTGGTGCGCCGGTGGTTGCGGAAGGCGGTCAGCCGCAGCTCGGTGACGCGGGGGCGGGTGTCCGCCGGGCGGTCCGGCGGGGCGGGGCGGAGGGCGGGGTGGTGGTCCGGCGGGGCGGGGCGGAGGATCTGGTGCGCGCTGCTGAGCCGCGAGTCGGTGTCCATGCGCCGGACGGTACGCAGGGGGCGGCAGAGGCCGGCACGCCGAACCGTTCCGCCGCCCCGCCCTTCCTACGAACGGGGGATGGGGCGGGTGAAGGTGTCGGTCGCCTCGGTGATCCCGTCGACTTCCGTGCCCAGGGGGGCGAGCAGAAAGACATTGCGGTCGACGCGGTGCATCCCGCTGCCGAGGCCGAAGACGACGCCGCTGCTGAAGTCGAGGATGCGCTTGGCGACGTCGGCGTCCGCGCTGGTGAGATCGAGGAGCACCGGGATCTGCGCGATGAGGTAGTCGGCGACCTCCCGCGCGTCGGAGAAGACCCGTACCCGCAGGACGACCATACGGCGCTGTTCGACGGCGGCGCGGTCCTGCGGCACGGTGTGGTGGTCGACTCTGGACGGCCACTCGTTACGACCGCGCAGGGGGACGACCTGTGCCAGCCCCTCCCACTGCTCGTCGGTGACGTCGTACCTCTCGTACCTACTCATACGCCTATCCTCGCCCCCCTCACCCGTTCGGCCCAACTGCGACACGGGTGAGGCCGGCGGCTGTGCACCGGGATCGGCCGGTCGTCCCGCCGGCGGACGCGGAATCACCCGGCGGTCTCCATCGGCTCATCGGCTCTCCCTTGGGCCTTCGGCTCCGAGCGTACTTCACGACCCCGGCCCCGCACCGGGGTCCCGGCCCAGGGGAGTGTGCGTGCCGGATCCCGCCGGACAGAAGGGCTTTGACGACACGGCCCAGGCAGACAGACGGGACTCCGACAGCACAACCTGGGGAGGCTCAGGGCTGGGGCTGTCCCTCCAGCGCCTCCTGGAGCCGGCGGAAGGCGTCGTGGCCCGCCGCCGGGTCGAGGCCCTCGGCCGGCGGGCCGAACGGCGAGTGCACCGGACGGTATCCGGTCGTCATATGGATGGCCTCCGCCTGCCGGGCCGCCCGCACCGCCGCCACGAGATCGCCCCGGCATGCCTGGGCCACCGCGAGGACCGCCTGCGCCTGCCCCTCCAGGAGTCGCAGCTGCGACTCCTGCGCGGCGGTGAGCGCGGCTCCGGCGTGGCCCAGCGCCTCCGCCGGACGGCCGACCCGGGCCGCGCAGACCCCGAGTCCGAGCAGGGCCATGGTGCGGCCCTTGAGATAGCCGGTCTCCTCGGCGGTCACGCGCGCGATGCGGAAGTGCTCGTAGGCCCGTTCGTACTGGCCGAGCTGGTAGCGGGCGTGGCCCATGGCGAGCATCGCCTCCAGTTTGAGGCGGGGCCGTCCCGCCTTGCGGCTCAGCCGGCAGGCGGTGAGCGCGGCGCGCAGCGCCCCGGTCCCGTCGCCGCCCTCCGCCGCGATCATGGCGAGCGCGCAGACCGCCTCGGCCTCGCCCGCGAGATTGCCGATGCCCTGGAATCCCGTACGGGAGGCCGTGGCCAGTTCGCGGGCCGCCTCCAGCTGCCCGAGGTCCAGGGAGATCAGCGCCAGGGTGGTGCTGACCCGCGCGATGCTGTCGGGCGCGGACATCTTCCGGGAGAGCGCGAGCGCCCGCCTGCAGAGTCGTTCCGCCTCTCTGAGCCGTCCCATTCCATAGAGGACCTCGCTCAGTCCCTGGAGCGGCTGGTGCGGTGTCCGGCGCAGCCGGCGGTCGATGGTGATGGACTGGTCGTAGTACTCGGCGGCCTGGCTCAGCAGGCCCATGTCGGCGGAGACGCCGGCCAGGTTGGACAGGGCGACCGACTCGCACACCCCCCAGCCGGCCTCTCTGGCCAGTTCGATGGCCTGCTCGAAGTGGCCTCGGGCCAGCTCCAGATCGCCCGTGGTGAAGGTGGCGAGCCCGAGGCTCTGATGGGCGGCGGCCTGGCCCCGGAAGTCCTCGGCTCCGCGCGCGGCCCGCAGCGCGACGGTGGCGACCCGGATCCAGGTCTCGGCGTCGCGGCGGAGCCAGAAGTACCCGCGCAGGGTGTCCGCGAGGATCCATACGGCGGGAGAGGGCTCGCCGTCCGGCGCCGTGCCGGCCCCTGTGCCGGCCCCCGTCCCGGTCCCGGTCGCGGCCCCAGCCTCCGTCCCGGTCTCGGTCCCGGTCACGGGCCCCGGCCCGGTCGCGGTCTCCGTCTCCGCCTCGATCAGCCGGACCAGATCGGCACGTTCGGCGTCGAACCAGTCGGCTGCCTGCTGGGGGCCGTCGAATGTCTCGGGCCGGGCCCCGGGCCGCAGTGGATCGGGGTCCAGCCGCAGTATCTGCGGATAGAGGCTGCGGGCCGCGGCGTCCGCCGACGCGGTGTACCAGTGCAGCAGCCTGCCGTGCGCCTCGCGGTGCACGGTCCGGGTCCGCTCGGGGTCCACCAGCAGCCGTGCGTACCACCAGATCAGATCGTGCAGCCGCAGCCGTTCCTGGCCGTTGCGCTCCACCAGGTGCTCGGCGAAGAGCCGGTCGAGGAGGTGGTAGGCGGAGCCGGGCGAGCGTCCCAGCAGCGCGGAGACCGCGGCGACGGTGGTGGCGGGTCCGGGCAGCAGCCCCAGCATCCGGAAGGCCTCGGCCGCCTCCGGGTCGAGCCTGCGGTAGGAGAGCTCGAAGGCCCTGCGGACGGCGGAGTCGGGGTCGCCCGCGACGGCCAGGCTCTCCAGGGGGTTGCCCGAGCGCAGATCCCTGACCTGGTCGGCGATCCGGAAGTCGGGGCGGAGCGCCAGGTTCGCGGCGGCGATCCGAAGCGCCAGCGGGGTCCGGCCGCAGATGGCGACGAGTTCGCCCAGGGCCTCGGGCTCGGCCGCGGCCCGGTCGTCGCCGACCACACAGCGGACGAGTTCCTCGGCCTCGAACGAGGCCAGCGGGTGCAGCGGAAGCATCGCCGCGCCATGGCTGACGATCATCGCGCCGAGGCGGTTGCGGCTGGTGACCAGGGCGAGACAGCCGTCCTCGTACGGCAGCAACTGCCGGACCTGATCGGCGGACTCGGCGTTGTCGAGGACGATGAGCACCCGCCGCCCGGCCAGATTGCGCTGGTACAGCTCCGCCATCTCGGCCGCTGCGTGTGGAATGTCCTGATAGGGGACGCCGAGCGCGCGGAGCAGCCCGGACAGGGCCTCCTTGGGGCTCATCGGGCTCTCGTCGCTGTGTCCGCGGAGGTCGAGGAAGAGCTGGCCGTCGGGGAAGGCTTCGTTGGTGCCCCGGCACCACTGGAGGGCCAGCGCCGTCTTTCCGCTGCCCGCCGGTCCCACGATCATGACCACGCCGGAGCGGCCGAGCGCGCCCTCCACCAGCGAGGTCAGCTGGGCCAGTTCCACTTCCCGGCCGATGAACCCGCCGGTTCGGGAGATGCGCTGTACGGATTCGGCCTCGGCGCGGGCGGGTGCGGGATCGCCGTCGGAGGGCTCGGCGGAGCGGCCCGGCCCGGCCGGGGCGGAGTCGCGCGGCGGCCGGTCGGGGGATCCGCGCTCGTACGGCGCGCGGTCGAGAGCCGGGTTCCCGGAGCGCGAGCCGCCGTGCGGCATACGCTCATCGGCCCCGCCGTCGCGAGACCGGTCGTCGTAGCCCGTGCGGTCGTACGTCCGGCGGTCAGGCCCCCGGTCGTCGTAGGGCGCATTGTCGTAAGGCGCACTGTCGTAGGCCGCACCGTCGTAGGCCACACCGTCCTGAGCCGCCGCGCCCTCGGGCGCCGCCGTGCCGCGCCGCATACCGGCGGCGGAGCCGCCGCGGCGGGTGCCGTCCCGGTACACGCCGCCTTCGCCGGGGCCGCCGTGGTCCGTCCGGCGACGGCCGAGGCCGCCCCGGTCGACGCCCTCGCGGCCCGATCCGCTCGGGTCGGGTCCGTCGTGCGGCTCGTGCCCGGACGCCGGACGGACCTCGGCCGTACGCCCGCCGGACCTGCGGCCCCGCTCCGCCGGGTCGGGGTCCGCGCCGTCCCGGGCGGTCCGGTCCGCCGCGCTCCCGTCCGCGGCGCCGTCGCCCCGGGCCGCCTCACGCCCCGGGACCGCGCCCCCCTCCAGAAGTGCCGTGTCCGCGCGGAGGATCAGCGCGTGGACGCGCTGGAGGTCCGCGCCCGGGTCGAGGCCGAGCTCCTCGGCGAGCCGCGCCCGGGTCTCGTTGAAGACCTCCAGCGCCTCCCCCCGGTGGTCCGCCCGGTAGAGCGCGATCATTCGGAGCATGGCAAGCCGCTCATGGTGCGGATGCTCCGCCGTGGCGCGGGCCAGCTCCTCCAGTACGACCCCGCGCTGACCGAGCGCCAGCCGGGCCTCGGCCCGCTGGGTGACGGCCGACAGATACAGCTCGTCGAAGCCGGTGCCCAGCCGTCGCACCAGCGCGTCCGACGCGGTGCCCGCGAGCACCGGGCCGCCCCACTCGGCCAGCGCGCGTTCGATCAGACGGAGTCGCTCAGCGGCGTCGTCCGTCCGTTCCGCTTTCTGCACCAGAGAGCGGAAGCTGTGCAGATCGACGGCGAGCGGGTCGCCTTCGACCAGGTACCCGTCGCTCGCCCTGGTCAACGCAAAGCCATAGCGCGCGGCTTCCGCTTCCAGGAAGCGCCCGCGCAGCCGGGAGACATGGACCTGAAGGCTGCCGCGCGCGCTCGACGGCGGCTCCCGCTCGTCCCAGAGCAGGTCGATCAGCCGGTTGGCCGGGACCACCCGGCCGATGTCGAGCAGCAGCAGACCGAGCAGCAGTCTCTCCCGGCGGCGGCCGATCCGCAGCGCGACTCCCTGGGAGAACCACTCCAGGCCCCCCAGAACAGAGAACCGCATTCCCCCATCGGTCATGCAACGCGTCCCTCGGTGCATCCATCGGTCATGCATTGCATCCTCTGCGTTCGCTCGCCAAGTGGCAAGCGAATGGCAAGGTCATGGCCAGGCTGTGGCCGGTGGCGTCTGAGAGTTTGCCAATCTGCCCGGGGTTGAAGGCGGGGAAACCGGGCGGTAGGCAAGAGGAAGGGTTCCATCAGCATGTCCTCAGAGATGTCCACCGAGCTCGACAAAGGGCAGACCCACTCCGACGCCGCGAACCGGCAGCCGTCGGAGCTGCCGCTGAGCTGGATCGGTCAGAACCCTGACAATCCACGCGAAGCCTTGAGAGATCTTGAGCCGCTGACCACCAGTATCCGCGAGATCGGCCTCGTCAACGCCATCACCGTCGCCTCGGTGCGGGCCTATGTCCGGGAGCGGCCCGCCCGGGCCGTCGAACTCGCCCCGGACGCCCACTACATCGTCGTGGACGGTCACCGGCGCCTCGAAGCCGCCCGGCTCGCCGGGCTGACCCGGGTCAGGGTCAGCGTCGACGACGCCCTGGTCTCCACCGACCGCTCACTGCTCGAAGCCGCCTTCGTCGCCAATGTCCACCGCGACGACATGAACCCTCTGGAGCAGGCCTACGCCCTGAAGAAGCTGGTCGAGTTCTACGGCTCCCAGAACAAGGCCGCCAAGCGTCTCGGCATCGCCCAGTCGACCATCTCCTCCAAGCTCTCGGTGCTGGAACTCGGCCCCGAGCTCCAGGCCGATCTGCTCGCGGGGCGCCGCAAGGTCGTCCATGTCCGCAATCTCTCCCGGCTCACCCCTCAGCAGCAGAAGCAGCGCGCGGACGCCCGGGCCGCCGCCACCGAGTCCCGGTCCGCCGAGACCCGGCACCACCCGTCCGCGGTGTCGAACCCGCTGTCCGCCATCCCCCGGCAGCGGGCCACCCTCACCATGCCCTGGGCGGACGGCGTCGCCTGCGCCGAGATCGCCATCTCGCGGATGCGTCCGGCCGAGCGGGCG
This sequence comes from Streptomyces jumonjinensis, assembly GCF_009600885.1. Taxonomy (GTDB): domain Bacteria; phylum Actinomycetota; class Actinomycetes; order Streptomycetales; family Streptomycetaceae; genus Streptomyces; species Streptomyces jumonjinensis. The sequence continues at coordinate 8,090 of NZ_VCLA01000083.1, forward strand.
CGGATGCTGCGCCGCCTCTGGCAGGAGGCGGAGAAAGAAGCCCGCGCGGCACGGCTGGTCGCCCCCCGCCGGGGCTGACCGGAGCTGACCGGTACTGACCGGGACGGCAAGGCCGGGCACGGACCTACAATTTGAACCCGGACGAATTCACGCATGTCACGGGATCAGATCCGAGGAGGGCTCGTGCCTGGCCCGACCCATTGCCGAGACCGAGCGCATGATCCGGGCCGAGCTGGGCGATACGCCCATCCGGCACGCCCAGGTGACTCCTCCCCCGGATGAATCCGGGGGCTTCTCGCCATGCCGGTTGGGCATTGCGACGGATCAGCCCGGCCCGTAGAACATCGAGTGCCCCGACGGTGTCGGCGTGCGCCTGGTGGCCGCAGCCGACGCAGTGGAACCTCTCCTGTGAGGACACCCATGGACCTTGAGCACTGGCTGCGCGAGGCGGCGCGATCCAACGCCCGCTGGTCGGCGGGGTTCGGCCCCTATGAGCCCCATCCCTCGCTCGCCGTGGACGACGACCGTTTCGCCGAGGTGTTCGGCGAGTTCACCGAGCGGCTGAAGGACAACTATCCCTTCTTCCACCCCCGTTACGCGGGCCAGATGCTCAAGCCCCCGCATCCGGCGGCCGTCGTCGGCTATGTCACCGCGATGCTGATCAACCCCAACAACCACGCGCTGGACGGGGGTCCGGCCACCGCGCTGATGGAACGCGAGGTGATCCAGCAGCTCGCGGACCTCTTCGGATTCACCGCCCTCGGACATCTCACCACCAGCGGCACCGTCGCCAATCTGGAAGCCCTCTTCGTCGCCCGCGAGCTCCATCCGGACCGCGGGATCGCCTTCAGCTCCGAGGCCCACTACACCCACGGCCGGATGTGCCGGGTGCTCGGCGTCGAGGGGCATCCGGTCCCGGTCTGCGACCAGGGCCGGATGGATCTCACCGCCCTGGAGGAGCTGCTGCGCACGGGCCGGGTGGGCACCGTGGTGCTCACCGCGGGCACCACCGGACTCGGCGCGATAGACGCGATGGACCAGGCGCTCTCACTCCGGGAGCGGTACGGCGTCCGTATCCATGTCGACGCGGCGTACGGAGGGTTCTTCACCCTGCTCGCGGGCGCGGAGGGCCCGGCCGGGCTGGCCGCCGCGCCCTGGCGGGCCATCGCCCGGTGCGACTCGGTGGTGGTCGACCCGCATAAGCACGGACTCCAGCCCTACGGCTGCGGCGCGGTCCTCTTCGCCGACCCGGAGGTGGGCCGCTTCTATCTGCATGACTCGCCCTACACCTACTTCACCTCCGATGAGCTCCACCTCGGCGAGATCAGCCTGGAGTGCTCCCGGGCCGGCGCCTCGGCCGCCGCCCTGTGGCTGACCTTCCGGCTGCTGCCGCCGACCCCCGAGGGGCTGGGGCGAGTGCTGGCGGCGGGCCGGAGAGCGGCGCTGCGCTGGGCGGAGCTGATCGAGTCGTCGGAGGCGGTGGAGCTCTATCAGCGGCCCGAGCTGGACATCGTCACCTGTTTCCCGGTGACGGACCCGCTCTGTCTGTCGGCTGTCGACGCCGCGTCGGAGCGGGTGATGCGGGAGGGGATGGCGGCGGACGACCCCGTCTTCCTCAGCACCCTGCGGGCCTCGGCGAGCGCGCTCACCGCCCGCCGCCCCGAGGTGGCGGCGGACGCGGACGGAGCGCGCGTGCTGCGCAGCGTGCTGATGAAACCGGAGGCCGAGCACCAGGTGGAGCGGCTCCACGCCCGGCTGGAGGAACTGGCCGGACGGCGATAGGCAATCGGCAATCGGTCGTCGGGGCCGCGCCAGGGGGCGGCTCCGACGACCGACCGGCTACGGCCTACTCCTGCTTCTTACGGCGGGTGCCGAAGACGATCTCGTCCCAGCTGGGGACGGCCGCGCGCCGACCCGGACGGACGCCGTCCGCCTCGGCCTGACGGTCCGTCGTGCCGGTCAGCCGGTCATGGTGACCCGCCACCGACCTCGGGGGCATCAGCACATCCGCGTACGCCGAGCCCGCGCCCGCGGACGCCGCCGGGGCCACCGACTCCTCGGCGTCCTGCTCGTCGTCCGTCTCCTCCAGGCCGTCCACTACCGGGCGTTCCGGCACGACCATGTCGCCGCGGAAGCTGGGCACCGCCTCCAGAAGGCTCGTCAGGGAGTCCCGCTCGCTCTCCCCGGGCGGCTCAGCCGTCTGCGGACGCTCCAGCGGGCGGTCGAGCGTACGGTCCAGCGGCCGGTCCCTGGGCAGTCGCGCGATCCGGGGCACGAACGGAAAGCTCGGCTCCTGCGCGGCGATGGTGTCGTCGGTCTCGCCGATCAGCGCGCGCGCTTCGTCGTCGACGGCCTGGACCAGTCGCCGGGGCGGGTCATAGCTCCAGCTCGCCGAGTGCGGTTCGCCCGCCACCCGGTAGATGAGCAGTACTTCCCAGGTGCCGTCGTCGCGCCGCCAGGAGTCCCAGAGCAGGGTGTCCTTCTCCGCGCCGCGGAGGGTCAGCCGCTCCTGCACCGCCTCACCGAGCTGGGGGCCGGTGTTCTCGCCGGGACGGCGTACGGAGGTCTTGCGCGCCCGCTCCGCCATGAAGGCCCGCTCCGCGAGCACCGGTCCCTCGAAACGGCGCACCCGCTCCACGGGGATGCCGGCGAACTGGGCCACCTCCTCCGCGGAGGCTCCGGCCCGTATCCGCGCCTGGATGTCCCGGGGGCGGAGATGGCTCTCGACCTCGATCTCGATCTGGCCGAGCCGGGCGCGGTCGTTGCGGACCGCGGCACGCAGCCGCTCATCGATCGGAAGGGTGTACTCCGTGCTGTCGGCAGCTTTGAGCACCAGTCGTGTGCCGTCGTTGGAGACGGCCACGACACGCAGTTCGGGCATGGGGACCTCCCGGGTGGTGCCTGCCGACGTCACCTGTTGCGTCGCTGCTTCCGCTAGTCGAGTGTGGCCTGCCCGGGTGCAGCCTGCCACAACCTTGCCGAGTTGCCCGGCGTGTCGGGCACAGGCCCTGGTTCACCGTTATGGCAAGGTTACCCGTTTGCCACTCAGTGTGACCAATTGATCACTCTGCGTGCAGATATCCCAGCGATATCGCGGCGACGCCGGTTCGAGCGCCGCTTTCGGCCCCCTTCCTGGATTCCGGGCACCCATGAGGGAGCCTGGGCCCAGGGTTCGCCACAGTACTCCATTCGGGCCATCCGGGTGGACCGCCGCGCCGCCGAACTTCTCCCCGTGCGGGGCGGTGCACCGGCGGCACAAGGATCGCGGGTGCGTCACGGGTGAACTGATTCACAGAATCTTCTCAAAGGGAACTATTCACTTCTCCCATTTGTCCCTCATGGGTACGTACGAGCCAGAAAGGCGAACAGGGGCTGAGGATGCATCAGAAGCCGGACACCGCAGAGGACCGGACCCAGGAGCGTGAACGACGGCCCGATGTGAGCGTTCCGCAGGTCGCGGGAAGCGCCCTCGCGGCGATCGCCGCCGCCGTGCTCGCCTCCCGGCTGGGCGTCTACGGCACGATCATCGGCGCGGGCGTCGTCAGCGTGGTCGCCACCAGCGGCGGACCGCTCTTCCAGCATCTGTTCAGCCGTACCGGCGAGCAGATCCGCGAAGCCGCGGTACAGACACGGCCGAAGACCCGCCGGACGCGGAAGGCCCGCCGGACGCCGGCGGAGTCCGTCGAAGGTCTGCCCGCCCACCGTGACGGGCAGCGGCCGTACGACGGGGAGTTCGGCGCCGCGACCACTCATGGCACCCGGGCACGGGGCAGGCGGCGTCCGCTCCTGGCCGCCGCCGTCGTCTTCGGCACGGCCATGGTGGGGATCACCGGCTTCGAGCTGGCCTCGGGCTCCGAACTCGGCGGCGGGGGCGGGGGCACCACCGTCGGCTCGGTCGTACGCGGCGGAGGCGGCGGGTCCGCGCCGGACGGGGAGCCCTCGCACTCCCCGGAGCCCACGCGTCCCCCGGAGGAGCGGCGGCAGGAGAGCCCGTCGCCCGGGGACGACCGCTCCGGCGCCCCGGACGGGCAGCGCTCCGAGG
>NZ_VCLA01000084.1 GCF_009600885.1 Streptomyces jumonjinensis
AAGCCCGGGACCGCGTGCACGGTCCCGTCGGCGCCGTCGCCGCCCGCGAGCTCCGGCACGGACATCCGGCGCTCCGAGAGCAGCGACACCAGCGCGTCCTGCACCTCGGGCAGACAGCGGGTGACCTCCTCCACCCGGGCGACCGCGCCCCGGACCATCGCGGTCAGCACCGGGGAGGGCACCAGGGCCTCCCGGCTCGGGCCCTTGGCGAGCAGCATCGCGTAGTTCCAGCCGTAGCGGAGCTGATCCTCGGTGGTGCCCGCGGTGCCCTGGACGGTCAGCGCGCTGGTGCCGCACACCGCCACCGACAGCAGCTCCGACAGCATCGACTTGGCGGTGCCGGGCTCGCCGACGAGCAGCAGCCCCCGCTCACCCGCGAGCGTCACCACACACCGCTCGACGAGCGCCCGGTCGCCGACGAACTTCCGCGACACCGTCAGCCGGCCGCCGTCGGCGGCCCGCAGCGGCTCGTCGTCCGAACCGCACACGAACAGCACCACCGCGCGCGGGGTCATCCGCCAGCCCGGCGGCCTCGGCCCCTGGTCGTACGCCGCGAGAAACTCCAGCTCCCGCGCGTATCTGTGCTCCGGCAGCTCGATCTGCCGGGCCGCCCGCGGCGCCTCCGCCGCAGTCCGCTCACTCATCGCGACCCACCCCTGCCCTTCCGGGCGTTACGCCCCTTGAACTCCTCGAACCCCGGCGCATCGCCGTCCTCCACCCGCCGCCAGGCCGCCCGGAACAGCTCGGCGACCGTGGTGTCCGGCACCGTGAAGCCGTGACCGCCGGGCAGCAGCGCCGACTTCCAGCTCTCCAGCGGCAGCCGGGGCGACTTCGCCTCCAGCCAGCCGCCGGGCAGGAAGAGCGACCGCCCGGCCCGCGCCCGCTTGGCCTCCACCACGAGATCGGCGGCGGCCAGCTCCGCGCGGGCCTTCTTCAGCCGGGCGGGCTTCCAGCCGGTCCACTCCGCCTGGTTCCGGTCGCTCGGGTCGGGCAGCGCGAGCAGCATCAGATAGAGCGCCGCCGCGTCCTCGGAGAGCCCGAACCGCCCGGCCGCCGACGCCACCTGCTCCGGCGCGCTGCGCGCCGGGTGCTGCGCCGCCCCCGGCGGACCGTCGGCCGACACCAGCGCCAGGAGCTCCTCGCCGAGCAGGGCGCGCAGCGCGGTGAGCTCCGATGTGCCGCCCGAGACCGCCAGCAGCAGCTTCAGCGCCGGATGGTCCGGCCCCGCGTGCTCCCCGGTCATGAGGGCGGCGGGCCGGACCCACACCTCGTCCCACTCCGCGCGATAGCTCATCGGCGCGAGCACCACCGCGTCCGAAGCCGCGACGAGCCCCTCCGCCGCCCCTCCGGCACGCCGGGCGAGACCGAGCGCCTCCCGGACGCGTATCGAGGCGGACTTGCCCTCGCTGTCCCAGCCCACCCCGAGATCGAGCAGCAGCCCGGGATCGCCGAGCCGCTCCCGCAGCATCCGCACCGTCTCCGGCAGCACCGCGCGCAGCGGGTCCCCGAACGGCAGCCGGTACGCCAGCCAGCGCAGCGCGGTCGCATACGACGCCAGGGACTCCCCGGTGAGCAGCCGCTCCGGGTCGGCGGGCGTCAGCTCGCCGTCCTCGTCGAGCCGCTGCTCGGTGCGGCCGGTCAGCTCCGGCTGCGCCTCCGGGTTGAGCGCGGCGTCCAGCCCCGGGTCGGCGCTGAACTCGGCCACGGCCCGCGCGGTCAGCCAGGAGGGCGTGGCACGGCGCCTGCCGCGCGCCGCTGCCCAGGCCCCGGTCAGCGGCTCCAGATCGAAGCCCCGGGTCCACAGCCCGTCCACCCGCTCCGGGTCCCCGGGCAGCAGCAGCCCCGTGTACCGCTGCCGGTCGGCGCGGGAGAAGTCGCTCAGCACGGCGCGCGCCGACTTGGCGTCCGGGGTCTTGAGCCCCAGGGGCGCGAGATAGTCGGCCGACAGCAGTCCGTCCCGGCCGTATCCGTCGATCCCCGGCAGCCCGAGCAGGACCAGCGCGGCCGTCGCCGCCCCCACGCCGACCAGCTCCGCGAACTCCTGCGCCTGCTCCGGCCGGTAGGGCAGCGGCCCACGCTCCCGTACGCCGTCGATCAGGCGGCGCACCGAGTCCGCCCGCGCCGGGTCCCCGGCGGCGCCCAGCACCGTGGAGCCGGCCTCGGTGAGGCCGTCCCAGCCGCCGAAGGCCCCCACCGGGTCGTACTCCAGGCAGTTCCAGTGGGTGCAGGCGTCATGGGTCCGCACAACGGACGTGATCAGCAGGGTCCGCGGTCCCGAGCGGCGGACCGTGCCGACCGGGCGGCCGGGCTCGCCGCCCGCGTCGCCCTTCAGCTCGACGGTCCGCAGCCGTCCGCGCGGGTCGATGAGGACCGCGTCGTCCCCCTCCGTCCGCACCTCCAGCGCGGCGTCGAGGAACTCCAGCAGCGCTTCCCGGTTCTTGGCGGGCGTCGTCGGCGAGGCCGCCAGCACGGCGGCCCCCGCCAGTCCGGCGCCGGGCAGGGACAGCCACCGCACACCGCTGTCGCCGACGCCTTCCTCGCCGACGCCTTCCCCGCTGTCGCCGCCGCCCGGCGCCAGCACCCGCCGCAACGCCCGGAGCTGACTCATGGCGGAGCTGTCGTCCTGCTCCCAGGAGTGCATCCCATGGAAGTAGCGGGTGCCGGTCAGGCCGTTCAGCGCCTGCCGCAACGGGCCGTCATAGGCGCTCCGCACCGCCGGTCGGCCGTCCGCCCGGCCCTCCTCGCGGTCCTCGCGCGCCCGTTCGGCGAAGGCGCCGATGCGCTGGGCGTGCCGCGCGGCCTCGCCCACGAATCCGGCGACTCCCGCGATCAGCCCCGGGTGGGTGATCTCCGGCAGCAGCTTCCGCACCGCGTCGGCGGGCTCGGTCCCCTCCGCGACGGCCGTCAGCAGCGCCCGGGCGTCCGCCTCGGTCACCGCGCGCAGCACGGCCGAACCCCGCTCGTCGCGCGGCAGCAGCGCATGCCAGTGGCCGACCGGCGCCACGAGCGGGGTGCCGCCCGCGTACACCTCGTGCCGGCCGCCTTCGGGGACGGAGGCCAGCCAGACGCCGTCGGCGTCGTACAGCTCCACCTTCCCGTCATAGCCCCGGGTCTCGCGCCCGTGCAGCGCGGCGCCGCCGGGCAGCCGGAGGGGCGGCAGCGGAATCCCCTCATTCATATGCTCGGGACGGGAGCCCTTCGGGACCTTCACCGCGGGACTGCGGCTGCCGTCCACCGAGCAGGCGGTGAGGGTGCGCGTCTGGGGATCGAACCGCACCCACCAGCCGACCAGCCCGTCCGCGGCCCCGAACGGCGAGGTTTCGAGCCCCGGCCGCGCCGGCAGCAGCCGGCAGAAGCGCGGCAGCAGGGCGGTGCCCCGCCGCTCGGCGAGCGCCGAGTCGAAGAACGACGGCATGGACACCCGGCCCCGGCGGGCCGACCCCGGGTCGTAGTCCCACCACTCCCGCTCGTGCAGCACCCAGACGGAGACGCCGTCGGAGGCGACCGGCCGCAGCTCGCTCGCGAACGCGGTGTCGCCCGCGTGGACCGGCCGCCCGCCGAAGGTGCGGGAGCCGTCGGACAGTTCCAGGGACGGCGTCTGATAGCCCACCCAGTGATCCCGGAGCGGTCCGTCCGGAGTGAAGACCTCGGCGGCCCGCCCCGACCAGCGGCCCCTGCGGTCCTCGCCGTATCCGTTGACGGTGAGCCACTGGCCGCCGACATAGCGGACGGCCGGGCTGCCCCAGGAGCCGGCCCTGCCCGCCGGGAGCGAGAGCGTCAGCCGGTCCAGGACCGCGCGCGGCCCCACCGCCGCGGCCCGCAGCCCCAGCCGGACCACCAGCGCGGGCCACGCGTCCGCCAGGGCGTACCACTCGTCGTCGTCCCTGCCCTGCCACCGCGTGGCCTGCCGGCCGGTCTCGCCCAGCTCCCCCAGGGCCTCCTCCAGCGCGGGCCAGCCCAGCTCGTCGAGGATCCCGGCGCGGAGCGTGCGCGCCAGCGCCTGAGCCGGGGAGAAGGCGGCGATCCGGGCCACCGCCTCCGGGGCGGTCGCCAGCGTCTCCGGCGAGGCGACCGCCGCCAGCCGCTTCAGCTGGCGGTCCAGCTCCGGAAGCCCGATCGGGCGGCCGAGGTCGTCGGCCCGGTCGGCGATCCAGGCCGCGAGCACCTGGCGCAGCGCCGGGTGCCCCGCGATCCGCTTCAGCCGGCCCGAGGGCTCGTCCCCGCTGCCCGCCAGCCGCTCCACCCCGCCCCGCAGCAGCCGGGCGAACCGGTCGTCGGCGGCCAGCGCCGCCAGATCGCGGCGGCCCTCCCGCTCGTCCGCGAGCCAGGAGCCGAGCTCCAGATTCTCCATGTCGTCGCCCGGCGGATGCACCGGGACGCCCAGGGACAGACAGAGGTCGAGAACATCGAGATCGACCGTGGTGCGCCAGCCGCCGCGCAGCAGCTTCAGCGGCTTCCCGTCCGCGATCAGACGCTCCGCCAGCCGTTCCACCAGGGTCAGCTCGGAGGGGAGGCGCTTCAGATCGTTCCAGCCGCGGTGCCGGTAGCGGCTCCACGACGACAGCCAGTCGGCGGCCGGCACCGTCCCGTCCAGGAGCAGCTCGATCGCCCCGCACCGCTCCAGCAGCTCCAGCCAGGAGCCGTCGAACTCCTCCGTGTGCTCCCCGCCCGCCTCCGGCAGCAGCGACAGCAGCCGCTCCCGCACGGCCGGGTCCTCGGCGGCGACGACGGCGAGCGCGGGCAGCGCCGACTTCCAGAAGGTCCCCGACGCGCGGCTCATCGCCCCGGTGTGGATGATCTCCCTGATCAGCGAGCGCTCCTCGGCGGCGGAGTCCAGCCCCGCGCCCTTCGCCAGCCGCCGCAGATCCTCCAGCATGCCCGCGTACGGAGTGAGCCCGGCGGCGCACCGCTGGGAGGAGACCCGCCGGAACTCCGCGTACGCCCGCTCGGGCGAGAGCCGCGCGGCGAGCCCCTTCGCGTACTCCCGCAGCGCCTTGCCGCTCAGCGCGCCCGCCGCCGCGAATTCGAGGAACACCTCCCGCAGCCGCTCCTCGTCCACCGGCAGCGCGTGCCGCTGCTCGGCCGCCCGCGCCTTTCCGAAGAACACGGAGGCCTGCTGGCGTGCCTCGGCGGCGAGGAAGAGCCTCCCCACCTGCTCGTAGTACGTCGGCAGGAACTGCGGCACGGAACGGTCCAGCCGCTCGCCGATCTCGTCGAAGCCCTCCTTCGCCAGCCCGGGCTTGCTGCTGACCTGGCGCGTCAGCCGCTCCATCTCCTTGACCACGGCGAGCGCGTGGCGCCCCTGGGCCGGGTCGTTGACCAGGGCCCAGGCGGGGAAGCCCAGCGACCGCGGCTTCACCAGGCCGACCGGCGCCGAGCCGCTGCCCGTGAACCCGAGGTACTCCAGCGCCAGATCCTCCGCGGGCGCGATGGACTCCGGCACCAGCCGCACCACCGTCCGCCCGTCGAGCGCCTGATGCCCATACGCCCGGGCCGTCAGCACATCGACCGCCTCGGCGCGCCGGCGCGAGCCCGCTCCGGACGCACCGTCTGCTCCGGCCGCTCCGGCCGCCCCCTCTGAGTACCCGCCGAGCGGCAGCACCCCGCCGGTCTCCAACAGCCCGTCCATCGATCCCCCAGCAGTGCTCTGCGCGCTCGTCGTCCCCGTGCCTGTACCGATGTCCGCGGCGGTGCCCCGCGGCTCCGGGCCGCTCATCGCAGCGCCTCCTCTTCGGCCACGACCACGCGGCCCGCGTACAGCAGCGCCGCCATCCGCTCGCCCTCCGACCAGGCGACGGGCCCCACCTCGGCCAGCGGCAGCCGCCGCCCGTCCTGGTCCCGCCACTCCAGAGCCCCGGTGTGCGCCTCGGCGTCCGGATAGTCGGCCCCCAGCCAGTACGCCGCCTCCAGCGACCGGCCGTCCTCCACCAGCGGGCAGAGCGCCTGACCGCCGCGCACCCGGTACCCCATCGTCACCGCACGCGCCGTGGCATGCCGCAGCTGCTCGAACTTCCCCTTGGCGTACGCCTGCCACTCATGGCCGGTCACCTCGGCGGGCCGCCGCCACACCTCGCGGAACAGCTGCTGCACCCGCTGCTCCACACCCAGCTCGACCGCGAACTCCCGCAGGTCGTCCAGGTCTTCGAGCAGCACCGGATGCGGGATCAGCACGCTCTCGCACGCCAGCCGCACCGAATCGCCGTCCAGATCGACGATCCCGACCCCCCGGTCCGCGTCCGCGTCCCGCAGAAACCCCGCGCTCTCCATCCCGGCCGTGCCGTCCGCCCCCAGCGGCGCCACCACCAGATCCCGCAGGGCCGACTGCCAGGCCGCGTCCGGCCACACCCGCGCCAGCAGCGCCACCGGCACCGGCAGTGACCGCACCAGCCAGGCGTCCACCTGCTCCGCGCACTCCCTCTCATGCCGATCCAGCCACTCCGACAGCTGCCGCAGCCGCACCACCACGGCGTCGTCCCGCAGCTTGGGCGGAACCTGCTTCAGCTGCCGTCCCGCCGCATTCCGGCACAGCACGGCCGTGCCGTCCAGCGCCACGGTGTACCCACCGCTTTCTGTCTCGATCCAGCCCATGGCAAGACCGCCTCCCCGACGTACCGGTTTCGATGGCGATCACAGTAGGTGAGGGGTCTGACAGAGCGCTCCCGTCCCCGTCCGCCTGTGGATAACTCCCCTCACCACGCCGCGACGGCCCCGCCCGCACGGAGCCCC
>NZ_VCLA01000085.1 GCF_009600885.1 Streptomyces jumonjinensis
AAGAACACCCTCTACAACGGCCGCTGGACCATTCCCACCTTCGAGGAGGTGCTGCGCTGGGCCGAGAAGGAGGGCCGCCGCCGGGGCCGCCCCGTCTGGCTGCACGCCGAGACCAAGCACCCCAGCTACTTCCGCGCGCTCGGGCTCGGCCTGGAGGAGCCGCTCGCCCGGCTGCTGCGGCGCTACGGCCGGGACCGCCGGAACTCCGCGATGTTCCTCCAGTCCTTCGAGCCGAGCAGTATGCGGCGGATGGCGAAGCTCGTCTCCTCGCCGCGGGTGGTGCTGCTCTCCGCCGCGTCCGAGCGGCCCTGGGACTTCGTCGAGGCGGGCGACCCGCGCACGGTCGCCGATCTGGTCAAGCCCGAGGGGCTGGCGTGGATCTCCTCCTTCGCCCAGGGCATCGGACCCACGCTGGACCTGGTCATCCCCAAGGACGCGAGCGGCAGGCTCGGCGAACCGACGACCCTGGTCCGCGACGCCCACCGCGAGGGCCTGATACTCCACCCGTACACCCTGCGGAACGAGAACAGCTTTCTGCCGCTCGACTTCCGGCGCGACCACGGTCTCGAACCGGCCGTCGCGGCCAATGAGTACGGCGATGTGTTCGCCGCCTACCGGCGGTACTTCGCGACCGGCATCGACGGCATCTTCACCGATCACCCCGACACCGGGCTGCTCGCCGCCGCCGACTTCGGCGACTGACCGGGCCCGGCCGCTCCCGGGTGCCCGGCCGGACCGGCCGCCGGTCCGGCCGGGCACTCTCGGTGGCGCCGCCGCCGCTGATGGTGATGTCGCCCCGGGACGGGCCCGTGCGCCGCGAAATCGCAGGAGGGTCGGGAATCTCACAACGAAGTCCTCGCCCAGGCGTTCCCGTGGCCTGGGATCTCCGCGCAGAATGCTCGCGACAGAGGTTGCGGCTCCTGCGCAGGGGGGAATGGAGCGTTAGACAACCGGACGGAACAGGTGAGCGGGAGGCATGCGCACATGGGCATGAGCGTGACCATCTCAGCGGCGCGGGCGCAGGACGCGGAGCACATCCTCAAACTCCAGTATCTCTGCTACCAGAGCGAGGCGGAGCTGTACGGCGACTACGCCATCGAGCCCCTCACCCAGTCGCTCGACGATCTGCGTACCGAGATCGTCGAGGGACACGCCCTGGTGGCCCGGCTCGGCGACGAGGTGGTCGCCTCGGTACGCGGCCGGGTCGAGGCGGACGGCACCGCCCGGATCTCCAAGCTGATCGTGCATCCCCGGATGCAACGCCACGGCCTGGGCGGACGGCTGCTCGACGCGATCGAGGACCAGTTCGCCGGGGAGCCGGCCGCGCAGCGGTTCCAGCTCTTCACCGGCCACCGCAGCGAGGGCAATCTCCGGCTCTACCGCAGCCGCGGCTATGTCCCGGTCTCCCGCGAGCAGATCGGCCCGAAGCTCACCCTGGTCACCCTGGAGAAGGAGGCCACGGCGTCCGCGTACGTCACCAGCGCCTAGGCATGCGGACGGCGGGAGCCGTCAACCCGCCGCCACGGGCTGCGGGCCGCGCGAGCGGCGCAGCCACAGCATCCCCGTGACGGGCAGCAGCACCGGAATGAAGAGATAGCCCATGCCGTACTCCGACCACACCGTGGAATCGGGGAACGCGGACGGCTCCAGCACCGTCCAGGTGCCGACGATCAGCACCCCGGCCAACTCGGCGGCGCAGCAGACCAGCGCCGCCCTGCGGGCCGTCTCTCCGCCGCGCACCAGGGTGTAGGTGATGAAGGCGTACACCACGGCGGCGATGGCGGAGAGCGAGTGCGCGAGCGGGGCCGTGCCGAAGTCGGTGAGGATCTGGTAGACCGAGCGCGACACCGCGCCCACGGACATCACCGAGTACAGCCACACCAGCAGCAGCCCGGGACCCGTGACCAGCCTGGTCCGTTCCGCCCGTCCCTGCGGTTCCTTCCGCCGCTCTCCGTGCGCCGTGGTGACGGGCTCGGCCATCGTCAGCCTCCCCAGATGTCGTAGAGCCGGACTTCGAGCACCGCGAGCACGACCGCGCCGGCCGCCACCGTCGCCGAACCCCAGCGGGTGCGCTCCGCCAGCGAGAGGAAACCGGCCGCCGGGACCGATGCGAACGCCCCGATCAGATAGACGACGAAGATCGTCGAGCCGCCGTGCGCCTTCTCGCCGCGTGCCAGCTGCACGATCCCCACCACCAGCTGCGCCAGCGCCAGCAGCGACACCACGGCCATGCCGATGAAGTGCCAGTCCTTGGTCGGCTGATCGCGGTAGGCGGCGAAACCGCACCAGGCGGCGAGTGCGAGCGCGGTCACACCGACCGCGACCGTCAGGGCGTCAAGCATGGACCCGAGAGTATTACGGGCCGCGGGGGCCGGTGCGCGCGGCCCCGCACGGTCGGCAGGCCCGGCCCCGCACGGCCGGCAGGCCCAGCACCTAAGGACATCACGGACATCCGGTACACCGGCTCCGAGTCCCGGACGGGGACCGTGGCCTGCATGCCGTGGCCTTGACCACAACCCGGCAGCGCTCCGGGCCCATCGCCGCCCCGGCCGTATCCGGTCGCACCCGATCGCTCGGCACTGTCCGCGCAGGTCAGCGCCGAATCCAGGGCGATCGCCGCCGGCCGCCGGGCCGTCCCGCGCAGGAGCGCCGAACTGTCCGGTATTCGGACAGCCCTGATCGGCGGTGAGAGCCATCTGGTTTACTGACCGACATGACCACGACGAGCAGCCGCATCCTTGCGACCGAGGCGAACGCAACGCCCGGTGCTCGTTGTATGTGTCGAATGTGCGCCTTCTGAGGGCCCCTGCCTGTGCCTCGCGCCCCGAAGTGAGAATCGCGGCCGTTTGATCCGGTCACCCGGACCGCCGCCGCGCCGCGCATGTGTCGACCCCCTCCGGCCGCCCCCAGGGCCCCGGTGCGACCGTGCCGCGTTCCGACCACAGAAACCCCGGAAGACGAACGCCCCGTGCCCGGCGAGGAAGCCTGCCGCGCACTCGACAGTGACGGACATCCCAGTGATCACCACAACGGGCCTCACCAAGGTCTACCGCTCGCGAGGACGCGAGATCACCGCCCTGGACGGCGTCGATCTCCATGTCGGGGAGGGCGAGGTGTACGGCGTCATCGGGCAGAGCGGCGCCGGAAAGTCCTCGCTCATCCGCTGCGTCAACCTCCTTGAGCGCCCCACCTCCGGCACCGTGACCGTGGACGGCCAGGACCTCACCGCGCTCGCCGGGCGCGGACCGCGCGCGGGCAAGGAGCTGCGCGCCGCCCGCAGCCGTATCGGCATGGTCTTCCAGCACTTCAACCTGCTCTCCACGCGCACGGTCCAGGACAACGTCGAACTGCCGCTGGAGATCCTCGGCCACTCCGGACGGGCGCGCTCCCGCAAGGCGCTCGAACTCCTCGACCTGGTGGGCCTCGCCGACAAGGCCAGGGCATATCCGAGCCAGCTCTCCGGCGGCCAGAAGCAGCGCGTCGGCATCGCCCGCGCGCTCGCCGGGGACCCCAAGGTGCTGCTCTCCGACGAGGCGACCAGCGCACTCGACCCCGAGACCACCCGCTCCATCCTCCAGCTGCTGCGCGACCTCAACCGCAGCCTCGGACTCACCGTCCTGCTCATCACCCATGAGATGGACGTCGTCAAGACCGTCTGCGACTCCGCCGCGCTGATGGCGGACGGCCGGATCGTCGAGTCCGGCACGGTCAGCGAACTGCTCGCCACCCCCGGCTCCGAACTGGCAGCCGCCCTCTTCCCCGTCAGCGGCGACGCCTCGGACCCCGGGCGCACGGTCGTGGACGTCACCTTCCACGGCGACGCCGCCACCCGCCCGGTGATCTCCCAGCTCTCCCGGACCTACAACATCGACATCTCCATCCTCGGCGCGGCGATGGACACCGTCGGCGGCCGGCAGATCGGCCGGATGCGCATCGAGCTGCCCGGCCGGTTCGAGGAGAACGTCGTCCCGATCGGCTTCCTGCGCGAACAGGGACTCCAGGTCGAGGTGGCCGACCGTGCCGCCCCCACTGTCGCCGACCGTGCCGCCCCAGCTGTCGCCGACTGTGCCGCCCCCATTGTCAAGGAAGGTGCCAAGTGACCTGGTCGGAGATGCGCCCGCTGCTGGAGCAGGCGTCCTGGGACACCTTCTACATGGTCGGCTGGTCCGCCGCCATCGCGGTCGCCGCGGGACTCCCGCTGGGCATCGTCCTCGTCCTCACCGACCGGGGCGGCCTGCTGAGCAACTCCCTGGTGAACAAGGTGCTCGGCCAGATCGTCAACATCACCCGGTCGATGCCGTTCATCATCCTCATGGTCGCCCTGCTCCCCTTCACCAAGGCGGTCGCCGGTACCACCATCGGCCGTGAGGGCGCGATCGTGCCGCTCGCGATCAGCGCGATCCCGTTCTTCGCCCGGCTGGTCGAGACCTCCGTACGCGAGGTCGACGGCGGCCTGGTCGAGGCCGTGCAGTCGATGGGCGGCAGCACCTGGACCGTCGTACGGAAGGTTCTGGTGCCCGAGTCGCTTCCCTCGCTGATCGCCGGAGCCACCACCACCGTCGTCGCGCTGATCGGCTACTCGGCCATGGCCGGCGCGGTCGGCGCGGGCGGCCTCGGCGACATCGCCACCCGCTACGGCTATCTGCGCTTCGAGACCGAACTGATGTGGATCACCGTCGCGATCCTCGCCGTCGTCATCTCGCTCATCCAGTTCGCCGGGGACTACGCCGCCCGGAGCCTGCACCGGCGCGGACGCGGCAGCACCGCGCCCAGGCTGCGGCTCCTCAAGGCGAGCCCGTCCCCCAAGTCCGCCGAGCCCCTCACCGGCGGACCCGCCAAGACCAGCTGACCCGGCCCACCGGGCCGTACCCCGTACCACCCGTACCACCCATGGAGAAAGGCACTTTTCGTGCGTAACACCATCAAGATCACCACTGCCGTACTGGCCACCGGAGCCCTCGCCCTCGGACTCACCGCCTGCGGCACCGAGGCCGGCTCCGACTCCGTCGCCGGCTCGGGCTCCGCCGACAAGACGCTCGTCGTCGCCGCCAGCACCGTCCCGCACGCCGAGATCCTCGGCTACGTCAAGGACAACCTGGCCGCCAAGGAAGACCGCAAGCTGGAGGTCAAGGAGTTCACCGACTATGTGACGCCCAACACGGCGACCCAGAACGGCGAGGTGGGCGCCAACTACTTCCAGCACAAGCCGTACCTCGACGACTTCAACAAGAAGAACGGGACGACCATCGTCCCCGTCGTCACGGTCCACCTGGAGCCCCTCGGCGTCTACTCCAAGAAGACCGAGAGCCTCACCGCCCTCAAGGACGGCGCCACCGTCGCCCTGCCCAACGACACCACCAACGAGGCCCGTGCCCTCAAGCTCCTGGAGCGGAACGGCCTGATCAAGCTGAAGCCCGGCGCGGGCAACGAGGCCACCCCCAAGGACATCGCGGAGAACCCCAAGAAGCTCCAGTTCAAGGAGTTGGAGGCGGCTCAGATCCCGCGCGTCCTCGACGAGGTCGACGCCGCCGTGATCAACGGCAACTACGCCGTCGACGCCGATCTCAGCCCCAAGAAGGACTCCCTCGTCCTGGAATCCGCCGAGGACAACCCCTACGGCAACTTCCTCGCCGTCAAGAAGGGCGATGAGAACGCCCCGCAGATCAAGAAGCTCGCCAAGCTGCTCCAGTCGCCCGAGGTGAAGAAGTTCATCGAGGACGAGTACGACGGCTCCGTCATCCCCGCCTTCTGATCCGCCGGCCGCGCCCGGCCCCGCACCCCTTCGACCGGGGTGCGGGGCCCGCGGCTCTCCGCCTCTCGCACGACTTCGGCACCCTGTGGTGCGGTTCGAACAACCCATGCTGCATGCTGGGCCTTCCGGTAAACCCCCGGTACCGGCTACAGCAGGCCCCTGGTTACGGAGCGGCGCATGACTACCACCTTCCCGGACGTGTCCATCAGTACGGATCGGTTGGTGCTGCGCCCCTTCGAGGAGGCCGACATCCCGGCGTACACCGAGATGATGAACGACGAGCAGATCACCGCCTGGACCACCGCGCCCCATCCCTACACCACCGCCCACGCGGAGAGCTGGGTCCACGCCCTCGCCCCCGCCGAGCGCACCGGAGGCGGCGGCATCGCCCTGGCCGTCACCGAATTCCTCACCCAGCGGCTGGTGGGGGCCGTCGGCCTCCGCAACACCGACTGGCGCACCCGGGCCACCGAGGCCACCTATGTCACCGCCCCCTGGGCGCGCGGTGAGGGATACGCCACCGAATCGCTCCTGGCCACCGCCAAATGGCTCTTCCACGACCAGGGATTCGAACGGCTGGAGCTGCGCACCGCCGCCGGCAACACCGCCTCCCAGCAGGTCGCCCAGAAGACCGGAGCCATCAGCGAGGGCGTACTGCGCAGCGCGTGGATAGCCCGGACCCGGACCGACGACGGCGGCTGGGCCGGGACCCGCACCGATCTGATCGTCTGGAGCCTGCTGCCCGAGGACCTGGAGGGCGGCACGGACGACATGGCGGAGTTCGGCTACGCCTCCTTCACCGAGCTGAACTGAGCCCACGCCCGCCCGGCCCCGGCACTCAGGGCGAACCGGGACTCCGGGCGACCGGGACCCCCGGGCCGATCCGGCCCGGAGGACGCGACAGCGGCCGAACACCCGGGCCGATCCGGTCCAGGAGACGCGACTGTCGCCGGACACCCCGGCCGATCCGCCCCGGAGGACCTGATACCCGGGGCCGATCCGGCCCAGGGAACGCCCGATCCGGGTAACCTCAGCCTGCCCGCTCTGTCCTGGGCCACCCCATCTGCGACGACACCAGGGAGACTGACGACGATGACCGACCGCGTCACGGTGATCGGCTGGGACGGTTCGCCACTCACCGCCGCGGCCCGCTCAGCGCTCTCCGCCGCCACCCTGGTGGCCGGCGCGGCCCATCACCTCGCCCTCCCCGAAGTGCCCGAACGCGCCGAGCGCGTCCGCCTCGGCAGCGTCAGCATCGCCGCCCGGCGGATCGCGGGCCACCGGGGCAGCGCCGTCGTACTCGCCGACGGCGACCCCGGCTTCTTCGGCGTCGTACGCACCCTGCGCGCACCCGAACACGGCCTGGAGGTCGAGGTCGTCCCCGCCGTCTCCTCCGTCGCCGCCGCCTTCGCCCGTGCCGGAATGCCCTGGGACGACGCCCGCACCGTCGTCGCCCACCCCCGTACGCTGCGCCGCGCCGTGAACGTCTGCCGCGCCCATCCCAAGGTCGCCGTCCTCACCTCCCCGGGCGCGGGCCCGGCGGAGCTCGCGCTGCTGCTCGAAGGAGTCCACCGCACCTTCGTCATCTGCGAGGAACTCGGCACCGCCCGCGAGCAGGTCACCGTCCTCACCTCCGACAAGGCCGCCGACCATGTCTGGCGGGACCCCAACGTCGTCATCGTGATCGGCGGCGGCGGCGGTGCCGGCACGGCCGGGACGGGCGGCGGGTGGATCGCCGGTCATGAGCCCGGCTATCCGGGGGGCGTACGCGGCTGGGCGCTGCCCACGCGCGCCGCCGGCGCCGAGCCGCTCGGCGAGGGCGAGTCGGAGCAGCTGCGCGCCGCGCAACTCGCCCGCCTCGGGCCGCGCACCGGCGATCTGGTCTGGGACATCGGCTCCGGCAGCGGGGCGTTCACCGCCGACGCGGCGCGCTTCGGGGCGGCCGTGATCGCCGTCGACTCGGACCTGGCCGCCTGCACCCGGACCGACGCCGCCGCCCGCCGCGCGGGCGTACAGGCCCAAGTGGTGCACGGGCACGCGCCGCAGGTGCTGGAGCGGCTGCCCGAACCCGATGTCGTACGGGTCGGGGGCGGGGGAGCCGCCGTGGTCGCCGCCTGCGCCGACCGCCGCCCCGAGCGCATCGTCGCCCATGCCGCCAACCGCGACGAGGCCGAGGCGATCGGCGCCGCGCTGACCAGCGGCGGCTACACCGTGGAGTGCGCGCTGCTCCAGTGTGTGGAGCTCGATCCGAGGGGTTGGGAAGAGCGTGAGCGATCCGTCGTCTTCCTGCTCTCGGGGCGGGCTCCGGACCGCGCCCCATGACCTTGGACGTCAGTGGCGCGAGGTAGGCTGGCCGATCGTTGTACCGCACTCCGGCCCATCGTCGCCCTGTTCGCCGATGACCGGACGGACCGGAAAAGCAGTGCCGTTTCACTCCGGTTCGTGGTACGTCGCAACCGGGGGACGCGCAACGTGGCGCAGCCCACAGCGGACCGTGGCGGATCTCCCTGCCATGACCGCGAACGGCCGCGAGAATGCTGGGAGCTCCCGGGGCGATCGTGCCGCGTGGCGCACGCGCTCGTTCTTCTTGACGAGCGTCGGGTGTGCCATGACCGTGCGTCCGGGCGCTGAGCGAAGAATTCACAACCGATGGGCGAGGGGTACGCATGACTGACACCGGCCAGGTCCCGGGCGAGGGACTGCCGGAGAACGCAGGCGTGGTGGAGCAGCAGCCGGGCATGCCCGGTTCCGGTGCCTACACCTTCCTGGACCCCTCCGCGCATGGTGTTGAAGAGGACGATCTGCTGCTGATGCCCGGGGCGCAGGGGGCGTGGAGCGATCCTCAGATCGTGCCGCCCGCGCCGCAGCCGGAGCAGTTCGCGCCGGGCGCGGAAGCCGCAGCCCCGGATGTGGTCCCGGCTCCCGAGCTGGCCGCGCCGACGGATCTGGGCGTGCCCGAGCCGGGTATACAGGCCGTCGCGGAGCCGGTGGGCCAGGGGATGGCGCCGGTGCCCGCGGCCGTCGAGGAGCAGCCCGCCGCGATGGCGTCCGCCGTCGTCGAGCAGCCCGCTCCGGCAGCGATGCCGCCGTCCGCCCGGCGTCCGCTGCACATGGGCCCGCCGCTGCCCGACAACTCCGGTGGCGTGGTGCGCTCGCTCGCCGACCGCGGCCCGGCGGGCGTGCCGTCGCACCCGCTGACCGCGCAGCCCCTTCCCGGGCCGGCCGCCACCGGCGCGGAGCACGCCGACGTCCCGCGCGAGGACCCGCAGCCGGTGCTGCCGGGCCCGCAGTTGGGGGAGATCCCGCCGCAGGCCGGGGCCCCGTGGGGGCCGCAGGCTCCCCAGCCGGCAGTTGTGGCCGCCCCAGCAGAAACGGTCGTCCCGGTGGCCGAGCCCCCCGCCCCGGTCGCCCCGGCGGCCGAGAGACCGGAGCCCGCGCAGGCGCCGGTCGTGGTTCCCGCGCCCGTGGAGGCCGTGCCGCAGCCCGCCGAGGAGGCTCAGCAGCAGCAGCAGCAGCCGGCGGCGCAGCCCGTCCGGGTTCAGCAGCCTGAAGCCGCGCCGGTGACAGAGCCGGCGGTGGTGGTGGTTCCCGAGCCGGAGCGGATCGTCCAGGCTCAGCCCGAAGCCGCGCCGGTGGCTGAGGCGCCCGAGCAGCAGCCGGGGGCGAGCGCTCCTCGGACGGAGCCCGCTGCGGTGCCGGTGCTGGTGCCGGAGCCGGAGCCGGAACCAGCCGTGACGCCGGAACCGGTGTCCGAGCCGCTTCCCCCCGCCGCGGTCGAGCTCTCCGCTGAACAGCCCGCCCCTCCGGCCCCGCCCACCGAGGCGGTCGCCGCCTCGGAGACGGCTTCAGCTCCTGAAGAGGGCGCTGTGCCCGAGGCGGTGGTCTCCGCTCCTGAAGAGGGCGTTGTGCCTGAGACGGTTCCCGTGCCCGACGCGGTTTCTGTTTCCGCACCTGAGGCCGCCCCCGCACCTGAGGCGACCCCTGTTCCCGAGACGGCGCCTGTTCCCGAGGCGATCCCCGCCGTGGAAGAGGGCGCCGCGCCCGAGGCGGTTCCCGCGCCCGAGGCGCCCCCCGTCTCCGAGGCAGCCCCGATGATCGAGGCGACCCCCGTCGTCCCGGCGGCCCCCGCGGCTGAGGCTCTCCCGGCCCCTGAGACGGCGCCCGCTGTCGAGACGGCCCCTGTCCAGGAGGCAGCCCCCGCCGCCGAGGCCCCCCCGGCGCCTGAGGCCGTCCCCGCTCCCGATCTCGTACCCGCCCCTGAGACGGCCTCCGTCTCCGAAGCGGCCCCGGTCCTTGAGACGGCCCCGGCAGTCGAGGTGACTCCGGCCCCCGAGACGGCCCCGGCGGCTGAGGCGACCCCCGTTCCCGCCCCGGCTCCGGAGGCTGAGGCGACTCCGGCTCCCGAGACCGCCCCCGAGACCGCTCCCGTCCCCGAGGCGATCCCGGTCCCCGACGCCGCCCCGGCCCCCGAGACCCCCGCCGTCCCCGAGACCGCCCCCGAGGCCGAGGCCGAGCAGGCCCCGGCCGTGCCGCGGACCCCGCCCGCCCCCGGGTACGACGACGCCGAGCGCGAGGCCGTACTGCGGGTCATGCGCGAGCGCCGGGACATCCGCAACGGCTTCCGCGCCGACCCCATCCCGCACGAGGTGCTGCTCCGGGTTCTGGAGGCCGCGCACACCGCTCCCAGCGTCGGCCACTCACAGCCGTGGGACTTCGTCGTCATCCGCTCCGCCGAGACGCGGCGCACGATGCACGAACTCGCCCAGCGCCAGCGCGACGCGTACGCCAAGTCGCTGCCCAAGGGCCGGGCCAAGCAGTTCAAGGAACTGAAGATCGAGGCGATCCTCGACACCCCGGTCAACATCGTCGTCACCGCGGACCCGACGCGCGGAGGCCGCCACACGCTGGGCCGGCACACCCAGCCGCAGATGGCGCCCTACTCCTCGGCGCTGGCGGTGGAGAACCTCTGGCTCGCCGCGCGGGCCGAGGGGCTCGGCGTCGGCTGGGTCAGCTTCTTCGACGAGCGCGAGATGGTCCGCGCCCTCGGGCTGCCGGAGCACCTGGAGGTCGTGGCGTATCTCTGCGTCGGATACGTGGACGAGTTCCCCGAGGAGCCCGAACTGATGCAGTCGGGCTGGTCGAAGCGCCGCCCGCTCTCCTGGGTTGTCCATGAGGAGACATACGGCCGCCGCGCGCTGCCCGGCGAGGAGCCGCACGATCTGCTCGCGGAGACCGTGGCCAACATCCGCCCGCTCGACGCCAAGGCGCTCGGCGAGGCGTGGGAGCGGCAGAAGCGGATGACCAAGCCGGCGGGCGCCCTGGGCATGCTGGAGATCATCTCCGCGCAGCTCAGCGGGCTCTCCCGGATGTGTCCGCCGCCGATCCCCGAGCCCGCGGCGGTCGCGGTCTTCGCGGGCGACCACGGGGTGCACGCCCAGGGAGTCACGGCATGGCCCCAGGAGGTCACCGGCCAGATGGTCGCGAACTTCCTCGGCGGCGGCGCGGTCTGCAACGCCTTCGCCAACCAGGTCGGCGCGGAGGTCTGCGTCATCGACGTCGGCGTCGCGTCCGATCTCCCGGCGACGCCCGGGCTGCTGCCCCGGAAGGTGCGCCCCGGCACGGCGGACTTCACCACGGGCCCGGCGCTGACCCGGGAAGAGGTGCTGTCGGCGATCGAGGTCGGCATCGAGACGGCGCGGGACCTGGTCGCGGCGGGGAACAAGGCGCTGCTCACCGGTGAGATGGGGATCGCCAACACCACCGTCTCGGCGGCCCTGATCTCCGTGTACACGAGTGTGGACCCGGTCGAGATCACCGGCCGGGGCACGGGCATCAACGATGAGATGCACGCGCGCAAGGTCGATGTCGTACGCCGTGCGCTGGAGCTCCACGCGCCGGATCCGTCCGACCCGATCGGTGTGCTCGCCGCGGTGGGCGGCCTGGAGCACGCGGCGCTGGTCGGCCTGATCCTGGGCGGCGCCTCGCTGCGTACGCCGGTGCTGCTGGACGGGGTCTCGGCCGGGGCGGCGGCGCTGGTGGCCCGGGCGATCGCGCCCGAGGCGCTGGCGGCGTGCATCGCCGGACACCGCAGCGCGGAGCCCGGACATGTGGCGGCGCTGAACAAGCTCGGGCTGCGACCCCTGGTCGACCTGGATCTGAGGCTCGGCGAGGGGACGGGAGCGCTGCTGGCGCTGCCGGTGGTGCAGAGCGCGGCAAGGGCGATGCACGAGGTCGCGACGTTCGATTCGGCGGGCGTGACCGAGAAGTAGCTCCAAATCGAGCCTCGCCGGCGATCGAGGCGCGGGGGTTCGGGGCCGGCCCCCGACCAGGGCCCGCGCCGGTCAAGGCGGGCAGTACACAAGGCGCCCCGTGGGGTTCCCCCGGACGAGCCCGGGGGAACCCCATTCGCCTCGCCCCCGGCCGGGCGACCCCGCGCAGGCCCCGCCCCGCCGACGGACGACGACACCTCCGGGCCCCAGCTCGGCGCCCCCGGCCCAGGCCCGCCCGAGGCGCCCCCCCCGGGGGGCAAGGCCCCGCCCCCCGGGGGGGGCAGGGTACGGACGCGCCCCCGCCCGCACCGTAAAGTTGGCCGCGAGACAGTGCCCCACCAGCCGCTTCGCCGACGCAGCGGCTCCTTGCCACGCTTCCCCCACCCCCGCAGAACACAGCGCGCCCGTATCGCCCGAGGAGTCCCCGTCATGGTTGATCACCCCGCCTACCCCGTCGGACTCCGTCTCTCCGGACGCCGCGTCGTCGTCATCGGCGGCGGCCAGGTCGCCCAGCGCCGGCTCCCCGCGCTCATCGCCGCCGGCGCCGACATCGTTCTCGTCTCCCCCTCCGCCACCCCCTCCGTCGAGGCCATGGCCACCGCGGGCGAGATCCGCTGGGAGCGCCGCCGCTACACCGAGGGCGACCTCGCCGACGCCTGGTACGTCCTGATCGCCACCACCGACCCCCAGGCCAACGCCCAGGCGTCCGCCGAGGCCGAGCGCTCCCGCGTCTGGTGCGTACGCTCCGACGACGCCAACGCCGCCACGGCCTGGACCCCGGCCAGCGGCCGCTCCAAGGGCGTCACCGTCGCCGTGCTCACGGCCGACCCGCACGACCGCGACCCCCGCCGCTCCGCCGCCCTCCGCGACGCCATAGTGGAGGGTCTGCGCGACGGGACGATCGCGGCGCCGCACCACCGTACGAGGACGCCCGGCGTCGCTCTCGTCGGCGGCGGCCCGGGCGACCCGGACCTGATCACCGTCCGGGGCCGCCGGCTGCTCGCCGAGGCCGACGTGGTCATCGCCGACCGGCTCGGCCCGCGCGATCTGCTGGCCGAGCTGCCCCCGCAGGTCGAGGTGATCGACGCGGCGAAGATCCCGTACGGCCGTTTCATGGCCCAGGAGGCCATCAACGCGGCCCTGATCGAGCATGCCAAGGCGGGCAAGGCGGTCGTCCGGCTCAAGGGCGGCGATCCGTTCGTCTTCGGGCGCGGCATGGAGGAGGCCGAGGCGCTGGCGGCTGCGGGCATCCCCTGCACCGTGGTCCCCGGGATCTCCAGCTCCATCAGCGTGCCCGCGGCGGCCGGCATCCCGGTCACCCACCGTGGGGTCGCCCATGAGTTCACCGTGGTCAGCGG
Source organism: Streptomyces jumonjinensis (assembly GCF_009600885.1). Classification (GTDB taxonomy): domain Bacteria; phylum Actinomycetota; class Actinomycetes; order Streptomycetales; family Streptomycetaceae; genus Streptomyces; species Streptomyces jumonjinensis. The sequence continues at coordinate 13,380 of NZ_VCLA01000085.1, forward strand.
CCATGTCGCACCGGACGACGAACGCTCCCTGGTGGACTGGGCCGCGCTCGCGCGGCTGCGCGGCACCCTGGTGGTCCTGATGGGCGTCGACAAGATCGGCGCCATCGCCCGGGCCCTGGTCGCGGGGGGCCGCGACCCGCACACCCCGGTCGCCGTGATCCAGGAGGGCACCACCGCGGCCCAGCGCCGGGTGGACGCCACGCTCGCGACCGTCGCGGACACCGTGGCCGCCGAGGAGGTACGCCCCCCGGCCGTGATCGTGATCGGCGAGGTCGTCGGAGTCGGAGTCGGAACCGGGATCGGCACCGGCACCGGCACCGGTACTGACTCCGGCACCGGTACTGACTCCGGTACTGACGCCGCCCCGGCCCGCCCCACGCCGTGACGAGCCTCCCGGACCTCCCTGACGGGCCGGGCGCCCCGTGTTGTCTCCAGCATCCCCACCCGGCACCGGTCGTAGGCCGTGCGCCGGTGCCACACCCCTGCGAAGGCGGTACCACCCATGGCCGATCTCATCGTCGTCGAGGACCCCGACGACCCGCGTCTGCGCGACTACACCGGTCTGACCGACGTCGAACTGCGCCGTAGGCGCGAGCCCGCCGAGGGCCTCTTCATCGCCGAGGGCGAGAAGGTCATCCGGCGTGCCAAGGACGCCGGTTACGAGATGCGGTCGATGCTGCTCTCCGCGAAGTGGGTCGACGCGCTGCGGGACGTCATCGACGAACTGCCCGCACCCGTGTACGCGGTGAGCCCGGAGCTCGCCGAGCGCGTCACGGGCTACCACGTACACCGCGGAGCGCTCGCCTCCATGCAGCGCAAGCCCCTGCCGGCGGCCGGGGAACTGCTGACACGGGCCCGCCGGGTCGTCATCATGGAGTCGGTCAACGACCACACCAACATCGGCGCGATCTTCCGCAGCGCGGCGGCCCTCGGCATGGACGCCGTGCTGCTCTCGCCGGACTGCGCCGACCCGCTCTACCGCCGCTCCGTGAAGGTGTCGATGGGAGCGGTGTTCTCGGTCCCCTACGCCCGGATCGACACCTGGCCCTCAGGGTTGGAGGCGGTCCGCGAGGCGGGCTTCCGGCTGCTCGCCCTCACCCCCGACGAGCAGGCCGTCTCGATCGACGACGCGGCGCCGCACCGGCTCGACCGGGTCGCGCTGATGCTCGGCGCGGAGGGGAGCGGGCTGACCGCCCGGGCGCTGCGGGCCGCCGACGCCTGGGTGCGCATCCCGATGGCGCACGGGGTGGACTCGCTCAATGTGGGCGCGGCGGCGGCGGTGGCCTTCTACGCGGTCGCCACGGGCCGCCCCGGGAACTGAAGGCTGAGGTCGCTGGGCCGCCGCCCCCGGCTGAGGTCTTTCACCGGGCCGCCGGGGCGGCGAACCCTACAGCCGCTGCGCGGCGGCGATGCCCAGCGCCACGATCAGGGTCACCACGACGAAGACGACGATCCGCTGCCGCAGCAGCCTCGGATTGGCCGGCCGCCGCCCGGCGGAGGTTGTGCGCGCGCCGGGCCTGGAACCCTGACGGCCGTTCGTACGGCCGGTGTTGCGCGACGGCTGGGGCCGCGCGCCGCCGGTACGCGACCCCTCGGTACGGGAACCGCCGGTACGAGCCCCTCCGGTGCGCGGGTCGCCCGTCCGGGGACCTCCGGTGCGCGGCGGGTGGGGGTGCGGCCCCGAGCCCCCGGCGGTACGCCGCTCGGCCCGCTCCGCCCGCTCCAGCCGCTCGGTCCGCTGCACCCGCTCCGGATAGCGGGCGGTGGGGCGGTCGGGGTCGGTGCGCTCCCGCTGCACCGGGGGCCTGGCCTCGGAGAGCCCCTGGGCCTCGCGGGCCGCGATCTCCTTGAGCCGCATGGAGAGCTGAAGGGTGCTGGGGCGTTCCTCGGGGTCCTTGGCGAGACAGGCGCGCAGCAGCGGAGCCAGCGCGTCGGGCACTCCCTGGAGCTGCGGCTCCTCGTGGACCACGCGGTAGAGCATGACTTCGGAGCCGCCCTGGCCGAAGGGGGAGTCGGCGGTCGCCGCGTAGGCCAGGGTCGCGCCGAGCGCGAAGACGTCCGTGGCGGGCGTCACGGCGACTCCGCGCACCTGCTCGGGCGCGAGGAATCCCGGGGAGCCGACCGCCGTGCCCACATGGGTCAGGGTGCTCGCGCCGGTCGCCCAGGCGATGCCGAAGTCGATGATGCGGGGGCCCTTGGGGGAGAGCAGGATGTTCGACGGCTTGAGATCGCGGTGGACGACGCCGGCCTCATGGACCGCGACCAGACCCTCGGAGAGCGCCGCCCCCACGGCGGCGACCTCGGCGGCCTGGAGGACCCCCTCCTCGGCCACCCGGTCGTGCAGCGAGGGCCCGGGGACGTACTGGGTCGCGAACCACGGGCGGTCCGCCTCCAGATCCGCCGCCACCAGCCGGGCCGTGCAGCCGCCGCGGATGCGCCGGGCGGCCGAGACCTCGCGGGCGAAGCGCGATCTGAACTCCTGGTCCTCGGCCAGATCCGGCCGGATCACCTTCAGCGCGACCCGCTGGCCGCGCCGGTCCGATCCCAGATAGACGACGCCCATCCCGCCCGCCCCGAGCCGCCGGTGCAGCCGGAACGAGCCGACGACACGCGGATCCTCGCGCCGGAGCCGCATCATCGCCATGTCCGTCCCCTACCTGGGAGTGGGACCCGCCCACCCCCCTGCCTGCGGCGGGGGAACACCCCGCCCCTGCTGAGCGGGTGGGAGCGAGCCCCACCCCTGTCCAGCGGGTGAGTGAAGGACCCATCCCGCTGCCTGATCGTCCATTTTCGCCGTGGCCCAGCTTACGTACCCCTGCCCCGGTGCGCTCATAGGCCGCGCCCTCGGGGGCCGATCGATTGTCAGTGCCGGGTGGGAGACTTGAGGAGTGGTCAGGGCGCGGAGGGTCCAGCGGCCCCGGCTTATGCGAGATCTCAACGGACCATCGCCGAAGGGGGATTGGATCGATGAAGGGTGACCGCGTGGAGATAGTGGTGGACGCCGGAGACACCACCCGTACGTACGAAGTCGTGGCAAGCCGGGCAGGGCGGCGGGTGGAGACCGCTGTGCGCAGAGGGGTGGTGGAAGTGAGCGAAGTCACCCGCAGTGGATCGGTGGTGCGGACGGCGCGTTTCATGGCCACCAGGGTGCTCGCTCTGGTGGAGCAGCCGGTGCCCGCCGAAGCGCCTGGAGACCTCCCCCGGGAGCGTCCCCTCAGGGAAGACCCCAAGTCCTAGGACCGCTTCTCCACCCAGGGGAGTACATGAGAGGCGGGCGGCTCATCCTCGGGGAGGCCCGGCAATCGGTACGCGGGCATGACGCCGGGGTCCCGGCCGTTGCCTAGTGTTGAGGTCAAGCGGCGGGTGCAGCACTCGTCCCCCGAGGTCAGACACCCGCCGCTGCCATATACGACAGGAGAGGAACCATGGCGGACACGGCATCGCGGACGATCATCCGCACGCAGGGACGCAGGGCGTACGCCGCGTTCGGCGGCAGCCGGTCCGGACAGCGCCACCCCCTGGTGGCGACGGCCATGGTCCTTCCCCTGGCGGCCCTGCTCGTAGTCGCCTTCGGCGGCTGGGAAGCGGTGGTCACACAAGCGTCGTCCGTGGGCGTGATGCTGGGGCGCTGAGCGGCGCTCCGGACCCGGAAGAGCGGTCCGGGTCGGGGACATCCGGCCATAACCCCGTGGGGACGGGGGTGCGGCGGACGGCAGCGATGGCCGGTCAGCTGGGGAGCTGACCGGCCATAGCGCTGTCCGGCCCCGTTCGGCCCCGTTCCGCCCCGGTGGGACCGCCTGCCCGCGCCTCGTCTTCCGTACTCGTCGGCAGGCTCGCGCCCGCGTCCTCGGCGCTCTTCGGCAAGGCTCGCGCCCCGTCTTCCACGCTCTTCCGCAAGGCCCGCGTACTCCGGCACGGCAGACCCCCGGCCCCTGGCACCAGGCCCCTGGCACCAGGCCCCTGGCACCCGGCCCCCGGCCCTCGGCCCCCGGCCCCCGCACGGGCCCGGCGGACGGGGCGTCGACGGCACGCCCTAGGCTCGCGGGCAGCGCCGTTATGCCGTCGGGGGAGATCGTGAGCACCGCACTCGTCACCGCACTCACCTCAGCCGCCCGCCGGGCGGCGCATCCCGGTGACGACTCGCCGTCCTGCCGAGGGGCCTGCGGCGGAGGGGAGACCGTGCTCGCGGACCGGGACGGCGGGCTCGTCGTACGGCACGGGGAAGCCGTCGCCAAGGCGCACGACCCGGTCACCGATCCGGCCGGGCACCGCGCGCGGCTCGCCGTCGCACGGCATCCCCGGCTCGCCGGGATACTGCTGCCGCCGCTGCCCCTGCCGGTGCGAGAGCTGCACGAGCGGCCCGTCACCGCCTGGCCCTACGGTCTGCCCGTCGACCCCGGCGACCCGGACTCCGCCCCCTGGGAGGAGGCCGCGGCGCTGCTCGCCCGGCTGCACTCCACCCCGCCCGGCGAGCTGCCGGGGCCGCTCCCGCCGATGCGGGGCCCGGCCAAGGCGGTACGGGCCATCGCCCGGATGCGGGCGTCGGCGGGGGAGCACCCGGCCGCCGCTGCCGACGCCGTCGAGCGGGCGTGGGCCGGGCTGCCTGCCTGGACCAGGGGCGAAGCGCCCCCACCACGGCGTGATGTCCTCTGCCACGGCGATCTGCATCTGGGGCAGCTCGTCCGCCATCCCGCCCCGGCCGGCCCCTGGCTGCTGATCGACATCGACGACCTCGGGCTCGGCGACCCCGCCTGGGACCTGGCCCGCCCCGCCGCCTGGTATGCGGCGGGCCTGCTCGCCCCGGAGGTCTGGCAGCGGTTCCTCGGGGCGTACACGGCCGCGCACGGCCCGGCGGTCGACCGCGACGGCGACCCCTGGGCGCGGCTGGACATCCCCGCCCGCGCCCTGACCGTGCAGTCGGCGGCGCTCGCCCTCGCCCGCGCCGCGGCCGAGCGGCGCGCGCCGGACGAGGTCGATGAGGCCGTCATCGACGCATGTGACCGAATCGCCTGCCTCCCGCCCGAGTTGTAGCGTGCCGACCCGTCGTAGGCTGCTCTCGTCCGCCGAGATCATTCCGGCGGTGACGATCGATCGGCGAGGAGCTGAGTACGACCATGCAGTGTCCCAAGTGCCATGCACCGATGCACACCTACAACCGCAACGGCGTCCAGATCGAGCAGTGCAGCGGCTGCCGGGGGATATTCCTGGACTATGGCGAGCTTGAGGCCCTGACCCGGCTGGAGTCCCAGTGGACCCAGCAGGCGCCGCCCGCCGCTCCGCCGGCCGCGCCCGCCCCGCAGGCGTACCCGGCCGCGCCCGCCCCGGCCTGGGGCGCCCCGCAGCACGGCGGCCACCACGGCGGTCACCAGGGCGGCCACGGCCACCACCGCAACAACCGGGGCTTCGGCCGGATGCTCTTCTCGTCCTGAGCGACCCACAGACGACGGAACCCCCGGCCGTGGAAACGGCCGGGGGTTCCGGTCAGTGCGCGATACTGGGATTGAACCAGTGACCTCTTCCGTGTCAGGGAAGCGCTCTCCCGCTGAGCTAATCGCGCGGGGACCCCGGTCTGAGACCGGAGAGGAATCCTTGCGGATTCAGTGGACGATACTGGGATTGAACCAGTGACCTCTTCCGTGTCAGGGAAGCGCTCTCCCGCTGAGCTAATCGTCCTTGGAGGTGGAGACGGGATTTGAACCCGTGTAGACGGCTTTGCAGGCCGTTGCCTCGCCTCTCGGCCACTCCACCCGGAGTGCGGGGGGTCGGGAAGATCCCCCTACATCGAGCGGACGACGAGATTCGAACTCGCGACCCTCACCTTGGCAAGGTGATGCTCTACCAACTGAGCCACGTCCGCCTGTCTTTTCCGTTTCGCTTCCGCGTCCCGGCGACGTGTTGAACTCTAGCGGATTCCTGAGCCAGTACAAAAACGCGTTTCCGCAGCGTGCTGACCTGTGTTCGCCGCGCAGCGCCCGACGGGCCGGCGGCCGACCGGACATCCGCGCCGGTCATAGACTCGCAGACGTGCACGACCTCGTTCCTCTCGCCCGCTTCGGGCGACTTGTCGCCACCGGCCTCCGGGATGTCACCAGCGACCCCGAAGCCCTCGACTCCGCCGGCTTCTGGGCGGTCGCCGCCGATTTCGAAGGCGGTCTGACCTGCGCGCGCTTCGCCGATGTGCGTACGGAGGCGGGGCCCGCCCCCGTACCCGGGCGCTGGCGCGGACCCGGGAGGGGCGACTGGACCTCGTCGCTCGACCGGGCCGGGTACATCGCGGGCGTACGCCGTATCCGCGAGCACATCGCGGCCGGCGAGGTCTATCAGGCCAATCTCTGCCGCGTGCTGACCGCGCCGCTGCCCGACCCGGCGGCGGCCGACGTCGACGCGCTGACCGCGCTGCTCGCATGCGGCAACCCGGCTCCCTACGCCGGAACGATTCGCCTCCCCTCCCACGGAGTGGAGATCGCCACCGCCTCCCCCGAGCTCTATCTGCGGCGCGACGGCGAGACGGTCGAATCCGGGCCGATCAAGGGCACCGGCCGCACCGCCGGGGATCTGCTGGAGAAGGACCACGCGGAGAACGTCATGATCGTGGACCTGGTCCGCAACGACCTGGGCCGGGTCTGCGCCACCGGATCCGTGAGCGTCCCGGCCCTCTGCGCCGTCGAGGCCCACCCGGGACTGGTCCATCTGGTGTCGACCGTACGCGGCGAACTGGGCCCGAAGGAGGGCTGGCAGCAGCTCCTCGGCGCCACCTTCCCGCCCGGCTCGGTCACCGGAGCCCCCAAATCCAGCGCCCTGAGGATCATCGAGGCGCTGGAGACCGCTCCCCGCGGCCCGTACTGCGGCGGCATCGGCTGGGTCGACGCCGACCGGCACACGGGCGAGCTGGCGGTCGGCATACGCACCTTCTGGATCGACCGGACCCCCGTCGGCGGCGCGGTGCTGCGGTTCGGCACCGGGGCCGGAATCACCTGGGGCTCCGACCCCGAACGCGAATGGGACGAGACCGAGCTCAAGGCCGCCCGGCTGCTCGCGATAGCGTCTTCGCCGGAGAAGCAGGGGCCTGTGCGACAGAACAGGGGCCTGTGAGGCAGACGGAAGGACCAGCCAGATGAAGTTTTGGGTCAACGGTGGGCTCAGGGACGCGGACGACGCCCGGATCTCGGTGCTCGACCACGGCCTCACCGTCGGCGACGGCGTCTTCGAGACTGCCAAGACCGTCGACGGCCGGCCCTTCGCGCTCACCCTCCATCTCGAACGGCTCACCCGCTCCGCCCTCGGCCTCGGACTGCCCGAGCCCGACCACGACGAGGCCCGCCGCGCCTGCGCCGCCGTACTCGAAGCCAACCCGACGGCCCGCGGCCGGCTGCGGATCACCTACACCGCCGGTCTCTCCCCGCTCGGCTCCGAGCGGGGAGAGTCGGGACCGACCCTGGTGGTGGCGCTCGGCGAGCGCACCCCGCCCGCCGACAGCACTGCCGTGATCACCGTCCCCTGGACGCGCAATGAGCGCAGCGCGGTCGCCGGGCTGAAGACCACCTCGTACGCCGAGAACGTGGTCGCCCTCGCCAGGGCGGCCGGGCAGGGCGCGACCGAGGCGCTGCTCGCCAACACGGTGGGACAGCTCTGCGAGGGCACCGGCTCCAATGTCTTCGTCGTCGTCGACGGGGAGATCCACACCCCGCCGCTCTCCTCCGGCTGCCTCGCGGGCATCACCCGCGCGCTGACCGTGCGCTGGACCGGGGCCAAGGAGACCGAGCTGCCCTTCGACGTGCTGGAACGGGCCGACGAGGTCTTCCTCACCTCCAGCCTGCGCGATGTCCAGCCCGTGCACCGCGTCGACGGCCGCTCGCTCGCGGACGCACCGGGACCGGTGACGGCCAAGGCCGTACGGATCTTCGAGGAGCGCTCGGCGGCGGACTGGGACCCGGAGCTCACCTGAGACGGCGCCCGGAGCCGGGGCACGGGTGACGCGGGCGGCACTCTCGTAAAAGCGCGTGACGCACGGCCCCGCGACCGGTACAACACCCCTGATGACCACCACCCTGCGGCCGGACGGGCCGCTTCAGCGGGAGGCGGACGGCGCGCGGTCGCGCACCTATCTGGTCTGCGACAACAGCCGCCCCGTCGGGACGATCGAGATCGCCACTCTGCCCTCACTCGGGCCCGGGACCGCGGCCGGGACCATCCGCTCGCTCCGGATCGACGAGGCCGACCGGCGCCGGGGCCGGGGCACGGTCGCCGCGCTCGCCGCCGAGGAGGTGCTGCGCGGCTGGGGCTGTGCCCAGGTGCAGGCGTCCGTGCCGCCCGCGGCGGCCGGGGCCGCCCGGCTGGCCACGGCGCTCGGCTACACCGAGCGCAGCCGCAGCATGGCCAAGACGCTCGGCGACCGTCCGCCCGCGCTGCCGGACGGCGCCCGGGCCAGACCGATGACCGGGGCCGAGTACGCGGTGTGGTGGGAGACGGGGCTGCTCGGCTACGCCCGGAGCTGGGCCGAGCGCGGCTTGACCGAGGCGCAGGCGCGCGCCAAGGCCGAGGCGGACCGCACCGCCGGGCTGCCCGAGGGCCTCGCCACGCGGGGCGTGCGGCTGCTGGTGCTGGAGTACGCGGGCGAGCGCGTCGGCCATCTCTATCTGGGCCGCCGCGAGGTCCTCCCCGGCGAGCCGGGCGCGTACGTGTACGAGGTCGAGACGGTGGAGGGCCGCCGCGGCGAGGGCCACGGCCGCACCCTGATGCTGCTGGCCGAGCGGTGTGCGCTGGAGGACGGGACGCGGCTGCTCGGACTGCATGTCTTCGCGGGCAACGCCCCGGCGCTCGGGCTCTACACCTCGCTCGGCTACCGGACGGAGGCCGTCCACTGGTTCAAACAGCTGCTGTGACCGCCGCCGGGGTCAGCCCTTCAGCAGCGAGTCGGCGATCTCCTCGATCCGGGCGCGCAGCCCGTCCTGGCTCTGGCCGCCGTCGAGACGCTCACCGCCGATGACATACGTCGGGGTGCCGGTCACCCCGATCGCCTTGCCCTCGGCCTGGTCGGCGTCGACCGTCAGGATGTGCCTGCCGTCGATCAGCGCGGTGTCGAATTCCTCGGCGTCCAGGCCGAGGGCCCGGGCGGCGGTGAGCAGAAACGGCTCGCCCTGCTCCCTCAGCTCCTCGACCCGGGTGAGCAGGGTCTCGTAGTACGCGCGCCCGCTGCCCTGGGCGAAGGCTTCCTCGGCGGCCTGGGCGGCGGCGTAGGAGTGCTTGTTCTTCTCCAGGGGGAAGTGGCGCAGCCGCACCTCCAGCCGGTCGCCGTAGCGCTCGCGCAGCGCGCGCACATCGTCGAGGGCGGTACGGCAGTCGGGGCAGGTGAGGTCGCACCATACGTCGAGGACGACGGGGAGGCCGGTGGTGGAGTCGCTCATGGCCCCAGTCTCCCAGCCCGGCGACGGGCGCCCCGACCTGACCCCACCCACCGCTCCGGAGCGGACCCGGTACCCGGGCCGGTCCGCCGTCCCCCCACCGGGACCTGGGGATGATCCCGTCCCCGAGTTATCCCTGAGGTGATCCCGGGCCGTCGCCCGCACACCGCCGGTCGGTGCAGGATGGAAGAGACGTAACCGCTCATGCCCGCCGAATCCTGGAGGACCGGATGATTGCCGAGACCATTTGCGCCGCGGGGTCGGCGGCGGGCCTGGGCGTCGCCGCGATCACGGCGTACCGCAAGCGTTTCCTGGCGGCGACCCGGATCGCCGCCTACTCCCTGATCCCCCTCGGTCTGGTGCTGACCGGAGCGGTCGGCTGGGCCGTGGACACGGCGTTCAGCCCCACGGCATGGGTCGGTTTCGGCCTGTTGGGCGGCGCGTGGGCGCTGTTCTCCACCACCCGTGCCGTCGAACGGCGCTCGGGCGGCGGCCGTAAGGAGCGCAAGGCCGCCGGAGCCGCACAGCGGGAGGCCGTGGCCCCCGCCGCCTCAGCGCCCTCCCTCGGCCGCGGCGGAAGCCGTCCGTCCGGCCGCTCCGCCGCGAAGCCCACGTCAGCGGGCGCGGGGGACGACTTCAGCGATATCGAGGCGATCCTCAAGAAGCACGGCATCTGAGGCATCCCGGCCCGGCGGCCTCGCGGCCCTCTGACGGAAGGGCGCGCGCCGCCCGGTCTGTCCGTCCCGTCCGTCCCGTCCGTCCCGGTCCGGAAGTGTCCGGCGTGTGGCCGGAAGAGATCGAAGCCTGCCCGGAACGCATCGGGGAACGACTCGGAACATGTCCGGAATGCGCCGCGTAAGCACCCGGGAGGGAATGAACTCCCGCCATCTCGGCGCGTGTTGGGCATCGGCGGGGACGCCCGCTGCGTCATCATCGCCCCGAGATGCTCGATACCTCCAGGGGCGATGCCCCCGCACCCACGAAAGAGCCGCGAGGCTGTCTCTTCGCGCTCTCCCAGCCACCTCTGATGATCTTCCTCACGGTGATCGGCCTGCTGCTTCTGATGGCCGCGCTCCATGACCTCTTCCTGCTGTGAGGGCCCGGCTTCCTGCTGTGCGGGCCCGGCGGTGGTCAGCCGGCCGCCTCCTTGCGGCGTGCCCGGTAGGCGGCGACATGCAGCCGGTTGCCGCAGGTGCGGCTGTCGCAGTAGCGGCGCGACCGGTTGCGCGAGAGATCGACGAAGGCACGCCCGCAGTCCGGCGCCTCACAGCGCCGCAGCCGCTCCAGCTCGCCCGCGACCACGATGAAGGCCAGCGCCATACCGCCGTCGGCCGCCACATGGTCGGCCACCGAGGCGCCCGGCGCGAAGTAGTGCACATGCCAGTCGTAGCCGTCGTGGTCGGTCAGCTGCGGGGTGGTGCCCGCCGAGGCCACCAGTTCATTGAGCAGCTCGGCGGCGACCGCGCTCCCGGTCGCCGCGAAGACCTCCGCGAACCGGGCGCGCACCCCGTGCAACGCCTTCAGATCCCGGGGAGTCAGTTCCCCCACATCGCTGATGCCGTGCCGGCGGACGAATTCCTTCAGCGCGGTGACATCGGCCAGCCCTTCGGCTTGATCATTGTCCGGTGCGGTGTTCACCAGATCGATGACCGCGTCGAGGGCATATCTGGTGTCGTGGGGGATCAGCACGATTCGCTCCCTGGCCTACTGCGGGCCGGTGCCCGTCAAATAGCGCTGACTCTAGCGGTTCGTGCTCATGCGTATCGGCGCCGTCACCGCGCTGGAAATGCGCTGTGACGACGCCGATACATCCACTCCACGGGTGGTACGCCCGATAAGGCGGTACACCGTATGGGATTGTCCGCGCGGCGCCGTCTCCCCGAGTAGGACGGCGCCGTGCGGCTCTCGGCCTGGCTCAGCTTTCCGCCAGGATGTGCGAGAGCTCCGTGTCGAGGTCGAAGTGACGATGCTCGGTGCCCGGTGGCACCGCGGCGTCGGTCCGCTTCAGGAACGACTCCAGGGCCCGCGCCGGGGCTTCGAGCAGGGCTTCGCCCTCCGGGGAGCTCAGCGCGATGCAGACGACGCCCTGACCGTGGCTGCGAGACGGCCATACTCTGACGTCGCCGGTGCCGGTGGGCCGGTGCAGACCCTCCGCGAGGAGGTCACGGGCGAAAACCCATTCGACCGTCTCCTCGGCTCCGGTGTGGAAGGTGGCGTGCACGGCATAGGGATCGGCCGTGTCATACCGCAGGCCCGCGGGTACAGGCAGTGAAGACTCGCTCGATACAACGAGGCGCAGGTGCAGCTCGCAGCTGACCGTGGTGTTCATAAGCGCCAGGGCCTTTCGCTCAGTGTGCGCTCGGGGATTCGCACGTCGGCGAAATCGACATGCCACCTACGGTGCCGTTGTAAACCCCTCTGAGGGTTTTGGGTATCTTTAGGTACCCCTAACGGCGGAGTGATTCTTCGTCCCCTGGGACCATTCCGGTGACTCCGCTCCGTCAGGTAGATTTGCTTACATGAACACGGGGAGTAACGGCACGGAGGCCGCAGTAGCGGCCGATGAAGCGAAGCCGACCACGCGGGGTGAGCGGGTGGAGCCTGGCGAGGGCGAGCGGGAGGCGGCGGAGAAGCCGCTCGGCTCGCGTGCGCCTGAGTTCGTCAAGGCACGCAAGACCCTCCACCTGAGCTGGCAGGTCGGCGTCTTCGTGGTCGGCCTCGCGGTCGTCGCCGCGGGCGCGGCCATGCTGGTGCTGCCGGGACCCGGCTGGGTGGTGATCTTCGGCGGCATGGCGATCTGGGCGACCGAGTTCGTCTGGGCACAGCTGGTGCTGCGCTGGACCAAGCGCAAGGTGAGCGAGGCCGCCCAGCGGGCGCTCGATCCGCGGGTGCGGCGGCGGAACATCACCCTCACCGTCATCGGCGTGGTGATCTGCGCGGTGCTGGCCGGGATCTATCTCTGGAAGTTCGGCATCACCCTCCCGTGGAAGATCGAATCCTGACCGGGAAACGGTCGGAGGCACCCGCTGACATGCGGTAATGTTTGCGGTGCGCCCGGGCGATTAGCTCAGCGGGAGAGCGCTTCGTTCACACCGAAGAGGTCACTGGTTCGATCCCAGTATCGCCCACATGTTCGAGGGTGGAGTGGTTTCGCGAAAGCGAGAACGCTCCACCCTCGTCGTCGTATCCGGGCCCGTGTCCGGCTCTCCGCGCGCGTCCAGTCGGCGAGCTCCCGGTCGAGGAGCACGAGTTCCTCGGCGGGCGGCGGGGGTGCCGGGGGGCGGCGGGTCGTTCCTCATGTCCGGAGTGTGGTCGCCGCCCGGATGTCCGGAGTGTGGTCGCCGCCCGGTCGGCCGGGCATGGGCGATGGGTACTCGGACCTCCTGAGTGCGCATCGCGCGCCCGGGGCCGGAGCAGACTGGGGTTATGGACTGGTGTCATTACCGATTCCGTGTGGTCTGGGCGCTGGCCGCGCCCCCGGAGGCCGTCTTCGCCGTTCTCGAACGGCCGGAGGACTATCCCCTGTGGTGGCCCCAGGTCCGTGAGGTGGCCCGGCTGGATCAGGAGAGCGGCACCGTCCGCTTCCGCTCCTTCCTCCCGTATGAACTGCGGGTCACCGCCCGGGCGGTGCGGCACGATCCGGTCGCGCTGGTGCTGGAGATCGGGCTGGCGGGCGATCTGGAGGGCTGGGTGCGCTGGACGCTGACGGCGCACGGCACCGGTACCCGGGTGCGGTACGACCAGGAAGTGGAGGTCCTCCGGCCGTTGATGAGACGGCTGGCGCTGCCCTGCCGCCCGGTGTTCCGCGCCAATCACGCGGTCATGATGCGCGCGGGCCGCCGGGGGCTCGCCGCCCGGCTGAGGGCGGTTCCACCCCGGCCGGCCGGGGAGATTTGAAGGCAGGCGTCCGGGGCCTGTATGGTTCAGTCCGTTCCCGGGCGATTAGCTCAGCGGGAGAGCGCTTCGTTCACACCGAAGAGGTCACTGGTTCGATCCCAGTATCGCCCACCACCGAAGGCTTGCCGAGACAGACGCGGATCACCGCACGGCCGGACTTCGAGCAGATGTATCGCAGGTCCTCTTCCCCTTACTCGGGGGAGGGGGCCTGTTCTGTTTCCCGGCCGCCGTCATAGGACCGGGCCCGGGGCGGCATGTCCGGGCCCGCTGCGGGGTGTCCGGGCCCGGGGCGGTACGGCCGGTCTTCAGGAGCCGTTCTGCCGCTGTGTCTTCGCCGGTGGCCGCTGTCGTTGGGGGACGCGCTCAGAGCCGAGCGCTTCGAGAAGGTCAGGCTCATCGACTGGGAGAACCCGGAGGCCAACCACTTCGCCCTCGCGGAGGAGGTCACCGTGACGGGGCGCCACACCAAGCGCCCCGACGTGGTGCTGTACGTCAACGGCATCGCGCTGGCGACGCTGGAGCTGAAGCGGTCCAAGGTGGCGGTCTCCGAGGGCATCCGGCAGACCATCGGCAACCAGAGACCCGAGTTCATCCGGTCGTTCTTCACCACCGTCCAGCTCGTGCTGGCCGGAAACGACGTCGAAGGACTGCGCTACGGCGTCGTCGGCACCCCCGAGAAGTACTGGCTGGCCTGGCGTGAGGAGTCGGATGTCGCCGCGCCGCTCGACCGCGCGCTCACCCAGCTCTGCGCCAAGCGCCGGCTGCTCGAACTGATCCATGACTTCATGGTCTTCGACGCCGGGGTGAAGAAGACCTGCCGGCACAACCAGTACTTCGGGGTGAAGGCGGCCCAGGAGCGCATCGCCCGCCGCGAAGGCGGCATCATCTGGCACACCCAGGGCTCGGGCAAGTCCCTCACCATGGTGTGGCTGGCCAAATGGATCCGGGAGAACCAGACCGACGCACGGGTTCTGCTGATCACGGACCGGACCGAGCTGGACGAGCAGATCGAGCGGGTCTTCGCCAGGGGCGGCGAGAAGATCTACCGGACCCGGAGCGGCGCCGATCTGCTGGCCGCGCTCAACGCCTCCGACCGGTGGCTCATCTGCTCCCTGGTGCACAAGTTCCGGTCCCCGGCGGAAGAGAAGGCCGGGGACGGGGCGGAGAACGACTTCGTCAGGGAGCTGACCACCCGGGTCCCCGCGGACTTCCGCGCCAAGGGGAACGTCTTCGTCTTCGTCGACGAGGCCCACCGGACCCAGTCCGGCAGCATGCACGACGCCGTCAAACGACTGCTGCCGGACGCGGTGTTCATCGGCTTCACCGGAACACCGCTGCTCAAGACGGAGAAGACCACCACCATCGAGAAGTTCGGCGACTTCATCCACACCTATCGGTTCGATGAGGCCGTCGCCGACGGAGTGGTCCTCGATCTGCGCTACGAGGCCCGCGCCGTCGACCAGGAGCTGACCTCGCCGGAGAAGATCGACGCCTGGTTCGCGGCGAAGACCCGGGGGATGACGGATCGCTCCCGCGCCGAGCTGAAGAAGCGCTGGGCCACCCTGCGGAAGGTCGCGAGCGCCGAACCCCGCGCCCGGCAGATCGTGGACGACATCCTGCTCGACATGGAGACCCGGCCCCGGCTGATGGACCAGCGGGGCAACGCCCTGCTCATCGCGTCGGGCATCTACGAGGCCTGCATATTCTACGAACTGTTCCGCGACGCCGGATTCGCCGAGCAGTGCGCCGTCGTGACCAGCTACACCCCCCGGGCCGCGGACATATCCAAGGAGGACTCCGGCCAGGGCGCGACCGAGAAGCTCCGCCAGTACGAGATCTACCGCCGGATGCTCGCCGACCACTTCGGCGAGCCCGCCGACACGGCGATCACCAAGGTCGAGCAGTTCGAGAAGGAGGTCAAGGAGCGGTTCGTCAGGGACCCGGGCCGGATGCGGCTGCTCATCGTCGTCGACAAGCTGCTCACCGGCTTCGACGCGCCGTCGGCCACCTATCTCTACATCGACCGGACCATGCGGGACCACGGCCTCTTCCAGGCCATCTGCCGGGTGAACAGGCTCGACGGCGACGACAAGGACTACGGCTACATCGTCGACTACCGTGATCTCTTCAACTCCCTGGAGACCGCCCTCGCCGACTACACCACGGACGCGCTCGACGCCTACGACCGAGGAGACGTCGAAGGGCTGCTCGCCGACCGGATCGACCGGGCCCGGGACGATCTGGAAACGGCCCTCAAGGCCGTACGGGAGCTCTGCGCGGGCGTCGAACCGCCCAGGAACACCCTCCAGTACCAGCGGTACTTCTGCGCCCGGGAGCAGGGCGACGCCGGGGAGCTGAAGGCCAATGAGCCCCAACGCGTCGAGCTCTGCAAAGCCGTCGCCGCCGTTGCCCGCGCCTACGGCGCTCTCGCCAACGAGATGCCCGCTGCCGGATACGGCGAAGCCGAGGCCGCGGCCATCAAGGCGGAGATCGTCCACTACGCCCATGTACGCGACGAGGTGCTGCTCGGCGCCGGCGAGAGCGTCGACTTCAAGCAGTACGAAGCGGGCATGCGCCGGCTGCTCGACGCCTATGTCGGCGCCAAGCCCTCGAAGACCGTGGCCGAGTTCCAGGACGCCGGACTCATCGAGCTCGTCGTGCGGCTGGGCGCGGGCGCGATCGACCGGCTCCCCGAGGGGATCAGGGCGGACCCCGAAGCCGTCGCCGCGACCCTCGCCAACACCCTGCGCAAGGTGATCGTCGACGAGCGCCCCCTGAACCCGAAGTACTACGGCAGCATGTCCCGGCTCCTCGACGAAGTGCTGGAGGAGGGCCGCAGGGGAGCCGTCGGCTACCAGCGGCATCTGGCGGCACTGCTCGAACTCGCCCGGAAGCTCGGCGCGGGGGAGTCCGGGACCGCCTACCCCGCCTGGGCCGACAACGGAGCCCGCCGGGCGCTGATCGACTTCTTCCAGCCGTCGACCGAGCTCGCCGTCACCGCCGACACCACCGTGCGGCAGACCAAGCCGGACTCCTGGGTCGGCAACCCGCTCAAGGAGAAGAAGGTCAGACACGCGCTCGCCCAGGCGCTGCCCCAGGACTTCGAGCGGCTCGACGAACTCGTCCAGCTGGTGAAGGCGCGGCAGGAGTACCGCTGACCCGCGCTGCCCGCGGCGGCCGGGGACCCGGTCTCAGGCCGCCGTGGGCAGCGCGGGCCGCAGCGGCCAGGCGGGATGCACCGACTGCGGCGTGCCCCCGAGGGTGAACCACGCCTGGAGACTCCGCGCCTGCGCCGCGTGCCATTCCGTCTGAAGCGTGTGCAGCTCGGCCGGGGAGAGCCGCTCCAGCCGCGCCGCGAACCGTCTGCCCACCGCCCGGGTCACCTCCAGCGCGGCCAGCGCGCCGGCCGCCGCGCCCTGCTCGTCCGCGGCCCCGACCCCGTACTGATCGCACAGATCGGCGAGCGTACGGCGGCCCTTGCGGTAGCGGTCCAGGTGCCGGTCCAGGACCCGGGGATCGAGCACCCGCAGCGGCGCGTTCTCCAGATAGCGGGCGAGCGAGGACGCGCGGTGCCGGCGCAGCTCGCGGTCGAGGACCGTCAGACCGGACGGAGCGTCCATCACCGCCAGCGGGCGCCCCGCGCCGCACTGCTCCGCCAGCGCCCGCGCCACCTCCGCCATCACCGGCGCGGGCCAGCGCCCCTTCCGCTGGAGGCAGTCGCCCGTCAGACCGTGCGCCGCGCTCGCCCCGGGCGGCACCGGGACGCCGGGATCGACCAGCCAGCGGGTGACCCGCGGCCGTGCGCCCGCCGCGTCCTGGACCACGATCGCGGCCGATACGATCCGGTCCGCCTCGACATCGGCTCCGGTGGTCCCGGCGTCGAACGCGGCCAGCGGCCCGTCATACCAGGGCGTCATCCCCGAACTCCTCGCGCGCATACGGCAGACGGCGACATCCCTCCGCCGAAACGGTCATACCCCCGCCGTTTGCGCGGTACGCCGGGCGGTGACAACAGAGATGACGGGCCATGGTTCCGGTGCCCCGTCCGGGCGGCGGGCCCGTGCGCGAGCGCCGCCGCGCCGCGACGACGGCGTACTGGTCGGTGCCCGCGTTCAGCCATCCGACAGCCATCCGACAGCCATCCGACGCCGAACGGCCCGTCCCGGAAGGCATCCAGAGCCATGGCGCTCCCGCAGCCCGCAGACGGGGCAGGCCCCCGCCCCGCGCCCGGCGAGGCCGACCCCGCGCGGGTCGACCCCGCCGTCCTCGGCGCACTGCTGGACCGGTACGGCTGGCGGCGGCGCGGCGACGGAGCCGGACGGTGCGCCCGCTGGGCCCCGCCCGGCCCCGTCGCGGGCGGCGCGAGTCTGCTCGTACCCCATAGCCGCTCGC
>NZ_VCLA01000086.1:0-18461 GCF_009600885.1 Streptomyces jumonjinensis
TTCTGGCGGGTGCGGCCGCCGCGCTGGCGGTGATCGTGCTGGCCGTGCTGCTGGTGGGCTCCGATGACGGCGGCAAGGAGGTGAAGGCCGCGCCCCAGGCGTCGCGGACCCCCTCCGCCGAGGCCGCCTCTTCCGCGCCTTCCGCGCCCGCCGTGAAGACGAAGTGCACGGGTGAGGAGTGCGTCGGCGGGGACCCGCAGGCGATGGGCTGCGGCGGTGAGCTCGCCGAGACCGTGTCGTCGGCGAAGCTGGGCACGGCCCGGGTCGAGGTGCGCTACAGCAAGGTCTGCGGGGCGGCGTGGGCGCGGCTCACGGATGCCGCGCCGGGGGACGCGGTGGCGATCAGCGTGGGCGGGAAGGGTGTTCAGAACGGGCTGGTGAAGGCCGAGAGCGAGGCTTACACGATGATGACGGCGGTGCCCGAGGGCGCGACGGCGGAGGCGTGCGCGACGGCGAAGGCGACGGGTGCGAGGGCCTGTACGGGCGAGTGGTGAGCCTGGGGCCGCACCCGGGGTACGGGCGCGGCCCGTACCCGGCGCGGAACCCGAACCTCCGTACGCGTGAGCCGCGCCACAAGGGGCCGACGGCCACCTGTGCACAGGGTCGGATAGCCTGACCGCTGGATGTCTCTTCACATCAAGATTCGTCAGAGTCGCAGGGCTGAGTGAAGCGGTGGGAAGGGACGTTCCGGACCCGGGGCAGTGACCCCCACCGCCAGCTGTCTTACGGAGATCGCCATGACCCGCACTCCCGTCAACGTCACCGTGACCGGCGCGGCCGGCCAGATCGGTTACGCGCTGCTGTTCCGCATCGCCTCGGGCCATCTGCTCGGCCCGGATGTGCCGGTCAAGCTGCGCCTTCTTGAGATCACCCCGGCGCTGGGCGCGGCCCAGGGCACGGCCATGGAGCTCGACGACTGCGCCTTCCCGCTGCTGCGCGGCATCGACATCACCGACGACCCGAACGTCGCCTTCGACGGCGCCAACGTCGCCCTGCTGGTCGGCGCCCGCCCGCGTACCAAGGGGATGGAGCGCGGTGACCTCCTGGAGGCCAACGGCGGCATCTTCAAGCCGCAGGGCCGGGCCATCAACGACCACGCCGCGGACGACATCAAGGTGCTCGTGGTCGGCAACCCGGCCAACACCAACGCGCTGATCGCCCAGGCCGCCGCCCCGGACGTGCCGGCCGAGCGGTTCACCGCGATGACCCGCCTCGACCACAACCGCGCCATCTCGCAGCTGGCCGCCAAGACCGGCGCCGCCGTCTCCGACATCAAGCGCCTGACGATCTGGGGCAACCACTCGGCGACCCAGTACCCGGACATCTTCCACGCGGAGATCGCGGGCAAGAACGCGGCCGAGCTCATCGGCGACGAGGCGTGGCTGGCTGACACCTTCATCCCGACCGTCGCCAAGCGCGGCGCGGCCATCATCGAGGCGCGCGGCGCGTCCTCGGCGGCCTCGGCGGCGAACGCGGCGATCGACCACGTCCACACCTGGGTCAACGGCACCGCGGACGGCGACTGGACCTCCATGGGCATCCCGTCCGACGGTTCGTACGGCGTTCCCGAGGGTCTGATCTCCTCCTTCCCGGTGACCACGAAGGACGGCGCGTACGAGATCGTCCAGGGCCTGGACATCAACGAGTTCTCGCGCCCCCGGATCGACGCCTCGGTGCAGGAGCTGGCGGAGGAGCGCGACGCGGTTCGCGCGCTCGGCCTGATCTGATCCACCCCCGGAGCTCACCGCCCCCGGCCGCCGCGTTTCCGGCAGCCGGGGGCGTTCTGCTGTGCGCTGGTGCCGGTGTCGGTGCCGCTGCCGGTGTGCAGGGCGTCGCCGAACCTTAAAGCGCTGCAAGTGTCAGCAAGTTCCGTGCTGGAGAGAGCAGTTCGTTGCATGCTGAGTGCTGGAGATCGTCAGCTCGACCAAGGAGGCGGCATGGCACTGCGTAAGCTGGGCAAGGACCCGGAGAGCAAGAAGGCCGGATCTCCCACGGTCTATCTGGACGACCACAGCGACAACTACCTTGTCCAGGGATGGAAGGTTCTGGACGAGGAACGTCTGGCGCAGATGGACATTCCGCCGCATGAGACGGTCGTGGAGATCCCCCGTCGTATGGTCCAGTTCTTCGAGGAGATGAAGCGTGGAGAAGCCGCCGACGTTTGAGGAGTTGCTCGCCTCGGCTCGTCATTCGGCGATCCACCTGGAGATGCGGGACGGCTATATGGAGTCCGATCCCGACTACGTCTCCTGGAGGGAAGGGCATCGTCCCAAGGACCTGACTGCCGACCCTGACTTCCAGAATTGGCTCACGTGGGTGCGGGAGGCTAGTGACCGGGGGGTCGCGATCAGACGGGCGCGGGTGTTCTCGGTTCCGGAGTCGAATTACATCAGGTTCGAGCACTACTACTCGGATGCCAATGTCGAGGCCGGTGAGCAGATTCGTTGGCTGCCACGCCGACAGGCCACGGATATCGCCTTTCCCGGCAACGACTTCTGGGTGTTCGACAACGATCTCGTGCTGGTTCTCCACTTCACCGGTGACGGGGAGAGCGCAGAGGACTGGATGGAGCTGACGAAGGACCCGAAGATCCGCGATCTCTGCGTGAGTGCGTTCGAGGCGGTGTGGGAGCGAGCGATCCCGCATGCGGAGTACAAGATCACCTCCTGACCAGTGGCCGAGTCTCCTTCCTCCGCTGTTCGGGAAGCCCGCAGGACACTGGGCAACCGGCTGCGAGAGATGCGGAAAGGGGCCGGATTCACGACGGCGCGGGCCTTCGCGGCCCGTGCCGGCTGGAGTGAGTCCAAGGCATCTCGCATGGAGAATGGCGTGACCTCGCCGTCCCGGGAGGACCTGCGGCAGTACGCCGAACTCTGCGGAGCCCCTGACACGTACGCCGATCTTGTGGCTGCCTTGCACAACATCGATGAGCTGTACGTCGAGTGGTGGAGGGTCGAAGGGAGAGGGCTGGAGCCTGTCCAGCGCGCCCGTGTCCCCTTGTATCAGCGGACACGTCGCTTCCGTGTCTACGAGCCGAGCGTCATTCCTGGCCTTGTGCAGACCCCCGACTACGCTCGGGTGATCATGAGCCGCATCATCGCTTTCAGCGGCATTCCTGACGACACGGAGAAAGCGGTCGAGGCGCGGATCCACCGGCAAAGTGTCCTCTACGACGCATCACGGCGTTTCGCGCTGCTGGTAGAGGAAGCCGCGCTGCGGGCTCGTTTCGGTGATGCCGGGATCATGGCAGCTCAGCTTGGGCACCTGCTCAAGGCGGCTGCCCTGCCACAGGTCAGCTTCGGAATCATCCCCATGTCCGCAGACCGCGTCATGTGGCCTGTGGAAGGCTTCTGGATCTTTGACGACAGGCAGGTTCTGATCGAGCTGGTCACCGCAGAGGTGACGGTGAAACAGCCGAGTGAGATCGCCTTCTACACGCGGACGTTCGCGGAGCTCGCGGCGATGGCGTGCTACGGCCCGCAGGCCCGCGCGCTGATCGCGGACGCCATCAGCGCGCTCGGGTGACTATCTGCAAGCCCCCGCAAGTCTCTTGAGCCGTACCTCTCCCGCGCTCGACGCTCTTCGCACCGTCAGACATCGACCTGCGAGGAGTCCGATCCCATGACCACTCAGCGCTCCCAAACTCCGTACGCGAAGACCGACCCCGACCCTGACCCCGACGACGACAACGGCCAAGGCGACAGCGGCGGCTGCGGGGACGGCGACGGCTGTGGCCGGCGGTGACCGCGCCGGGTCAGGCGTGGGCAGAGGCGGCGAGGGGGCGCTCTGAGGCATTGGCCAGTCACCACCACGGCTACACCTGGCTCGGCAGTGGATTCGATCTGCACCGGGACGGGCCCCGGAGGGACGTACACCCCGGATTCGCGACTGCCCCCGTGCCGC
The DNA here is from genome assembly GCF_009600885.1 of Streptomyces jumonjinensis. Lineage (GTDB taxonomy): Bacteria > Actinomycetota > Actinomycetes > Streptomycetales > Streptomycetaceae > Streptomyces > Streptomyces jumonjinensis. Next base: position 3,904 of record NZ_VCLA01000086.1, read on the forward strand.
CGCTGGAAGTCGCGCAGTGGCTTCTGAAGCCTGCGTCGTTCGTCCAGGGGACATGGACGGATCCACAGGAGGCCGCGCGGTGGTTCGGCCTCCAGGTCCGCCCGCACGCCGAGGCCTTCGTCTCCCGGGCGGAGCGGGAGAACCTGGATGCCCGGATCGAGGCGGTGGGCGATCGGGCGGCCGGGGGAGAGGACGTGGTCGGCGGCTGGTGGCTGACCGGACAGCGGTTTCTCTCCGTGAGCCTGGTGGCCTGCTCGCCGCACCGCTTGCGGCCTTCGTACGCATGCCCTGTCTCCGGGGTGGCCTGACCTGAGAGCCCAGCCGCTCCCTCGGTGAGGGCGATCCGGTCCGGGACCGGATCGCCCTCACCGGGAAGTAGGCTCGTCGGGACAGTGATCACGGTTGGAAGGAGCTGGATGTCCGGCGGCCGGGGACAGATCATCTTTCTGAACGGCACGTCCAGTTCGGGCAAGTCGAGCATCGCGGCGGAGCTGCTGCGGATCATGGATGAGCCGTACTTCCATATGCCGGTGGACGCGTTCCACGCGATGCGCACCCGGCAGGAGTACGAGCCCGGACGGCTGGCGGAGATCCTCCGGCGGACCTGGATGGGCTACCACCGCGCGGTGGCCGGGATGGCGGCGGCGGGTAACAACGTCGTCGTGGACCATGTGCTGAGCGAGCCGTGGCGGCTGCGGGACTGTCTCGGCCAGTTCGTGCCGGAGGATGTGCTGCTGGTCGGAGTCCACTGTCCGCCGGCGGGTTGGAACGCAGAGAGCGGGCGCGGGGCGACCGCCCGGCGGGACTGGCGGCCCGGCAGTACGAGCGGGTGCATGCGCATGGGGTGTACGACGTGGAGTGCGATACGGGGACGGCGGGCCCGGAGGAGTGTGCGCGGCGGATCAAGGAATCGCTGCCGCGACGGGGCGGGGACACGGCGTTCCAGCGGCTGAGGTCGGCCGGGTGGGGGTCCCCCGCGCGGTGACCGGGGGCCGGCCGCCGTCCAGGTCGCCGGCCAAGACCACGGTGCCGAAGTCGTCGGCGCTGTTCCCGGTCCGCGGGACACAGGCGATCGCGCCGCCCGGCCTGGCTGCCCGTGTGCTGGATGGCTCGCTGTCAGCCGTCGCCGATGAGTACGGCCTGACATACGGAACATACGGACATCGATCCTGCGGCATCACACGGCGACGAGCCGGACCCGGTCGCCGCACAGCTTGACCATGTCGTCGATGTCAGAGGTCAGCATGACCACAGGGCGCTGCTGCCGCAGGGCAGCCTCGGCCACAGCCGCGTCGATGGCGTACTTATGACCGTGCAGCCCAGCCTCCATCAAGAGGGCCGAGGCCGCCTTCGCCTCCTCATCGCCCACCGGCACCACACGCAGACCGGACAGCAGCCAGCTCAGCCGGGTCTTGTCCGTGCGCGCGTGGACGGCCTCGATGATGGTGAGCGCGCAGATCACCACCTCCATGCCGCGGGAACGCGCCTCGGCCACCAGGGCCACGGCCGTCTCGTCGTCACCGAGCAGCTTGGAGAGCCCCTCACTGTCCAGGATGAGGGTCCCCTCGTGACTCAGCTTGCGGCGGGCCACTGGTCTTCCTCGGCGAACACCTCGTCAAAGACCTGTCGCGCCCGCTGCCGTGTCTGCTCGGAGACCGGTCCCTTGCGGCTCTCGTAGTCCGCCAGGTACTCATCCAGCACTTGGCCGCGCAGCTCTCGCTCGACGGCAGCCGCGATGAACGCGGAGAACTCCCGTTTACCGACCCGCGCCCGGATCGCGTCCGCGGTCCCCTCGGGCAGAGAGAGGCTGACCCGGGTGGCCGGCCCCTCGCCGATGCTGTACGTCGTCTCGGACATGCACTCATTGTGTCAAACCAGTAGGAAACGCGAAACCCGCCCGGCGGGTCGCCCCCCGGCCCGCCCTCTCCCGCTACGCGCCGTACCCCTCGGGAGCCGGCACCCCCCGCTCGGCCGCGCGGCTGGTCTCCTCCCAGGCGGCCCAGGTGTCCACCCGCTGTCGCGAGGTCTCCAGGGCCAGGTCGTACGCCATGCTCCCCAGCAGCAGCCGGAGCGGCGGGTTCTCGCTCGCGACCAGCTTCAGCACGGCCTCGGCCGCGAGGTGCGGCAGGCTGTCCACCGAGCCCTCGGCGAACTGCTTCTCCAGCTCGGCGCGGAGCGGCGCGTACGTCTCCAGCGGTTCGGTGGCCGTCAGGCCCTTGGTGTAGAGGCCGGTCCAGTAGCCGCCGGGTTCGACGATCGTGACCTTGACGCCGAAGCGCGCGGCTTCGGCCGCCAGGGCCTCGCTCATCCCCTCCAGGGCGAACTTGCTCGCGCTGTACAGCCCGGTGAGGGCGAATCCGGCCAGCGCGCCGATGCTGGAGATCTGGAGGATGTGCCCGGAGCGCCGGGCGCGCAGATGGGGCAGTACGGCCTGGCTGACCCAGAGCGCGCCGAAGAAGTTGGTGTCCATCTGGGCGCGGGCCTGCTTCTCGTCGAACTCCTCGACCATGCCCATGGACAGGAACCCGGCGTTGTTCACGACGATGTCGAGATGGCCGAAGTGCCGTACCGCTCCGTCCACGGCGGTGTGCACGGCCGCCCGGTCTGTGACGTCCAGCGGGCGGACGAACAGCCGGTCGCCCCATTCGGCCGCCAGGGGCTCCAGCGGGGCGGTGTCACGGGCCACGGCCGCCACCCGGTCCCCGGCGGCGAGCGCGGCCTCGGCGAAGGCCCGGCCGAGGCCCCGGCTCGCTCCGGTGATGAACCAGACGCGGCCGGGGAGGGGCGGTACGGCGGGGGTGGCGGTCATGAGGAGTGCTCCCGGAATCGATGATGAAGAGTGCGAGACGCATCGTCTCGTTTCGTTTCGATCCGACTGTAGGACCGGGAGTGATCCAAAATCAAGACGAGTCGTATCGTCTCGTCTCATATGCCACGGTCCCGGCGGCCAGACCCGTGCCACACGGCCCAGGCCCCGGTCCAGGGCTCAGTGGGCGTGCTGCCCCGGCGTGTAGTGGCCCGGGGCCATCCGCGCGGTCACCCCGAACCGGTTCCACGCGTTGATCACCGTGATCGAGGCGATCAGCGCCGCCAGCTCCGGCTCCGTGAACTGCTTCGCCGCCTTCTCGTACACCGCGTCCGGCACGAAGCCGTCCGTGAGGACCGTGATCGCCTCGGTCAGCTCGATCGCCGCGATCTCCCGGGCCGTATAGAAGTGCTGGGACTCCTCCCAGGCGGAGAGCTGGATGATCCGCTCGATGGACTCGCCCGCCGCGAGCGCGTCCTTGCTGTGCATATCGAGGCAGAAGGCGCAGTGGTTGAGCTGCGAGGCCCGGACCTTCACCAGCTCCAGGATCACCGGATCGACCCCCTGCCGGGCGGCGGCGTCCAGTTTGACCATGGCCTTGTAGACCTCGGGAACGAGCTGGGTCCAGGGCAGCCGGGCCGGGTGCTCGGGGTTCTTCGCGCTGTTCGCGCCGGTCGTCGTCTCAGTGCTCATGGAACCGAATCTAACGGGCCAATGGCGCAGGAGTATGGTCCATTTCCATGAGAGATCCATGGGCCGATTCCGGCGGTGACACCGGTGCCGATCTCTATCTGGAGCTGCGCGGCACCCGGCTGCGTACGGGACTGATGGACGCGCTCCGCGAGGCCGTACGCAGCGGACGGCTCGCCCCCGGCACCCGGCTGCCGTCCTCCCGTACCCTCGCCGCCGATCTGGGGCTGGCCCGCAACACCGTGGCGGCGGCCTACGCCGAACTGGCCGCCGAGGGCTGGCTCACCGCCCGCCAGGGCTCCGGAACCCGGGTCGCCCCCCGAGCCGAGCCGCGCAGAGCGGCCGTGCCCGCCAGATTCCGGCCGGACCGCCGGGGCCCGCGCCACAGCCTGATCGCGGGCAGGCCCGACGTCGCCTCCTTCCCGCGCGCCGAGTGGCTCAAGGCGTCCCGCCGCGCGCTCACCGACGCCCCGGACGAAGCGTTCGGATACGGCGGGCCGCATGGGCGGATCGAGCTGCGCACCGCGCTCGCCGACTATCTGGCGCGGGCGCGCGGAGTCCGCGCCGACCCCGGACGGATCGTGATCTGCTCGGGCTTCGTCCACGCCCTGATGCTGCTGGGGCAGGTGCTGCGCGAACGCCGGACGCGGGCGCTGGCCGTGGAGGCGTACGGGCTCGATCTGCATCTGGACGTACTGACCGGGCACGGGCTGCGCACCCCCGCACTGCCCTTCGACGAGCTCGGCACCCGGCTCGCGCCGGAGGTGCTGAGCGGGGCCGGCGCGGTGCTGCTGACCGCCGCGCACCAGTTCCCGATGGGGCTGCCGCTCCACCCCGACCGGCGGGCGGCCGTCGTGGACTGGGCGCGGACCACGGGCGGGATGATTCTGGAGGACGATTACGACGGCGAATTCCGCTACGACCGGCAGCCTGTGGGCGCCCTGCAAGGGCTCGACCCGGACCGGGTGGTCTATCTGGGTACGGCGAGCAAGTCCCTCGCGCCGGGGCTGCGGCTGGGCTGGATGGTGCTGCCGCAGGAGCTCGTCGACGAGGTGCTGCGGGCCAAGGCCCTGGGCGGAGCGGTGGACTGGGCGCTGAGCTCGCTCGATCAGCTGACGCTCGCGGAGTTCATCGCGTCGGGTGCGTACGACCGTCATGTGCGGGGGATGCGGCAGCGCTACCGCCGCCGTCGCGACCAACTGGTCGCAGCGCTCGCGGAGCGCGCGCCGGACGTCCGGGTGACGGGGATCGCGGCGGGTCTGCACGCGGTCGTCGAACTCCCGCCGGGCGCCGAGCGCTCCGTGGTCCAGGCGGCGGCCTGGCAGGGGCTGGCCGTGGAGGGACTCTCGCGCTTCCGGCACCCGGACACGCCGCCGGGGCGGGACGCACTGGTGGTGGGGTACGCCGGACCGTCGGACAGCGCGTGGGCGGGGGCGCTCGACGCGCTCTGCCGTGTCCTGCCATAGGACTGATCCATCGAACAGGTCCATCGAACAGTCCGGGAACGGGTCCGGGAACGGGTCCGGGAACGGGTCCGGGAACGGGTCCGCGAACGGGTCCGGGAACAGGTCCGCGAACAGGTCCGCGAACGGGCGGGAACCGTCCGGCGGATCCAGGCGTGTCCCTGCGTGAACCCGGCGTGGCGGCGGCCGGGACCGAAGGGCGCTGGAACAGTCGCACCCATGCGGGACGGCCACTAGTCTGTCGGCGGCGAATTCGACACCTTGAGCGAGTTCTGCACGCGAGTGTGACAAATGGGGGCGGCTCTCTGATGGCGCGACGCAGACTGAGGTCGAGCACGGTGGTGCTCGGCGGCATGGGAGTACTCGCGATGGCGATCACCTCCTGTGGCTCCGAGCCGGACAAGCGGTGCGCCGACCCCTCGGACCTCACCAACCTGCCCAGCTACGAGTGCGACGACTCCAGCGGCACCGGAAGCCACTACTACGGCGGCAGGGTGAACGGCGCGACGGTCGAGGGCGGCAGCTTCGACAAGTCCGCCGTCGACCGGGGCGGCTTCGGCTGCTCCGGCTCCGGCGGTGGCTGAAAAGCGTCGAGAACCCCGAGACACGCCGAGAAACGCCGAGAAATAGGGACAGACCGGGGAGCATCCGATGAAACGTCACACCATCGAGCCCCGTCCGGGCTGGCAGGAGACCGTCGAGGGGCAGGGCTGCATCTATCCCCTCACCCGTTACCCGGACGGCTCACTGCGCCCGTACTGGGACGAGAGCGCGTACTACGAGTTCTCGCTCCCCGAGGTCGAGGCGCTGGAGGAGACCGTCGAGGAACTGCACGCCATGTGCCTGGCCGCCGCCGCGCACATCGTGGAGCGGGACCGCTTCGCCGATCTCGGCATCACCGACCCGAGGCTCGCGTCACTGGTCGGCGAGGCATGGCGGCGACGGGACGAACTCCCCTCCCTCTACGGCAGATTCGACCTCCACTACGACGGCAGCGGCCCGGCCCGGATGCTGGAGTACAACGCCGACACCCCCACCTCGCTGGTCGAGGCCGCGAGCCCGCAGTGGTTCTGGATGGAAGAGCGGTTCCCCGGCGCCGACCAGTGGAACTCGCTCCATGAACGCCTGGTCGACGCCTGGAAGAGGCAGGCGCCGCTGCTGCCGCCGGGGCCCGTCTACTTCGCCCACTCCGAAGGGGACGAACTCGGCGAGGACCTGATGACCGTCGCCTATCTGCGCGAGACCGCCCAGCAGGCCGGACTCGACACCGAGGCGCTCTCGGTGGAGCAGATCGGCTGGGACCGGATCACCGGGCGCTTCGTGGACGAGCGGCTGCGGTTCATCCGCTGCTGCTTCAAGCTCTACCCCTGGGAATGGCTGGCCACCGACCGCTTCGGGCCGCATGTCCTGGACACCCTGGACAACGGCGGCGGCACCGGGAGCACCTGCTGGATAGAGCCCGTCTGGAAGATGCTGCTCTCCAACAAGGCGCTGCTCGCCGTGTTGTGGGAGCTGTATCCGGGGCATCCGAATCTGCTCCCCGCCTATCTGGACGGGCCCCGCGAGCTCGCGGGGCGCCGCGGCTACGCGGCCAAACCCCTCCTCGGCCGCGAGGGCGCGGGCGTCACCCTCCACCAGCCGGGCGAGCCCCCTGTCGTACGGGAGGAGGGCTGCTGCTACCAGGAGCTGGCCCCGCTGCCCGACTTCGACGGCAACCGGACGGTGCTCGGCGCTTGGGTGGTGGAGGGCGAGGCCGCGGGCCTCGGCATCCGGGAGTCGAGCGGGCTGATCACGGACGGGTACGCCCGCTTTCTGCCCCACGTCATCCTCTGACCGCTCAGCCGGAGCGGGGCCGGTCCCGATCAGCCGAATCCGGGGCCGGTCCCGGTCAACAGGGCCGGCCCGGGACCGGCAGCCCCCGGCCCCGGCCCGGCCCGGCCCCGCCGCTCACTGAGCCAGCACCCCCCGCAGCTGCTCCAGCCCCCAGTCCAGATCCTCCTTGCTGATCACCAGCGGCGGCGCGATCCGGATCGTCGACCCATGGGTGTCCTTCACCAGCACCCGGCGTGCCATCAGCCGCTCGGAGATCTCCCGGCCCGTGCCGTGGCCGGGCGCGATGTCCACCCCCGCCCACAGCCCGCGCCCGCGGACCTCCTCGACCGCCCCGGTCCCGGTCAGCAGATTCAGCTCATGGTGCAGATGCTCCCCCAGCTCCGCCGCCCGCCGCTGGTACTCGCCCGTGCGCAGCATCGCGATCACCTCCAGCGCCACCGCGCAGGCCAGCGGATTCCCGCCGAAGGTCGAGCCGTGCTCCCCGGGGCGGTGGACGCCGAGCACCTCCCGTGACGACACCACCGCCGACACGGGCACCACCCCGCCGCCCAGCGCCTTGCCCAGCAGATACACATCCGGCACGACGCCCTCGTGCTCACAGGCGAACGTCCGGCCGGTGCGCCCCAGACCCGACTGGATCTCATCCGCGATGAACAGCACGTTCCGCTCGCGGGTCAGCCGGCGCACCCCCGCCAGATAGCCGGGCGGCGGAACCAGCACCCCCGCCTCGCCCTGGATCGGCTCCAGCAGCACGGCGACGGTGTTCTCCTCCGTGATCGCCGCCTCCATCGCGGTGAGGTCCCCGTAGGGGACGATCTGGAAGCCCGGGGTGTACGGACCGTGGTCCGCCCGCGCCTCGGGATCGGTCGAGAAGCTGATCACCGTCGTCGTGCGGCCGTGGAAATTGCCCGCCGCGACGATGATCTTGGCCCTGCCGTCCGGTACGCCCTTGACCCGGTAGCCCCACTTCCGGGCGGTCTTCACCGCGGTCTCCACCGCCTCCGCGCCCGTGTTCATCGGCAGCACCATCTCCATCCCGCACAGCTCAGCCAGCTGGGTGCAGAAGTCCGCGAACCGGTCGTGGTGGAAGGCGCGCGAGGTGAGCGTCACCCGCTCCAGCTGGGCTTTCGCGGCGTCGATCAGCCGGCGGTTGCCATGGCCGAAGTTCAGCGCCGAGTACCCGGCGAGCATGTCGAGGTAGCGGCGCCCCTCGACATCGGTCATCCACGCGCCCTCCGCCGTCGCGACGACGACGGGGAGCGGATGGTAGTTGTGCGCGCTGTGGGCCTCGGCGGCGGCGATCGCACTCTCGGATGCAGACACGGGATCTCCGTTCACATAGAGCGTTCACGTTGAGACAGGGCATCCTGCGTGGGGCTGGGTGTCGCCCCTGTTTCTATCGTCGCTCGCCCGCCGGACGAAGAAACCCCGCTCCGCCGCTTGCATGTCGGACGGAGAAACCCAGCCGCGTCGCTCGCATGTCGGACGGAGAAACCCGGCCGCGCGGCGCGACCATTAAGCTCGACCCTACGCACGGCGACTGGCGTACGCGGAAGAGACCGCGGGGGAGCCGGGCGCGCTCAAGCCGAAGAGGTGCCGCCCGCCTGGGCACCCCGGGGACCCTGTCGTGACACGGACCCGGAGGACACCGTGACTCTTCCCCTGCCCCACCCCGCCCTGGCCGCCGCCGATCCGGAACTGGCCGCGCTCGTCGGCGCCGAGGAACTGCTCCAGGCCGAGACCCTGCGGCTGATCCCCAGCGAGAACTACGTCTCCCGGGCCGTCCTGGAAGCCTCCGGCACGGTGCTCCAGAACAAGTACAGCGAGGGATACGCGGGCCGCCGCTACTACGAGGGCCAGCAGAACATCGACCAGATCGAGCGGCTCGCCGTCGACCGCGCCAAGGCCGTCTTCGGCGTCGAGCACGCCAATGTCCAGCCCTACTCCGGCTCCCCGGCCAATCTCGCCGTCTATCTCGCCTTCGCCGAGCCCGGCGACACCGTCATGGGCATGGCCCTGCCCATGGGCGGCCATCTCACCCACGGCTGGGGCGTCTCGGCCACCGGCAAATGGTTCCGCGGTGTGCAGTACGGCGTACGCCAGGACACCGGCCTCATCGACTTCGACCAGGTCCGCGAGCTGGCCCTCGCCGAGCGCCCGAAGATCATTTTCTGTGGCGGCACCGCGCTGCCCCGCACCATCGACTTCGCCGCCTTCGCGGAGATCGCCCGGGAGTCGGGCGCGGTGCTGGTCGCCGACATCGCCCATATCGCCGGACTGATCGCGGGCGGCGCGCACCCCTCGCCCGTACCCCACGCCGATGTGATCTCCACGACCACCCACAAGACCCTGCGCGGCCCGCGCGGCGCGATGCTGATGTCCCGCGAGGAGCACGCCAAGGCCATCGACAAGGCGGTCTTCCCCGGGCTCCAGGGAGGTCCCCACAACCAGACCACGGCCGGGATCGCGGTCGCCCTCCACGAAGCCGCCCAGCCCGCCTTCGCCGAGTACGCGCGCTCCGTCGTCGCCAACGCGCGCGCACTCGCCGACGAGCTGCTCGCCCGCGGCTTCGACCTGGTCTCCGGCGGCACCGACAACCATCTGATCCTGATGGACCTCACCCCCAAGGAGGTGCCGGGCAAGGTCGCCGCCAAGGCCCTCGACCGCGCCGGGATCGTCGTCAACTACAACACCGTGCCCTACGACCCCAGGAAGCCTTTCGACCCCTCCGGCATCCGGATCGGCACCCCCTCGCTCACCTCGCGCGGGATCGGGACCGAGCACATGGCCGCGGTCGCCGACTGGATCGACCGGGGCGTGCGCGCCGCCGGGGCGGGCGACGAGCAGGCGCTGACCGCGATCCGCGCCGAGGTCGCCGAGCTGATGGCCGCGTACCCCGCCCCGGGCCTGAGCGGGTAACCCCCTGTCCCCGGCGGAGTCGGAGCACCTCAGGGCCCCGACCCCGCCGGGCGCACCGGGGAGCCGGGCACCCCGCCCGCCCCACCAGGGACCGGGCACCCCACCAGGGAGCCGGGCCCGCTTCCGTACCTGAGACAATGAGCGGCATGGCCCCAGACCGCCCGCCCGTCGCCGCGCCCCTCCGTCCCCGAGCCCTGTCCGGCATCCAGCCCACCGCCGGCTCGTTCCACCTCGGGAACTACCTCGGAGCGATCCGCCAGTACGTGGCGCTCCAGGAGACCCACGACGCGTTCTACATGGTCGTCGACCTGCACGCGATCACCGTTCCGCAGGACCCGGCGGAGCTGCGCGCCAATACCCGGCTCGCCGCCGCCCAGCTGCTCGCCGCCGGTCTCGACCCCGAGCGCTGCACGCTCTTCATCCAGAGCCATGTCCCCGAGCACGCGCAGCTCGGCTGGGTCATGAACTGCCTCACCGGCTTCGGCGAGGCGTCCCGGATGACGCAGTTCAAGGACAAGTCCGCCAAGCAGGGCGCCGACCGGGCCACCGTCGGGCTCTTCACCTACCCGGTGCTCCAGGTCGCCGACATCCTGCTCTACCAGGCCGACGCGGTCCCGGTGGGCGAGGACCAGCGCCAGCACATCGAGCTGACACGTGACCTCGCGGAGCGCTTCAACACCCGCTTCGGCGACACCTTCACCATCCCCGCGCCGCATATCGTCAAGGAGGTCGCCAAGATCTACGACCTCCAGGACCCGGCGATCAAGATGAGCAAGTCGGCCTCCACGCCCAAGGGCCTGATCAATCTGCTCGACGAGCCGAAGACCACCGCGAAGAAGGTCAAGAGCGCGGTCACCGACACCGACACGGTGATCCGCTTCGACCCCGTCGACAAGCCCGGGGTGAGCAATCTGCTCACCATCTACTCCACCCTCACCGGCAAGGCGATCGCCGATCTGGAGAAGGAGTACGAGGGCCGGATGTACGGCGCGCTCAAGACCGACCTCGCCGAGGTGATGGTGGAGTTCGTCACTCCGTTCCGTACCCGTACGCAGGAGTATCTGGACGACCCGGGGACGCTGGACTCGATCCTGGCCAAGGGGGCGGAGAAAGCCCGTGCCGTGGCCGCCGAGACCCTGGCCACGACCTTCGACCGGATGGGCTTCCTGCCCGCCAAGCACTGAACCGGTAAGGGACCGGCAAGGGACCGGTAGGGACCGGAAGCGACCGAGCCCACCAGTATGGGGCCCGCCGGCCCCGCCGCGCTGTGTCCAACGCCTCTGGCCACACACGCCGTACAGCCGCCACACTGGCGGCTGTACGTCCGCCCGCCGGCCGGCGGGACCGCCGAACCGTCCGACGGGTGGCACAGCGGCACCCGACGAGTGAAGGAGAACGACGTGGGGACCGTAACGCTCGGCGTTTCGATCGCGGTCCCGGAGCCCTACGGCAGCCTGCTCCAGGAGCGGCGCGCGGGCTTCGGGGATCCCGCCGCGCACGGCATTCCCACCCATGTCACCCTGCTGCCGCCCACCGAGGCCGATCCGGCGCTGCTGCCCGCCATCGAGGCGCATCTCGCCGAGGTGGCGAAGGCCGGACGGCCCTTCCCGATGCGGCTGTCGGGGACCGGGACCTTCCGTCCCGTATCGCCCGTGGTCTTTGTGAAGATCGTGGAGGGGGCCGTCGCCTGCTCCCGGCTCCAGCAGCTGGTGCGGGACGAGTCCGGGCCGCTGGTGCGCGAGCTCCAGTTCTCCTACCACCCGCATGTCACCGTCGCCCATGGCATCGCCGAAGAGGCGATGGACCGGGCGTACGAGGAGCTCGCCGACTTCGACGCCTCCTGGACCTGTGCCGCCTTCTCGCTGTACGAGCAGGGGGCGGACGGCGTCTGGCGGAAGCTGAACTCGTACGTCTTCGGGGGCGGCGTCGGCTCGGTGCCCGCGCAGGGCTCCCCGGTGGACGAGCCCGCCGCCACCCCCTTCACCCCGTAAGACCGTAAGACCGTAAGGCAGGCAGTCCGGCAGTCCGGCAGTCCGGCAGTCCGTCAGAGCGGCAGCCGGCGGAAGAGCGGGCGCGGCAGATGGCGCAGCGCCGCCATCACCACCCGCAGCGACCCCGGTGCCCACACCGTCTCCGAGCCGCGCCGAAGCCCCTGTTCCACGGCTGAGGCCACGGCCTCGGGGGTGGTGGCGAACGGGGCGTCGGGCATCCCCGCCGTCATCCGCGTACGGACGAATCCCGGGCGTACCACCATCACTCGTACGCCTGTTCCATGGAGTGCGTCCCCCAGGCCCTGGGCGAAGGCGTCGAGACCGGCTTTGCTGGAGCCGTAGATGAAGTTGGCGCGGCGGGCGCGCTCGCCCGCGACCGAGGAGAGCACCACCAGCGAGCCGTGCCCCTGGTTCTGGAGCGCCGCCGCGCAGACGAGACCGGCCGAGACCGCCCCCGTGTAGTTGGTCTGCGCGACCCGGACGGCCGCCGGGGGGTCGCCCTCGTCATTGGCCTGGTCGCCGAGGACCCCGAAGGCGAGCAGCACCATGTCGATGTCGCCCTCGGCGAAGACCTTGCCCAGCACCTCTTCGTGGGGGTCGGGGTCGAGTGCGTCGAAGGCCGTTGTACGGACCTCGGCGCCGAGGGCGCGCAGGCCCTCGGCCGCCGCTTCGAGATCGGGGGAGGGGCGGCCGGCCAGCCAGACCGTACGGGTGCGGCGGGCGATCAGACGGCGGGCGACGGCGAGTCCGATCTCCGACGCGCCGCCGAGAACGAGCAGGGACTGCGGGTGGCCGAAGGCGTCCTTCATGACTGCTCCTGGTGGGGAGGGAGGTAGGGGTTCAGAGGGCGAGCCGGCGGGGGCAGACGAGGGCTCAGAGCGTGAGCCGGCGGGAGAGGTCGGAGGTGAAGACTCCGCATGGGTCCAGCCGGGAGCGCAGGGAGCGGAAGTCCGCGAGCCGGGGGTACATCCCGGCGAGCAGTTCCGGGCGCAGCCGGGAGTCCTTGGCGAGATAGACCCGGCCGCCCGCCGCCGCGACCTCCTCGTCGAGTTCGTCGAGGAAGGCCCCGAGCCCGTCGAGACCGGCCGGGATGTCCAGCGCCAGCGTCCAGCCGGGCATCGGGAAGGAGAGCCAGCCGGGGCCGGCCTCGCCGAAGCGCTTGAGGACCGCGAGAAAGGAGGGGCAGCGGCGCCGGGAGATCCGGGCGATGATCCGGTGCAGGGTCTCCTCCTGGCCGTGGCCGACGACGAACTGGTACTGGACGAAGCCGTCGCGGCCGTAGATCCGGTTCCAGTGCGGCACGGCGTCGAGGGGGTGGAAGAACGCGGACAGACGCTGGAGGCGGCCGGTCCGCGAGCGGGGGGCCCGGCGGTACCAGAATTCGTTGAACAGCCCCACGGTGGTGCGGTTGAGCAGCCCCGCCGGGACGAAGGCGGGGGGCGCGGGGAGCTGTCCGGGGCGGAAGGCGAGGGGGTTCCGGCGGGCGCGCGCGGGCAGCGCGTCCAGCGGGGCGTGCTCCCCCCGGGTGAGGACCGCGCGGCCGAGCGAGCGTCCGCGCGCGAGCAGATCGATCCAGGCGACGGAGTAGCGGTAGTGGTGGTCGGTGGCGGCGAGCCGGGCCATCAAGTCGTCCAGGCCCGCGACCCGTTCGGTGTCGACGGAGATCAGCGAGGTCTCCACGCGGTGCAGCTGGAGGGTGGCCGAGAGGATCACCCCGGTCAGTCCCATGCCGCCCGCCGTCGCGTCGAAGAGTTCGGTGCCGGGGACGACGGTGTGGATTCCGCCGTCCGCGGTGAGGAGTTCGATCGCGTGCACATGGCGGGAGAAGGAGCCGCTGATGTGATGGTTCTTGCCGTGGACGTCGGCGCCGATCGCGCCGCCCACGGTCACCTGCCGGGTGCCGGGGGTCACCGGTACGAACCAGCCGAGCGGCAGCAGGACTTCCATCAGCCGGTGGAGGCTGACCCCGGCATCGCAGACGACCGTCCCGGTCGCGTCGTCGATGGCGTGGATACGGCGCAGGGCGGTCATGTCGAGCACGGTGCCGCCCGCGCTCTGCGCCGCGTCGCCGTAGGCCCGGCCGAGACCCCGGGCGATTCCGCCGCGTACGCCCCAGTCGCGTACCGCCTCGGCGGCCTCGGCGGGGGAGCGGGGGCGCAGCACGGAGGCGGTGGTGGGGGCGGTGCGGCCCCAGCCGGTGACCGAGACGAACGGGTCCGGGGCGGAGGGGGGCGGGGGGCCGGGTTCCGCGACGCCGGGTTCCGCGACGGGGGTGGGATGGGTGTCGGCAGACATGGTTGTGACCGTATAGCCGCTTATGCCCGCATTTTCGGAGCGCCTTATGGACTCGCCGAAATGGGTGATTAAACGAGTGTCATCAAAGAATGGCGTGAAATGTCGGCTGGTCGCCAGAAGAGTCGGGCCGGGCTCTGAGGAAGGGGTGGCGCATGGGATACGCCGACTGTGCGGCGGCCGACGAGAGAGTGCTGGCGGTGATGCGGGCCTGCGGCGACCGCCCGGCGGTCGCCGCGACGGCCCGGGCGCTCTCGTACGCCGGTGAGCACGCGGCGCTCTGGCTCGCGACGGGACTGCTGGCCGCCTCGGCGGACCCCGGACGCCGGGCCGCGTGGCTGCGGGCCACGGCGGTGGTGGGCGGGGCGCATCTGGCGAGCGTGGGCGTGAAGTGGGCGGTACGCCGCCCGAGACCGGGGGGCGGGGGGCGGCCGGGGGCTTTGGGGCGGCCGGGGTCCTTGGGGCGGCCGGGGGTACCGTCCGCCGATGGGCTTCCGGCCGCCGGGGGCCCCGGCTCCGGGGCCCTGCCGCCCGGTGCGGGCGCGCGGGGCTCGGCCGTGGCGT
>NZ_VCLA01000086.1:19050-92561 GCF_009600885.1 Streptomyces jumonjinensis
CGGCCGGGGTCCGAGCCCGCGCCCGTGTCCGCGTACGTCTCCGGGCGGCCGGAGTCCGATCCGGGTCTCGTACCCGGGTACGGCCCCGGGCAGCCGGGCTCCGTGCCCGGCCTGGCGTTCGCACTCGGGAGGCCGGGGTCCGAGCCCGGCCCCGTATTTGGCTCCGTACCCGCGTACGGCTCCGGGCACCCGGAGTCCGAGCCCGCACCCGTACCCAGCCCCGCACCCGCGTACCGCCCCCGGCACCCGCATGCGCCCGGCGGCGGGAGTCCGGCGGACACCGGCCCGGCGGTCGCGGCGGGGCACCCGGGGCCGGGCCCGGGGCCGGGGCCGCGGACCAGCCGCGTCGGGGACGTACCCCAGGCGCTCGTACGGACCGCCGGGCCCTACTCCTTCCCCAGCTCCCACGCGGCCTCCGCCTCCGCCGCGGCCGTCGCCTTCGGCGCGCTCCTCCCCGCCGGACGGCGCGTCCTCGCCCCGCTCGCCGCCGCCATGTGCCTGTCCCGGCTCGTCGTCGGCGTCCACTACCCCACGGACGTCGCCGCGGGCGCCGTCCTCGGCGGGATCGCCGCGCGGATCGGCGTCCGCGGGCTGACCGGCCCCCTCCACCCCGGGAGAAGAGCGCGATGACCGAGCGCGGCGCGGCCCTGCTCGAACGGCCCGAGCGCCCCGAACGGCGACCCCGGCGGCCCGCCGGGCAGCCTCCCGGTCCCGGCGGGCTCTCCGGCGGGCTGCTCAGAACCGCCCGGCCCCGCCAGTGGGTCAAGAACTCCCTGGTCCTCGCCGCCCCCGCCGCCGCCGGAGAGCTGGGCTCCGTCCCCGCCATCGCGCGACTGGCGCTCGTCTTCGCCCTGTTCACCGCCGCCGCCTCCGCCGTCTATCTGGTCAACGACGCCCGCGACGCCGAGGCCGACCGCGCCCACCCGGTGAAGCGCCGGCGGCCCATCGCCGCCGGAGAGGTGCCCGTGCCCGTCGCCTACGCCACCGGCGCGCTGCTCGCCGCCGTGGCCGTCGTCGGCGCCGCGACCCTCTGCAACGCCATGACCGGCGCGCTGCTCACCGCCTATCTCTCGATGCAGCTCGCCTACTGCGTCTGGCTCAAGCATGTGCTCGTGGTCGACATGGCCGTGGTCACCACCGGCTTTCTGATGCGGGCCATGACCGGCGGAGTCGCGCTCGACATCCCGCTCTCCCGCTGGTTCCTGATCACCACCGGCTTCGGCGCGCTCTTCATGGTGGCGGCGAAGCGCTACTCCGAAGCCGTCCAGATGGCGGGCGGCAACGGTGCGACGCGGGCCCTGCTCAACGAGTACACCACCGGGTATCTCCGCTTCGTCTGGCAGCTCGCGGCCGGAGTCGCCGTGCTCGCCTACTGCCTGTGGGCCCTGGAGGCGGGCGGAGTGGACGAGGAGGCGCTGCTGCCCTGGCGCCAGCTGTCGATGATCGCCTTCACCCTCGCCGTGCTGCGGTACGCAGTCTTCGCCGACCGGGGCACGGCGGGCGAACCCGAGGACGTGGTGCTGGGCGACCGGCCCCTCGCCGTCATCGGCCTGGTGTGGGCCGCGATGTACGCGCTCGCGGTCGCGGGCCTGTGAGCGTACGCCCGGGGCGGCGCGTATGCCCGGGGCGGCGCGTATGCCCGGGGCGGCGCGTCCGGGGCGTACCCCCAAAGCGGCACGTACACACCGCCCCGGGCGGCGGACCCCCGCCGGTGATGGCGCGCGGCGCGGAGGGCAGGCGTACGGCATGGACTGGTTGACGAAGATCCCGGTGGTCGGGCCGCTGGCGGCCCGGCTGATGCGGACCCACGCCTGGCATTCGTACGAGACGCTGGAGAAGGCGCACTGGTCACGGCTGGCCGCCGCCATCACCTTCCTCAGCTTTCTCGCGCTCTTCCCGCTGATCACGGTCGCGGCGGCCATCGGCGCGGCCCTGCTCGGCCAGGAGCGGCTCAAGCGGCTGGAGGACCGGCTCGCCGAACAGGTCCCGGGGATCTCCGATCAGCTCGACATCGGCTCACTGGTCGCCAACGCCGGCACGGTCGGTCTGGTCGCGGGCGTGCTGCTGCTGTTCACCGGTGTGGGCTGGGTCGGCTCGATACGGGACTGTCTGCGGGCCGTATGGGGGCTGGACGACGAGGACGAGGGCAACCCCGTGGTCCGCAGGCTCAAGGACACGGTGGTGCTGTTCGGCCTGGGCGCGACCGCGCTCGCCTCCTTCGCCGCCTCGGCGCTCGGCTCCTCCGCCGTCGGGTGGTCCGCCGATCGGCTCGGCATCGACAGGGGCGGGGCCGAGGGGGTGCTGCTGACGGTCGCGGCGATCGCCGTCGCCGTGGCCGCCGACTTCCTGATCCTGCTCTATCTGCTGACGCTGCTGCCCGGGGTACGTCCGCCACGCCGCCGGCTGGTGGTCGCGGGACTGATCGGCGCGGTCGGTTTCGAACTGCTGAAGCTGCTGCTCAGCGGCTATATGCGGGAAGTGGCGTCGAAGAGCGTGTACGGGGCGTTCGGGGTGCCGATCGCGCTGCTGCTCTGGATCAACTTCACGGCGAAGCTGCTGCTGTACTGCGCGGCGTGGACGGCGACGGACCGGCCGCCGGCGGGTTCGGGGTCTGCGGTCCACGATCGACGACACCGGAACACCGGGTGACTCAGGGCCGGCGGGACGGCCAGCGGTCAGGGCCGGCGGGACGGCCAGCGGCGGTTCACCACGAACACCCCAGCCGCCAGCACCACCAGCACCCCGCCGGTGATCGCCAGAGCGGCCCCCATCCCGCCCGAAGCCCCCGCTGTGTCCTCTCTGCCCTCTGCGCCCTCTGTGCCCGCTCCGTCCTTCGCCGCCGCCACCGGCTCGGAGCCCGGGTCGTCGCTCTCCTGATGCGGCCCGGCGCCGCCCGTGTCCGCGCCCGACGTGGACCTCGGGGCCACCAGCTCCCCGACCGGGGTCACCTTCCCCGCTGCCTCGAACCCCCAGTCGAGCAGCCGTCCGGCCTCCTTGTAGACGGCGTTGTCCTCGCCGGAGTCCGGATTCATGACGGTGACGAGCAGCACCTTGCCCTTGCGCTCGGCGACGCCGGTGAAGGTCGCGCCCGCATGAGTGGTGCTGCCGTTCTTGATGCCCGCGACGCCCTTGTACGGGTCCATCCCGTAATCGCCGGTGAGCAGGCGGTTGGTGTTCTGGATCTCGAAGGTCTCCCGCTTCTCTCCCTCCCCCTCGCCGGGGAACTCCGCGCTCACCGTGGAGGCGTACTCCCGGAAGTCCTTCTTCTGCATACCGCTGCGGGCGATGAGCGTGAGGTCGTACGCCGACGAGACCTGTCCACTCGCGTCATAGCCGTCCGGTGAGACCACCTGGGTGTCGAGGGCCTGAAGCTCCTCGGCGTGCGCCTGCATGTCCGCGACGGTCTTGTCGATGCCGCCGTTCATCGCGGACAGCACATGGACGGCGTCGTTGCCGGAGCGCAGGAAGACACCGAGCCAGAGGTCGTGCACCGAGTAGCTGAGGTTCTCCTTGACGCCGACCAGGCTGCTGCCGGGGCCGACGTTCTCCAGGTCCTCCGGGGCGACCTCGTGGGTGGTCGCCTTGGGCAGCTTGGGCAGCAGGGTGTCCGCGAAGAGCATCTTGAGGGTGGACGCGGGCGGCAGCCGCCAGTGCGCGTTGTGCGACGCGAGCACGTCCCCGCTCTCCGCGTCCGCGACGATCCAGGAGCGCCCGCTGAGCTCCTCGGGCAGTACGGGAGCGCCCGCCCCCAGCCGGACCTGGGTGCCGGACCGGCCCAGCAGCGGGCCGCCGACCGTGGACATGGCGGCCGGCGGATTGGGCTGTTTGCGTGTCTTGCTCTTCGACGTGCCCTTGGGCTTGTCATCGTGTGTGGTGGCGGAGGCGGGGGCCACCAGGACGAGAGGGAGCAGCGCGGCGGCGGTGGCCGTCAGCACGGACTTCTTCAGGGCAGACACGGACGTGAAAGTACAGGGCAAAACTGAAAATATGCTTATCGGGTTGATGACTCGCCGGAGACGCCGCCAGGACGGCCCACCCCGCGACCCCCGGCCGACGGGTGCCCCGGATACTGGGTGGATGAAGCTCAGCCGCCCCGCGTCCTGGTTCCTGCTCGCCTTCGGTGTGTGGAGCTGGGTCATCTGGATCACTTTCGCTAAGAATCTCTGGCAGGACGGCAGTGGACTGGCGTTCGACGACGCGGGTGACCCGACGGCGTACTTCTGGGTCCACCTGCTGCTCGCCGTAACATCCCTGATTCTGGGGACGGTGGTCGGAGCCATCGGGTTGCGTGGGGTTCGTGCTTTGCGGCGCGAAGAATAGGGGAGCTGTCTTGATTGCGTTCGTCCTGGTTCTGATAGCGGTGATCGCTCTGCTGGCGGGGGCGCACTGGTATGTGTGGCGGAGACTCTTCCGCGACACCACGCGCGGTGCCGGGGCGGTGCGCAGGGCCGGCACGGTGGCGGTGTGGGTGCTGCCGGTGCTGTCGGTGGGAGCGCTGGTGTCGGCCCGGGCGGGAGCGCCGTTCTGGTTGCAGCAGGCGCTGGCGTGGCCGGGGTATCTCTGGCTGGTCGTGCTGCTCTATCTGGTGCTGGCGCTGCTGGCGGGGGAGGCCGTACGAGCGGTCTGGCTCCGCAAGGGGAAGTATCCCCGGGCCGCCGGGACTCCGGAATCCCCTGAGGGGCCCGGGTTCGCCCCGTCCGCCGACGACGGTACGGATGGTACGGATCGCACCACTGTGCCCTCCGCGAGCACGGCCTCGGACGGCCGGGCGCTGGGAAGCGGTACGGCGACGATGGCCGAAACTGAAGCCGAAGCCGGCGTCACGGCGCTCGCCGGTGGTGGTGCCGGTGGTGGTGCCGGTGGTGGTGCCGGTGGCGGCACCGCGACCGGCGTCTCACGGCGGCTCTTCGTCTCCCGGGCCGTCGGCGCGGGCGCCGTCGCCGCCGCCGCCGGGATCGTCGGCCACGGGACCTACGGAGTGCTGCGCGGCCCCGGGCTCAAGCGGGTCACCGTCCCCCTCGCCAAGCTGCCCCGATCCGCCCACGGCTTCCGGATCGCGGTCGTCAGCGACATCCACATCGGGCCCATCCTCGGCCGCGCCCACACCCAGCGGATCGTGGACGCCATCAACTCCGCGCAGCCCGATCTCGTCGCCGTCGTCGGCGACATGGTCGACGGCAGCGTCGCCGATCTCGGCTCCGCCGCCGAGCCTCTCGCCCAGCTGCGGGCCCGCCATGGGTCGTTCTTCGTGACCGGCAACCACGAGTACTACTCCGGCGCGGAGGAGTGGATCGACCACGTACGGGAGCTGGGCCTGGACCCCCTGGAGAACGAACGCGTCGAGATCGCCGGCGGATTCGACCTCGCCGGGGTCAACGACCTCGAAGGCGAGGCCACCGGCGCGGGCCCCGACTTCGCCAGGGCGCTCGGCGACCGCGACCCCTCCCGGGCCTCCGTGCTGATGGCCCACCAGCCCGTGGTCATCCATGACGCCGTCGACCACGGAGTGGACCTCCAGCTCTCCGGCCACACCCACGGCGGCCAGCTCTGGCCCGGCAACTACCTCGCCGAACTGGCCAACCCCACCGTCGCGGGCCTGGAGCGCTATGGCGACACCCAGCTCTATGTCACCCGGGGCGCGGGCGCGTGGGGCCCGCCGGTACGCGTCGGAGCCGAGTCGGACATCACCATCGTCCAACTCGCCTCCCGCCAGGCGTGACCGCGAGCCGGGCGGCCTCCGGAGCATGAAGAAGCCCCGTTCCCCTGAAGCTTCTTGGGGTGACGGGGCTTCTCTGCGTCTGGTGCGGCTACATGTCGGTGCTGCGGGCGAGCGCGACCAGTCCGGCGAACGCGCTGTGGGACACCATGAGAACCGGCCCGTCACTGAGCTTGCTGTCCCGGACGGGGACGACACCGGTGGCGGACGCGTGCTCCGGGGCCCACTCGACGCAGGCTCCGCCGTTGTTGCTGTAGCTGGACTTGATCCAGTTGAGGGGTTCGGTCGTCATGGGGCGCCCTTTCGTGGCGGGGCTTTTCTGCGTCTGATGCGCTACATGTTGGTGTTGCGGGCGAGTGTCACCAGTCCGGTGAACGCGTGGCCGGAGAGCATGAGGACCGGGCCGGTCGGGCGCTTGCTGTCCCGGACGGGGACGACGCCGTGAGTCGACGCGTACGTGGGGGCCCACTCGACGCAGGTACCGCCGTTGCCGCTGTATGAAGACTTGGTCCAGTTGAGGGGTTCGGTCGTCATGGGGTGCCCTTTCGTGACGAGGCTTCTGTGCGTCTGCCGCGGCTACATGTCGGTGTTGCGGGCGAGTGTCACCAGTCCGGTGAACGCGCTGTGGGACACCATGAGAACCGGCCCGTCACTGAGCTTGCTGTCCCGGACGGGGACGACACCGGTGGCGGACGCGTGCTCGGGGGCCCACTCGACACAGGAACCGCCGTTCTGAGTGCTATAGGAGGACTTGACCCAACGGAAGGAGGGTGATTCGGTCGTCACGGGGTGCCCTTTCGTGCCTGGTTGATCATGGCGACAGACTCTGCCTGAGAGGCTGCTTCAATCTGTAGCTGATGGTAGTTCCTCACCAGCGGTAGCACAGAGGTTAGTTCGCGATCCAGGTGCCCCTGAGTCTGTGACTCAACGTAGGACATCAGGGATCTGTCAGGCAGCGTCAGAAGGTGGACCAACCGAATAAAAGGCTGCCGCGCCCCCATGCTGAATGGAGCGATCTGAAGCGCAGTGCTCGGCTGCTCAGCAAACTCGATCAGCCGCGCCAACTGGGCATCCATTACGGCAGGCCCGCCGATGGGCCGACGGATACAACTCTCGTCCAGCACCACGAAGATCAGCGGCGGTGGCGTCCGGACAAGGGCGGCTTGACGCTCTATCAGGAACTCCACGCGGTCAACAGCTTGTTCGGGCGTGATGTCGCCTCGCTGTACTGCGCTATTGGCAAGCTCCTGTGCGTACTCCCGTGTCTGGAGCGGACCGGGAATGAGCCCCGATTCAAAAAACCGGATCTCTGCTGCCTGGCCCTCGCGGCTCAGGTACTCCGGGAATCCTTCCAACAGCGCGCCGCGCTTGATTTCGATGTACGCACGTTCGAACGACGCGGTGGTTCCTGCGAGCCCGAAGACCGTGTCGGCACTCAGCGAACTCCGAAGGGTCGGAGGCTTGCGACCAGTTTCCATCGCCGAGATGTGCTGACTGGAATAGCCCATCAAGTCGGCGAGATGCTCTTGCGTCCAGCCACGCCCCTCACGCGCGCCGCGTAACCGCACCCCAAAGGCGGCTACCGGTCCTTCGTCGGGGTTCAGGTCCTTGCGATTCAAGAGCGGGCACCAATCCTTCCTTCTCGACTGCCCAGTTGAAGGGCTCTCGACTCTAGGCCACTCTGAACGCCCTTGGTAGCGGAACCGTTACGGAGAGGAGTGGCCATGTCCGGCAAGAACGTTACCCCGATGCGGCAGAACCCCCCGACCGCTCACACCCCTGACGTCATACGGCACACCCACACAGGGATGAGGCGAAGGCGATGCTCATGACGACGCCCGCCTCCCCCACAGACCCCGAGCGCCACCGCCGGACCTACCCCTCAACAGTCCACGCCCCACGACTGGCCCGCGCCGACATCGCCTCGTGCCTAGACGCCTGGGGACTCGGCCACGGAACCGATGACTTGGCCCTCGTCGCGACGGAACTCGTCACCAACTCCGTCACCCACACTGAGACAGCGCAGGTCGGAGTCTCCCTCAGCCGCGTGGGGGACTCCACCGTGCGCCTCACGGTGACCGACGCGTCACGGGAGCTTCCCCCGTCATCCCCGGCAACGGCGGGCGAAGGCGACGTACACGGACGCGGACTCCTCCTGGTCGCAGCCCTCACCTCCCGCTGGGGAGCCGAGCGCCTCATCACCGGCAAACGCGTCTGGGCCGAGCTGGACATCACGCCGAAGAACCGAGATCCGTACGGCCGGCCCTCGCCGTGAGCGAAGCCGCGACTGGTACGCGAAACCGCCGCGACCACCGAGTGTGGACCTCCGGCATGTGCTGGCTCTACTGCCGACAGACCGGACCCGTTCTCTGGCTCGGATCGGTCGCCGCCGCAGGGCTGGAGACAGGGATCTACGGCTGCGAGATGTGCATAGCCGAACTGGAACACATGGTCAGGGTCGCCGTGACGGAGCGGGATGCGCGTCAGGGCTACGCGCCCACCGGGTGAGTCTTGGGTATTGGGCAGCCGGGCATCCGAGGTGTTCTCGGAGGGCCCGGCTCTGTTCCGGGGCTGTGCATCAGCGGCGGGACATGTAGAGGTCGAGGGCCTTGTGCAGGAGCTTGTTGAGAGGGAAGTCCCACTCGCCGAGGTATTCCACGGCCTGACCGCCGGTGCCGACTTTGAACCGGAGCAGGCCCAGCAGGTGGTTGCTCTCCTCCAGGGTGTCGGTGATGCCACGGAAGTCGTAGATGTTCGCGCCGAGTTCATGAGCGTCGGACATCATCCGCCACTGGATCGCGTTGTTCGGCTGGACCTCGCGCTTGCGGTTGGTGGAGGCGCCGTAGGAGTACCAGACGTGCTCACCGACGGTCAGCATCGTCGCCGCCGCGAGCACTTCGCCCTCGTGGTGGGCGAGGTAGAGGCGCATGCGGTTGGGGTCCTCGGCCGTCAGCGCGGTCCACATGCGCTGGAAGTAGCCCAGCGGGCGCGGGATGAACCGGTCGCGTTCGGCGGTCTCCACGTAGATGTGGTGGAACGCGGGCAGATCGTCGTAGCTGCCGAGGACGACCTTGACGCCTGCCTTCTCGGCCTTCTTGATGTTGCGGCGCCACTGCTGGTTGAGGCCGCGCTGGATGTCCTCCAGCGAGCGGCCGGCGAACGGGACTTGGAAGACATAGCGCGGCTGACCGGCGGCGAAGCCGTCCTCGCTGCCGGGCTCGGTCTGCTGCCAGCCCATCCGCCGAAGCCGGTCGGCGATGTCGAAGGCCCCCGGCTCGTGTGCGGTGGCCTTGGCATCACGCAGCTGTCGGGCCTGAGGGTCGGCGATCGCGGCTTTGACTGCCTCCGCGCTCCAGCGGCGGGTGACGACGGGCGGGCCCATTTTCACCGAGAAAGCGCCCTGGGCCTTGAGGTAGGCGAGCATCGGCTCCAGCCATCGCTCAAGATCCGGCGCGTCCCATTCGATGACCGGCCCTTCGGGCAGATAGGCGAGGTACCGCTTGAGCTTCGGCAACGGCCGGAACAGCACCAGCCCCACACCGACGAGACGGCCGCTGCCGTCGAACCAGCCCAGACTCTCCGCCCGCCAGTCCGGCTTCACATCCCCCCACGAGGGGACCTGCATGTGACTCGCCGAGGGCCGGGCCGCGACGAAGGCCAGGTGCTCCTCACGGGTGATCGCCTTGAGGCGGAAACTCATGTGCAGTGCTCCTTTGCTCGGCGCCTCAGCCTACTGAGGGGCACTGCCGTGCATCAGCCCCGACTGCTCCGGCTCGTCGGGGCAGACACGAGAGCCCCACCCGGACCACCCGGACCCAAGCAAGCACCCCGGGCGGGGCTCCCCGTTCATTTGGTGACGCCGCTCCGGACTTTCGGAATGACGAACTCCTGCATCAGCTCCACAGCATCGCGGACCAGAGGCCGGACCAACCGGAAGCGTGACAGCCGGACAGCACGCGCTACGAGAGGTGCGCACTTGCGCACAAAGGCGCGGGTGCGCTCGGTGTCCTCGGTATGGTCGAACACCCAGTAGAGAACCACGCCCATGAGGTATAGCCACAGCAGGTCAGGAAGAAGCTCGGCCAGCTCCGAGTCCAGCTTCGGGCCCACCTGTGACCCTTCGAGTACGTCACGGAAGATCTGGATCACTTCCGCGCGGGCGGGGTATGACTCGTCTGAGAAGGGGCTCAGCGGGCTGTCAGGGTCAGCGGCTGTGCTGAAGAACTGGGCCGCGAACTCGTGGTAGGGCTTCGCGCAGTCCACCCACGCCATGACGGCGATCTCAAGCCGCTCCCCGAAATCTTCTGCTCCTTGAAGGCGTTCACCTGTCACTGTGGCGTGCTCGTGGGACATTCGATCGTAGAAGCCCGTGATCAGAGAGGCTTTCGAGTCGAAGTAGTAGTACGCGTTCCCCACCGATACCCCCGCCTCTTTGGCGATGGCCCGCATCGTGGTCTTGTCGTAACCACGCTCCTGGAACAGCCGGAGGGCTGTTTCGAGAATGAGCGTGCGGGTCTGCTCGCTCTTGGGGGCGCTCCTGGGAGCCTGCACGTCAGTCACGGTGTCCGAGCCTAACGGGGGATCTCGCACCGGTCGTCGCAGGGCGGCCCGGCGGCGGGGTCCGCCGTGCCCGCCGGCCGGTCCGCCGTCGCCTCGCGGTACTTGGCCGCCGCGAGCATGGTGACCCGGACGAACGGGGCTCCGGCCGGGGTGGCGAGCCAGTACGCCTTCGGCCGGTGCTCGGCCAGCGCCCAGAGGCAGACGATCCAGGCGGCGGTTCCGCCGAAGATCTGCCCCTGGTCCCCGATGACGGTGATCTCCCGCAGGGTGCGGCTGTGATCGAGCCCGGGGTAGAGCCGCTCCGCCTCGGCCGACCCGGCGGGCACCAGGCTCAGAGGGACGAGCTGGGGCTGACGGATCAGCCAGGCCCGCAGATGGGCGCAGAGGGGGCAGTTCGCGTCGTAGAGGACGGTCAGCCGGCGGACGGGGACGCCGCCGCCCCGGCGGCGGGCGGTCATGAGACGGTCGGCGGAGTCTTGTCGAGCCGGCCCGCCCAGCCCTGCGGGTCCACCGGGGGGACCGTCTCGCGCTCCAGCGCGCCGCGTCGGCGCATCCTGTTGAGGACGAAGACATTGCACAGGTGCAGCACGCCGAGCACGAGCAGGACCACACCGAGCTTCACGGAGAGCGCGTCGAACAGCTCGCGGGTGTCGTCGACGGTCTCGGCGACCCGGAGGTAGAGGGCGACGAAGCCGAGGTTCACCAGATAGAAGCCGACGACGAGCAGATGGTTCACGGCGTCGGCGAGCTTCTCGTTCCCCTGGGTCACATCGGAGAGGAAAATCCGCCCATTACGGCTCAGGGTGCGCGCCACCCAGACGGTCAGCGCCACGCTGATCAGCAGATATATGACGTAGGCCGCCACATTGAGATCCATGTCCCGCACTCCTTGAACGCGTTCAAAAAGCCTGTCACGGACGACGGTAGACCTGTTTTTGAACATGTTCAAGGAGGGAGGGGCATGCTCCGGATAAGGAGGGGCGGGTGGGGCGGATGTGACCTACCCTCGCCCGAGTGACACTTGCTTACGACATCACCGGCACGGGCCCCACGGCCGTACTCCTCCACTCCACCGTCTGCGACCGGCGGATGTGGGACCCGCAGCGGCAGGCTCTCGCGGACAGCGGACTGAGGGTGGTGCGCTGCGACTTCAGGGGGTACGGCGAGACGCCCGCCGGGGACGCCCCCTACCGCGACGCCGACGATGTGCTCGACCTGCTGGACGCCCTGGGAGTCGAACAGGCCGCGCTGGTGGGCGCGTCGTACGGCGGCCGTGCCGCCCTGGCGCTGGCGGCCCGCGCCCCGCACCGGGTGTCCGCGCTCGCGCTGCTCTGCCCCGCACTGCCCGGCGAGGAGCCGAGCGCCCGCCTGACGGAGTACGACCGGCGCGAGACGGAGCTGTTCGAGGCCGAGGACTTCGCGGGCGCGGCCCAGCTGAACGCCGAGGTCTGGCTGGGGCCCGAGGCGGACGCCGCGACCCGCGCCGCCGTGGCGGAGATGCAGCTGAACGCGTTCCGGCGGCAACTGGCGGCGACCGAGGAGCACGACGGAGCCGAGGACATCGACATATCGGCCCTCGCGGCGGTCCACGCCCCGGCCCTGGCCGTCTCCGGCGCCCACGACATGCCGGACTTCCGCGCCCCGGCGGCCCGCCTGCCGGAGCTCCTACCCCGCGCCGTCCACCGCGAACTGCCGTGGGCGGGCCATCTGCCCTCGCTGGAGCGCCCATCGGAGATCACCGGGCTGCTGACGGATTTCCTCCACTGAGGAACCCGCCCGCCGCCCCGCACCGGGACAGCGGGCGGAGGCGACCGGGCGCGATACAACGAACAGCGTCGCCCCCGGGCCGATGGGCTGGGGGCGCCGCTGTCGGCGACGGACGCGTCAGCCGATGGCGATCCGTGTCTTCCAGTAGCTCGTCGGCCCGATGATCTCCGAGCCGGATCCCGTCAGCGCGGTCTTGCCGCCCGCGTGGAAGCGGAGGGAGCCGTCGGAGCGCACGGCCCAGATGTCGGGGACGGAGTCCCCGTTGGCGTCCGGGGTGCCCATCAGCATCGGCACGCTCGCCCGCGACCAGCCCGACGCCCCGTACTCGGCGTCGACCCCGCCCGCCGAGCCCGCCGCACTCGCCAGGGAGTCCAGGTCGACCCCGCCGCCGGCGGCCTTGATGCCCTTGCGGAGCAGCAGCCGGTGGGTGTTCTCGGTCCGGTAGACCAGATCCGCGACGCCGTCCCCGGACACGTCCTGGACGGTGACGATGTCCCGCTCCTTCCAGGGAGTGGAGGACAGGCGCCTCGCCTCGTCGAAGACGCCGCCCCGGTAGCCGGTGAAGGCCCAGAGCTCGTCTCCGACGAGCGCGAACAGATCGGTCTGGGCGTCGTCGGTGATGTCGCCCGCCGCCACGATCTGAGTGAACGACGCCGGGCTGGGCGCGTTGTCCGGCAGCCGGATCTCCCGCCGCTTGTCGATGTTGACCGCGCCGTAGCCGTCACCGGGGTAGACCCAGAGCCTGCCGCCGACCCGCACCAGCAGATCCTGGAGGCCGTCGCCGCCGTAGACGTCTCCGTTGTGGGTGATCAGCGAGCCCTTGAAGTGGCCCGGGGAGGCACTCGCGAACGGCGGCAGATCGTCGCCGTTGGGGTCCTTGTCGGGGTTGGCCCGGTAGGCGCCGGACATCGAGTAGTCGAGGTCGCCGCTGCCCCTGGTGAGGTCCCTGACGGCCTGCGAGGGATAGAGGGAGAGATTTCCGCCCTCGGTGACCGTCATTAGATCCGGCAGATCGTCTCCGGTGAAGTCCCCGGGGGAGTCGGACTGGTCGCGCGGGGTGACATAGAAGAGGTACTTGGTCGGCTGGGAGACATTGCCCGCGCCGTCCACGACCCGGACATAGAGCACATTGGGGCCGGCGGTGGGAGGCTTGGCTCCGTCGATCTTGCCGGGATAAGCAGTGGGAAGTCCGGCGAAACGGGGCACCTCCCCGGTGTAATTGGCCGAGTTGAAGCCGTACTCGTACCGCACCACATCGGTGTTGCGTGCACGGATGATGAAATCTCCGGGAGTGCCGAACTTCTTGGCACTCCATTTGGCGTCCTCGGCTTCATTGCCGAAGCCGTTCTCGTTCTCGTCGGCGTTGGGGAAGTCGATGGACTCCACCACGGGCGGCTTGGGCTCCTTCAGATCCAGCACGAACCGGCACGGCGTCCCCGTGGGGGCATAGGCGGAGGAGGAGCTGGCGTCGTCCAGAGCCCGTACCCGCCAGGAGTACAGCGTGCCGTCCTTGAGCCTGCTGGTGGGAAACCCGGAGGTGGTGCCCAGGGCGACATCGCGGTCCATCCCGCTGATGTCCACCTTTCCGGTGGAGTTCAGCAGATCGCCCGAGGTGTTCCACGCTCCGGTCGGCCAGAGGTCGAAGTCGAAGAAGTCCAGATTCTTGTCCTTGTCGGACACCCGGGCGGTGAAGGTCAGTTCGTCCGAACCCATGCGGACGTACGGCTCCGTGGTGGTGCACTTGGCGTCCGGGCCGAGATCAAGCGAGGTGGGGGTGTTCGGCTTGCGGTTGTAGATCACCTCCAGCCTCGGCGCGTACTCGCCGTTGGCCCGGAACTTCTTCCATGCGTACTGCGAGTCCTCATCGCGTGCGCGCAGCCCGAAGGTGATGCTGTCGGCGCCCTTGTCTGCCCGCTTCTGCGCGGCCTTCCGCACATCGAACTTCACGAATTCATCGCGGCATCCGGAGTTGTATCCCAGCGCGAAGCTCTGAGTGGTGATCTTGTTCCCGTCGTGCAGCTCCGGGGCGTTCTTCCAGTTGGTGCGGGAGCTGATGGCGCTGGTGAGATGGACGCTCATCGAACGGGGGCTACAGGACCAGGAGTAGGTCGACAGAAGGCGCAGATTCGCCTCCTTGATCTTGGTGCCCTTCAGATCCTTGTCGAAGCCGATGTTGAAGAACGACCGTGAGGTGCCCCAGGAGTCCGACTCGAATCCCACCCGGGCCTCGTGGGTGCCGCCCTTGTTGAAGCCCTTGCCGTTGTAGAAGGTCGCCTTGGGATGGCGGTCGTAGGCGGTGGTCCAGTTCTGCGTCGCCTCCTTGACCGACGGGTCGATGAAGACCGGGTAGACCGTCGCCGGGTCGGCGAGGAAGTCCTGATCGGGGGTGAGCGTCCAGGTGAATCCGTTCAGATCGGCCTCGACCAGCTCACCGCGGGAATCGGGCGACGGGCCGTCGAGCGAGGGCAGACCGAGGGTGGCCGCCGAACCGGTCTGCGAGGGAGCGGGCGTGGGCTCCGCCGGTGCGGAGGGCAGCGGCTCCGGCGCCCGGGTGGGCTCGGGGCCGTCCGAGGCGGACGGGAGCGCTTCGGGGGACGGGTCGGTCTGCTCGTCCGACTCGATCGGCTCCTCGCCGGGGCCGGGGCTGGTGTCCGTGGTGGGGGTGGGGCTGCCGGTGTCCACGGGGTCGGGCGTCTCGGGGGCGGTGGGCTGGGAGGTGGCCCCCACCGTTCCGTCGGTGATGGCCGGGGAGCCGCTGTTGTCCCACATCAGCGGGGTGGGGGAGTAGGCGACTCCCTCGCCGTCGGCGTTCTCCGCACCGAGTACGCCCGTCTCGGGGTCGAGACGGAACGAGAGGTCGGGCGAGTCGATGCCGTAGGCCAGCTGCTGGACGCGTGGATCGGCCGCCGCCTGGCGGTTCTTCACCACGAGCAGGGGGGCGAATCCGTCGTTGTCGGCGGTGAGGACCAGGTCCGCGCCCGGGAGTATCTCGGGATACAGGGCCCGGGAGCCGTCGATGACGGGTGCCGGCACCGGGCCGGGCCAGGTGAGCTGGATGGTGTGGGTGCCCACCTGGAGGCTCGCCAGGGGTGTTCTGGGCTCGTTCGCGGCTTTGGTGGTCCCGGTGACTCTGGTCGTCCTGGTGGCTCTGGTGGCTCTGGTGGTCCTGGTGGTCCCGGCGGCTTCGGCGGTCTCGATGACCCGGCGCGGCTGGGCGCGGGAAGCCCGCTCTCCGGCCCCCTTCCCGCCCTTCCCGCCCTTCCCGCTCCTCCCGGCCTTCTCGGCCTGCGAACCGGCGGAAAATATCATCCGGTTCCCCGTGGCCCTGGGCTCCCAGCCCTCCCCGGTCCGGCGGAGCGTGGTGTCGATGCTCTTCCACTCGCCGTCCACCTTGGCCCGGATCGGGGACGCGTACAGCTCCTTGGAGAGAAGGCCGCCTGGCCTGGCCCAGGTGGTGGAGCGTTCCGTGCGCAGAGAGACGACCTCGACGGGCTTGTCCGTCTCGGCCGCCCGGGTGATCGCCTCCGCCTCGGTGAGGGGGGCGCCGGACCGCCGCTCGGGCGTGCTCTCCGCCCGGGTTCCGGGTTCGTCCGGCTGGAGACCGGCGTAGGTGATGCCGGTCGCGGCGACGGCCGCGACCAGCAGGGCCGCAGTCGTTCGGCGGCCGGGCAGGCGACGCCAGTTGCGCGTCATCGGACGATTCCCCTTCCCCCTGGGATCCGTCGCGCCCTGCGGCGCGGCCGGAGCTGGACGCCGGCCATGGCACACCGGATCACCCCGATCCGGAAAAGGGCATGGCGAGGCGAGCTGATGATGACCCATCGCTGTTCTCCCGTCACTCAAGTGCGCACGGGAGCGCGGGAACCGGGACGGCGGCCGGCGCGTTCCGATGAGTGCGCGGCGAGGGCGCCCGTTCCCGTGTTCGCTCAGCGAACCACGGGATGAAGCGCGCAAAAGCGCCTTTTAGTGGCCCGCGTATGCGAACTTTCTCCTGTCGATGGGCTATTGAGCCGAAGATCGCAATCGGCGACTTGGCGCGATAGGCGAGGAAGCGGGCCTTCCGGTTGTTACGGTGCGTTGCGATACGTTACGTCTTGTGATGATCATCACAGAGCGCGCCCCTACTCTGGCGTAGCTTCACGGACTGGTCACAGAATCTCCGTCATCTGATACGCCATCACGCGTGGTCCGCCCGGTCCCGCACTGACTGGTCGGGGGACCTCGCCGTGCTCGGTCGACTTCTGTCTGCTCGCTCCGCCCGTGTCCGCCAGTCAGTCGTCACCGGCGTCGGCACGGCCCTGCTGGTGAGCCTGCTGCCGACGACGGCACTGGCGCTGCCGCCCAGCCCCACCGCGGCGGAGACCGGGCGGGAGACGCTCGACCTGGAGAGCCTCAGCCGTGAGCGACCGGTCTCCGGGCAGACCCTCGAAAGACATCTCCGCAGCCTGAAGGTCGACATACCCGACGACCAGGAACGGCCCCCCGCGGGAACGGCCACCCCGCCCGCACCCGCCTCCGGGCAGATCACCTTCCCTGCCTCGGGAAGTCCCGCCTCGGGAAGCCCGGCCGCGTCCCGCGCCGCGGGCGCGGACGGTCAGCCGGCCGCGGCACCGGTGGGCACCCTGCCGGTGAGACTCGGCCAGGCCGAGGGGCTTCCCGCGCCCACCGGCACCTGGACCGCCCGCGTCCATGACCGCGCCCTGCCCGTGGGCCAGGGCGTGGACGGGGCCGTGATCTCGGTGGACGCGCCCACCGCCGACGCGGGGCCGCTCTCGGTCACCCTGGACTACGCCGAGTTCAAGAACCTCTATGGAGCCGACTGGGGCTCCCGGCTCCGTTTCGTCCAGTTCCCGGACTGCTATCTGACCACGCCCGACGACGAGGCGTGCCAGGCGTACGAGGAACTGGAGACGGTCAACGACACCGCGACGGAGACCATCACCGCCACGGTCGACCCGGCCGCCGACGGCACGGCGACCCCGGCCGGCGCCACGCTCCGGGAGGAAGGGCCCGCCGCACGCGCCGCGGCTGCCGCCGCCGGAGGCAGCGCGGTGCTCGGCGCGGTCGACTCCGGTGCCGGAGCGGGCGGTTCGTTCAAGGCGACCCCGCTCGTCTCCTCCGGCACCTGGGCGGCGGGCGGCTCATCGGGCGCGTTCACCTGGGCGTATCCGCTGACCGTTCCGGCTCCGCCGGCCGGGCCCGCCCCGGAGGTCTCCTTCGCCTACAACTCCCAGACCGTGGACGGGCGCACGGCGGTCACCTCCCCGCAGGCGTCCTGGATCGGCGAGGGCTGGAGCTACGACCCCGGCCATATCGAGCGCCGCTACCGCTCCTGCGAGGACGACCACAAGACGCTCGGCTCCCGCACTCCCAACAACACGGCCAAGAAGGACAAGACGTCCGACCTGTGCTGGGTCTCGGACAACGCCGTGATGTCCCTCCGGGGGAGGACCGTCGAACTGGTGCAGGACACCGATGCCACCGTCCCGGCCGGCACCAAGCTGTTCCGCCCGCAGCAGGACGACGGCACCCGGGTCGAGCTGAAGACCGGCGGCACCAACGCCGATGACAACGGCGAGCACTGGATCGTCACCACACCAGACGGTGCCAAGCACTACTACGGTCTCAACAAGGTCGGCGGGGGCCGTGCCGACACGGACTCCGTCTCGACTGTCCCCGTCTTCGGCAATCACCCCGGCGAGCCCTGCTACGAGCCGTCCTTCGCCGACTCCCGCTGTGGAGCGGGCAAGCAGCAGGCATGGCGCTGGGGCCTGGACAAGGTGGTGGACGTCCACGACAACGCCATGGTGATCGACTGGCGCCAGGCGTCCAACTATTACGCGGTGCGGAAGAAGCACAAGACGCCCGAGAAGTACGACCGTGCCGCCTACCCGGATCTGATCGAGTACGGCATGCGGGCGTCCGATCTCACCAAGCCGTCCGCGCGGGTCGATCTCGTCTCCGCCCAGCGCTGTCTGGCCAAGGGCACTGCCTGCGACGGCGCCAACTTCGACAAGACCGCCGACCCGGGCGCGTACCGGCCCTGGTGGGACACCCCCGGCAGCCTCAACTGCAAGGCCACCTCGAAGCTGTGCTCGTCGTTCCCCTCCTTCTGGACCCGGATGCGGCTCTCGGAGATCGTCACCGAGGCGCAGCGGCCCGGCTCCACCGCCCTCCAGAAGGTGGACTCGTACAAGCTCCACCAGTCCTTCCCCTCGAAGTGGTACGACACCTCTCCCGGCCTCTGGCTGAACGCCATCACCCGTACCGGCTACGGACCGGGTGACACCACCGGCACCCTCCAGCACGCGGACGGCGTCAGCTTCGCCCACTACACCGTGGGCTCCCAGTCCCCGCTGAGGAAGCGCCTCAGGGACCGGCAGCTGCCGAATCTGGTGCCGCGTAACGCGAACGACCCGCGCCCCGCCTTCACCCGCCCCCGCATCGGCGCCGTCGCCACCGAGCACGGCGGCGACATCGAAGTGGAGTACACCGGCGGCTGCGCGGTGGAACCGGCCACGGATCAGGGGAAGGACAACACCACCTGCTATCCGGTCCGCTGGTCGCCGGACGGCGACGACAAGAAGCCGGCCAAGGCGTGGTTCAACAAGTACGTCGTCGACTCCGTCACCGAGACCGACAAGGTCACTACCCACGGCACTCCCGTCAGAACGTCATACGGTTACTCCGCGCCCGCCTGGGCCAAGAGCGAGGACGAGTTCACCCGCTCCTCCCTGCGGACCCACAGCGACTGGCGCGGCTACCGGCGGGGCTCCGTCACCAAGGGCAGCAAGGTCACCACGGGGGAAGGCAGCCCGCAGCCCCAGTCGTACTCCGTCAGCCGCTACTTCCGGGGAACGGGCGGCGAGGTGATGGACTCCACCGGCACCGAGGTGCTGGTCGCCGACGACGCGCCGCAGTACGCGGGAACCCCGGCCGAGACCATCACCTACGACGGCACCGGCGGCCGGGTGCTCAAGCGGACCCTCAACCGCCCCTGGTCCCGGCAGACCGCGAAGCGCGTGCGGGAGGTCGAGGAAGGGGCCGATCCCAGCTCGCTGCTGGCCCACCGCACGGGCATCGAGCGGACCGATGCCATCCAGACGGTGGGCACCGGCTGGCGGGCGGTGCGCACGGTCACCACGGTCGACCCCGTCTACGGGCTGCCGCTCACCGTCGAGAGCGCCGTGGTCAAACCCACCGGCACCGGCACCGAGCTCTCCGATCACAAGTGCGTCGAGGCCTCCTATGTCCACAACACCTCGCGCTGGCTGATCGGCCTGCCCAAGGAGAGGCGCACCACCGCCACGAGCTGCGCGGGCCGGGACCGCGCCGATGCGGCGACCGAGGTCAT
The DNA here is from genome assembly GCF_009600885.1 of Streptomyces jumonjinensis. GTDB lineage: Bacteria > Actinomycetota > Actinomycetes > Streptomycetales > Streptomycetaceae > Streptomyces > Streptomyces jumonjinensis. The sequence continues at coordinate 38,448 of NZ_VCLA01000086.1, forward strand.
CGAGGCCGAACGGATCGGTTACGACGGACAGGGGTACGGCGCCGATCCCGACAAGGGCCTCGTCACCAGCCTGACCGAGACCGACGGCGACGGGACGCGCTACACGGTCGAGACCACCACGTCGTACGACCCGCTCGGCCGGGTCCGCAAGGTCACCCAGCCCGGGGGCGGGACCACGGAGACCCAGTACACGCCGGGTGACGCGGGCGGCCCGCTCACCTCCACCAAGATGATCAACCCGCTCGGGCACACCTCGACGACGACCTACGACCCGGGCCGGAGCCTGCCGCTCACGGTCACCGACGCCAACGGCCGGGTGACGCGGTCCGAGTACGACGCCCTCGGACGGCTGGTGAAGGGCTGGACCCCGTCGCGCGCCGGGAAGTCGGCGGTCGTCGAGATCCGCTACCAGCCCGCCATCGCCACCGAGGACGAGACCCGTCCGCCGGCCGTCACCACCAGAACCCTCAAGGACGACGGCTCCTACAGCAGCCAGGTCTCGCTCTACGACGGTCTGGGGCGGCTGGTCCAGACCCAGGCCGAGGCCCATGGCCCCGGCCGGATCGTCACGGACACCACCTACAACGACCACGGCCTGGTGGCGAAGCAGACCAGCGGCTATCTGGCGCAGGGCGACCCCGTGCCCGAGCTGTTCGAGGTGCGCTCGCCGACGCAGGTGCCGCGCTCGACCACGACCCAGTACGACGGCCTCGAACGGCCGGTCCGCCAGATCACCAACCACGGCCGGAGCGCCAGGTTCGAGACCCGTACCAGCTACGGGGACACCCACACCACGGTCGACCCGCCCGGCGAGTCCACTCCGGCGATCCGCACCGAGACGGACGCCCTGGGCCGGGTCACGTCGGTCGAGCACTACACCAGCACTGACCGGAGCGGTTCGCGCACCACGACCTACGGCTACGACAAGCGCGGCAACCGCGACGAGGTCAACGCCCCGGCGGGCAGCGTCTGGTCGTACAAGCACAACGCCCGCGGCTTGGTGTACGAGACCCGGGACCCCGACACCGGAACCTCGACGACCCGGTACGACTCGGCCGACCGGCCCGTCGAGGTGACCAACGGCCGTCTTCAGACGATCCACACGGCGTACGACCTGCTCGGCCGGGTCACCTCGGTACGCGAGGGGGACGCGACCAAGCCGGTCAAGGAGTACACCTACGACTCGCTGTCCGGCGCGGTGGGCAAGCCCGTCGCCACCATCCGGAACACCGCGTCCGGCTCCTACGTCAACCGGGTCACCGGCTACGACACGGACTACCGGCCCACCGGCCGCGAGACCGTGATCCCCGACAGCTCGATCACCAAGGGCGTCTCCGGCACGTACAAGTACGGGTACGGCTACACCTCGACGGGCAAGCCGGAGAGCGTCACCCTGCCCGCCAAGGGCGGCCTCCAGGCCGAGAAGGTCATCACCCGCTACAACGAGGACGGCCTGGCCGAGACCACCTCCGGCCATGCCTGGTACACCACCGACATCACCTACTCGCCCTTCGGCGAGGTCCTGCGGTCAGTCTCGGGCGCCCAGCCCTACCGGGTGTGGACCACCAACTTCATCGACCAGCACTCCGGCAGCCTTCAGCGCTCCGTCGTGGACCGGGAGACCTCGGGCCCGCACCGGATCTCCGACAGTTACTACTCCTACGACACGGCCGGCCTGATCTCCTCCAGCGCCCGCAGGCTCACCGACGCCGCCGGGTCCACCTGGGACAACCAGTGCTTCACCTATGACGTGATGGGCGAGCTGGCCCATGCCTGGACGTCCAGCATCGCCCCGGCCCAGAACGGCACCGGCTGCAAGTCGGCGAACGGAACGGTCTGGGGCCATCGCAGCGACGCGGCCCCCTCCGGCGGCCCGGTGGCCGCCGCCCCCGACGCCCAGACGGACGCCACCGCCCCGGACCCCTCCCTGACGGCGGGCCTGGCCGCGAACGCGCCCTTCGCCGGAACGGTCTCCACCGGCGCCGCGTCCTACCGCCAGTCCTTCACCTACGACTGGCTCGGCAACCGCGCCACGATGACCGAGCACGACCCGGCCGACTCCGCGAACACCGCGAAGTACACCTACGCCTACGGCAAACAGGCGGGCAACGGCACCAACCCCACGGCCACCGTCCAGCCCCACACGCTGACTTCCGTCGCCTCCACCCCGGCGGGCCGCGAGAGCAGCTACGGCTACGACGCCACGGGTAACACCGAGACCCGGGACTTCCCCGGCGCCGACCGGGACCAGACACTGACCTGGACCGCCGAGAACAGGGTCGACACGGTCACCGAGAACGGCGTCAGGATCACCTACGTCTATGACGCCGAGGGCAACCGCGTCCTGGAGAACTCACCGTCCGGCTCCACGCTCTATCTGGGCGAAACCGAGCTGACGACCGACGCCAAGGGCGTGATCGTCCGGGCCTCCCGCTCCTACGGCCAGCCCGGCGCGCCCACGGTCGTCCGCACGGCCGAGAACGGGGCCACCAGCGGCCACAAGCGCAATGTGATGCTCGCCGACCATCTGGGCACGGCCAACACCGCCGTCGAGGTCCACAGCGGCCAGTCCGTCACCCGCCGCGCCTACAAGCCCTTCGGCGAACTCCGCGGCACCAAGCCCGCCCAGTGGCCCAACAAGCGCGGTTACCTCGGCGTGGGCATCGACGACTCCACCGGCCTGACCCATATCGGAGCCCGCGAATACGACCAGACCGCAGGCCGTTTCATCTCGGCGGACCCACTGATCGACATCGGCGACCCACTCCAGATGAACGGGTACGCGTACAGCAACAACAGCCCGATCAGCAAGAGCGATCCGTCGGGGCTGGCGTATATGTACGAGCCGAGCAGCGGGAAAGCGACCAACGGTGAACTGCGGGCTGTTTACTATCAGATAAACAGAGACAAGGGGATGAATTCCCACGATGCCATGAATAAGGCGTGGGACGACTGGCGGGCCAGGCATGCTCCTCCTTCTCAGGTGAACAAAAAATATGTCTCCATTTATCCGGGCCTGAGCATAGCTGCGGATTACCCGGGGGCGAAGAAATATATCAAGTTCATCCGCAAGGATGCGATAGAGCGAAAGCTCTGGTACAACGGTCCGGATCCCGAGCTGCCTTCCTATGAAAAGGATCTGTCCGGGCTTCAGATGAGGGCCTGTCATGAGACCGGCGTCTGCCCGGGAGGAAAGGCTCAGATTTTCGCGAAGTTCTTTGCCCAGAGCATGTTCTTCGGTGTCGGCATGGGCCGGGCAGCACGCCCCGGCGGCAAGTCGAAGGGCAGTCCCTGCGGTTCAGCCAGCAGCTTTACGCCCGGCACCAAGGTCCTGATGGCGGATGGCACGAAGAAGCCGATCGAGGACGTCAAGGTCGGCGAGAAGGTCCTGGCGACCGATCCCGAAACCGGTGAGACGGCGGCCAAGGCCGTCACGGCGGAGATCACCAGCAACGGTTCCAAGGACCTGGTGAGGATCACCCTCGACCTCGACGGTTCCGACGGCAAGCGCGCCACCTCGATCACCGCCACGGACGCCCACCCGTTCTGGGTCCCGGAGTTGAGCGCCTGGATCGACGCGACCGACCTCCAGGCCGGCCAACTCCTCCAGACCGGCGGCGGCACCCGCGTCCAGATCACCGCGGTCAAGCGCTGGACGCAGCAGGCGAGGGTCTACAACCTGACCGTCGCGGATATTCACACGTACTATGTGCTGGCAGGCGCGACACCGATCCTCGTTCACAATGCAGATTGTGGTTCTACTCCTGCCTACGACCTCACTCGGCCTGGACCGTATGCAGCTGAATCGATACCTGCACGATCTCAGTCGCAGCGCTTCACGAAAGCCGAGAAGGATGAGATCAATCGGATCGGAGACTGGTTTGGCTGCCATAGCTGCGGGGCGTCCTCGCCGGGGCGTCCAAACTGGACTCCGGATCATCAGCCGGTCTCCAGGTTTGTTCGCCCTGGGGCGTCGCAGCGGCTGTACCCGCACTGCGGGCCCTGCTCCAACCGTCAGGGAGGGCTCGTGGGGCACATGCCGGCTGACGGTGGAGTCCCAAACCTTTCGCGATCTCGTGGAATTCCTGAGGAGTGAATGTGAACGAGAAGCTTGCGGCCGTGGAGTTCGCGGCCTCCAATGGGATGGTATTCGTCGAGGATGCAGACAGGCCTCTCAGTGCAGAGATCGGTCCATCTGGCGAGCCCGTGGAACCCGACCCTGCTAGATCTGTGTCCGTAGGTGTGGTGCACGCAATGGACGGCCTTGTTTCGGTTGAGGTTCTAGAGGGTGAGGGAAAGCCGGATGGTCTGGTGGAGTTCTTTGACGGGACTCTGAATTTCCAGCATGGTCGACTCAGGGTCAGGGATGTACCGGGGGATAATTTTGTGACGATTGGGCTGTCACCAGGGCCATGTCGTGTGCGCATCTATGTGGAGCAGACGGAGATCCCCGGATTCGTGACTGTTCTCGTCCCTCCGCTCTGAACCGGCGGTCGGTTCGGCTGAGAGCGACGAACCCGGAAGAGACGGCCACCATGCCGAAGGGCCCCGATCCCACCCGGATCGGGGCCCCTCCACATACAGCCGGCAGGACGATCAGAAGCGGCGCGTGATCAGGGCGCGCTTGACTTCCTGGATGGCCTTCGTGACCTCGATGCCGCGGGGGCATGCGTCCGTGCAGTTGAACGTCGTGCGGCAGCGCCACACGCCGTCCTTGTCGTTCAGGATCTCCAGGCGCTGCTCGCCCGCCTCGTCGCGGCTGTCGAAGATGAAGCGGTGGGCGTTGACGATCGCCGCCGGGCCGAAGTACTGGCCGTCGTTCCAGAACACCGGGCACGACGTGGTGCACGCCGCGCACAGGATGCACTTGGTGGTGTCGTCGAAGCGCTCGCGGGCCTCGGCGGACTGGAGGCGCTCGCGGGTGGGCTCGTTGCCCTTGGTGACCAGGAAGGGCATCACGTCCCGGTATGCCTGGAAGAACGGCTCCATGTCCACGACCAGGTCCTTGAGGACCGTCAGGCCCTTGATGGCCTCGACCGTGATCGGCTTCTCCGGGTTGATGTCCTTGATCAGGGTCTTGCAGGCGAGCCTGTTCTTGCCGTTGATCCGCATCGCGTCCGAGCCGCAGATGCCGTGCGCGCACGAGCGGCGGAAGGTCAGGGTGCCGTCGAGGTCCCACTTGATTTTGTGGAGACCGTCGAGCACCCGCTCCTTCGGGTCGATCTCGATCGGGAAGTCTTCCCAGACCGCGTGCTCCGACAGCTCCGGGTTGAAGCGCCGGATGCGGAAGGTGACCGTGATGTAGGGCGAGGCGGCGGCCTCCGCCTCGGCCTTGTCCATGACAGGGGTAGCCATCAGTACTTACGCTCCATCGGCTGGTAGCGGGTCTGGACGACCGGCTTGTAGTCGAGACGGACGGTCTCGGAGCCGTCGTCGCCGACCTCGCGGTACGCCATGGTGTGGCGCATGAAGTTGACGTCGTCGCGGTTCGGGTAGTCCTCGCGGTAGTGACCGCCGCGCGACTCCTTGCGGGCCAGCGCCGACACGGCCATCACCTCGGCCAGATCGAGCAGATTGCCCAGCTCGATGGCCTCCAGCAGATCCGTGTTGAAGCGCTTCCCCTTGTCCTGGATGGACACGTTCCGGTAGCGCTCGCGCAGCTCGGCGATCTTCTCGACGGCCGTCTTGATGGTCTGCTCGGTCCGGAACACCATGACGTTGGCGTCCATCGTCTCCTGGAGCTCACGGCGGATCTCCGCGACCCGCTCGCTGCCCGTGGAGTTCCGCAGCCGCTCCACCTGGTCCACGACCAGCGAGGCCGGGTCCTCCGGAAGGTCGACGTAGTCGCTCTTCACGGCGTACTCGGCGGCGGCGATGCCGGAGCGCTTGCCGAAGACGTTGATGTCGAGCAGCGAGTTGGTGCCCAGACGGTTGGCGCCGTGCACCGACACACAGGCGACCTCGCCGGCCGCGTACAGACCCGGGACCACGGTGGTGTTGTCCAGGAGGACCTCACCCTCGACATTGGTCGGGATGCCGCCCATCGCGTAGTGCGCCGTCGGCTGGATCGGGATCGGGTCCGTGTACGGCTCGATGCCCAGGTACGTACGCGCGAACTCGGTGATGTCCGGGAGCTTGGCGTCCAGCTGCTCCGGCGGAAGGTGGGTGAGGTCCAGATAGACGTGGTCGCCCTCGGGACCGCAGCCACGGCCCTCGCGGATCTCCGTGTAGATGGAGCGCGAGACCACGTCACGCGAGGCGAGGTCCTTCATGACCGGCGCGTACTTCTCCATGAAGCGCTCGCCGTCCTTGTTGCGCAGGATGCCGCCCTCACCGCGAGCGCCCTCCGTGAGCAGGATGCCCATGCGCCAGATGCCCGTCGGGTGGAACTGGAAGAACTCCATGTCCTCCAGCGGCAGCCCGCGCCGGTAGCAGGCCGCCTGGCCGTCGCCGGTGAGGGTGTGCGCGTTGGAGGTCACCTTGAAGAACTTGCCGGTGCCGCCGGAGGCGTAGATGACCGACTTCGCCTGGAAGACATGGATCTCGCCGGTGGCCAGCTCGTACGCGACCACGCCCGCCGACATCTTGACGCCGTCGACCTCGGTGATCAGCTGGTCCAGGACGTAGAACTCGTTGAAGAACTCCACGCCCTCCTTGACGCAGTTCTGATACAGCGTCTGGAGGATCATATGACCGGTACGGTCGGCGGCGTAGCAGGAGCGGCGGACCGGGGCCTCGCCGTGGTTGCGGGAGTGCCCGCCGAACCGGCGCTGGTCGATGGTGCCGTTCGGGGTCCGGTTGAACGGCAGGCCCATCTTCTCCAGGTCGAGGACCGCGTCGATGGCCTCCTTCGCCAGGATCTCGGCGGCGTCCTGGTCGACCAGGTAGTCACCGCCCTTGACCGTGTCGAAGGTGTGCCACTCCCAGTTGTCCTCCTCCACATTGGCGAGCGCGGCGGCCATGCCGCCCTGCGCCGCGCCCGTGTGGGAGCGGGTGGGGTAGAGCTTCGTCAGTACGGCGGTACGGCTGCGCTTGGTGGCTTCGATGGCCGCGCGCATGCCCGCGCCGCCGGCGCCGACGATGACGGTGTCGTACTTGTGGATCTTCATTGGTTCGTCAGCCCCGGCTTTAGCGGATGTTCGGGTCGAAGGTGAAGATCACCAGCGTGCCCAGCAGGATGGTGAACACCGTGGCGGTGTACAGCAGGCCCTTGAGCCACAGTCGCGTGTTCGGGCGCTCGGCGTAGTCGTTGATGACCGTGCGGAGGCCGTTCGCGCCGTGCAGCATGGCGAGCCAGAGCATCAGCAGATCCCAGACCTGCCAGAACGGGGACGCCCAGCGGCCCGCGACGAAGGCGAAGCCGATCTTGGAGACGCCGCCGTCCAGCACCAGCTGGATCAGCAGATGGCCGATGACCAGGACGACCAGGACCACGCCGGACAGGCGCATGAACAGCCAGGCGGCCATCTCGAAATTGCCCCGGGTGGCGCGCGGGGTCTTGCCCGTGCGCTTGCGAGGGGCCTCGATCAGCGGGGCGGGGTTGTCCACGTCGTAGACGACGGCATCGCCCTCGACGGGCCCGATGGCGGAAGAGGTGTCAGTAGACATATCCGGCCTCAGCTCCCGAAGAGTTCGCGTGCGGCGTGACCGAGGACGGGGTAGAGCGCGCCTGCCATCAGCACGATCCAGATGCCCATGACGGACCAGAGCATCTGCTTCTGGTAGCGGGGGCCCTTGGACCAGAAGTCCACGGCGATCACTCGCAGGCCGTTGAGCGCGTGGAACAGGACGGCCGCGACAAGGCCGTACTCCAGCAACGCGACGATGGGCGTCTTGTAGACGGCTACGACCTTGTCGTAGTCCTCGGGAGAGACGCGGACAAGTGCGGTGTCCAGGACATGGACGAACAGGAAGAAGAAGATGAGGACGCCGGTGACTCGATGAGCCACCCAGGACCACATTCCTTCCCGGCCGCGGTACAGCGTTCCAGCCGGCACGGAAGAACCCTCCGAAAGCGGGGACTAGGGCCTGCCGGCTTGGTTTGTCGGTCTGGCCCGGCCGGGTACGGTCCACCGGCCCCGGCCATCGTAGCGACGACTTGTCGGTTCGTTCGCCCGGGGTCCTCAGGTGTGATCAAACAGGCAATCAAACAGCCACGGACGGGCTATCGGAAAGACTCGGAAGGAGCCCGTCCCACGGGATCCGCGATCAGCCGCGCCAGCCTGGAACGGGCGAGTCCGCGCAGCTCCTCGGCGGCGATCTCGCGCTCCCGCTCCGGCTCGTTCGAGAGGCGGCGGTGGATGTCGGCCAGGACCCGGTTGAGATGCTCGGTGGGCTCGCGGTCGTCCAGCGCGATCACGAAGCCGTGGTGGAAGGTCCGCTGGTACTTCTCATGTGCGGCGGTGAGCGCGATACGCGCCCAGGGGCGCGCGTCCGGGCGGGCGCGGATCGACGGCTCCCCGGCGAGCGCCTCGCTGAGGTCGGCGGGGGTGAGGTCGAAGCTGGCCTCGTCCCCGGCGGCGAGCAGCGCGTCGAGATCGGGGTAGGGGCGGTGCTCCGCCACCAGCCGCGCCCAGCGGCGGCTCCGGCAGCAGGTCAGCAGGGTGGCGACGGCCGCCCGCTGGTCGGCGGCGTTGAAGTGCGCCAGCCCGGGCGTGTCACGGGGCGGCTGCCGCTGGTCCGGTACGGGCGGGGCACCGGGCGGCCTGCGCTGGTCCAGTCCAGGTGCGTCGTCGAGTGGTCTGCGCTGGTCTGCTTCGGGTGTGTCGTCGAGTGGTCTGCGCTGGTCTGCTTCGGGTGTGTCGTCGAGTGGTCTGCGCTGGTCCGCTTCGGGCGCGTTGCCGAGTGGTCTGCGCCGGTCCGCTTCGGGCGCGTCGCCGAGCGCCGCTCGCTGGTCCGGTCCAGGTGTGTCGCCGAGCGCCGCCCGCCGGTCCGGTCCGGGCGTGTCGCCGCGCTGCGCCGGGGGACGGGGGTGCGGGTGGGTCCGGTGCGCCACCGCTGAAGGGGCGGGGACGCCCGCGGTGTGGTGGAGTGACGGCGGTCGCTTCGGGAGGCCGGCGTGGGATTCGCTGGACAGCGTGGGCTCCTCGAACAGAACAGCGGAACCGCTGGGAAGGGGGAGACGGATGAGCCATAACGCTATCGATGTGTGCGAAGAGCTGTCCGATGAATGCGCGATTTTCACCCGAACGGGAGGGTTTCGCTTTATGTGAGCGACGGCCTGGGGGATCTTGGGGGTACTCGCTGGATTTTTCGAACATTTAGGGAGGTATCCGAGTGATACGGCAATCCGGGCGTAACCCTGTCGGTGCCACGACGCTCGCCATCGCACTCTCCGTCACGCTCTCCCTGGCGCTGAGCAGCTGCTCCAACGGCGGGCCGGGCGGTTCGGTCGGGTCGGGAACCGGTGAATCGGGGGAACCCGGGCGCGAGGCGGCGGCGACCTCCGCGAGCCCCACGCCCTCGCAGACGTACCCTCTCTCCTCGGCCCCCGCCGTCATTCCCGCGGTACGGACCCATGAGCCCGCCCGCGGGCCGGGCTGGCGGCCGGAGCCCGGGGCCGGAGTCGTGGTCGCCAAGGGCAGCGAGGAGCTCGCCGACGAGGGCAGGCTCCTCGCCGGGGAGCTGAAGATCGCCTACCGGGGGACGGCCGCGGCCCGCCCGGGCGATGTGGAGCTGGCCCTCAGCGGGTCCCCCGCCACCCCGTCCGCTGCTCCCTCAGCCACCCCCGAGGCCGGCGGCCCGGAGTCGTACACGGTCGTCACCGCCGACCGCCGGGTGCGGATATCCGGCCCCGCCGAGGCCGGGGTGTTCTACGGCACCCGCACCCTCAAACAGGCCGTCCGCTCCGGCGGGGCGATGCCCGAAGGGGTCGTACGCGACGCTCCCGACCGGCCGCAGCGCGGACTGATGGTCGACATCGCCCGCAAGTACTTCACCGCGGGCTGGATAGAGGACCGGCTCCGCGAGATGGCCGACCTCAAGCTCAACCAGCTGGGCCTGCACTTCTCCGACGACCAGGGGTTCCGTATCGCGTCGGACACCCACCCGGACATCGTCTCCCGCGAGCATCTGACCAAGGCCGAGGTCCGGCGGATCCTCGAACTCGCCGACTCGCTGCACATCACGGTCATCCCCGAACTCGACTCACCGGGCCATCTGGGCGCGGTGCTGGCCAAGAACCCCCAGCTCCAGCTGAAGGACGCGGCGGGCAGCCCCGTGCGCGGGGCCATCGACATCGGCAACCCCGCCTCCGCGCGGCTGGTGGACGAGCTGCTGAAGGAGTACGCCGGGCTGTTCAAGGGCGCGTACTGGCATCTGGGCGGGGACGAGTACCAGGCGCTGACCCGGCAGAACCCGGAGGCGTCCTTCCCCGCTCTCGCCGCTCTCGCCCGTCAGGAGTACGGGCCCCAGGGCCGCATCCAGGATCTGGCGACCGCCTGGGTGAACGACCGGGGGGCGGTGCTGCGCCCCCTCGGCCGGAAGCTCATGGCCTGGAACGACGGCTTCTTCCGGGGCGGCCAGGTCTCCGTCGACAAGGACATCCAGGTCGAGTACTGGACCGGCAAGGAGATCGGGGCGCGGCCCCCCGTGGAGTATCTGGAGGAGGGCCGGCCGGTGGTGAACGTCAACGACGAGTACCTCTACTACGTGCTCGGCGAGCCCAATGAGTTCCACTATCCGACCGGTCAGCGGATCTATGAGCAGTGGACCCCGCTGGTGCTGCGCGGCACCCAGCCGGTTCCGGAGAAGTACTCCGGCCAGATCCTGGGCGGCAGATTCGCCATCTGGTGCGATCTCTCGCAGGCGCAGACCCAGGAGCAGATCGCCCAGGGCATCGCGCTGCCGCTGGCGGCGACCGCGCAGAAGGTCTGGGATCCGCGTACGCCCACCCGGAGCTGGCAGGACTTCCGCACCCTGGCGGGAAAGGTCAGCGGCTGAGCCGGCCGGGCCGTGGTGCGTGCGGGGGCCGTGGTGCGCGCAGGGTCCGTGGTGCGCGCAGGGTCCTTGGTGCGTGGTCCGCGGCGCGTGGTCCGTGGTGCGCATCGGGCCGAGCGTCGCGGTGTGAGTCCGCTCGGGGGCGTGCGGGCTCACACCGCCGCTGCCCGCCACCCCGGATCGGGAACGGCTACGCGCTCCGTGAACCGAGTGGCAGGTGGGCAGAATGTAACAGATGTGTGGTGTAAATGTGTATGAGAAGCGCTTAGTTGATGGATATCGAAGGGGGAGCGGCAAGACCGCTCAGCTCCGCACAACCCATGGCGGCGGGAGCGCGGAAGGGGGTACTTTGCGCCAAGCGGCCCGAAAACCGCGCCGCTGAACGGGCCTGCGGGGCTGGTCAGGTCCAGATCCGCGAGGCGCGTCCGGGAGGGGAGGCGTCCATGGCGTCGAAGTGTCTGAGGGAATTGATCGCGGAAGCGGATGAGCGGGGGCTCGCCGCGAGCGGGCTCGCCTGTCTGGAACGCTGCCTGCCGCTGCTCTCGTCCGAGGCCGGCGCGCTGCGTCCGCTCTGGGCGGGGCTGGCCAGAGGAGCGGAGAGCTGGCCCGGCTCGCTCGCCGTGGCCAGGGAGGCGATGGCGGACTCCGAGGACTCCGAGGCCGTACGGATGGAAGTCGGCGGCCGGACCGGAACCGTGAAGGACCAGAAGGCGGGGTACGGGGACGGAACCGTACGGGATCAAAGGGCGGGGCGCGGGGACGGAACCGTACGGGGTCAAGGGGCGGGGCGCGGTCACGGAACCGTACGGGCCGCGGCCTCCTCGCTCGTACGGCAGATGCTCGACGCCGCGCCCGCCGTCTGGGCGGCGGGCCCGCTGCGCGAGTGGGCCGACGACTGCTCCGTCGCCGCGCTCGAACTGCATCACCGCTTCGACGCGGGCCCCGGCGGCGGGGAGCCGGAGGCCGCCGATGTCGTCGAGGTCCTCAAGGGATGCCGTGAGGGAGAGCCCCCCGCCGGAGCCGGTCCGCTGGTCACCGGGGAACTGCGCCGGCAGCTGAGAGTGCTGGAGATCCTCGCCGCCGGGGACGGCGGCTCCGGGCTGCGCCAGGTGCTGACGGTGTCGACCGAGGGCCAGCGGGTGCTGCGCGCCGTCGTCTCGCGACGGGCTCGTGTCCAGAGCTGAACCCGCCGTGATCTCGGTGAGCCTCACGGGTTTTAGCGGGTACATGTCGTGGCAGATGGAAGGACGACCGGGGCCGCCACCCCCCACAGGAGAGGCCCCGATCGCCGTCCGCCGGGGTCGCGTCGCGTCCCCGTACTTCATTCAGCGCCGGGTCGGCGTTTTCTGTCACACCCTGCTGATTCGGCATATTGTTGCAAGTTGTACAACTTATGGACGCGGCCCTGGGAACGCCGTAGCGTGCTGAGCTCGCGCCCTGGTGGCGCGGGCAGTGGTGACCAGCTGCGATTCGGAACAGGTTGAGGTAGTGCTGGGGGACGACGCGGAGCTGACCGCCGCGGTGCTCGCGGCGCAGGGCGGGGACGAGTGTGCCTTCCGTACTGTGTACCGCGCGGTGCATCCGCGGCTGCTCGGCTATGTACGGACTCTCGTCGGGGACCCGGACGCCGAGGATGTGACATCCGAGGCATGGCTCCAGATCGCCCGCGATCTGGACCGGTTCAGCGGTGACGCCGACCGCTTCCGGGGCTGGGCCGCCCGAATAGCCCGGAACCGGGCCCTCGATCATCTGCGGATGAGAGGCCGCCGCCCCGCGGTCGGCGGCGACGAGAGCGAACTCACCGGACGGCCCGCGGAGTCGGACACCGCCGACGAGGCGATGGAGTCCCTCTCCACCGGCAGCACCATGGCGCTCATCGCCCAGCTCCCGCAGGACCAGGCCGAGGCGGTGGTGCTGCGCGTCGTGGTCGGCCTCGACGCGAAGAGCGCCGCCAGAACCCTCGGCAAGCGCCCCGGAGCCGTACGCACCGCGGCGCACCGCGGGCTCAAACGGCTGGCCGAACTGCTGGGCGCGGAGAGTCTGGAGTACCCGGACGGCGGTCCGGGGCGAGCGGAGTACCCGGATCCGGCCGGGAGGGCGTACGGTGCGGACGGTGCCGAAGGGGACGGCGCGGACGCCGGTTCCGCCGACCGCGGCGCGGATCTGAACGGCTTGCCTCCGCAGCGCGTGCCACGACCGGGTGCCGCCGCGCCGGCCGGTGTGACGCATATTCGGCTGCGGACGCAGAAGGACATGTGATGGCCGACAAGCGGTACGAGTGGCTTGACGAGGGCACGGCGGAGCGGTTGTTGCGCGGTGAACCGGTCGAACCGCCGGAAGGCGAAGCCCGTACCCAGGCCGTACGACTGAACCAGGCGCTGCGCACGGTGCGCGGACCGCGACTCCCCGGCCCCGGCCACTCCGACGGCGGTGAGATGCCCGGTGAGGCCCGTGCGCTGGCGGCCTTCCGGGAGGCGCGGGCGGACGCCGTCCCGGCCGGTGGCGCGGCAGGCGGTCCGCGGTCGGTGGAGGACGCCCAGCTGGGGATCGTACGGCTGGCTCCGCCGCCGCGCCCCGCGCTCTCCTCGCGGCTGCTCGGACCGGTGCGGTTCGGGGTGGTCGCCGCCGTGGCCGGGTTCGCGTTCGGCGGGGTGGCGGTGGCGGCGGGCGCTGGGCTGCTGCCCTCTCCTTTCGACGAGTCCCCGGCGGGTTCCTCGGTCTCCGGGGCCGGGCAGCCGGGGCAGCCGGCCACCGAGTCGCCCAGGGCCCGGATCGCGAAGTCCCCGCCGCCCGGGACCGCTGGGGGAGCGAAGCCCGGGGCGTCCCCGTCGGCGGACGGCCCGGACGCCCCGTCGACAACTCCCTCAACTCCCTCCAGCGCCGTGACCGGGCCCTCCGGCTCCGCCACCGTTTCCCGGGAAGGGGACCGGAGGCCGGGCGGCGGTCCGGATCCGGTGCCCGGGGAGCGCCGGGGCGGCAACGGGCATGAGCGGCACCGGGCACTGGCCGACGCCTGCCGTGACCACCGGGACGGAACCATCGGGCGGGTGCGCGAGAGATGGCTGGAGAAGATCGCGAAGGGTCCCCACCGGGTCGAGCGCTTCTGCGATCAGGTGCTCGACGGGGAGCAGCGCCGACCCGAGAAGGTTGATAAGCCCGATAAGTCCGGCTATGGGGGTGGCGCGGGCGGCAGTGGGGGAGAGGGCAAGGGCAAGGGCCAGGGGAACGGCAAAGGCCATGGCAAGGGGAAGGGCAAGGGTCATGGCAAGGGGAAGGACAAGGGCCGGGGCGAAGGCAAGAACGAGGAACAGGAGCAGGAACAGGGGCAGGAACAGGGGCAGGGCGGAGGCAGAGGCAGTCAGCGGCCCGGACCGATCTCCACCCCGCTGACCAGCAGTTCTTCCCCTGCGTACGGCCCGGTGTGACGTTTCTGAGGCATGTGGCGCAGTAGTGAGTGAGCCGACTGGTCATCGGCGGCGCCAGAAGCCGGGGTTCCCCCCGTACCTACGGCTGGGCGCACTGGCGCGGGCGGGGCACGTTCCCCCGGTTCCGCCCGCGCCACCTCTTCCCGCCGTCCCGGCCCACCCTTCCGCCGTCCCGGCCGTCGCGCGTACTCACCAGTGGACGACGACCTTGTCCCCCTTGCGGACCTCCGCGAACAGCGCGGCGATCGCCGCCCGGTCCCGCACATTGACGCAGCCGTGGGACGCGCCGTTGTAGCCACGGGCCGCGAAGTCCGACGAGTAGTGCACCGCCTGGCCGCCGCTGAAGAACATCGCGTACGGCATCGGTGTGTCGTACAGCGTCGAGACATGGTGCCGTGATGTCAGAAAGACGCTGAAGGAGCCCTCCCGGGTCGGCGTGTACTCCGAGCCGAAGCGGACGTCCATGGTGGCGCGGACCGTGCCGTCCACCACCCAGGACAGGGTCCGGGTCGTCTTGCTGACGCACATCACCCGGCCGGTCAGACAGCGTGCGTCGAGCTTGGCGGCCGGTTTCCGCACGGCCTCGCCGTTCAGTTCGCCGGCGGTCGGCTCGGTGGTCATCGCGAGCAGCCGCCGCCAGGTCACGGTGTCCGTCTTCCCCGTCGCGGGCAGCCCCCGCTTGCCCTGGAAACCCCGTACGGCGGCGACGGTGACCTGTCCGTAGAAACCGGTCGGGGCACCGTCGAACCAGCCGATCTGGGCGAGTCTGGCCTGAAGCTCGCGGACCTTGGCGCCCTGCGATCCCTGGCTCATCAGCACGTCGGCCGGGGGTGCGCTGGACTCGGGCGGTTTCTTCGGCTCCGGGGCCGCCTTCGGCTCGTGTCCCGGCTCTCGTCCTGGTTCGTCCGCCGGCTCCGGTGTGGGCGACGCCGCTGGTGCCGGAGCCGGGGAGGAAACGGCCGATGAGCCGCCCGGCCGTGAGTCGTCGCGCCCGTCCGGCCGGTCGGCCGCCTGGGCGGTGCAGCCGGTGACCATGGCGAGCACGGCCAGCATGGCGAGTGTTCCGCGTACGGCGATGGTGCGTGGCATCTCATCCCCCTGGATTCCGTTCCACCTCTGAAGAGGGAATTCCGCCCGGTCCGGTTGCGTAATCCCGAGCATTATGGAGAAGAAGTCCCGAAGCGGATACAGGGGAGGCAGATAGTGACACGCCAGTCCGAGTCCGGACGTCCTATCGAACCGGTATACGGTCCGGATACGCAGAAAGGCTGGGACCCCGCGGAGAAACTGGGCGATCCGGGCTCGTACCCGTTCACCCGCGGCGTCTACCCGACGATGTACACCGGCCGTCCGTGGACCATGCGGCAGTACGCCGGTTTCGGCACCGCCGCCGAGTCCAACGCCCGCTACCGGCAGCTGATCGCCCAGGGCGCCAAGGGCCTCTCGGTCGCATTCGATCTGCCGACCCAGATGGGCCATGACTCGGACGCCCCCATCGCGCACGGCGAGGTCGGCAAGGTGGGAGTGGCGATCGACTCCATCGACGATATGCGCGTGCTGCTCGACGGAATCCCCCTGGACCAGGTCTCCACCTCGATGACGATCAACGCTCCTGCCGCGCTGCTGTTGCTGCTCTATCAGCTCATCGGCGACGAGCAGGGCATTCCGGCCGACCGGCTCACCGGAACCGTGCAGAACGACATCCTCAAGGAGTACATCGCCCGTGGCACCTATATCTTTCCGCCGAAGCCGTCACTGCGGCTGATCTCGGACGTCTTCCGGTACTGCCGAACCGAAATCCCCCGGTGGAACACCATTTCCATCTCCGGCTACCACATGGCGGAAGCCGGGGCGACGCCCGCGCAGGAGATCGCCTTCACTCTCGCCAACGGCGTCGAGTACGTCCGTACGGCGCTCGCGGCGGGCATGGCGGTGGACGATTTCGCGCCCCGGCTCTCGTTCTTCTTCGTCGCCCGCACCACGATCCTGGAGGAGGTCGCCAAATTCCGGGCCGCCCGCCGGATCTGGGCGCGGGTGATGCGGGAGGAGTTCGGGGCCCGGGACCCCAGGTCGCTGATGCTGCGCTTCCACACCCAGACGGCGGGAGTGCAGCTGACCGCCCAGCAGCCCGAGGTCAATCTCGTACGGGTCGCGGTCCAGGGGCTGGCGGCCGTCCTCGGCGGCACCCAGTCGCTGCACACCAACTCCTTCGACGAGGCCATCGCCCTCCCCACGGCCAAGGCCGCCCGGCTGGCGCTGCGGACCCAGCAGGTGCTGGCGTACGAGACCGATGTGACCGCCACCGTCGACCCCTTCGCGGGCTCGTACGCCGTCGAGCGGCTGACGGACGATGTGGAGGAGGAGACCGTCGCGCTGATGCGCCGGGTCGAGGAGCTGGGCGGCGCGGTCGGCGCCGTCGAGCACGGCTTCCAGAAGAGCGAGATCGAGCGCAGCGCGTACCGGATCGCCCGGGAGACCGACAGCGGAGAGCGGGTCGTCGTGGGCGTCAACCGCTTCACGCTGGACCAGGAGGAGCCGTACGAGCCGCTGCGCGTCGACCCGGCGATCGAGGCCCGGCAGGCCGAGCGGCTGGCCGCGCTGCGCGCCGGGCGGGACCGGAGCGCCGTGGACACGGCACTCCACGCGGTGCGCGAGGCCGCCGGGGGGACGTGGAACATCCTTGTGCCGATGAAGGAGGCGCTGCGGGCGCGGGCCACCGTCGGCGAGGTCTGTGACGCGCTCCGTGAGGTGTGGGGGACGTATGTGCCGAAGGACGCCTTCTGAGAAGGCTGGGGGGTGGCAGAGGCGGCAGGGGCGGCGGGGGCGGCGGGGGCGGCGGGGGCGATCTCCGCAGGTGGTAGCTAACACAGGCCGCAATGTCGTACCTCTGTGCGACACTCCCTCTTGTGCTGGGTGTAACCGATCTTCCGACCTATCTGGCGGGCCTCGTCCTGATCGTTCTGCTGCCGGGGCCCAACTCCCTCTATGTGCTCTCGGTCGCCGCGCGGCGCGGCGTGCGCTCCGGGTACACGGCCGCCGCGGGCGTCTGGTGTGGCGACACGGTGCTGATGGTGCTGTCAGCCGCTGGAGTCGCCTCGCTGCTCCAGGCCAATGACCTGCTCTTCGGCATAGTGAAGTTCGTCGGCGCGGGCTATCTCACCTGGCTGGCGATAGGGATGCTGCGGGCCGCCTGGTCGATGTGGCGGGCCCGGCACGAGCGGTCGGCCGACGTTTCGGACGACGCCCCCGGGGCCGACCCGGCTCGGGGCGGCGAGCGGCCGTTCCGCAGGGCGTTCGTGATCAGCCTGCTCAACCCCAAGGCGATCCTGTTCATGATCGCGTTCTTTGTGCAGTTCGTGGACCCTGCGTACGCCTACCCCGCGCTCTCCTTCGCGGTGCTCGGCGGATGCCTCCAGGTGGCGAGCATGCTCTATCTCAGCGTGCTGATATTCACCGGCACCCATCTGGCCGCCGCCTTCCGCCGACGTAAGCGGCTGTCGGCGGGGGCGACCTCCGCGGCCGGAGCGCTCTTCCTCGGATTCGCGGTGAAGCTCTCGCTCAGCAGCGCCTGACGCGGACCGTTCGGCGGTGCGGTGCCTGCTGTGGGCCCCAGGGGCCCCAGGGGAGCCGTCCCGGGGCCGGAACGGGGGCATCGTGCGGGCCGGCGCGGGCGGGGGGATGCTGGAGGCAGGAGGTGCGCCATGGACCGGACACTGGAGTGGAAGGTCGGCCTGGTCCTGACCGAGGAGTCCGGCACGACCAGGGCACGAGCCGTACTGGACACCGGCACGACGGAGCTCACCGGTCACGGCACGGCCCACTGCAACCCCCAGGATCTCGACATACCGGAGATCGGCGACGAGCTCGCGGCGGGTCGCGCCCTGCGCGATCTGTCCGGACGGCTGATGCGGGTGGCGGACCGGGAGCTGGAGGCGGTCGGCGCGGGGCCGCCCAAGCGGCAGCGTACGACCCCGGTCTTCGGCTGGCCCGCCGAGCCCTGTTAGGCGGACCGCGAGGTCGGTCAGTCGCCGAGCGTCCCGGGGGCGGCAGTGGCGCCGCTGTCGTCGAGCCGGTAGGAGAGCCGGTCGACCACCTCCACCACACCGTCGACGCTCTCACAGAGCCGTACGAAGACGGGCAGCAGGGATCTGCGCTCCACCGTGCCGCTGAGGGTCACCCTGCCGTCGGACACGTCCACGGTCAGCGCGGACGGCGCGAGCCCCAGAGTCTGGGTGAGCACATCCTCCAGGATCTCCTCCTGGATCGCCCGGTCCCTGCGCAGAAAGAGCTGGAGCAGATCGCTGCGGCTGATCACCCCGGTGAGCCGGCCCGAGCCGTCCACCACCGGCAGCCGTTTGATCCGGTGCTCCTCCATCACCCGGGCCGCCCGGATCGCGCTCCACTGGGGCTGCGCCACGATGGCCGGGCTGGACATCAGCCCCTCGGCGGTGCTCGCGGTCGTCCGGGACGTGTGCCGGCGGAGCAGATCCGCCTCCGACACGACCCCGACCGGCCGCTCGTCCTCGTCGATCACGGGCACGGCCGTGATGCCGTACTCGTCGAGCAGGCGCGCGATCTCCTTGAACGCGGTCCCGCGCTGGACGCTCACCGCGGTGGGCGTCATCAGGTCGGCGACCCTGCGGTGCCTCATGGTTCGCCAGCCCCTTCCGAAAGCACTGATAGAGCTGATCGACTCTTGATCCGATCACCAGGGTGGTACGCGCACCACACCTCCGGACAGGGACCTTAGGCCCCTTTTGGGGGCGCCCGCCGTCTTGCCCGGACCGTGTTCCCGGGAAATCACCGGTCCCGGCGTGCGCGGGGGTGCGGCGGTGCGGTGTGCGTCGGCGTCCGTACGGGCTCGACGGCGAGCGGTCACGCCGGAGCGTCCGGAAGCGAGGCGAGGCGAGGCAAGGCCGGGCAGGGCGAGGCAAGGCGATGCGATGCGAGAGGGGCCGGGGCGGCGGTGTGCGCGCGGCGGGGCCCGGACGGAGCTGGACGGTCCCCGCGCTCTTTACGGGAGCCCGGGGACCGTCCGTTCAGCGTAGAGCCGCTCGCTTCAGGCGGCGAGCCCCGCGCACCACCTTTCTGGCCGCAGCGCCCCTGGGCGCGGGCATTCCTCCGGGAAGTCCCAGCGCCGTGAGCCGCCGCCGCTTGAAGTAGCGCAGCGTACGGCCGTTGAGACCGGTGGCGAGGAACTCCTCGGCCGCGTCTCGCAGATCCGCTCTGATCCTCGGCTGCATGGCGAAGCCGACCGCCTTCACCAGCCCGTGCAGCGCGGTACGGTCCAGCACCGGCTCCGGCCCGGCCGGTCCGGCCGACCCGTCTCTGTCCGACCCGTCCCCGGACAGCCCGTCCTCCGAGAGTCCCGGAATCACCGCGTCCACGATCGTGAGCGGAATCCGGTTGCTGTTCTGGTACGGCGTCAGCCGGTCGAGCAGCGGCTCCGTCCCGACGCGCGCCGCCGGAATGCCGAAGAACGTGCTCGCGGTCAGCAGCGCGGTCGAGAAACAGCCCACCACCAGCGAGGGCCGCAGCCGCCGGTACACCACCTCCGCGAGCAGGGGCCGTTCCAGTACGGTCAGCTCCGCACCGAGCGCAGCGGCCTCCCGCTCCAGGGCCCGGGTCCAGGACGCCGGGGCCGTCGGATGGGGTTTGAAGACGATACGGCGATGCCCCCGGGCGACCGCCGCGCGCACCATCCGGACATGGAGGTCCTCCTCTTCCTCCGGGGTGAGGATGTCCAGCGCCGCCAGATACTGGCCCAGCAGCAGCGCCGCGCCCTCCCCGCGGCCGAGGGACTCCCCGGAGGGCTCCCCGGCGGATTCCCCGAAGGGCCCCACCGAGTCCACCGAGTCCACCGACTCCCCCTCCGCCGCCGCGTCCGACAGTTCCGCGATCACCTTGACGAACGCCTCCGCCGGCACCACCAGCGGCTCGGCCCCGAACTCCGCCAGCAGCAGCGGTTCCAGCCCCGGCACCAGATCCAGATGGAGCAGCCTGCGCACCCGCTCGCCCACCAGCGGATCGATCGCGTCGCGGGTCGGCCCGTAACTCATCAGCCCGTCCGCGTACACATCCAGCGCCGCGTCCGGGAACAGCCGGGCGATCGAGAGCGCCGGGGTGACCTGGATCGACTCCACCGCCAGCTCGATCCGGTCGTCCCCCAGCCCCCACAGCAGCCGCAGATACCGCTCCCACAGGGGGATGTCGTCCCCGCGCGGCGACCAGCCGCCCGGGTGGAACGGCGCGATCGCCCCGTTCCACGACAGCACCCCGTCGAACCGCTCCCGCAGCCGCTCGAAGCCCGGCATGGTGTCCAGCGCCGGTGAGACCTCCGGGGTCTGCGCGTTGTTCGCCACCAGCAGCAGCCGGCGGTCCGCCGCCGCGAAGAGACCGCTGTCGAGCGCCGCCGCCAGGGTCGCGGCCCCGTACAGCGAGGAGGCGTAGAAGATCTGCGTGGTCCGTGCGCGCGTGGTCATCGGGCCGTGGCCTCCCGGGCCGTCAGGGAGTGCCGACGGCGGAGTCTGCGCAGCCGCAGCGCCCGTTCGGAGTCCAGCGCATCGAGTACGTCGTTCAGCACGCCCTGCGGCATCCGCCGCAGAGCCGCCGCACTGAGCGTCCGCAATTCACGGGCCACCGCCGGTTCGAATCGCTCCACCGAACCCAGATGGTGGGCGATGACGGCGCAGTAGGTCCGTACCGCTTTCGGCAGCAGCCGTGCCGATTCATGGTCGGCGGCAGTTTCCGCCAGCACCTGATCGAATGCGGGGATGAAATCGAGCTGTCGGATATCGCCGATCTGGGTCAGCGACGAGGCGACTCCGCGCCGGTAGAAGACTCCGAGTTCGCCGATCACCGCACATGAATCGGCGTCCCGGTGCAGCCGCCAGATCCACGGCCGGTCCTCCGCCGTCCGCAGCCCGTCCGTGAAGCGCAGCAGCCCCCGCTCCAGCAGCCGCCGGTGGTACATCCCGGCCCAGGCGAAGGGGTAGTCCACCGCGGTCGCCCGGTCGGCGGGCAGGATCACCTCACGCGGGCTGAGCACCTCCCCGCGCCGGCCCACCGGCACCCGGCGGACCGTGCGGGATCTGGCCGTGCACTGCACATGGTCGGTGCGGACGAAATCGCAGCCCAGCTCCTCCAGCGCGGCGAGCAGCCGCTCGAAATGGCCCGGGGCGAGCCAGTCGTCGCCGTCGAGAAAGGCGATGTACCGGCCCCGCGCCGCGTCGAGACCGGTGTTGCGGGCGGTCGCGAGCCCGCCGTTCCGCTCCCGCGCGATCAGCCGGGCGCCCGGTATCCCGGGCGCCGCGCGCTCCAGGATCTCCCGGGTGCCGTCCGTCGAACAGTCGTCGACCAGCAGGAATTCAAAATCGCCCCGGGTATTTCGCCGAAGACTTCGCAGGGTGTCGGGCGCATATGTCCGTACGTTGTAGAACGGCACGATGACGGAGAGCTTGACCACCCCGGTGAGATTAGTCCGCAGCCCGGCCCGCATTCCTGCCGTGAGCCGGACAACAGGTGAACGGAGAGCGGCGAACGGGTTCGCCTTTCCCCGTCCCGGCCGCTTTCCCCGTCCGTAGGCGCGCTGTTAACCAGCTGTTGCCATCGCGTTGGGCCATGAAACGGAATCCCTTCCTAACGTCCGGGATGTGCCATCACCTACCAGCGAGGCCGTACGCGTCGCCGTACTCGCCGACTCCGACACCCGGTGGAAATGGGGCGCGCTCACCGCCCGCCGCATCGCCCCCGGCCCGCTCCGGCTGACCGGCTTCCTGCTGCGCGGACGCGCCACCCCCACGGCCCGTCAGCTCGCCGAGACCGGGGCGGAGGCGGACGAGATCCATGAGGTGACCGGCGGCGAGTTCCTCCGGCGCGTGGCCGGGGACGGCGACGGCAGCGCCCCGTTCGCGGCTGGGGACGGCGACGGCAGCGCTCCGTTCGCGGCTGGGGACGGCGCCGACGACACCCCGTTCGACGTGATCGTCCTCGCTCTCGTCGGCGGCGGCGTCCAGGCCATGCTGCACGGGCTCGCCGCGCTCGGCCCCGGCCGCCGCCCCGACCGCTGCTCCGGCCGTCGCCCCGGCCGCCGCCCCGTCATCGTCACCGGCTATGTCGGCGTCGTCTACGAGAAGCTCGCCGATGGTCTGCTGCTGCGGCACGGCGCGGACATCGTCCTCGCCAACTCCCGTCATGACGCGGACCGTTTCCGCGCGGTGTACGAAGGCGTCGGAGCCGACCCGGCGGGCGTCGTGGAGGCCGCGCTGCCCTTCCTCGGCGGCACGCCGTACCGGCCCGAGGCCGGGCGCGACACCCTGGTCTTCGCCGCCCAGCCGTCCGTGCCCGCCACCCGCGCCGACCGGCTGTATCTGCTGCGCCGGCTCGCCGGGCACGCCCGGCTCCACCCCCGCCGGGAGGTGCTGCTCAAGCTGCGCTCCAGGCCCGGGGAGCACACCACCCACCTCGAAGAACTCCCGTACCAGCGGCTCGCCGAGCGGCTCCCCGGCGGCGTCCCGCCCAACCTCCGGCTGGTGTACGGGCATATGGGCGAGGTCCTCGACCGCGCCGATCTGCTGATCACCGTCTCGTCCACGGCGGCGCTGGAGTCACTGCACCGGGGCATCCCGACCGCCGTCCTCACCGACCTCGGCGTCCGTGAGGCCCTCGGCAACCATCACTTCCTCGGCTCCGGGCTGCTGACCTCCTTCGACCGTATCGACGCCGGACACCGGCCGGCCCCCGACCCGTACTGGCTGGCCGGACAGGGTGTGGCGGCGGACGGGAGATACGAGACGGCCTTCGACACGGCGCGGACACGGGTCGCCGAACTGCTGGCGCGGGACGAACTGCCTCCCATAGCCCCGTACTACACGCCCGTCAGCGCCCCCGGCTATCTGCCCGGACTGCTCGCGCGCCACCATCTCGCCCCCGACGGCACCCCGCTGGCGGGCGGTGCGCGGAAGGCGGAGCCCGGCGGTGTACGGGGCGTGGTGCGCGGCGCCGTACGGGGCGCGGCGCGCGGGGCGTACCGGCAGGGCGTCCAGCGGGTGGCCCCCGTGATCCGGCGGATGGGCGAGCTGTGAGCACGGGCGCGCCGAGCGCGCACACCGGACCAGACGACGCGAACGACGCGAACGACGCGAACGACTCAGGAGAGCAGCCGATGACCGTCCTCGCCGTGATACCCGCCCGGGGCGGTTCCCGGGGCGTCCCGGGGAAGAACCTCGCGCCCGTGGGCGGGGTGCCGCTGGTGGCCCGTGCCGTACGGGAGTCCCTCGCCGCCCCGCTCGTCACCGATGTCGTGGTCTCCACGGACGACCCGGGCATCGCGGCGGCGGCCCGGAGCGCGGGCGCGCGGGTCGTCGTCAGGCCCGTGGAGATCGCGGGTGACACGGCGTCGAGCGAGACGGCGGTGCTGCACGCCATGGACGCCTTCGAGGCGCTGAGCGGCGAGCGGGTACGGGCGGTGCTGCTGGTGCAGTGCACCAGCCCGTTCCTCACCCGGGACGATGTGCAGGGCGTCGCCGCCGCCGTCGTCGCGGACGGCGCGGACAGCGCGGTGACCGTGGCGCCGTTCCACGGGTTCGTCTGGCGCGAGGGCGAGGGCGAGGGCGAGGGCGAGGGCGAGGGCGAGGGCGAGCGCGAGGGCGGGCGCGACGGCCAAGGCGAGCGCGAGGGCGACGGCCAAGGCGGGCGTGACGGCGAGCGCGAGGGACCGGCGGTGGTCGGCAGCCCCGCACAGCCCCCCGCGCCCGCCCGCGCCACGCCCCCTCCCGGACGCGGCGTCAACCACGATCCCGCCGTCCGCCCTCGCCGCCAGGACCGGCCGCTGGACTTCCTGGAGACCGGGGCCGCGTACGCCATGGACGCCGCGGGCTTCCGTACGGCCCGGCACCGCTTCTTCGGCCGCACCGCTCTCGTACCCGCCGACCCCGCCCGGGTCCTCGAAGTGGACGACCACCACGATCTGGCCCGCGCCCGCGCGCTCGCCCCCCTGCTCGACGACGCGAACCATCCGGCGGCAGCGGCAGCGGCCGGGGGAGGTCTGCCCCGGCTCGACGACATCGACGCCGTCGTCCTCGACTTCGACGGCACCCAGACCGACGACCGCGTCCATATCGACGCGGACGGCCGCGAGACCGTCTCGGTCCACCGCGGCGACGGCCTCGGCATCGACCGGCTGCGCACCGCGGGCCTCCCCCTGCTGATTCTGTCCAGCGAGCGGAACCCGGTGGTCGCCGCCCGCGCCCGCAAACTCCGGCTCCCCGTGCTGCACGGCATCGACCGCAAGGACCTCGCGCTCAAGGAGTGGTGCGAGGAGCGGGGGATCGACCCGCAGCGGGTGCTCTACGCCGGCAACGACGTCAACGACCTGCCGTGCTTCGGCCTCGTCGGCTGGCCCGTCGCCGTCGCGAACGCCCATGACCCGGTACGGGCGGCGGCCCGTGCGGTCACCGCCGCCCGGGGCGGCGAGGGCGCGATCCGCGAGATCGCCTCCTGGCTCCTCGGCCCGGAGCTCACTCCCCACCACCGGCCGGGGCCCGGGGCCCCGGCCGCCGACCAGTCCCAGCACACCACCCCCGCACAGTGAGGAACCACCCATGAGCACGTCCCTCCTCCGTACCCTCGGCGCCAGGACCGCCGGGCCGGGCTGCCCCGTCTATGTCACGGGTGAGATCGGCATCAACCACAACGGCGATCTGGAGAAAGCCTTCGCCCTCATCGACGCCGCCGCCGAAGCGGGCTGCGACGCGGTCAAGTTCCAGAAGCGCACCCCGGAGATCTGCACCCCGCGCGACCAGTGGGACATCGAGCGCGACACCCCCTGGGGCCGGATGACCTACATCGACTACCGGCACCGGGTCGAGTTCGGCGAGGAGGAGTACCGCCGGATCGACGAGCACTGCGCGCGGCGCGGCATCGACTGGTTCGCCTCCCCCTGGGACACCGAGGCCGTCGCCTTCCTGGAGAAGTTCGACGTTCCCGCGCACAAGGTGGCCTCCGCGTCGCTCACCGACGACGAACTGCTGCGCGCCCTGCGCGCCACCGGCCGGACGGTCATCCTCTCCACCGGAATGTCGACGCCCCGTCAGATCCGGCACGCGGTCGAGGTCCTCGGCAGCGACAACATCATCCTGTGCCACGCCACCTCGACCTACCCGGCGAAGGCGGAGGAGCTGAACCTCAAGGTGATCCGCACCCTCCAGAGCGAGTACCCGAACGTCCCGATCGGCTACTCCGGCCATGAGACCGGCCTCCAGACGACCCTGGCCGCCGTCGCGCTCGGCGCGGCCTTCGTGGAGCGCCACATCACGCTCGACCGGGCGATGTGGGGCTCCGACCAGGCGGCCTCGGTCGAGCCGGGCGGCCTCCAGCGGCTGGTCCGCGACATCCGCACCATCGAGGCCGCCCTCGGCGACGGGGTGAAGAAGGTCTACGACTCGGAGCGCGCGCCGATGAAGAAGCTCCGCCGGGTCGCGGGCGTGGTCGCGGAGGCGGACGACCGCCGGCCCGTGGCCGTCTGACCCCGCCCCCTTTCCAGCCGTACGGCCAGGCCCTCCCCGTACGGCCGGGCCCTGGCACGGAACAGTCCGCACCCTCCCCCATCACGAGGTGAACTCCAGTGAATCTCGCCTTCGTCGAGAGTCCGGTCCAGCTTCTGAACGTCCTGGAGTGGGCCCATGCCCAGCCGTACGCGACCTGGACCGCGCGCGGGCCCGCGGCCGGGCTGACGATCGTGGTGCTCTCGCCCACCGACCCCATGTCACGGGGCCAGCTGCGCCGCATGGCGGAGCTGGCCCGGGACGAAGGGGCCGCCGTGCGCTGGCAGGAGGCGCGCGGCGGGGCGAGCGCGCCCCTGAAGGCGATACGCGACCTGGCGCCGATGCTGCGCCGCGCCGAGCGGGTCGTCATCGGCGACCCCTTCTCCCGCTATGTGCAGCTGCTCCTGACGCTCGTCGGCGACAAGGAGCTGACCGTGGTCGACGACGGCACCGCCACCATGGAGTTCGCGGCCCAGCTGGCGCGCGGCGAGAAGCTGGTCCGCTGGCACCGGCGCGACGCGCGCGGCCCCCGTGAGCTGCTGCTCGCGCCGGTCACCTCGCTGGCCCGCCGACGGCTGGCGCCCTCCCGCACCCGGCGCGTCGAGGTCTTCACCGCGATGCCCGTGGAGCCGCCCGAAGGCATCGTCGTCACCGCGAACACCTTCGCCTGGACCCGCTTCCGCTTCGGCCCGCCGACGACGTTCGAGGGGGCGGATCTCGTCGGCACCTCGCTGGTGGAGACGGGGATCGTCGACCCCGGCCAGTACGCGGACGCGGTCTCGGCGCTCGCCCGCGCGCACGGTGCGCGGCGCTACTTCGCCCACCGGCGCGAGAACCCCGACAAGCTCCACCGGCTGGCGCGGGAGACCGGTCTGGAGATCGTCCGCCCGGAGCTCCCGCTGGAACTGGTGGCCCGGCGGGGCCCGATCGGCTCCACCGTGCTGAGCTTCCCCTCGACCGTGGTCCACACCCTGCCGCTGGCGCTCACGGGCGCGGGGGTCACGGTCGCGGTCTGCGAGATCGCCCCGGAGTGGCTGAGGGAGACCGCCGCGCCACGCGCCCAGGGCTTTCTGGCGGCCGTCACGGGCACCGCGCGGAATGTGCGCCGGCTGCCCGCCCCGGCTTGAAGACCACTGTCCGGCCGCCCTGAGCCCGGGCCGCCGCCCGACCGGGGCGGCCGGGACGATTGCGGCGGCCGGGACGACCATGACGGTGACGGCCGGGGCGACCGTACGGCCTGAAGGCGCCCTTGAATCGATCTGACGGAGTACGGGAAGAACTGCCGAAGTGGGCCTGAAGTGAACGGCCCTGAACCGGACCCGCCGCCCCACCCGGACGCCACCGTCCCGAAGCGGAGTCTTCCGAGGTGGAGTACGGTCGAAAGGGGCGCGAGTCTACCCACGGAGGCCCACTGTCATGCGCCTGAGGGGCCCTCTTTCCTTCCCCTATCGGGTTGAACTTTTGTTGATCAGTGGTCAGTTGGCCCCTGCCACGGCTTACTCTTCAACAGGTGAACCAATTGATGTCCCGCGAGTCCGAAACCGATGTGCCGGGGGGCGTCGCACTGCCCGGCACCCTGTCCGAAACCCTGCGCGCCGAGCTGATCGCGTTCCGTCGTGATCTGCATATGCACCCCGAACTGGGCAACCAGGAGTTCCGTACCACCGCCGCTCTCAAGGCCCGTCTGGAGCAGGCCGGGCTGCGGCCGAGGGTGCTCTCCACCGGCACCGGACTCCTGTGCGACATCGGCGACTGGGACGGAGAAACGCCACTTCTGGCCCTTCGCGCGGACATCGACGCGCTCCCCATCCCCGACACCAAGACCGGGGTGCCCTACCGCTCCACCATCCCCGACCGGGCGCACGCCTGCGGCCACGATGTGCACACCACGGCGGTCCTCGGCGCGGGCCTGATCCTGGCCGCGCTCGACCGGCGCGGACTGCTGCCCCGCCCGGTGCGGCTGATCTTCCAGCCCGCCGAGGAGGTGCTGCCCGGCGGTGCGACCGAAGCCATCGAGGCAGGAGTGCTGGAAGGCGTCGGCAAGATCATCGGAGTGCACTGCGACCCCCGGGTCGACGCGGGAGTCATCGGGCTGCGCCCCGGCCCCATCACCTCCGCCTGCGACCGGCTCGAAGTCACCCTCGACGGGCCCGGCGGCCACACCGCCCGCCCCCATCTGACCACCGACCTGGTCACCGCGGCGGCGAAGGTCGCCACCGAGGTCCCCGCGCTGCTCGCCCGCCGGGTGGACGCCCGCTCGGGGCTCTCCGTCACCTGGGGGCGGATCCAGTCGGGCCATGTCTGCAATGTGATCCCGCAGCACGCCGAGCTCTCCGGGACCGTGCGCTGCCTGGATCTGCCGAGCTGGCGTGCCGCGCCCGATCTGGTGCACGCGGCCATCGACGAGATCGCCGCGCTCCACCGGGCCAAGTCGCAGATCACCTATATCCGGGGTGTGCCGCCCGTGGTCAACGACCCGGCCGTCACCGAACTGCTGCGTGCGGCGCAGTCGGTGCGCCGGGGCTCGTACGCGATCGAGGACACCGAGCAGAGCCTGGGCGGGGAGGACTTCTCCTGGTATCTGGAGCGGGTCCCGGGCGCGATGGCCAGGCTCGGCGTCCGGACGCCGGGGGACACCGTCAAGCGCGATCTGCACCGCGGCGATTTCGACGCCGACGAGCGGGCCATCGAGGTCGGCGTCGAGCTCTTCACGGCGGCGGCCCTGATCGACGGCGGACTCGACTAGAGGCACGGGCGGTGCCCCTGCGCCTTGCGGCACAGGCGGTGCCCGGCCCCACCCCTGTGCCCTGCGGTACGGGGGTGGGGACCCCCACCCCCGTACCGCAGGCGACCCACCCCCGCGCACCCCCCTGACCAGCGATTCCGAAGCCGCCGAAGACTATGTTCCGCGTGCCCGCCGCGCTACGCTGAGTCGCTTTGAAGCCCTGTTCGCGACGATCCGATAACGACTCATGAACAGGTCTTTAACTGACATCTACGCGCGTTACGATCGCGGCAAAACCAGCGCCGGAAGAGGCGCTTTCGGTCAGTCTCGAAGGGACCCCTCCTCTTGCGCCGGGTATCCAAGATCACTACCGCGTGTCTCGCCACCGCGGCCCTCGCTTTCACCGCCACCGCCTGCGGTGCGTCCTCCACCGATACGGCGGAGACGGACAGCGAGAAGCTGAAGATCGGCATGGCCTACGACGTCGGCGGCCGTGGCGACAACTCCTTCAACGACTCCGCGGCCCGCGGCCTGGACAAGGCCAAGGCCGACCTCGGCGCCGAGACCAAGGAGCTCACCGCCAAGCACGGCGAGACCCCGGCCGACCGTGAGGCCCGTCTCTCCTCGCTGGCCGAGGGCGGCTACAACCCCGTCATCGCCGTCGGCTTCGCCTACAAGGACACGATCGACGAGATCGCGCCCAAGTACCCCAAGGTCAGCTTCGGCCTGGTGGACTCGGTCGCCGACGCCAAGAACGTCGACAGCATCGTCTTCACCGAGGAGCAGGGCTCCTACCTCGCCGGCGTCGCCGCCGCGCTGAAGTCCAAGGACGGCAAGATCGGCTTCATCGGCGGTGTGGACCTTCCGCTGATCAAGAAGTTCGCCGCGGGCTTCGAGCAGGGCGTCATGGACACCGACCCGAAGGCATCGGTGAAGATCCAGTACCTGACCACCGGTACGGACCTCTCCGGCTTCGGCAGCCCCGACAAGGGCAAGGCCGCTGCCCAGGGCATGCTCGACAAGGGCATCGACGTGATCTACACGGCCGCTGGCGGCTCCGGCGCCGGCGCCATCCAGGCCGTCGCCGCCGAGAAGGGCACCTGGGCCATCGGCGTCGACTCGGACCAGGCCAAGGACCCGGCCCTGTCGAAGTACGCGGCCTCGATCATGACCTCGGTCGTCAAGAACGTCGACACCGGCGTCTACGAGCTCGCCAAGTCGGTCAAGGACAAGAAGCCGCTGACCGGCACGCACACCTACTCCCTCGCGGAGGACGGCGTCAGCCTCACCACCACGGGCGACCACCTCAAGGACATCCAGAGCAAGCTGGACGAGGTCAAGAAGAAGATCGTGGACGGCGAGATCAAGGTCAAGACCACGACCTGACCGGACCGTTGATCGGGGCCCGGACGAGCGGCCGAGCCGTTCCTCCGGGCCCCGACGCACGCAAGGCATCCCCCCACCGTGCCCGGCCCTTCAACGATTTGGCGGCGCTACGCGCGTAGCTTCCCCTCTTCGCGATAGTTTTCGCCACCACCGCCTCTACCCCTCAAGCTCAAGCTCCCGCCCTGGAGAGTGCGCCATCAAAGCGTCCAGCA
This sequence comes from Streptomyces jumonjinensis, assembly GCF_009600885.1. GTDB lineage: Bacteria > Actinomycetota > Actinomycetes > Streptomycetales > Streptomycetaceae > Streptomyces > Streptomyces jumonjinensis. The sequence continues at coordinate 68,677 of NZ_VCLA01000086.1, forward strand.
GTCCCCATGCCGTAGAGCTCCGCGGCATCACCAAACGATTCCCCGGGGTCGTGGCCAACCACGACATCGACATCACCGTGGCCCGCGGCACCGTCCACGCCCTGGTCGGCGAGAACGGCGCGGGCAAGTCCACCCTGATGAAGATCCTCTACGGCATGCAGAAGCCGGACGAGGGCACCATCGCGGTCGACGGTGAGCAGGTCTCCTTCCACAACCCCGGAGACGCCATCGCCCGCGGCATCGGCATGGTGCACCAGCACTTCATGCTCGCCGACTACCTCACCGTCCTTGAGAACGTCGTTCTCGGCTCCGAGAAGCTGTACGGCATCGGGGACCGGGCCCGCGCCAAGATCCGGGAGATCTCGGACGCGTACGGCCTCAACGTCCGCCCCGATGTGATGGTCGAGGACTCGGAGTCGCCGACCGCCAGCGGGTGGAGATCCTCAAGGTCCTCTACCGCGGCGCGCGCACCCTGATCCTGGACGAGCCGACCGCGGTGCTGGTGCCCCAGGAGGTCGACGCCCTCTTCGACAATCTGCGGGAGCTCAAGGCCGAGGGCCTCACCGTCATCTTCATCTCGCACAAGCTCGGTGAGGTGCTCACCGTCGCCGACGAGATCACGGTGATCCGGCGCGGCACCACGGTCGGCACCGCCGACCCGGCCGGCACCACGCCCAAGCAGCTCGCCGAGCTGATGGTCGGCAGCGAGCTGCCCTCGCCCGAGACCCGTGAGTCCACCGTCACCGATGTGCCGATGCTCACCGTCGACGGCCTGCGGATGACCGCGACCGACCCCGACGGCGTCGTCCGCGCGGTGCTCGACGGCATCGGCTTCACCATCCACAAGGGCGAGGTCCTCGGCATCGCCGGGGTGGAGGGCAACGGCCAGTCCGAACTGGTCGAGGCGATCATGGGCATGCGCGCTCTGGACGAAGGCGCTCTCACCCTGGACGGCCAGGACATCGCGCATACGCCGACCCGTAAGCGCCGTGAGGACGGCATGGCGGTCATCCCCGAGGACCGCCACCGCCACGGTCTGCTGCTGGAGGCCCCGCTCTGGGAGAACCGCATCCTCGGCCATGTCACCGAGAAGCCCAACAGCAAGGGCGCGTTCCTCGACCTCAAGGCGGCCCGCGCGGACACCGAGCGGATCGTGCGGGAGTACGACGTACGCACCCCCGGCATCGACGTCACCGCGGCCTCGCTCTCCGGCGGCAACCAGCAGAAGCTGATCGTCGGCCGGGAGATGAGCCACAACCCCAAGCTGCTGATCGCGGCCCACCCCACCCGGGGTGTGGACGTCGGCGCACAGGCGCAGATCTGGGACCAGATCCGCGAGGCCCGCCGTGAGGGCCTGGCCGTGCTGCTGATCTCCGCGGACCTGGACGAGCTGATCGGGCTCTCCGACACCCTCCGCGTGATGTACCGCGGCCGACTGGTGGCGGACGCCGATCCCGCCGACATCACCCCGGAGGAGCTGGGGTCCGCCATGACCGGCGCGGCCTCCGGCCATCTGGAAGCCCACGAGACCAACGAGACCGACGACGCCTCCGCCGCCGACGACGCCTCCGACGCCCCCGAACGGGCGGACGGCGACGCCGAAGGCGACGGCCCCCGGGACGGGGGAGAGGACCGATGAAGAAGTTCGACAAGGAGCGGGTGCTCCTGGGGATCGCCGCCCCACTGCTCGCGATCGTGGTCGCGTTCCTGGTCACCGCCCTGGTGCTGCTGGCCACCGGTAAGGAGCCGTTCAACGCCTTCGCCATCATGTTCGACTATGGCTCGAAGTCGGACAGCCAGGTCTACATCCTGAACAAGGCCACCACCTACTACCTCGCGGGTCTCGCGGTCGCCGTCGGCTTCCGGATGAACCTGTTCAACATCGGCGTCGACGGCCAGTACCGGCTCGCCGCGTTCTTCGCCGCCGCCCTCGGCGGCGCGCTGACGCTGCCCGGCCCGGTGCAGATCCCGCTGATCATCCTCTGCGCGATGATCGTCGGCGCGATGTGGGCCGGTATCGCCGGTCTCCTCAAGGTCACCCGGGGGGTCAGCGAGGTCGTCTCCACGATCATGCTGAACGCCATCGCGACCGCGATCATCGGCTATCTGCTCCAGGAAGGCCGGCTCGGCCATCTGGACACCGCCGGCACCAAGGTCTCCACCAAGCCCATCCCGGAGTCCTCGCACTTCTTCGAGTTCCCGACCACCCCGTCCCCGGTCTGGGGATTCATCGTGGTCGCGATCATCGCGGGCATCGCCTACTGGTTCACGCTCTCCCGGACCCGCTTCGGCTTCGATCTGCGCACGGTCGGCCAGTCCGGCTCCGCCGCCGAGGCCAGCGGCGTCAATGTGAAGCGGATGGTCGTCACCTCCATGCTGATCTCCGGCGCGATGGCCGGTCTGGTCGGCATGCCGACGCTGCTCAACGACAGCTACGAGTACAGCGGCGACTTCCCGGTCGGCATCGGCTTCACGGGCATCGCCATCGCCCTGCTCGGCCGTAACCACCCCATCGGCATCGCCCTCGGCGCGATCCTCTGGGCCTTCCTGGAGCGCGGCAGCGGTCAGCTCGAATTCCAGGGCTACGACAAGGAGATCGTCGGCGTCATCCAGGGCGTGATCGTCCTCTGTGTCGTCATCGCCTACGAAGTCGTGCGCCGCTACGGCCTCAAGCGCCAGCAGCGGCAGGTCGGCGCGAAGCTCGCCGCCCAGGCCCGTAACTCCGACAAGCAGGAGGTGTCGGCGTGAGCGCCACGGCGACTTCCACGCCGCCGCCCGCGGCGGCGCCCAAGGTGAGCGGCGGCAAAGCCGGCCGCACCCGGCTGTCCTTCCCCGTCATCCTGCTGATCATCGCGGGCGCGCTGCTCGCGCTCTCCGCGGTCCGGCTGATCACCGGCGCACAGGACGTCACCTCGTCCGGCCAGATCAGCGCCATGATCGCAATGGCGGTGCCGATCGGTCTCGCCGGTCTCGGCGGTCTGTGGGCCGAGCGCGCGGGCGTGGTGAACATCGGCCTCGAAGGCATGATGATCCTGGGCACCTTCTTCGGCGCCTGGGCCGGCTGGCAGACCGACCCGTGGATCGGTGTGCTCGCGGGCATCGCCGGCGGTATGTTCGGCGGTCTGCTGCACGCGGTGGCCACCGTCACCTTCGGCGTCGACCACATCATCTCCGGTATCGCGATCAACATCCTGGCGCTCGGGTTCACCACCTACTTCGCCAAGCTGTGGTTCAACTCCGGCGAAGCCGCGCTCAAGGGCGGCAGCCCCAAGCAGTCCCCGCCGTCCGAGGAGATCGCCTCGATCACCCTGCCGGGTCTCTCCAGCTGGCTGCGGTCCATCGAGAAGCACGAGTGGTTCTTCGTCTCGGACGTCGCCGGCGTGCTCGGCGGCCTGGTCACCAATCTGTCGCTGCTGACGATCGTGGCGGCGCTGCTCTTCGTGATGACGTTCCTGGTGCTGTGGAAGACCTCCTTCGGCCTCCGGCTGCGCTCCTGCGGTGAGAACCCGGTCGCCGCGGAGTCGCTGGGCGTCAACGTCTACAAGTACAAGTACATCGCGGTGATCGTCTCCGGCGGTATGGCCGGTCTCGGCGGCGCGTTCCTCTCGCTGGTCACGGCGTCCATCTACAACGAGGGCCAGACCGGCGGCCGTGGCTACATCGGCCTCGCGGCCATGATCTTCGGCAACTGGCGGCCCGGCGGTCTCGCCATGGGCGCGGGCCTGTTCGGTTACGCGGACGCCCTCCAGCTCCGCAGCGGCGGCGAGTCCGTCCACGCGCTGCTGCTTCTGCTGGTGGTCGTGCTGCTGGGGCTCGCGGCCTGGAAGTTCTACCGCAAGAGCCTGGTGCAGGCCGTGGTCAGCGCCGTCATCGGCGTGGGCGTACTGGCCTGGTTCCTCTCCACGGACACGGTCCCGACCGAGTTCGTGAGCGCGACCCCCTATGTGGTGACGCTGCTGGTGCTCTCGCTCTCCGCACAACGGCTGCGAATGCCGAAGGCGGACGGCATGCGCTATCGCAAGGGGCAAGGGAAGTGACGGCGCCCGCCGTGGACTGGGCGGCCCTGCGGGAGCTGGCGCGTGAGGCGATGACCCATGCGTACGCCCCCTACTCGGGCTACCCGGTCGGGGTGGCCGCCCTGGTCGACGACGGCCGCACGGTGACCGGCTGCAATGTGGAGAACGCCTCCTACGGGCTCTCGCTCTGCGCCGAGTGCGGACTTATCTCCCGGCTCCAGGCCACCGGCGGCGGGCGGCTGACCCACTTCACCTGCGTGGACGGCCGGGGCCAGGCCCTGGTGCCCTGCGGACGCTGCCGTCAGCTGCTGTACGAGTTCGGGGGGCCGGAGCTGCTGCTCGACACCCCCGGCGGGATCGTGACGCTGGGGGAGCTGCTGCCCCAGCCGTTCGGCCCGGCGCATCTGGCGTAACGCCTTTCGCGGCCCCTCCGCTCCGGTGGAGGGGCCGCGGCCTTTACCCTCGGTCTCTATGCGCGTAGAGCGCGTGGGGACCCTAGAACCGCCTTCTGGAGGAATCCATGGACGTCGTCTCCGTCATCCGCACCAAGCGGGACCGGGGGGAGCTGAGCCCCGAGCAGATCGACTGGGTGATCGACGCCTACACCCGTGGTGAGGTCGCCGACGAGCAGATGTCGGCCCTGGCGATGGCGATCCTGCTGAACGGAATGAACCGTACGGAGATCGCCCGCTGGACGGCCGCGATGATCGCCTCCGGCGAGCGGATGAACTTCGACGCGCTCTCCCGGCCCACCGCCGACAAGCACTCCACCGGAGGGGTCGGCGACAAGATCACCCTGCCGCTCGCGCCGCTGGTCGCCGCCTGCGGAGCCGCCGTGCCGCAGCTCTCCGGCCGGGGGCTCGGCCACACCGGGGGCACCCTGGACAAGCTGGAGTCCATCCCCGGCTGGCGCGCGCTGCTCTCCAACGAGGAGATGCTCTCCGTCCTGTCCGGCACCGGCGCGGTGATCTGCGCGGCGGGCGACGGGCTGGCCCCGGCCGACAAGAAGCTCTACGCGCTGCGCGATGTCACCGGCACCGTCGAGGCCATCCCGCTCATCGCCTCCTCGATCATGTCCAAGAAGATCGCCGAGGGCACCGGCTCGCTGGTCCTCGACGTCAAGGTCGGCACCGGCGCGTTCATGAAGACCATCGAGGACGCCCGTGAACTGGCCTCCACCATGGTCGCGCTCGGCACCGACAGCGGGGTGAAGACCGTCGCCCTGCTCACCGACATGTCCACCCCGCTCGGCCTCACCGCGGGCAACGCCCTCGAAGTCCGCGAGTCCGTCGAGGTCCTGGCGGGCGGCGGCCCGGCCGATGTGGTCGAGCTGACGCTGGCCCTCGCCCGGGAGATGCTGGACGCGGCGGGCCTGAAGGACGCCGACCCGGCGAAGGCGCTCGCCGACGGCTCGGCGATGGACGTCTGGCGGCGCATGATCGCGGCCCAGGGCGGCGACCCGGACGCCGCGCTCCCCGTCGCCCGCGAGCGGCATGTGATCACCGCCCCCTCCTCGGGCGTGCTCACCCGTCTCGACGCCTATGACGTCGGCATCGCCGCCTGGCGCCTGGGCGCGGGCCGCGCCCGCAAGGAGGACCCGGTCCAGGCGGGCGCGGGCGTCGAACTCCACGCCAAGCCGGGTGAGCCGGTGACGGCGGGCCAGCCCCTGCTGACCCTTCACACGGACACCCCGGAGAAGTTCGACTACGCGCTGAAGTCCCTGGAGTCCGCGTACGAGATCGCCCCGGCCGGCACCGGCTTCACCCCGAACCCGATCGTGCTGGACCGCATCGCCTGACCTGCGATGTCCTCGGTCCGGACGGGGGTCGGCGCGGCTGTGCGCCGGCCCCCGTCCGGCGGACCGGCCCGGGCGCACCGATGAGTTGCGCCCGGCCGGCCGGTCACACCAGACATGAGCATGGAAAACGCCGACCCCGCCGGCCCGGTCACTCCCGCCGACCCGGCCGTCCTTGTCGGCCCCGCTGACCTTCTCGGCCCCGCTGTTCTCGTGATGCCCCCTCGCGTCACCCTCGCCGATGTGCCGCCGCTCTGTGAGCGGCTGCGCGCGCTGTACGGGGCCGGGGCCGACGATGTGGTGTGCGATCTGGCCGCGCTGACCCGGGCCGACCTCGCCACCGTCGAAGCGGTGGCGAGGCTCCGGCTCACCGCCCGCAGGGCCGGGCGCGGGGTCCGGATGCGGAACGCGGGGCCCGAACTGCTCGCCCTGCTGACGCTGGCCGGTCTGGAGCCCGTCTGATGGACCGTGCCGAAGAGAAGCCGCCGCTGATCGCAGCGGCCGATCGCGGCGGCTGGGGAGTGGACCCCGGGTCCCGGGCCGCCCCCGGGGCCCGGGGCCGTCGAAGGGCCCGGGTCCCGGGCAGCCGCTATCCGCTCTCCCCGGCCAGCCGGTCCGGCAGATCGAAGAGCGGGAACCAACGGGCCGTGTCCAGGAAGGAATGGATCCCGGCGATCCTCCCGTCGCGGATCTCCATGATCATCAGCGCCCAGGGCGTATGCCCGTCGCCGTCCTCCGCCGCGTGGTAGTGGGCGAACGCGGGCATCCCGTTGGCCACGGTCGGGACGAGCCGCGAGCCACGGCAGACCGAGCCCACGCCCAGCATCCAGCCGACGATGTTCTCATGGCCCTGGAGCCAGAGATCGTACGGCGGCATCGAGAGTGTGGCGTCGTCATGGAGGACCTTCGTCAGCGCCTCCATGTCATATCCCTCGAAGGCCGCCACATAGCGCTCCAGCAGCGCGCGCTGCTCGTCGTCCAGCGGATCGGCCGGATCGCTCGCGACCGGGGGCGACTCCGCCAGCGTCGCCCGCGCCCGCTGGAGCGCGCTGTTGACCGAGGCGACCGAGGTGTCCAGCAGCTCGGCCACCTCCGCGGCCTTCCACGCCAGCACCTCGCGGAGGATCAGCACCGCGCGCTGCTTGGGCGGCAGATGCTGGAGCGCGGCCATGAACGCCAGCCGGATCGACTCCCGCTCCACCGCCCGGTCCGCCGGGTCAGCCGCATCCGGCGCCGAGGGCAGCACCCGCCCATCGGGAACCGGCTCCAGCCAGGTCGCCTCCGGCCGCGCGCTGAGCCGGGCCTGCGCCACCGGGGTGGGCCCGGAGAGATCCATCGGGCGGGCCCGGCGGCTGCCCGCGCTCAGCATGTCGAGACAGACGTTCGTCGCGATGCGGTAGAGCCAGGACCGCAGCGACGAACGCCCCTCGAACTTCTCGATATTCCGCCAGGCGCGCACCAGCGTGTCCTGGACGGCGTCCTCCGCCTCGAAGGACGAACCGAGCATGCGGTAGCAGTAACCGGTCAGCTCCCGCCGGTACTTCTCCAACTCGGAATTCACTTGTTCGGTTGTCGCCAGTTCGCTCATCGGATCCACCCCTGTCGCCCATCGGCACCGGCTCTTCGGAACCTACAGGAGCGCACTGACAACGAGGGCTCAGGTTCCCGGCTTACGCCCGTATACGTACACGTCGTCGCCGTTCTTCAGACGCTTCCAGTACGCCTTCGCATCCGCGTGACGCATATTGACGCAGCCCGCGGAGCCCGGCGGGTTCCATACGGATTTGGTCACCGAGTGGAACGCCTGACCGCCGTCGAAGAACTGCGCGTACGGCATTTTGACCTTGTAGATCGACGACACATGGTCGATATTCCGCCAGTAGATCTTCTTGGCGCCGGTCCGGGTCTCGTCCCCGTCCTTCCCGGTGCGCACCGGGACCGGACCGAACGCCAGCTTCTTCCCGTCCTGGATCCAGCTCAGCTGCCGGGTCAGATCCACACAGGCGATCCGGCCCTTGTCCACCGGGCACTTGCCGGCCTTGTTCGGGTTCTTCCCGGCGGCCCGCTGCTCCAGCATCGTGTTCATCGTCCGCCACGTCAGCGGTCCCGCGTAGCCGAGCGCCGGGGTGATGCCGTGCTCGTTCTGGAAGGCGCGGATCTTCTTGCAGTCGGCGGTCGACTGCTTGCCGTCCACCTTGAGCCCCAGGAACTTCTCCACCTGCTTCTGGTGCGGTCCCGCCGACGCCGAACACGCCGCCGCGGAAGCCGCCGCCGCGGGAGCGCTGCCGAGCGCCATGGTCAGCGGAACCACCAGACCCGCCAACCCGAGCGCGATGCCCGTCCGTCTGCCGGGACCGCCCGCCGCGCCGGCTGCCCGGCGCACTCCCCGTATCGCGATTCCCACCGTTCCCACTCCCCTCCGTCGACTGCCGTGAATGCGTTGCTCGCACCATTTGACGCAGGTTCGGAAGCGGTAGTTCTGTGGAACTGGTCTCAATCCCGCTACGGTCGGCCGCAGTTGCCCGCGAGCCGCCCCCTCAGCCGCCCCCTCGGCTGCGCTCTCAGCCGCCCTCTCAGCCGCGCGCGACCATGGCCGGAGCCGAGCCCGCGGCGATCAGCGTCCGCCGCTCGGCGCGCGCCACCCGGGTCCCGTACAGCGTGATCGACACCACCCCGGCCACCGCCAGCAGCCCCAGCCCCACCGTGCCCGCCCAGCCGCCGGAGTGGTAGGCGATCGCGCCGAGCGTGCCGCCGACGCTGCTGCCCAGGTAGTACACCGACTGATACAGCGCCGACGCCTGCGCCCGGCCCGTCTTCGCCGTACGGCTCACCGACGACGAGGCCACCGCGTGACCGGCGAAGAACCCGGCCGTGATCAGCACCAGACCCGCCAGCACGGCGGCCAGCGCGTCGGACAGCGACAGCAGCAGCCCCGCCGCCGTGGTGGTGACCGCCAGATACAGCGCCCCGCGCCGCCCCAGCCGCCCCACCAGCCGGCCCGCCGCGGCCGAGGAGACCGTGCCGACCAGATAGACCAGGAAGATCGAACCGACCACGCCCTGCGAGAGGTTGAACGGCGCCGCCACCAGCCGGTAGCCGATCACCGTGTACACCGCGCCGAACACCGTCATGAAGAGCGCGCCGATCGCGTACAGCCGCAGCAGCAGCGGATCCGACAGATGCCCGCGCACCGTCCCCGCCAGCGCCCTCGCACTCAGCCTGCCGGGGGTGAAGTGCCGCGCCTTCGGCAGCAGCAGCCGGAAGACCACCGCGCCCGCCAGCGCCAGCAGCCCCACGGCCGCCAGACCCGCGCGCCAGCCCCAGAGGTCGGCCGCCCAGCCGGTGACGATCCGGCCGCTCATCCCGCCGATGCTGTTGCCCGCCACGAACAGCCCGATCGCGGCGATCAGCGCCTTGGGCCGCACCTCCTCGGCCAGATACGCCATCGCCGAGGCCGGCAGACCTGCCAGCGCCGCGCCCTGCACCGCTCGCAGTGCCACCAGCCACTCCAGGCTCGGCGCGAACGGCACCAGCAGCCCGACGGCCACCGCGACCGCGAGCGACACGGTCATCAGGGTGCGCCGCCCGAACCGCTCGGAGAAGGCGCTCAGCGGAAGGACGAAGAGGGCCAGCGCGCCCGTCGCGGCCGAGACCGTCCAGCTGGCCGCCGACGCGCTCACGCCGAAATCGGCGGAGACGGCGGGCAGCAGTGCCTGGGTGGAGTAGAGAAGGGCGAAGGCGGCCACTCCCGCGGCGAAGAGCGCGAGGCTCATCCTGCGGTAGCCGCGCTGCCCGGGAGCGAGCGGCTGGGGGGTCTCGGAGGACGTTTCGACGGCGACGGCGCCCACCGCGGTGGACGCCTCGGTACTGGCAGGAGGCATAACCCGAACGTACGACCCGCCACTTCATGCGTCCAATGCATGGAACGGCCATAATCGTTCCCATGGTGCATGACCGCAGCTCACAGCCTCGCCTGTCACACGGCAGTTACGAAGAATACGAAGAAGACACATCTCTGCTGCTCGCGCCGCGCCTCGCGTACTTCGCCGGGGTCGCCCGCCATGAGCATGTGACCCGCGCCGCACAGGAGCTGGGCGTGCCCCAGTCGACGCTCTCGCGCGCGATCGTCCGGCTGGAGAGGGACCTCGGCGTCGCCCTCTTCGCCCGCCGGGGCCGCACCGTCTCCCTCACCCCCGCCGGGCGCACCTTCCTCACCTCCGTGGAGCGCGCCCTCGCGGAGGTCGAGCGCGCCGCCGAATCCGTCCGGGCCGACGCGGACCCCCGCGCCGGAAAGGTCGCCTTCGGGTTTCTGCACACCATGGGCTCGGAGACCGTGCCCGGACTGCTCAGGGCCTTCCGCGCGGACCACCCCAAGATCCGGTTCACCCTTGTGCAGAACTACGGCGAGGCCATGCTCGGCGGACTGCGCTCGGGCGATCTGGACCTCTGTCTGACCTCGCCGGTGCCCGACGCGCCCGATCTGGTGGCCCGCCGGCTCGACGAGCAGCGGCTGCGGCTCGTGGTCCCCGACGACCACCGGCTCGCCCGCCGCAGACGCGTCCGGCTCGCCGAGGCGGCGAACGATCTCTTCGTCACCCTGGAACCCGGCTATGGGCTCCGCCGGATCACCGACGACCTCTGCGCCCAGGCGGGCTTCACCCCGAAGGTCGCCTTCGAGGGCGAGGAGGCCGAGACCCTGCGCGGTCTGGTGGCCGCGGGGCTGGGGGTGGCCCTGCTGCCGCCGCCCGCCGTGGCCCGGCCGGGAGTGGTGGAGCTGACGGTGACCGCGCCGAGGGCGGTCCGCGAGATCGGCGTGGCCTGGCTCGACGGGCACCCGGACACCGCGCCCGTGGCCGCCTTCAAGAAGTTCCTGCTCTCCCGCCGGGGACGGCTGCTCCCGGAGTGAGCCCCGGGGACCTCAGGGTCTGGACCCCCGAGCCCTCAGGGTCTGAGCCCCCGAGCCCTCAGGGTCTGGACCCCCCGGCCCTCAGGGCCTGAGCGATCTGCCGAAGCCCGCCGCCAGCGGCATCCGCAGCCCCAGCGGCGGCGGCGCGGCCAGCGCGTCCGCCACCGGGCGCGAGTACGGATGCGGAAACATCGACCCCAGCACGAAGTCCGTGGCCAGCGCCAGCACCTCGGCATGGTGCTGACGGAGCGCGTTCCCGTCCGTATGGACCTCGAAGCGGCATATGTTCCGGTTCACCTTCTTGGCGCGCTCCGCCAGCCGGTAGGACAGATCCGGATCCGTCCGGGCGTCGTTCGTCCCATGCACGATCAGCACCTGACGCCCCACCAGCTGCTTCACCGGCTCCGGCTCGCCCGTCCGCCCGTCCGCCGGCAGCCAGGGCGCCATCGCCAGCACCGAGCCGACCCCCGGATGGTCCGCCGCGTGCAGCGCCGCGCGCCCCCCGAAGCCATGGCCCGCCAGACAGATCGGCACATCGCCGTACTGCCGCGTCACCTCGTCCGCCGCCCGCGCCGCGTCCGCCGCGAGCCGGGCGGCCCGGCCGTTCCAGCCCCGGGTGCGGTAGTGCACCGAGTGCACCACCAGACCGTGCCCGCCGCCCGCCCGCGCCAGCGCCCGCCCCAGCGGGAAGACCCGGGCGAAGGAGAGCGCCGAGGGCCTGCGCTCCGACTCCGCCGCGCCGTCCGGCAACAGCAGCACCACCCCGCCCACGGTCGGATCCACCCCGGTCCGCCGGGTGCGATAGGCCCGGCCGAGCCGGACCTCCCGTGCCGCCTCGGTCGTCCCGGCCGCCTTGCGATCATCCCGACGTCCCCACCAGCGGGGCAGTGCGCGGTGTGCCATGGCAGAACAGTCTCAGAAGTACGGGTGTACGCCACCCGTACGCGCGGTCACTGTTACGTATCGACCGGGGTCGATCTACGCGCGTAGGGGCTAAAGTGCGGAAATGACGAGCCAGATCCTCAACACGCCCACCGCGGAACAGATCCGCCGCGCTCCGAAGGTGCTCCTCCACGACCACCTCGACGGCGGGCTGCGTCCCGGCACGATCATCGACCTCGCGCGCGGGAGCGGATACGACGCCCTCCCCGAGACCGAGCCCGACAAGCTCGGCATCTGGTTCCGCGAGGCGGCCGACTCCGGGTCGCTGGAGCGCTATCTGGAGACCTTCGCGCACACCTGCGCCGTGATGCAGACCCGTGACGCGCTCTTCCGGGTCGCCGCCGAGTGCGCGGAGGACCTCGCCGAGGACGGTGTGGTGTACGCGGAGATCCGCTACGCCCCCGAACAGCATCTGGAGGGCGGGCTCACCCTCGAAGAGGTCGTCGGCGCCGTCAACGACGGCTTCCGCGAGGGCGAGCGGAACGCCCGCGCCCATGGCCACCGCATCCGCGTCGGGGCGCTGCTCACCGCGATGCGGCACGCGGCCCGCGCCCTGGAGATCGCCGAACTGGCCAACCGCCACCGCGACTCGGGGGTCGTCGGCTTCGACATCGCGGGAGCCGAGGCGGGCTACCCGCCCACCCGCCATCTCGACGCCTTCGAGTACCTCAAGCGCGAGAACAACCACTTCACCATTCACGCGGGCGAAGCCTTCGGGCTGCCGTCGATCTGGCAGGCGCTCCAGTGGTGCGGCGCGGACCGGCTCGGGCACGGTGTGCGCATCATCGACGACATCACGGTGTCGGACGACGGTCAGGTACACCTCGGCCGGCTCGCCGCGTACGTCCGGGACAAGCGGATCCCGCTGGAGCTCTGTCCGAGCTCCAACCTCCAGACCGGAGCCGCGGCTTCCTATGCGGAGCACCCCATCGGGCTGCTCCGCAGACTTCACTTCCGGGCCACGGTGAACACCGACAACCGGCTGATGTCGGGCACCAGCATGAGCCAGGAATTCGAGCATCTGACGGAGGCGTTCGGATACACGCTCGACGATATGCAGTGGTTCACCGTCAATGCGATGAAGTCGTCGTTCATTCCTTTCGATGAACGACTGGCGATGATCAATGACGTGATCAAGCCCGGATACGCCGAGCTGAAATCCGAATGGCTGTTCCGGCAGACCGCCACGACCAGCGAATCCGCCGCCGAGCAGGGCTGACCGGAGGCATTCCGGAGCGGCCGGATACGTCAATACTCGGCCGCTCCGGGGTGTTTGCCTCCGCCATGGGGCTGTGGCTAGCTTGCGGAGCCGCTCATTTCCCCCGTCCCGAGGACACACCCCTGATGAAGCAGTCAGCTGCCAAGACTCTCGGCGCCGCCGCGCTCGGCACCGCTTTCGTTGCCGCCGGCGCGGGCACCGCAGCCGCCGAGCCCGCCGCCTTCCCGGACTCCGCCACCTCGCTCGACACGATCTCCAGCGTGGTCCCGGCGGAGCGGCTCCTGACTCAGGTTCCTGCGGTCTCCGACGCGCTGGCCGGAGCACAGGGCGCGCTGACCCAGGGCGCGGCCACCCTGCCGGGCACGCTCCAGGGCGCCGGGCAGCGGGCGCTCTCCCCCGAGGCCCCCAAGGACCTGCTCGGCAGCCTGCTCGGCGGGCTGCCGCTCAACCAGCTGACCCAGGCCCTCGGCCCGCTCGGTGGTGCGGCCGGCCCGCTCACCGGTGCGGCGGGACCCGCGGCCGGGCCCCTCGGCGGGGTGGCGGGACCGCTCGGCGGCGGCGCGGTCTGACGTCCGTACCGTCCGTCCGCCGCCACTTCCCCCCGGACGGCTGACGGCAGTACCGCAGCACGGCGGGGCGTGGACCGGACGCCGGTCCGCGCCCCAGCCGTGTGACCGGCCGACCGATCGGCTCCGGTGCTGGTGCTGGTGCTGGTGTCAGTGCCGGTGTCCGTGGCTACCAGGCGGTCTTCGGCGCGGTCCGGTCCGTCGGCAGCAGCAGCCACAGCGCCAGATAGAGCAGGAACTGCGGCCCCGGCAGCAGACACGAGACCAGGAATATCGCCCTCATCGTGAAGGCGGAGGTGCTGAAGCGCCGCGCCAGCGCCGCGCACACTCCACCGATCATGCGTCCTTCACGAGGGCGGACGAGTGCGGCCATGGTGGGCTCCTTCGCGTGACCGTAGACGGATGGTCCGACCGGAGCAGCCGCTTCTCCGTGCGGCGGTCCGGTCGTCCCGATCGATGTCCTCAGAATGCCGGGTGGAGCGGGGGTGGGGCATCGCTCTAGGGTGCGATGCCGACCCTGGGAATTGTCGGGGTCGACCCCTGAGCGGCGTCCTCCCGCAGCAGTGGGCCGGGTCCGCCCGAGGGCCTGGCCCCGGCTCTGGGCGTGGGCCGGGTGCCGCGGGCGCCGATCCGGCCGACCGGGAGCATGGTGGACGCCGTGGTGGTCCTGGTGCTCGGAAGCGCCGTGGGGCGGGCCGGGCGATCGGCCCCCCGCCGGCGCAGCCGGGCCCGGCCCACCGGAACCACCAGCAGATGGGCGACCGTGACCCCCGCGGTGTTCAACAGCAGTGAGTCCACGTCGAGCACCCGGCCCGGCACCCCGGTCTGGAGGAGCTCGATGCCCAGCGAGATCATCGCACCGGCCGCCGCCGTCCGGGCCAGCGACGCCAGCGGCGACACCGTCAGCCTGCCGCCCGCCATGGGCAGCAGCACACCGAGAGGGGCCAGCAGCAGCAGCGGCCCGCCGATCTGCCGCGCCGCCTCCACCGGGCCGAGCGCCAGATCCGCCTTGATGCCCGCGAGCGGCTCCAGATTGGCGGCCGTCACCCACGGCACATCCAGTGGCCGCAGGGTCAGCCACCCGACGAGCAGCAGGTGCGCGAGGAGGAGGACGGCCCCCGCCACGCGCAAGCGGATGGCGGCACTGCCGCGCTTACCTTGTCGCTGCACACCACACAAGACGCATGCCGTGCGGGAAACGGTTCCCCGTGGATTTCCGCGCGGATTCCCGTCCGCGCCGCAGGTCCTCCGGGCCGCCGGGCACCTGGGACGAAGCCGGGTTCCTAGGGAGTGTCTTCAAAGTAGCGTCGTCCGCCCGGATGGGGGTCCCCCCGGGCGAAGCCCAGGGGGAGGGCCTGGCGGGGTCTGGTGCGTGCGATCGCAAGGCGGAGGAAGGAGTCCATGCGGTGGGGGCACTCCCCCTGGGCCTTCGGCCCGGGGGCACCCCCACCCGTGCCGCTAGGCACAGGGGGCCATCGGCGACTGACGACAACGCAGCGAGCGTGCGTGCCAGGGCACGGCAGGCAGACGGGACTTTGAAGACACGACCTAGGGCGAAGAGGAAGACGAAGGCGAAGGTGAGGGCGTCAGCGTCGGCAGCGGCTCGGACGGGCGGTTCCTGGCGGCGTCGGAACAGGCGTACGCCCGCGGCGGATACGCCCCGGGCCCCGCGAGGATCACCGAGCCGTCCGCCGCCGCTGCCCTGCTCTCCGCGAAGGTGCAGACGATCTGCGCGAGCGCCTCAGCCGGCAGATCCTCCGGCTGACGGCTCAGCCGCAGAGCGCCGTCCGGGTCGCCCGGACGCGGGTCGCCGATCGCCACCGGCCCCCGTACATCGGTGCCGAACCCCGCTTCCCGCTCCGCCGCGGGCGGCGTCCGCTGGAGCTCCGCGAGCAGCGCCCGCGCGACCTGTATCCGGTCGTCGGGCGAGGGCGTCGAGGGCAGCTCCGCCGCGCGGTCCACGAACTTCAGCTGCGACGCGCAGACCAGATAGACCCGTACGGGAAAGCCCTTCGGGGTCTCGCCGAGGTTCTCGCCGCGTATCTCACACGGCATCCGGGACGGCGCGGGACCGGCGTCCACCGGCACCTGTGTGGTCCTGATCCCGCACCCGGCGAGCAGCACGGCGCCGCCCGCCAGCGCCGTCAGCGCCCATGCCTTCCGCCTCACCGCGCGCTCTCCTCTCCCCGCTCGTCCTCCGGCCCGCCGATCTGAGGACCCGCGCTCTCCGTGCCGTCGCCGGCGGAGGCCGCGGGGTCCCGGGGCAGCCGCAGCACGAACACCGCGCCGTCGCCGTCCGGCGAGTTGGCCGCGGTGATGGAGCCGCCGTGCGCGAGCGCGTTCTCCATGGCGATCGACAGACCGAGCCCGCTCCCGTCCGACCTGGGCCGGGACGCGCTGGCCTTGTAGAACCGGTCGAAGACATGGGGCAGCACTTCGGCGGGGATGCCCGGCCCGTGGTCCCGTACCTCGATCGACAGCTCGTCCTCGGCCACCCGCACCGACACCTTCACCGGCGATCCGCCGTGCTTGAGCGCGTTGCCGATCAGATTCGCCAGAATCACATCGAGCCGGCGCGGATCGAGCCGCACCATGATCCCGCGCTCGGCGTCCAGCTCCACCGCGTCCAGCCAGGCGCGGGCGTCGATGCAGGCGGTGACCTGGTCGGCCACGTCGACCGTGTCCAGCACGACCTTGGCGGTGCCCGCGTCGAAGCGGGTGACCTCCATCAGGTTCTCCACCAGATCGCCCAGCCGCCGGGTCTCGCTCACCACCAGATTCACGGCGGGCGCGATCATCGGGTCGAGATTGTCGACCTCGTCCTCCAGCACCTCGGTGACGGCCGTCAGCGCGGTCAGCGGGGTGCGGAGCTCATGCGACATATCGGCGACGAAGCGGCGGCTGGACTCCTCCCGCGCGCTCATGTCCGCGACCTTCTTCTCCAGCGCCTCCGCGGTCCTGTTGAACGTCCGGGCCAGCTCGGCCAGCTCATCCGTGCCCGACACCCGCAGCCGGGTCTCCAGCTTGCCCTCGCCGAGCCGCCGGGCCGCGTCCCCGAGCCGGCGCACCGGCTTGAGCACCATCGTCGCCGCGGCCTGTGCGAGCAGCGCCGAGCCGACGAGGGCCAGGGCGATGGCGATCCCCAGCGACCAGGCGAGCGTATTGAGATCCCTGCGCTCGTTCTCCAGGGACTTGAGCATGTAACCGGTCGGGCCGCCGTTCACGATCCGCGAGCCGCCGACCAGATAGGGCTTACCGTCGAGCTCGATGCGCTGCCAGTACAGATGGTACGGAGCGGAGTTGCCCGCCCCGATCTTCTGCCGGTCGTTGACCGCGTCCTGGAGCCGCCGCGGCACATCGTCGAGGGTGAACCGGTCCGCGTCGGACGCGGCCACCACCGGCTTGCCCCCGTCGTGTTCGTCCAGCAGCAGCACGCTGTAGCCCACCTTGCCGTTGACCATCAGATCGGCGCCGCCCTGGAGCTCGCCCGGGGTGGGCTGCGGCGGCAGCGAGGCCGCGTGGCGCCGCATCTCATCGCGGAAACTGTCCAGCGCGGAGTCCTGGGTACGGGTCAGCACGGCCTCGCGGTTGAGCCAGTAGGCGATGCCCGAAGCGGAGACGGCGGCGGTCAGCGCGACCACGGCGAAGACGACGACGAGCCGCAGCCGCAGACTCGTCCAGCGCGGTCCGGCGAGCATCGCGCGCTTGGCGGCGCCGCTCACCGGACGGTTCCCTCCGCCGCCGGGCAGGCCGCGGGCGGGACGGCGGCACGGTGGGTCACTGCGGGGCGTCCAGCCGGTAGCCCACACCGCGCACGGTACGGATCAGGGTGGGCGAGGACGGCACGTCCTCCACCTTCGCCCGCAGCCGCTGGACACAGGCGTCCACCAGCCGGGAGTCCCCGAGATAGTCGTGCTCCCACACCAGCCGCAGCAGCTGCTGCCGGGAGAGAGCCTGTCCCGGCCGGCGGCTCAGTTCCAGCAGGAGTCGCAGCTCGGTCGGCGTGAGCTGGAGATCCTCGCCGTTCTTGGTGACCGTCATGGCGGAGCGGTCGATCATCAGCGAGCCGAAGGTGGCGGAGTCGGTGGACTCCCGCTCACCGCGCCGCAGCACGGCCCGGATCCGGGCGTCCAGCACCCGGCCCTGCACGGGTTTGACCACATAGTCGTCGGCTCCGGACTCCAGGCCGACGACCACATCGATGTCGTCGCTGCGCGCGGTGAGCAGAATGATCGGCAGCTGGTCGGTGCGTCTGATGCGACGGCACACCTCGAAGCCGTCGATCCCGGGCAGCATCACATCCAGCACGATCAGGTCCGGCCGCTGCTCGCGCAGCAGTTTCAGACCGTCCTCGCCCGTCGCCGCGGTGGCCACACGGTGGCCTTGGCGGGACAGGGAGAGTTCGAGGGCCGTGCGGATGGCGTCGTCGTCCTCGATAAGCAACAGGAAGGGCACAAACGTCATTCTGGCGTATGGGCGCGTCGGAGTTCGACTGCCCGATCTCCCCCGTACCGGCCACGGGGCCGCGAAATCGCTCTCTTTCCCGTCTTCCCACGCTCTTTCCACCCTTCTCCTGCCTTGTCCCTGTCTTCTCTCCCTCCCTCTCCCACCTCTCCCGTGCCCCTGTTGCAGGTCTGTGACAGTCGGCGGACACCGTGATGAAACACCCCGGGCAGAGTTCTTGGCACACGGACGGAAACACACTCCACTCGACGGGGGGCGCGAGATGAACGCACTGCACAGCACCACCTCAAGCGCGGTTGTCACACGTCTCCACGATGTCGGGCGGACCGAGAAGTCCGGTGCCGTGAACGGGCGGGGGTGCGTTCGCGGCACCGGGCGTCAGCACAAGCCGTCGTACATGACGGTCGTTGACGCCGAGAAGGGGGCCGCGTACAGGGAGAACGGGGGACGGCCGAGCCTCTCCGAGGCGGAGTTCACCGCCTATGTGCAGGAACGTCGTTCCTCTCTGTACGCGACCGCCTACCATCTGACCGGCGACCGGTTCGAGGCCGAGGACCTGCTCCAGAGCGCGCTCTTCTCGACCTACCGGGCCTGGGACCGGATCAGCGACAAGGCGGCGGTCGGGGGATACCTCCGCCGCACCATGACCAATCTGCACATCAGCGCCTGGCGCCGGCGCAAGCTCAACGAGTACCCCACGGAGGAGCTGCCGGAGACGGCGAGCGACACCGACGCGATGCGGGGGACCGAGCTGCGCGCGGTGCTGTGGCAGGCGCTGGCCAGGCTGCCGGAACTCCAGCGGACGATGCTGGTCCTGCGTTACTACGAGGGCCGCACCGACCCGGAGATCGCGGAGATCCTGGACATCAGTGTCGGCACGGTGAAGTCGAGCATCTGGCGGTCGCTCCGCCGGCTGCGCGACGACGAAGTACTCAGCTTCGGCCGTGACCAGGAGGAGTCCTTCGGCGAGCTGGTGGCCTGAGGGTAACGGGGGAAACAAAAAAGGGGGGCCGCCGTCTCGGGGGAGACAGCGGGAACGTGGGAGGCCACAAGGGTCGGGGGACCCGAGCGGCCACGGGGGGCCACGGAAAAAGAGCGGGATCGGACGGGCCGGGGGGTCTTGTCCGATCCCGCTTCTTCCGCGTTCCGGCGCTCCGCCCGCCGTACTGCCGGGGGCTCAGGGGCTGCTGGGCCGGCCGGCCGCCGCGGGCTGTGACGTACGCGGGGTCCGGCAGCGCCCGGCGGCAGCCGCGGCCACCCGGCCCAGCGCCTCCTCCTTGCCGCAGGGGTACGCGCCCAGACCCGTCTGGCGGGCCACGATCCCCCGCTCGGCGCGCATCAGCCGCCAGCCGCGCCGCAGCAGAAAGCCCACCGACTTGCGCCCCTCCCGCAGATCACGCGCGAGCCGGCGGCGGAACGTCACCGAAGGGCGGCCCCGCAGACAGAGCGCGTCGGCCAGGACGCCCAGTTCGCCGCAGCGCGCCACGATGTCCGCCGCGAAGATCCCCTCGGCCACGAACAGCGGCGTACGGTCGATGTCGAACGCCTCCCGGCCCACCCGGGAGCTGGTGGCGATGTCGTACACCGGAACCGTCGTACGCCCCGTCCGGCACAGATCCGCGATGGCCGCGACGGCGGCGTCCGCGTCCCAGGACCGGGGCGAGTCCCAGTCGATGTCGGAGCCTCCAGCGACCAGCGGAAGCGTCGGGTCGTCGCCCTCCTTGTAGAAATCGTCCAGGCGCAGCACGGGCAGTCCCGTGCGGGCGGCGAGAGACGATTTTCCGGATCCGGAAGGGCCCGTGAGCAGCACCACGCGGGTGGGTATCGGGGAAGAGGTCACGGGACACCAGTGTGAGGCATTGACCCGTAAGGGGCCCCATCGGGGAGGACGGTGGATGGAGAATCACACTGTCCCATACGCTGAGTGCTCGTCCGATTACTCATCCAGGCGGGAACTCCATGGCACGTCACTCAGCTCACCAGTCCCGGCGCATCGCTCTGCGCGCCGGTCTGACCGTCGCTGCGGCGGCAGCCGCCCTCGGCGCGAGCGGCACCGCGCACGCGGCTCCGGCTCCGCCCACGGTCGGCCTCGACGGGGCGGCTGCCGCCCTCAACGAGTCGGCGCAGGGGGTGACCGGCGCGGTCACCAACTCCATCGCCGGCATCTCCTACCTCACCAGCCTTCAGCTCAACCCGCTGGCCAAGACGGGCACCGATCCGCTGGCCAACGGGGTGGCCACCCAGATCGCCGACTTCAAGCCCATCTCCACGGAGCTGATCACCGGGCCCCTGGCGCAGGGCGGAGGGCTGAAGGATCTGCCGCTGGTGGGGGGCGTGGTGAAGATGCTGCCGCTCTGAGGGGTGGTGGGGCGGGGGAGTTCCCTGCTGCTTTGAGGGGGGTGGTGGTGCGGGAAGGTTCCCTGCCGCTCGGGGGGCGGTGGCACGCAAGAGCCCCCTGCCGTCGGACGGGACGGCAGGGGGCTTTCGGCGGGGGCGGTCCGCTCAGTACTCAGTACGAGGAACCTGCCGCGCCCAGCGCGCCGGTGGGGTGCCAGACGGTCTTCGTCTCCAGGAACGCGGTCATCCGCCGCGTGCCGGGATCCGCCGTGTAGTCCACGGCCGCCGGGCGCAGCACCCGCTTGAGATTATCCGCGGCGGCGATCTCCAGCTCCTTCGCCAGCGCCGCGTCGGCGCCGGCGAGGTCGATCGCGTTGACGTCCTGGTGCGCGGCCAGCGGGGCCGCGAGCTCCGCCGTACGGCCGGAGAGGACGTTGACCACGCCGCCGGGCAGATCCGAGGTGGCCAGCACCTCGCCCAGCGAGAGCGCGGGCAGCGGGGCCCGCTCGCTCGCCACGACCACCGCGGTGTTCCCGGTGGCGATCACCGGGGCGATCACCGACATCAGGCCGAGGAAGGACGAGTCCTGCGGCGCGAGCACCGTGACCACACCGGTCGGCTCGGGCGTGGAGAGGTTGAAGAACGGCCCGGCCACCGGGTTGGCGCCGCCCACCAGCTGGGCGATCTTGTCGGTCCAGCCCGCGTACCAGACCCAGCGGTCGATCGCCGCGTCCACCTGGGCCGCTGCCTTCGACTTGGACAGGCCCTCCGCGTCCGCGACCTCCCGGACGAACTGCTCGCGGCGGCCCTCCAGCATCTCGGCGACGCGGTAGAGGATCTGCCCGCGGTTGTACGCGGTCGCGCCCGACCAGCCGCCGAACGCCTTACGGGCCGCGACCACCGCGTCGCGGGCGTCCTTACGGGACGAGAGGGGCGCGTTCGCCAGCCACTTGCCCTTCGGGTCGGTCACCTCGTACACCCGCCCGCTCTCGGAACGCGGGAACTTTCCGCCCACGTACAGCTTGTAGGTCTTGAACACGCTGAGTCGGTCAGACATCGAGGTACGCCTCCAGGCCGTGGCGACCGCCCTCGCGGCCGAAGCCCGACTCCTTGTAGCCGCCGAAAGGCGAGGTCGGGTCGAACTTGTTGAACGTGTTGGCCCAGACGACACCCGCCCGGAGCTTGCTCGCGACGGCGAGGATGCGCGAGCCCTTCTCCGTCCAGATGCCCGCCGACAGGCCGTACTGGCTGTTGTTCGCCTTGGCGACGGCCTCGTCGGGGGTGCGGAACGTCAGCACGGACAGCACCGGGCCGAAGATCTCGTCCCGGGCGACGGTGTGCGCCTGGGTGACGTTGGTGAACAGCGTCGGGGCGAACCAGTAGCCGGCGGAGGGCAGCTCGCAGGGGGCCGACCAGCGCTCCGCGCCCTCCGCCTCGCCGGTCTCGGCGAGAGCGGTGATCCGGGCGAGCTGCTCGGCGGAGTTGATCGCGCCGATGTCGGTGTTCTTGTCGAGCGGGTCGCCCAGTCGCAGCGTGGACAGCCGGCGCTTGAGGGCGTCCAGCAGCTCCTCCTGGATCGACTCCTGGACCAGCAGCCGGGAGCCCGCGCAGCAGACCTGGCCCTGGTTGAAGAAGATGCCGTTGACGATGCCCTCGACGGCCTGGTCGATGGGGGCGTCGTCGAAGACGATGTTCGCGCCCTTGCCGCCCAGCTCCAGGGTGACCTTCTTGTCCGTGCCGGCGATCTCGCGGGCGATGGCCTTGCCGACCGCCGTGGAGCCGGTGAAGGCGACCTTGTTGATGCCGGGGTGCGAGACGAGCGCCTGACCGGTGCGGCCGTCGCCGGTGACGATGTTGACGACGCCCCGGGGAAGGCCCGCCTGGCGGCAGATGTCCGCGAAGAAGAGAGCGGAGAGCGGAGTCGTCTCGGCGGGCTTCAGCACGACCGTGTTGCCCGTCGCCAGCGCGGGGGCGATCTTCCACGCCAGCATCAGCAGCGGGAAGTTCCAGGGGATGACCTGGCCCGCCACGCCCAGCGGGCGCGGGTTCGGGCCGTAGCCGGCGTGGTCGAGCTTGTCGGCCCAGCCCGCGTAGTAGAAGAAGTGCGCGGCGACCAGCGGGAGGTCCGCGTCGCGGGTCTCCTTGATCGGCTTGCCGTTGTCGAGGGTCTCCAGCACCGCGAGCTCGCGGCTGCGCTCCTGGATGATCCGCGCGATGCGGAAGAGGTACTTGGCGCGCTCCGAGCCGGGCAGCGCGGACCACTTCTCGAACGCCTTACGGGCGGCCTTGACGGCGCGGTCGACGTCCTCGGCGTTGGCCTGGGCGTACTCGGCGAGGACTTCCTCGGTGGCGGGGGAGACCGTCTTGTTGCGATCCTGGCCGCTGGACTCCGTGAACTCGCCGTCGATGAAGAGTCCGTAGGAGGGGGCGATGTCGACGATCGCGCGGGATTCGGGCGCGGGCGCGTACGCGAAGGGGTTGGTCGTCGTTGTCATATGCGCTCAGTCCACAGTCACATAGTCGGGGCCGGAGTAGCGGCCGGTGGCCAGCTTCTGGCGCTGCATCAGCAGATCGTTGAGCAGGCTGGAGGCGCCGAAACGGAACCAGTGGGGGTCCAGCCAGTCCGGTCCCGCGGTCTCGTTGACCAGGACCAGGAACTTGATCGCGTCCTTGGTGGTGCGGATGCCGCCCGCGGGCTTCACTCCGACCTGCACCCCGGTCTGCCGCCGGAAGTCGCGGACGGCCTCCAGCATGAGCAGCGTGTTGGCGGGGGTGGCGTTGACGGCGACCTTGCCGGTCGAGGTCTTGATGAAGTCCGCGCCCGCGAGCATGCCGAGCCAGGAGGCACGGCGGATGTTGTCGTAGGTCGAGAGCTCGCCGGTCTCGAAGATGACCTTGAGCCGGGCGGAGCCCGCGGCCTCCTTGACGGCCCGGATCTCCTCGTACACCTTCAGATATCCGCCCGCCAGGAAGGCGCCTCGGTCGATGACCATGTCGATCTCATCGGCCCCGGCGGCGACGGCGTCACGGGTGTCGGCGAGCTTGACGCCGAGGGCCGCGCGGCCGGCGGGGAAGGCGGTCGCGACGGAGGCGACCTTGACGCCGGAGCCCTGGAGGCCCGCCTTGGCGGTGGCGACCATGTCGGGATAGACGCAGACCGCGGCGGTGGCGGGGGTGGTCCGGTCGGTGGGGTCGGGGCGCACGGCCTTGGCGGCGAGGGAACGGACCTTGCCGGGGGTGTCGGCGCCTTCGAGTGTGGTGAGGTCGATCATCGAGATGGCGAGATCGATGGCGTATGCCTTGGCGGTGGTCTTGATCGACCGCGTGCCGAGCGAGGCGGCCCGGGCTTCGAGCCCGACGGGGTCTACCCCGGGCAGCCCGTGGAGATAGCGACGGAGGGCCTGGTCGGAGGCGGTGACCTCCGGGAGGGCGGATGCGGGTGCGATGGGCATGCTCACCACCCGAGCATATCTACGCGCGTAGCTGCCTGTATAGGGGGTGGGGGCTTGTAAGGGGGCGGGGGCTGGGTAGGCGGTGGTGCCCGCTCCGGGTGGGGTGGGGTGGGGTGTGTTGTGGGCTGGGGTGCGGGGTCGCTTCGGGTGGGTGCGGTGCGGGCTGGGGCCGGTGGGGTGGGTCCGGG
>NZ_VCLA01000086.1:93008-129163 GCF_009600885.1 Streptomyces jumonjinensis
CGCCCAGCCTGGGTGCGGGGGAACGGTCGGCCCGGCTGCTGGGGGCGCGGCCCCCTCCCATGCAGGTCGAAACCGCCCCGCCCGGACCGTGTGCCGGGCCGGGCTGCACCCTCCCGGCCGTTGTGCCAGGGGGGAAGCGGTGCCCTTCGGGTCGGTGTCGGCGTGGCTTTCCGGATAGATCGGTGGATCTTGGATGTGAATCGGTCGCACAAGCCGGAACGCAGACCCTGTCGCGGACTGGTCCGGCAGTCGGCTGAAGGCTGCCAGCACACACCAGGTGTCCGCCTACACTCGCCAGGCACAGTAGCCAAGACCGCATTCCTGGAGCGCCTGCGTGACTCTCTGTTACTCACAGCTCATGCAGGTGCTCGCCGTCGCCCTCGGCGAGGACTTCCGCCGGAGTCCCGAACTGATTCTGGAGCGCCGTGGCACCGAGCTCTGGAGCGCCGCCGACAGCGCCGGATCTCTCTTCGCTGTGAAGGTCACTACTCCATGCAGTGATCCTCAGGGGCACATCGGCTCAGAGGATCTGGCCCTGGTGGAAGGCGAGCTGCTGCGTGGCTTGCAGGCGGAGGGCATTGTCACCGGGCTGTATCGCGGTCACGGGCGGCTGCCGGAAGGTACCGGAAGCTGGCTGGCGCTGCGGTGGCTGGACGGACGCAGCGCCGCATCCGCCTTCGCTGATCTCCGCAGGGGTGCGGGCGAGCGGTCGGCAGCGGCTTTCGCGGCGGGGATGGCCGGTGCTGTGGCGGATCTCCACGACCGTGGCTGGCGGCACGGGGACCTCCAGAAAGAGCACTTCGTGATCCGTGGGAGTGGCGTACGGCTTCTGGACTTCGCCCTGGCTCAGCGGCCTCAGGACATCGATTCGGCCTCGGTCGTCTACCGAGGGGCGTACGACTTCTTCATGTCGCCCGAACTCGCGGCGGAGAGGCTCGCCACTCCCAGGACGCAGCACCTGACCTTGACGACGCAGTCGGAGGTCTGGTCCTTGTGCGCGGTGCTCTACGCCTGCTGGACGGGGGTGTACCCGATCAGTGAGAAGGACACGATGCAGTCGACGCCGGAGCTGCGGGCCGAACTCGCCGAGGGCAAGTGCCGCGATCTCTCCATCACGAGGCCGTGGGCCTTCCCGGAGTTCGAGGAGCTGCTTCTGTCGGGTCTGGTGATCGAACCGGAACACAGGCCCACGGCCCGTGAGCTCGCGCGGGGATTCCAGGAGCTCGCGCTGCGTGCGGGGGACGGGGCGTAAGGTCCGGCCCTCCTACGGATCGATTTCGACAGAGGAGGCCGCCGGGCCGCGGTGCCGGGTGCCCGGGGCTGGGGTTCGGGGGTGGGTGGGGCAGAATCAGAGGTATGACCAGCTCGCAGTCGCCCGTGGAGCCCTCCTACGCCGATCGGGTCTTCCGATCGCCCGCCGGGATGGCCGGTGGCGTACTGCTGCTCGGCCTCACCCTCTGGCTCGGCGGGGACGCCGTCGCGCGCGGGGACGGGCGGACGCCCTGGTTCGCCGTCGCCGCCGTCCTGCTCGTCGTGCCGGTCGTCGTCGCCTTCACCGTGCGACCCGCCGTCTTCGTCCACAACGACCGCGTCCGCGTCCGCAACCCGCTCCGGACCATCACCCTGCCCTGGGCGACCGTCGACGACATCCAGGCCAGGTACTCCAGCGAGATCCACACCAAGGACGGCGCCAAGTACCAGATCTGGGCCCTTCCCGTATCGCTGCGCCAGCGCAAGCGTGCCGCCCGGCAGCAGATGAAGGCCGAGCGCGCCGTCGGGTCCGATCGCGAGCCCGAGGTGAAGATGGCCCAGGCCGATGAGGCCATCCGCGAGATGCGGATGCTCGCCGAGCTGAACGCCCCCCGGCCCCAGGCCAAGGGCGAGGTGCGGATCCGCTGGGCGTACGAGGTCATCGCGCCCGCCGTCGCCGGAGCCGTCCTGCTCGTGGTCCTCCTCGCCGCCGGATAGCCCGTCACGGCGGGCCCTCCCACACCAGCAGCATGTACGCCCCCGCCCATGCCGAGACCGCAGCCGCCGCCGTCAGCACCACCGCCACCGCCGTCGGCCGCCGTGCCCACAGGAGCGCGAGCGCCCGGGCCGGCGGCAGCAGCAGCGGGAAGGCGGGCAGCAGGAAGCGGGCCCGGGGGAAGTACACCCCCGCGCTGCCCAGCACCACCAGCAGCAGCACCCCCGTGAAGATCAGCAGCGGCAGCGGCTGAC
This sequence comes from Streptomyces jumonjinensis, assembly GCF_009600885.1. Lineage (GTDB taxonomy): Bacteria > Actinomycetota > Actinomycetes > Streptomycetales > Streptomycetaceae > Streptomyces > Streptomyces jumonjinensis. Next base: position 95,229 of record NZ_VCLA01000086.1, read on the forward strand.
GGTCCGCCGCGCACAGGACGTACAGCACGGCCGAGGTGATCAGCACCGCCGAGACGATCAGCAGAAACAGCGGCGGACGGCTCTCGTAGATCAGCTGCTGGCGCAGCTCCAGCACGGTCGCCCGGCCGCCGTCCCACTCGTTCTTCCAGAGCCGCTGGACCGCGAAGTAGCCGTCCGGACGCCCCACCCGCAGCCCCACCCACGCCACGAACGCCAGCCAGCCCAGGGGGGCGATCAACGCGCCCGTCAGCCGGCTGCCCAGGCGGCCGGCCCCCCGGCGGCACGACAGCAGCGCCGGGAGCGAGACCGCCGCCGCCACCGCGATCCCCGTCGGGCGGGCCAGTCCCGCCAGCCCCGCCAGCGCGCCCGCCCACACCCAGCGCCCGGTCAGCACCGCGTACAGCGACCACGCCGCGAGCGCGGTGAAGAGCGACTCCGTGTACCCCATCCACTGCACGACCGCCACGGGCAGCACGCCCCACAACACCGTGAGCACCGTCCCCGTCCGCCGTCCGTACAGCAGGTCGCCCACCGCGAACACACCCCACGCCGCCAGGAACGAGCAGCCGACCGCCAGCAGCAGCCCCACCGAGGCCCGCGAGCCCGGGGTGAGCGCCGCGACCGCCTTCACCAGCAGCGGGTAGAGGGGGAAGAAGGCGAGGTTGTTGTCGTTGACCCGGGTGCCGAGCGCGTCGGCGTAGCCATGGGCGGCGATCCCCAGGTACCAGTCCGAGTCCCACGAGGTCGCCAGCGTCGGCCACACCCCATGGCCCTTCGCATGCGCCAGCCGGGCCAGCACGAGCAGTCCGCACAGCCGTACCGCGAGATAGGCGCCCAGGGCGGGGGCCGCCCGGCGCAGGGAGCGCAGCACCCGGCCGGCCGCTCCCTGGGCGCCGCCCGCCGGGTCCGGGGGACGGCGGCAGGCGGGGACGGAGGCATGAGCGGTCGCGGCGCGGGACAACGGCAGCTGCTCCTGGGGTCGGCATCCACTACCGGGCCACCATCGCCGACCGCCCCGGGGGGAGGGGCGAGCTGCATCGGAGCCGTACGAGATTCACTCGTACGGCTCATAGGGCGGGATTCCCGTCCGGGTGCGGCCCGCAGGCCCGCACCCGGACAGGAATCCGGGCGTCCGCGTCAGATGCCCGCTGCCGACGCCAGATCGCGCTTCAGGGCCGCCAGCAGCTCCGCCGCCTGCTCCCGCGCCGCCGGGAGGGCGTCGGCGTCCGGTACCGGGACGACCGCCTCCAGATAGCACTTGAGCTTCGGCTCCGTGCCGCTCGGGCGGACGATCACCCGTGCGCGGAACTCGCCGTCGAGGTGGTACCGCAGGCCGTCCGTCGGGGGCAGCCCGGCCGTGCCCAGGGACAGATCCTCGGCGCCGGTCACCGACAGACCCGCCAGCTCCACCGGGGGCCGGGCGCGCAGGGCGCTCATCGCGTTCGCGATGACGTCCAGATCCCGCACCCGCACCGAGAGCTGGTCCGTGGCGTGCAGACCGTGCGCCAGGGCCAGCTCGTCCAGGAGGTCCGTGAGCGTGCGGCCCTCCTCCTTCAGGACCGACGCCAGCTCGGTGATCAGCAGCGCCGCCGTGATGCCGTCCTTGTCGCGTACGCCCTCCGGGTCCACGCAGTAGCCGAGCGCCTCCTCGTACCCGTACCGCAGACCCTCGACGCGCGCGATCCACTTGAAGCCCGTCAGCGTCTCCGCGTACTCCAGGCCGGCCGCCTCCGCGATCCGGCCCAGCAGCGAGGAGGAGACGATCGACTCCGCGAAGACGCCCTGGGCGCCGGTGCGGACCAGATGGGCCGCCAGCAGCGCCCCGACCTCGTCGCCGCGGAGCATCCGCCAGTCCCCGCCGTCCCGGACGGCGACCGCGCAGCGGTCCGCGTCCGGGTCGTTGGCGATCACCAGGTCCGTGCCCGGCGTCCGGCGCGCAGTCGCGAACGCCAGATCCATCGCGCCCGGCTCCTCCGGGTTCGGGAACGCCACCGTCGGGAACTCCGGATCGGGCTCCGCCTGCTCCGCCACCAGGACGGGCGCGGGGAAGCCCGCGCGGGCGAAGGCCGCCGTCAGCACATCCTTGCCGACCCCGTGCATCGCCGTGTAGACGACCTCGGCCGTGCGCGGCGAGCCGGCGGTCAGCACCGCGTCGGTACGCGCCAGATACGCCCCCAGCACCTCGTCGCCGAGGGTCTCCCAGCCGCTCTCGGCCCGGGGCACGTCGTTCAGCGCCTGGATCGCGTCGATCTCGGCGGCGATCTCCGCGTCCGCGGGCGACACGATCTGGGAGCCGTCGCCGAGATAGACCTTGTAGCCGTTGTCGCGCGGCGGATTGTGGCTGGCGGTGACCTCCACGCCGGCGACGGCCCCCAAGTGCCGTATGGCGAAGGCCAGTACGGGGGTGGGGAGCGGGCGCGGCAGCACGGCGGCGCGCAGTCCGGCGGCGACCATCACGGCCGCGGTGTCACGGGCGAAGTCGGCGGACTTGTGGCGGGCGTCGTAGCCGATCGCCACCAGGCCCTCGCCGTGCCCCTGGGCCTTGAGATACGCGGCCAGGCCGGCGGCGGCGCGGATCACCACGGCGCGGTTCATCCGCATCGGGCCCGCGCCCAGCTCCCCGCGGAGTCCGGCGGTGCCGAACTGGAGCGTCCCGCTGAACCGTGCGGCCAGCTCGGCCGTCTCCCCCGCCTCGATCAGCCCGGCCAGCTCCTGGCGGGTCTGAGGGTCGGGGTCCTCGGCCAGCCATGCCCGGGCCCGGGTGATGAGGTCCTGCTGCACGGTCACTCCGCCTCTCGTGTCCATTGGTCGTTCCGCGTGCCCCGTTCTGCCGTGCCCTGTGCCTCGGGGCACGGCAGGGTCCCGCTCAGAGCCGGGCCAGCACCCGCGTCAGCAGCTCGCCCATCCGCGCCGCCGAGTCCCGGCCCGCCTGGAGCACTTCCTCGTGGTTGAGCGGCTCACCCGTCAGGCCCGCGGCCAGATTGGTGACCAGGGAGATGCCGAGCACCTCGGCGCCCGCCTCACGGGCCGCGATGGCCTCCAGCACGGTGGACATGCCCACCAGGTCGCCGCCCAGCACCCGGACCATGTTGATCTCGGCGGGCGTCTCGTAGTGCGGGCCGGGGAACTGGACGTACACGCCCTCTTCGAGCGAGGAGTCGACCTCCTTGCACAGCGCCCGCAGCCGGGGGGAGTACAGGTCGGTGAGGTCCACGAAGTTCGCGCCGATGATCGGGGAGGTCGCGGTGAGATTGAGGTGGTCGCTGATCAGCACCGGCTGACCGGGGCGCATGCCCTCGCGCAGACCGCCGCAGCCGTTGGTGAGGACCACGGTCTTGCAGCCCGCGGCGACGGCGGTGCGCACCCCGTGGGCGACGGCGGCCACGCCGCGGCCCTCGTAGTAGTGCGTACGGCCCAGGAAGACCAGGGTCCGCTTGTCGCCGATGCGGTAGGAGCGGATCGTGCCGCCGTGGCCCGCGACCGCCGGGGGCGGGAATCCGGGCAGCTCGGTGACCGGGAACTCCGCCTCGGGCGTGCCGAGCGCGTCCACGGCGGGCGCCCAGCCGGAGCCCATCACCAGGGCTACGTCGTGCGTCTCGGCGCCGGTCAGCTCGCGCAGACGGGCGGCGGCGGCTCCGGCCGTCTGGTGGGGGTCGGCGATAGCGCCGTCGAGGTCCGGGTTCACATGTGCGTTCACGCGAATGAGGGTAGCCGGTGATTCCCTACGCGCGTAGATGCTCTGGCGCACGGTCCTCGGATCGTTGTCTTGTCGTTTCCGACGAATGCTCCGCCGCTGCGTACAGAAGAGTGCGGCCGTACGGATACGGGGCCTCCGTGTGGCGTACGGGAGTGCGGTCGTAAGGGGCCCGCGTGTCGGCGTGGCGTGCGGGCGTACGGATACGGGCGGCGAGCTGGCAGGCGTACGGATACGGGCGGCGAGCTGGCAGGCGTACGGATACGGGCAGCGGGCTAGCAGGCGTACGGATACGGGCAGCGGGCTAGCAGGGGCGCTGGCGCAGCTCCATCACGTAATCGTGCGGGGCGCCCGCCGAGTCCGCCGCGTCGGCGAGCTCGCCGAGATAGCGTGCCGACGGCAGACCGCCCTCGTATCCGTTCAGCACGTAGACCCAGGCCGGCTCCTCGCCGTCGAGCGTGTGCACCCGCACCCGCATCCGCCGGTAGATGTCCAGGCCGACGCCCTCCCAGCGGTCCATGGAGTCCTCGTCCATCGGAGCGATGTCGTACAGGGCGACGAAGACCTGCGAGCGCGGGGCCTCCACGATCGTGGCCAGCGCCCCCTCCCAGCCCATCTGCTCGCCGCCGAACGTCAGCCGCCAGCCGTTGAGCCAGCCCGTGCCGCGCAGCGGAGAGTGCGGTGCGCGGCGGGTCATCAGCCGCGCGTCGAGGTTGCCGGCGTACGCGGCGTAGAGCGACATGGGATTGAGGGTACGGGAGGGGTGAGGGTGGCCGCCTTGCGTGATGTGTCACCCCGGGGCGGAGCCGGGCCGCCCGGGCGCGCGCCGGGCCCCTCACGGGCCGGATGACGAATGCGGGCCCCGGGAGCGAACAAGTTGAAGCGTGCGGGACAATGGGGTACGTACTCCAGCCCCCCAGTGGGACCAGCCGGCGGGACCCCCGCCCGGCCCACCCGGCAGCAACGAGAGCGCGAGGCGTAACCCCAGTGACCCGGATCGTGATCATCGGCGGCGGACCCGGCGGATACGAGGCGGCCCTGGTGGGCGCCCAACTCGGCGCGGAGGTGACCGTCGTCGACTGCGACGGCCTCGGCGGCGCGTCCGTCCTCACCGACTGTGTGCCCTCCAAGACCCTCATCGCGACGGCCGAGGTGATGACCACCTTCGACTCGTCGTACGAAGAGCTCGGCATCATCGTCGCCGACGACACCCCGTCGATCGAGCAGGCCGCCCGGGTCGTCGGGGTCGACCTCGGCAAGGTCAACCGGCGGGTCAAGCGGCTCGCCCTCGCCCAGTCGCACGACATCACCGCGTCCGTCACCCGGGCCGGCGCCCGGGTGATGCGCGGCCGTGGCCGGCTGGACGGACGGCAGGCCATGGACGGCTCCCGCCGGGTGATCGTGCGGGCCGCCGACGGCACCGAGGAGACCCTGACCGCCGACGCCGTCCTGATCGCCACCGGCGGCCACCCGCGCGAGATCCCCGACGCCCTGCCCGACGGCGAGCGCATCCTGAACTGGACCCAGGTCTACGACCTGGACGAGCTGCCCGAGGAACTGATCGTGGTGGGCTCCGGCGTCACCGGCGCCGAGTTCGCCGGGGCGTACCAGGCCCTCGGCTCCCGGGTCACCCTCGTCTCCTCCCGCGACCGGGTGCTGCCCGGCGAGGACCCGGACGCCGCGGCCGTCCTGGAGGACGTCTTCCGCCGCCGGGGCATGAACGTCATGGCCCGCTCGCGCGCCGAGTCCGCCAAGCGCGTCGGCGACCGGGTCGAGGTCACCCTCTCCGACGGCCGGATCATCTCCGGCACGCACTGCCTGATGGCCGTGGGCGCGATCCCGAACACCGCGGGCATGGGCCTGGAGGAGGCGGGCGTACGTCTCAAGGAGTCCGGCCACATCCAGACCGACAAGGTCTCCCGCACCAGCGCTCCTGGGGTGTACGCGGCCGGTGACGTCACCGGGATCTTCGCGCTGGCGTCGGTCGCCGCCATGCAGGGCCGGATCGCGATGTACCACTTCCTCGGCGACGCGGTCACCCCGCTGAATCTGAAGACGGTCTCGTCCAATGTCTTCACCGATCCGGAGATCGCCACCGTCGGCTACAGCCAGGCGGACGTGGACGCGGGCACGATCGACGCCCGGGTCGTCAAGCTGCCGCTGCTGCGTAACCCCCGCGCGAAGATGCAGGGAATTCGCGACGGTTTCGTCAAGATCTTCTGTCGGCCGGGCACCGGAATCGTGGTCGGCGGCTGTGTCGTCGCACCGCGCGCCAGCGAGTTGATCCACCCCATCTCGATCGCGGTCGACAACAATCTGACGGTGGAGCAGATCGCCAACGCGTTCACCGTCTATCCGTCGCTCTCGGGGTCCATCGCCGAGGTGGCGCGGCAGTTGCACACCCGGAAGGTGACCGGCGAGGGCTGAGCGGGAGAACGTCCGGAAGCCCTGGGTGGAAAATCGGAAGAATCCCCAGGGCGCCGGGCGCATGGTTCATCCGCCGGTTCGTCCGCCGGTTCGTCCGGTGATCGTTTAATGGCCAACTGGTGTGCGCGCTCATACCACTTGAAGCCCCTTGGTGAGCGCATTACTTGTTATTCGGCGCATACTGCTGAAAACTATCGGCCGCTCAGGTTACTGTCAGTTTCGTGTTCGCTGCAGAACGTCGCCAATTGATCCTAGAAATGGTGCGCGCCAACGGAGCCGTGTCGCTCCGTGAGCTCGCCCGCGTCGTCCAGACCTCCGAAGTGACCGTACGGCGGGATTTGCGGGCGCTGGCGGCCGAAGGACTCCTCGACCTCCGGCACGGCGGTGCGGTACTGCCGGGCGGCTTCACCCGGGAGTCCGGCTTTCCGCAGCAGTCGCTGTCCGCCACCGCGGAGAAGACGGCGATCGCCGACCTCGCCGCGGGTCTCGTCGAAGAGGGCGAGGCGATCGTCGTCGGCGCCGGGACCACCACCCAGGAGCTGGCCCGCAGGCTCGCCCGGGTGCCCGGTCTGACCGTCGTCACCAACTCGCTGCTCGTCGCCCAGGCGCTCGCCCATGCCAACCGGGTCGAAGTCGTCATGACCGGGGGGACGCTGCGCGGCTCCAACTACGCGCTGGTCGGCAGCGGGGCCGAGCAGTCGCTCCAGGGGCTGCGGGTCTCCCGGGCCTTTCTCTCCGGCAGCGGGCTGACCGCCGAGCGCGGTCTCTCGACCTCCAACATGCTCTCCGCGAGCGTCGACCGGGCGCTGGTGCAGGCCGCCGCCGAGGTGGTGGTGCTCGCCGACCACACCAAGCTCGGCGCCGACACCATGTTCCAGACCGTCCCCACGGATGTCATCACCCGGCTGGTGACGGATGAGCCCCCGACGCACGACGACCGGGCGGCGACAGAGCTCCAGGCCCTGGCCGACCAGGGGGTGCAGATCACGGTGGCGGGCACCGGAGCCTCTGCCGGGGCCTCGGGCCCGTCCTCGGCCGCGCCGGTCCCCCCGGCCGACGCGGATACGGCCCCGGGCCGCCCGCCCCGCCGTGATGTGCCGCTCCCGGGGCAGCGCCGCACCCGGGGCGGGGCCGGACCGGGACCCCAGCGGCTGAACCCGGGGGGCGGGCTGGAGCAGGGACCGGGGACGGGAGCGGTGGAGCGCAACGCGCGGATGGCCGACCTCCGCCGCCGCTGAGCCGGAGCCCGCGCGGGTGGGTGGTGGGTGGGTGGGTGACGGGGGGCGTGCCGCCACTGTGTGCGCAGGGGCGGTTGTTGCACTCGTACGGGCGGTTGTTGTGCTTGTGCAGGCCGTCGTCCGTCGTGCTCGTACGGGCCGCCCCAGCTTCAGGGAGCCCGGCGCCGCCGCGTCAGCTCAGCCCTCTCAGAGTGAGATCGAGCAGCCGGTCGGGGAGTTCCGGATCGTCCGGAGTCTGTTCGGCGGCCAGGGCGATGGCGTTGGTCAGCTGCATCAGATCGCCGATGGAGACGTCCTCCCGCACCGAACCCGCCGCCCGCGCCCGGGCCAGCAGGGTCTCCCCGGCCTCGTACAGCGGTACACAGCACTGGGACAGCGCCGAACTCTCGTCCCGGGAGGCCGACATCAGCGCGCGGGCCAGCCCCCGGTACTCGCTCGCATGGCTGATGAGAGCGCGCAGCCAGGCGATCAGCGCCTCGCAGGGGCGGGGCGCGCAGGTCAGCCGGTGCGAATACTCCAGCAGGGAGTCGGCCGCCTCCCGGAAGACCGCGTTCATCATGGCCTGGCGGTTGGGGAAGTGCCGGTACAGAGTGCCGATGCCGACGCCCGAGCGGCGGGCGATCTCCTCCAGCGAGGCATCGGTGCCGTGCTCGGCGAAGACGGCACGGGCCTCGGTCAGCAGCCGTTCGTAGTTGCGGCGGGCGTCGGCCCGCATGGGGCGGGGCGAGCCCATCGCCGTACTGGTCGCCATCGTGCCGTCCTTCCTGGGGCCGTCCGTTCTCCGGCCGGGGTCACAGGATGCCATCGCCCCGGCGCGGGGAGCCCGCCCCCGAAGAAGAAGGCCCGTACAGGAGAGAGTCCCTACGGGGGAAGGGCGCTGGGGTGTATAGGGGGCGGGGCGGGCTGTACGGGGGGGCTACGGGGCGCAGGGCCGGGGAGGCCGGGGCAGGCGAAGGGCCGGGGCAGGCAGGGCAGGCGGGGCAGGCGAAGGGCCCGCCCTCCTGTGCGATGACAGGACGGCGGGCCCGGTGAGCCGCTCGGACGGTGTCAGTCCTTGATCTCGCAGATGGTCGCGCCGGACGAGACGGAGGCGCCGACCTCGGCGCTGAGGCCCTTCACGGTCCCCGCGCGGTGAGCGTTGAGGGGCTGCTCCATCTTCATCGCCTCCAGGACGACGATCAGATCGCCTTCCTGGACCTCCTGGCCCTCCTCGACCGCGATCTTCACGATGGTGCCCTGCATGGGCGACGCGAGGGTGTCGCCGGACGCGGCGGAGGCGGACTTGCGGGCCGCCCGGCGCTTGGGGCGAGCGCCCGCGGCCAGTCCGGTGCGGGCCAGCGTCATCCCGAGCGAGGAGGGCAGCGAGACCTCCAGCCGTTTGCCGCCGACCTCGACCACGACCGTCTCACGGCCGGGCTCGTCGTCGGTCTCGGCCTCGGCGGGCGCGGCGAAGGCGGGGATCTCGTTGACGAACTCGGTCTCGATCCAGCGGGTGTGGATCCGGAACGGGTCGCTGGTGAACGCCGGGTCGGCGACGACCGCGCGGTGGAAGGGGATGGCGGTGGCCATGCCCTCGACGGTGAACTCGTCCAGCGCGCGGGCGGCCCGCTGGAGCGCCTGCTCACGGCTCGCGCCCGTGATGACCAGCTTGGCGAGGAGGGAGTCCCACGCCGGGCCGATCACACTGCCGGACTCCACGCCCGCGTCGAGGCGGACACCGGGGCCGGTCGGCGGGTTGAAGACCGTGACCGTGCCGGGGGCGGGCAGAAAGCCGCGGCCCGGGTCCTCGCCGTTGATCCGGAACTCGAAGGAATGGCCGCGCACCGGCGGGTCGTCGTAACCCAGTTCCTCCCCGTCGGCGATCCGGAACATCTCGCGTACGAGGTCGATGCCGGTGACCTCTTCGGTGACCGGGTGCTCGACCTGGAGCCGGGTGTTGACCTCAAGGAAGGAGATGGTGCCGTCGAGCCCGACGAGGAACTCGACCGTGCCCGCGCCGACGTAGCCGGCCTCCTTGAGGATGGCCTTGGACGCCGCGTACAGCTCGGCGTTCTGCGCGTCCGAGAGGAAGGGGGCCGGGGCCTCCTCCACCAGCTTCTGATGGCGGCGCTGGAGAGAGCAGTCACGGGTGGAGACGACGACCACATTGCCGTGCTGGTCGGCCAGACACTGGGTCTCCACATGCCGGGGCTTGTCGAGATAGCGCTCCACGAAGCACTCGCCGCGGCCGAAGGCGGCGACGGCCTCACGGACGGCGGAGTCGTACAGCTCCGGGACCTCTTCCAGGGTGCGCGCGACCTTGAGACCGCGCCCGCCGCCGCCGAAGGCGGCCTTGATCGCGATGGGCAGGCCGTGCTCCTCGGCGAAGGCGACGACCTCGTCGGCGCCGGAGACCGGGTCGGGGGTGCCCGCGACCAGGGGAGCGCCGGCCCGCTGGGCGATATGCCGGGCGGCGACCTTGTCGCCGAGGTCCCGGATCGCGGACGGCGGCGGTCCGATCCAGGTCAGACCCGCGTCGATGACCGCCTGGGCGAACTCGGCGTTCTCGGAGAGAAAGCCGTAACCCGGGTGGACGGCGTCCGCACCGGAGTCCGCGGCAGCCTGGAGCACCTTGGCCATATCGAGATAGCTGGCGGCCGGAGTGTCACCGCCCAGGGCGAACGCCTCGTCTGCGGCGCGGACGTGCAGTGCGTCACGATCCGGGTCGGCGTAGACGGCTACGCTCGCGATCCCGGCATCCCGGCAGGCACGGGCAACGCGGACAGCGATTTCGCCTCGATTGGCGATGAGCACCTTGCGCACGATGACTCCCTCCTTGGAACAAGCTGAGTTTAGGGACTACCGACACGGCCTTACGACCCGTCCCCATTGGTGAGCTTGCCCACACGGAGCGTGATCCGAGGCTCGCGCACGTCGCGAAATCCCTTGTCGCATCACGGTATGACGGGTTTCCTCTCCGCAGAGTAGCCCTGTTGCGCGGTGCAGGTCTCTGTTCATGAGCCCAGCGGGCTGACGTGTTTCTTTGTGGGGTCTCTACGAACGACCGGTCGCTTCGATGGGGGAGAGGGCCGGGCGGCCCGGGGGCTGTCCGGATTCACGCGCACCCTTGTCCCGGGGTCTACCGCTGAGTAGCCTGCGCGATGCGAGACGCGCTTACTGGCGGTAACCGAGGGTTGGGGGCGGGTTCGGTGGTACGGAGGCCGATGGCCGTGGTGGCCGCGCTGGTGCTGCTCACGGAGGCGGTCGGCATGGTGGTGATCAACGGGATTCTCGCCGCCTTCGTCGACGGTCAGAGCATGTCGCTGGACGGGCTCGATCCGGCCGCGATGGTGACGGCCACCTGGACGCTGGGCGCGGTCTCCGGCCTCTTTCTGTCGGTCTGCGCGCTGGTGTCGCTGCTCGCGGGGGTACGGGACCGGGCCCCGGGCCGCTTCGGCCGGGCGCTGCTGACCGGAGCTGCGGTGGCGCATGGGGTGCTGGCTGCGGTGACGGTGGGGCTGGTGGGGTGGCCGGCGTTCGCGGTGCTGATGGTGGGGATGGGCGTGGTGATCGCCGTTCTGGTGCTGTACGGGAAGGGGGCGGCCGGCGGGCCGGGTGTGGAGTCGGCACAGTCCGCCCCGGAGCGGGGGGCGCGGCCCGCCTGAGCGTCAATTGGTCACATCGGGTGGGACTTCGTCATATCGGTTGGCGTCAGACGGTGTCAGTTGGTGTCAGTTGGTGTCAGGCGGCCGGAGGGTGACGGTCCGGTTCGCCGAGGCAGGGCGAGTCGGTTCGAGTCGGGTTCGCCCGGCCGGTTCGAGTCGGGTTCGCCCGGCCTGGCCGGTGAGCCGCGGGCGTCAGGCCCAGAGGTCGGTGACCGAGTAGCCCAGCTCCGCCAGCAGCACCCGGAGCAGCGGCTGCGACAGACCGATGACATTGCCGGGGTCGCCGTCGATGCCGTCGATGAACGGCGCGGAGCGGCCGTCCAGAGTGAACGCCCCCGCCACATGGAGCGGCTCGCCGCTCGCCACATACGCGGCGATCTCCGCGTCCGTCGGCTCCCCGAAGCGGACCGTGGTGGACGCGGTCGCGGAGGCGACCCGTCCGGTGGCGGTGTCGGTCACGCAGTGACCGGTGCGGAGCACCCCGGACCGGCCCCGCATCGCCTTCCAGCGGGCCGTGGCCTCCTCCGCGTCGGCGGGCTTGCCGAGGGCCTCGCCGTCCAGTTCGAGCACCGAGTCACAGCCGATGACCAGCGCGTCGGCCGCCTCCGGGAGCGCGGCGACGACCGCCGCCTTGGCCTCGGCGAGCACCAGCGCCAGCTCGGCGGGGGTCGGGGCGCTCAGAGCTTCCTCGTCGACACCGCTGACGATCACCTCGGGCGCGAACCCCGCCGCTTGCAGCAGACGGAGACGGGCAGGGGAGGCTGAGGCGAGTACCAGGCGGCGGGTTCGAGCGGTCATGCCGCCATGGTAGGCGGCGCTCAGCGCAGACCGATCACACACATGCCCAGGACCATGGCGAGCGCCAGCACCAGGCCCGCGCGGCGCAGCATCGCCTGCGCCTTGCGCAGTTCCTCGGGGGCTTCGTCCTCGGGATCCGACCACAACATGCTTCCGATGGTGCTGCCGGAGCCGCAGCCGCGCCTGAGTACGGGTACTCAACCACGGTGCGAGCAAGGCCACACTCCGGCGGGCACGCGCGGGACCCTAAACCGGCCAGAAGGTACGCGCCCACGCCCGGGGGCCCGGCAGCGGGCTGCGGGAACGGGCGATCCGCGCCGGGTCCGACCACTGCGGGGGCGGCGGCGCGGCGCCCTCCTGCGCGGCCGTCGCCGCGGCGCGCGCCCGGACCACCGCGAGAGCGGCGGCGAGCTCCTCGGGAGTGGGGTTTCCCCGTACGACCCTGATCATTGCCTCGCCTTTCTGGAGAGCCTGGCTCACAGCGGGATGTTGCCGTGCTTCTTCGGCGGCAGACTCTCCCGCTTCGTCCGCAGCTGGCGGAGCCCGCGCACGATCTGCGCCCGGGTGTCCGACGGCAGGATCACCGCGTCGACATAGCCGCGCTCGGCCGCCGTATACGGATTGAGCAGAGCGTCCTCGTACTCCTCGATCAGCTGGGCGCGCACCGCCTCCTGATCGTCGGCCGCCGCGATGGTGCGGCGGTGCAGGATGTTCACCGCGCCCTGCGCACCCATCACCGCGATCTGCGCGGTCGGCCAGGCGAGGTTGAGATCCGCGCCCAGATGCTTGGACCCCATCACGTCATAAGCCCCGCCGAACGCCTTACGGGTGATCACCGTGATGAGCGGGACGGTCGCCTCCGCATAGGCGTAGATCAGCTTCGCGCCCCGGCGGATGATGCCCCCGTACTCCTGGTCGACGCCGGGCAGAAAGCCGGGCACATCGACGAAGGTCAGCACCGGGATGTTGAAGGCGTCGCAGGTGCGGACGAACCGCGCGGCCTTCTCCGAGGCGTTGATGTCGAGGCAGCCCGCGAACTGCATCGGCTGATTGGCGACCACCCCGACCGGGAACCCCTCCACCCGCCCGAAGCCGGTGAGGATGTTCGGCGCGAACAGCGTCTGGGTCTCCAGGAACTCGCCCTCGTCCAGCACATGCTCGATGACCCTGTGCATGTCATACGGCTGGTTCGCGCTGTCCGGGATCAGCGAGTCCAGCTCCAGGTCCTCGGCGGTGAGGGCGAGATCGGCCTCCTCGGGGAAGGCGGGCGGCTCGGACAGATTGTTCGACGGGAGATAGGAGAGCAGCGAGGTGACGAACTCGATCGCGTCCTTCTCGTCCCCGGCCAGATGATGGGCCACACCCGAGGTCGTGTTGTGGGTGCGTGCCCCGCCGAGCGCCTCGAAGCCCACGTCCTCGCCGGTCACCGTCTTGATGACATCGGGGCCCGTGATGAACATATGCGAGGTCTGGTCCACCATCACCGTGAAGTCGGTGATCGCGGGAGAGTAGACCGCGCCGCCCGCGCAGGGGCCGACGACCAGGGAGATCTGCGGAATGACGCCGGAAGCATGGGTGTTGCGGCGGAAGATCTCGCCGTACATGCCCAGCGCGCTCACCCCCTCCTGGATCCGCGCGCCGCCGGAGTCGTTGATGCCGATGACCGGACAGCCCGTCCGCAGCGCGAAGTCCATCACCTTGATGATCTTCTGGCCGTAGACCTCGCCGAGCGCGCCGCCGAAGACCGTGAAGTCCTGGGAGAAGACCGCGACCGGGCGGCCGTCGACCGTGCCGTAACCGGTGACCACACCGTCCCCGTACGGGCGGGTGTTCTCCAGACCGAAACTGGTGGAGCGGTGCCGGGCGAGCTCGTCCAGCTCGACGAACGAGCCCTCGTCCAGCAGCAGATCGATCCGCTCACGGGCGGTCAGCTTGCCCTTGGCGTGCTGCTTCTCCACCGCGCGGCCGGAACCGGCGTGGGTGGCCTCCTGGATGCGGCGCCGAAGATCCGCGATCTTCCCGGCGGTGGTGTGGATGTCGGTCTGTTCCGGCTCGGACATCGGGATGCGGCTCCCCTGGCTGGTCAGCCGCGCGTCGGCGGCTGAGCTGCGGTGCGGCTGGCTGATGTGCTGATGTGTTGAACAGTGGCTGGTGCGGCTGGTGCGGCTGGTGCTGCGGTACGCGGGTGCTGCGGTACGGAGGGGCTCTCGGGACACACGGGGGCACACCGGGCTCGCTGGGCACCGGGCTGCCGGGCTGCCGAAACGGCGGAGCGGTGGGCTACCGACTCGTAGCGTATCCGCGCCGATACTCTTCAGCAGTGCGGCGTTTGCCACACCTAACCTGGCTTGCATGACGCCAGAGAATGCGCCCGGGAACCGCTGGTCCGACCTGGACCGGCCGCCGCTCAACACCACCGCGCTGCGCCGCGCCCTGCTGCGGCCGGGCGGGCTGTGGACCTCGTTGGAAGTCGTACCCGCCACCGGGTCCACCAACTCCGACCTGGTGCGCGCGACGCCCCGTGGCGAGGGCGCGGTGCTCATCGCCGAGGAGCAGACGGCCGGGCGGGGGCGGCTCGACCGGGTCTGGACCGCGCCGCCGCGCTCCGGGATCTTCCTCTCCGTGGTGCTGCGGCCCGGACCGGGGGTGCCGGTCGAGCGCTGGGGCTGGCTGCCGCTGCTCGCCGGGGTCGCCGCCGCGACCGGGCTGAGCCGGGCGGCCGGAGTGGACATGTCCCTCAAATGGCCCAATGACTTGTTGGTGAAGGTGAACGGCGAGGAGCGCAAGACCGGGGGCATCCTCGCCGAGCGGGCGGGCGATGACGCGGTCGTGGTGGGCATCGGGGTCAACGTCACCCTGCGCGCGGACGAGCTGCCGGTGCCTGCCGCGGGCTCGCTCGTCCTCGCGAACGCGGTGTCGACCGACCGTGACCCGCTGGTCAGAGCCGTACTGCGGTCGCTGGAGCAGTGGTACGGACGGTGGCGCGAGGCGGGCGGCGACCCGGGGGCCTCGGGCATCCAGGAGGCGTACGCGGCGGGGTGCGCGACGCTGGGGCGCACGGTGCGGGCGGAGCTGCCGGGCGGGCGCGCGGTGACCGGGGAGGCGCTGGCGCTGGACGGGGACGGGCGGCTGGTGCTGGGGCTCGCGGACGGGGAACGGCGGGCGATCAGCGCGGGGGACATCGTGCATCTGCGGCCGGGGGGCTGAGGGCGGGGGCTTGAGGGTGCGGGGGCTTCGGGCCTGGGCTGGGTGTGGTGTGCTGAGGTCCGGGGTCTGCTTCGGGTGCTTCGGTGTGGGGTGGGTGTGGTGTGCTGGGGTCCGTGGTCCGCTCCGGGGTGGTGCCGGGACTCATGATTTACGGCGCGTTTCCAGTCCCTGTTTGATGGCGGGCCTCCTTTGCGCCACAAAATCACGTTTTACGTCCCGGCACCACCCCTGCGCGGCCCCCTCCCATGAAAGTCGAAACCGCCCCGCCCGGACCGTGTGCCGGGCAGCCTCAGCAAACCCAGCCCCTTGGGGGTCCCCCCGGACGAAGTCTGGGGGAGATTGAGGACGGACCCCGCACCCCGGGACCCCGCACACTCCGCCCCCGGCACACCCAGCCCCGTGGGAGCCGGGGAGATTGAGGCGAGCAAAATCCAGCCCCTTGGGGGTCCCCCCGGACGAAGTCTGGGGGGGATTGAGGAGCGGGGAGCCAAATTCAGCCTCGCCGGCGTTTGAGGCGCGGGGGTTCGGGGGCTGGCCCCCGACAAGGGCCCGACGCCCTGCGGGGCGGCTCGCACACGAGATCCAGCTCCGCCGCGGCGACCCCCGGTCGTACGAAGCGAGCGCGACCCCTCCCCAAGGGGGGCATGGTCCGTTCGGGTTCTCGTCCCTCAGGCCCCCGGCGGGGTGTGCTTTCGATGAACCCGAATGGTGACAGCGACGTGAGCTAGGGCACACCTGCCGTATCGTTGAGGCGATTGAGCGGCAGATCGAGAACGGCAGGACAGTGCGCAGGGAACGGGCAGGAGGCGGCTGGTGACCGGCGACAACACCACTTCCGGCGCCCGCGTGTCCGGTGGGTCCGCGAGGCCCTCGGGCCCTTCAGGCGCCCCAGGGGCCGGGGGGTCGGTGCACCCGACGCCCCACCACGCCGTGGATCACACGGCGGAGCCCACCGACGACCCCCTCGCCATCCGGCTCGAAGCCCTGATCCTGGGCGCGGAGCGCCGCTACACCCCCTTCCAGGCGGCGCGGACCGCCGGGGTCTCGATGGAGCTGGCGTCCCGCTTCTGGCGGGCCATGGGCTTCGCCGACATCGGCCAGGCCAGGGCGCTCACCGAGGCGGATGTGCTGGCGCTGCGGCGGCTCGCCGGTCTGGTCGAGGCGGGTCTGCTCAGCGAGCCGATGGCGATCCAGGTGGCGCGCTCGACCGGCCAGACGACCGCCCGGCTGGCGGAATGGCAGATCGACTCGTTTCTGGAGGGGCTCACCGAGCCGCCCGAGCCGGGGATGACCCGTACGGAAGTCACCTACCCGCTGATCGAGCTGCTGCTGCCGGAGCTGGAGGAGTTTCTGCGCTATGTCTGGCGGCGTCAGCTCGCGGCGGCCACCGGACGGGTCGTCCAAGCGGCCGACGACGAGGAGATGGTCGACCGCCGGCTCGCCGTGGGCTTCGCCGACCTGGTCGGGTTCACCCGGCTGACGCGCCGCCTCGAAGAGGAGGAGCTCGGCGAGCTGGTCGAGGCGTTCGAGACCACCTCGGCGGATCTCGTGGCCGCCCACGGCGGCCGGCTGATCAAGACGCTCGGCGACGAGGTGCTGTACGCGGCGGACGACGCGGGCACGGCGGCGGAGATCGCCCTCCGGCTGATCGACACCATGACGCACGACGAGATGATGCCCGCGCTCCGGGTGGGCATCGCCTTCGGCACGGTCACCACGCGGATGGGGGACGTCTTCGGCACCACGGTCAATCTGGCCAGCCGGCTGACCTCGATAGCCCCGAAGGACGCGGTGCTGGTGGACGGGGCGTTCGCGGAGGAGCTGGTCCGCACCGGGGACGCACCGGAGTCGGAGACCCAGGCGGCCGAGGAGGCCGCGGCGGCGGAGAAGGAGGGCGAGCCGGCGCCCTCGTACCGCTTCGCGCTCCAGCCGATGTGGCAGCGGCCCGTGCGCGGGCTCGGGGTCGTCGAGCCCTGGCTGCTCTCCCGCCGCTCCTAGGACCTCCCCGCGGACGGCCTCTGCCGGTGGGGGACGGGGCCTGGGCGGGGCCGGGGGCTGGGCCTATGATCCGGTGAACCGTCGTTAACCGGGAGGGTTTCTCCGTGTCCGAGCCCGTGTCCGCATCCCCGTCCGTCTCTGCGTCCGGTTCCGAGTCCGCTGCGTCCGGTTCCGAGTCCGAGTCCAGGGCCGGTTCAGAGCGGCGATTCGGTGAGTACGTCGTCGTCCGCCGGGACGGTCATATCGCCGAGCTGGTGCTCGACCGTCCCCGTGCCATGAACGCCGTGTCGACCGATATGGCCCGCTCCATCGCGGCGGCCTGCGCGGCGCTCGCCGCTGATCCCGGGGTCCGGGTCACCGTGCTGACCTCCTCCCACGACCGGGCCTTCTGCGTGGGCGCGGATCTGAAGGAGCGGAACTCCTTCACCGACGCCGAGCTGCTGCGGCAGCGGCCCACCGCCCGCGCCGCCTACACCGGGGTCCTGGAGCTGCCGATGCCCACCGTCGCGGCCTTGCACGGCTTCGCGCTCGGCGGCGGGTTCGAGCTGGCGCTCGCCTGCGATCTGATCGTCGCCGACGCCACCGCCGTGGTGGGGCTGCCCGAGGTGTCGGTGGGGGTCATCCCCGGCGGCGGCGGGACCCAGCTGCTGCCGCGCAGGGTGGGGGCGGCCCGCGCCGCCGAGCTGGTCTTCACCGCCCGCCGGGTGGCGGCGGCGGAGGCCCGGGAGCTGGGGCTGGTCGATGAGCTCGCCGAGGACGCGCGCACCGGCGCGCTGGCGCTCGCCGCCCGTATCGCCGCGAACTCGCCGGTCGGGCTGCGCGCCGCCAAGCGCGCTCTGCGGCTGGGGCAGGGGCTCGATCTGCGCGCCGGTCTCGAAGTGGAGGACGCGGCCTGGCGCTCGGTCGCCTTCTCCGGCGACCGGGCCGAGGGGGTGGCGGCCTTCAACGAGAAGCGGAAGCCCCAGTGGCCCGGGGAGTGAGCGGGGGAGACGGGGGAGGCGGGGGAGACCGGAGAGGTCCGGCCCACGCCAACTGATCAAATCGGCCTAAACCTCCCTAAGCTGGGTTGATGGCTGAGGATCGGCGGCTGCGGGCCGTGGTGGCACTGGCGCAGGCGATGGCGGCGGCGCAGAACTCGCGTGAGTTCTGGCGGGCCGCCGCGCTGGGCGCGTGCTCCGCGCTCGCCGGTTCCTTCGCGGCGCTGTCCGTGTGGGAGCGGGAGCTCGGACGGCTGAAGGTGCTGGTGAACGCGGGGGAGCGGGCTCCGGGCGAGGAGGAGTTCCCGGAGTCGGAGACCTACCCGGTCAACCGCTTCCCGGAGATCACCGAGTTTCTCCATGAGCGGTGGGCGGGCGGCGGGGAGCCGGACGCCTGGGTGGAGTCCGTGGAGTCGGTGGAGACCCCCGGGGCGGGAATGTCGGGTGGTCCGGGCCCGGGGGCCGGAACGCCGCGTGGTCCGGGCCCGGGGGCGTCGCCCGCACCCGCTCAGGGGGCGGAGACCGGGCCGTCCCCCGTACCGGGGGCTGAGCCCGGGGCGTCCCTGGGGCCGGAGTCCGGCCCCGGGGTGCTCCCAGGGGCTGAGTCCGGCCCTGCCCCGGGGGCTGTGCCGTCGCGTACGCCCGGGCCGTCTTCCGCGACAGGGGCGGAGCCCCAGCCGTGTCCCGAGCCCGGTCCGGAGCCCGGGACCTCGCCCGAGCCCGGCCCGGAGCCCGGCCCGGAGTCCGGTCCGGAGCCCGGCCCCGAGCCCGGCCCCGAGTCCGGGCAAGCCCTGGACCCCCGGACCTCCCCCGGGCCGGAGGCCCCCTCCCCCGCGCCCCATCGGTACCGGCACCCCTCCGCGCCCCCGGACGGGCGGGTCGCCGCCCTGCGCAGGCGGGGGCGGGGGTGCTGTGTGGTCGCGCCGATCGTGCTGCACGGGCGGGCCTGGGGGGAGCTGTACGTCGCCCGGCCCCTCGGCGCCCCCGTCTTCGGCCGCGACGACGCCGACTTCGCCTCCGTCATCGCCTCGGTCGTCGCCTCCGGCATCGCCCAGACCGAGCGGCTCGAAGAAGTCCGCAGGCTCGCCTTCACCGACCCCCTCACCGGGCTCGCCAACCGCCGCGCCGTCGATATGCGGCTGGACGAGGCCCTGGAGCGCCACCGCGCCGACGGCTCCGTCGTCAGTCTCGTCGTCTGCGACCTCAACGGCCTCAAACAGGTCAACGACACCTGCGGCCACGCGGTCGGCGACCGGCTGCTCGAACGCTTCGGCTCCGTGCTCTCCCTCTGCGGAGCCATGCTCCCCGACACGCTCGCCGCCCGTCTCGGCGGCGACGAGTTCTGTCTGCTCTCCATCGGCCCCGCCGCCGACGACGTGGTCCGGGTCGCCGGCGAACTCTGCGTACGCGCGGCCGAGTTGGAGCCCGGCGAGGGCGTGGCCTGCGGAGTCGCCTCCACCGGGGACCCGATCGGCCAGATCCGCACCGCCCGCAGGCTCTTCCGGCTCGCCGACGCCGCCCAGTACCGTGCCAAGGCCGACCGCTCCCCGCGCCCCGTCGTCGCGGGCCGCGACGGCACCGTACTGCGGCTGGCGGACGCCCCGCCGCGCCACCCGGAGCGGGAGCGCCGCGCCTTCCGGGGCGTGTCCGACGACGACGCCCAGGAGCCCTGGAGCGAGCCATGACCGCCGCTGGAGGGCGGGAACCCGCCCCGATTCCCCTGATGACATGCGCTAATTCAATCCGTACGCTGCTGAATATGGATATGCATACCGTGGTGGTGGGGACGTCCGGCACCACCGCCGACGACGTCATCGCCGTGGCCCGCGAAGGCGCCCGGGTCGAGCTCTCCGACGATGCCCGCACCGCCCTCGCCGCCGCCCGCTCCATCATCGACGCGCTCGCCGCCAGGCCCGAGCCCGTCTACGGCGTCTCCACCGGCTTCGGCGCGCTCGCCGTCCGCCATATCGGCCCGGATCTGCGAGGTCAGCTCCAGCGCAACATCGTGCGCTCGCACGCGGCGGGCATGGGCCCGCACGTCGAACGCGAGGTCGTCCGCGCGCTGATGTTCCTGCGGCTCAAGACCCTCTGCTCCGGACACACCGGAGTACGCCCCGAGGTCGCGCAGACCATCGCCGACGTACTCAACGCGGGCATCACCCCCGTCGTCCACGAATACGGCTCCCTCGGCTGCTCCGGAGACCTCGCACCGCTCTCCCACTGCGCTCTCGCGCTCATGGGCGAGGGCGACGCCGAAGGCCCGGACGGCCGGGTGCGCCCCGCCGCCGAACTCCTCGCCGAGCACGGCATCGAGCCCGTGGAGCTGCGGGAGAAGGAAGGGCTCGCCCTCCTCAACGGCACCGACGGCATGCTCGGCATGCTGATCATGGCCATCGCCGACCTTCAGCGGCTCTACGTCTCCGCCGACATCACCGCCGCGCTCTCCCTCGAAGCGCTCCTCGGCACCGACCGGGTCCTCGCCCCCGAACTGCACGCCATCCGCCCGCACCCCGGCCAGAGCGTCTCCGCCGCCAATATGAGCGCCGTGCTCAAGGGCTCCGGACTCGTCGGCCACTTCCAGCAGGACGAGGCCCCCCGCGTCCAGGACGCCTACTCCGTGCGCTGCGCGCCCCAGGTCGCCGGAGCGGGCCGGGACACCCTCGCCCACGCCCGGCTGGTCGCGGGCCGTGAACTGGCCGCCGCCGTCGACAACCCCGTCGTACTCCCCGATGAGGGCCGGGTCGAGTCCAACGGCAACTTCCATGGCGCACCCGTCGCCTACGTCCTCGACTTCCTCGCCATCGTCGCCGCCGACCTCGGCTCCATCGCCGAGCGCCGCACCGACCGGCTTCTCGACAAGAACCGCAGCCACGGACTGCCGCCGTTCCTCGCCGACGACCCCGGTGTGGACTCGGGCCTGATGATCGCTCAGTACACCCAGGCCGCCCTCGTCAGCGAGATGAAACGGCTCGCGGTCCCCGCCTCGGCCGACTCCATCCCGTCCTCCGCGATGCAGGAGGACCATGTGTCGATGGGGTGGTCAGCCGCCCGCAAACTGCGCACCGCCGTCGACGCCCTCGGCCGGATCATCGCCGTCGAGCTGTACGCGGCGACCCGCGCCATCGAACTGCGCGACGGCCTCACCCCCGCGCCCGCGTCCCGGGCCGCCGTCGACGCCCTGCGCGCGGCCGGTGCCCAAGGCCCCGGGCCGGATCGTTTCCTCGCCCCCGATCTGGCGGTCGTGGAGGCGTTCGTACGGGACGGAGAACTCATCACGGCGGTGGAGCGGATCACCGGCCCCCTGGCCTGAACCGGCCCGTACCCACCGCTCACGGTCACATCGTCACGGGCCCCCGCCTGCGCACCGCATAGGTCACGAACGCGACGCCCACACCGAGGAACCCCGCGCCGCCGACCAGGTACGGAGTGGTGTCGAAGCTGCCGGTGTCGGCGAGTCTCAGCTGCTCAGGCGTGGTCACGCCGGTCTGTTGTCGCTCCACGACGCCCTGGTCGACGGAGGCGTTCGCGGACGGGACGAACCACAGAGCGCAGAGCAGAATCCCAGCGGCGGCGGCGGTCAGAAGCGGTCGGCATGCGACGGACACGGACACGATCTCCCTTGAGGCGTCCTTGACTTGACCAGATGCGCAGATGCTAGTGAAAGGAACACGTCAGAGGCAAGCCGGGTGGTCGAAGGCTCCTTGAGGTCCCCCGCTCCCGGACGCCGGGACCCCGCCGGAGAAGATGGTGCGCCGGGAGGGTTGCTCGGGAGTAGAGGTCGTCAAAGTGGCGTTGCCCACATCCGTCGGCGAAAGGAAACCGGGTAGCCCGATATGGGTGTTCTAGTTAGTAGTTCGGTCCAGGGGAAATCGGCGACGATGGAGAAGCGTGTGATGACGGTCAGCAAGCGGCGCAGGGGCCTGATGGCCGCGTCCGCGGTGCTCAGCGGAGTTCTGGTGCTGTCGGCGTGCAGCGACGACGGTGACAAGGGCGGGGAATCCCAGAGCGGCTCCAAGAAGTCACAGGCGCAGGTGGACGAGGCGGCGGCGCAGAAGGTCTCGAAGGCCCGAATAGCCATCGAGCCCAAGAACGGCGCCACCGACGCCAGCATCAACAACGCAGGCAAGGTCACCGTCAGCGAGGGCAAGCTCACCGAGGTCGAGCTGACCGCCGCCGGAGGGGTCGCCGTCAAGGGCACCCTCGCCGCCGACGGCAAGAGCTGGAAGCCGGACGCCCAGCTGGAGCGCTCCACCAAGTACAAGATCTCCGTCACGGCGAAGGACGGCGCGGGCCTCACCGCCCACGAGAACTCCTCCTTCACCACCGTCTCGCCCGACAACAGCTTCATCGGCAACTTCACGCCCGAGGACGGTTCGACCGTCGGCGTCGGCATGCCGGTGTCGATCAACTTCAACAAGCCGATCGCCGACCGCAAGACCGTGCAGTCCGGCATCACCGTCTCCTCCAGCACCGGTCAGGAGGTCGTCGGCCACTGGTTCAACGACCAGCGGCTGGACTTCCGCCCCGACGACTACTGGCAGGAGGGCTCCACCGTCACGCTGAAGCTCGCTCTGGACGGGGTCGAGGGCGCACCCGGCATGACCGGGGTCCAGCAGAAGACCGTCACCTTCAAGATCGGCCGTAACCAGGTCTCCACCGTCGACGCCGCCGCCAAGACCATGAAGGTCACGCAGGACGGCAAGACGGTCAAGACCATCCCGATCTCCGCGGGCGCGCCCGCCACCCCCACCTACAACGGTGAGATGGTGATCTCCGAGAAGTTCAAGGAGACCCGGATGAACGGTGCGACCGTCGGCTTCACGGACTCGGACGGCAAGGGCGAGTACGACATCAAGGACGTCCCGCACGCGATGCGGCTCTCCACCTCGGGCACGTTCATCCACGGCAACTACTGGGGCCGCGGGATCTTCGGCACCGCCAACACCAGCCACGGCTGCATCGGTCTCGCCGACGCCCAGGGCGCGAACGACCCCAACCAGAACGGCGCGTGGTTCTTCAACAACTCGCTCATCGGCGACGTCGTGATCGTGAAGAACTCCAAGGACAAGACCATCGCCCCGGACAACGGCCTCAACGGCTGGAACATGGACTGGGCGAAGTGGAAGGCCGGATCGGCGGTCTGATCCGCCCGATCCATCCGATCCATCCGATCCGCCCGATCCATCCGATCCGCCCGATCGTCCCGCCGGCCCGATGGAGTGGGCCGGTCCGGCGGCACCGGTCACCTCAGCAGTCCTCAGCAGTAAGGACGGCGTCCCCGCGGTGCGGGGACGCCGTCCTTGTGTTGGGGGGGAGTGGGGGCGGTTCTGCCCGGTGGGCTAACGCCGGTGGGTTGATGCCTGTAGCCCTGTAGCTGTACGTCGGTGGGTTGATGCCCGCGGCTTTACGTCGGTGGCCTTACGTCGGTAGTCGGGTCCTGGTGGCCTTGATCCGGTGGCCTGCCGGGTCCTGGTGGTTCTGATGCGGTGGCCTGATCGGGTGGGCCGGACTCGGTGGTCCGGTTCCGGGGGGCTGATCCGGTCGCCCGGACTTGGCAGTCCGGTTCCGGAGGGCCGGACTCGGTGGCCCGGGTCCCGGTGGGCTGATCCGGTGGCCAGGACTTGGCAGTCCGGTTCTGGTGAGCTTGGCCCAGCGGGCCGGTCCCGGCGGTCCGTCGCCCCGCCCCGCGAGAGCGGTCAGCAGTCTCCCGAGCCCGGCAGTCCGTAGCGGGAGCCGATCCGGTACTCCCCGGCGCGCTCCACCGTCAGCCGGGTCCACTCGCCCGCCCGCGTCAGACACGCCCCCTCGGCCCGCAGCCACGGCGAGTACGCCACCCGTACCGTCACCGACCCCGCCGACTCCATCCGCACCACCAGCTCCGCCGCGTCCCCGCGCACCACCGTCGCAGGGGAGGACGCCAGCGGCACCGCGTCCCGTACCCGGTAGACCGTCCAGTGCTCGTCCCGCCACACCCGCTCCAGCCACTCGGGCTCGGCGCGGACGATCTCTGCCTCGCCCTCGGCCGGGCCGTCCGGCCGGCCGTGCGGCAGCACCACCAGACCCACCGCCCAGCGGTCCAGCCACTGCCGGTAGGTCCGCTCGGTCAGCGAGCCGTCGTAGAAGAGCCTGCCCCGCTCCACATCGAGCTGGCGGTTCCA
The DNA here is from genome assembly GCF_009600885.1 of Streptomyces jumonjinensis. Lineage (GTDB taxonomy): Bacteria > Actinomycetota > Actinomycetes > Streptomycetales > Streptomycetaceae > Streptomyces > Streptomyces jumonjinensis. Next base: position 119,370 of record NZ_VCLA01000086.1, read on the forward strand.
GCCGCGCGCCAGCGGAGCGTACGGGGCCAGCAGCGTGGCCTCGCGGTGGTTGCGGGCGGGGACCACCTCCACCCGCGTACGGTCGGCCCCCAGCCGCTCCAGCTCCCGTACGACGCCGTCGGTGTGCCGCGCCCACGACGGGACCGCGGTGGACACCGCGAGATCGTCCTCCGTCTTGTCGATCACCCAGACCGTGTTCACCACGAGCACCGCGACCAGCAGAATCCGGCTGAGCGCCGCCCGCGCGCCGCGCCCCAGCACCGGGCCCGCGCCGGCGAACACCGTCAGCGCCGCCGCCAGCAGCACCGGCGGCCCGGCCAGGCCCACCAGCCGCTCCACATTCGTCCCGATCGGCGACGGGATGACGAAGGTGAGCACCACCCCGAGGCCGTACACCCCCGCCCCGTACCGCACCGTCCGCCAGCCGGCGGGCGCGGCGACGATCACTGTGGCGCAGGCCAGCAGCGGCATCCACAGCTTCCCCGACGGCATCGGCATCTCCCCCGAGAAGGGGAAGAGCAGCGTCGTCGCCGCCACCACGGCCGCGGGCGGGACCAGCAGCGCCGCCGCCCGCCGCCACAGCCGCTGGAGCAGCTGCGCCGCGCCCACGACCACCAGGAACAGCCCGGCGACCGGGCTCGCCAGCGTGGCGAGCGTCGCGCACAGCGCGGCGACCCAGGGCCTGCCCATCCGGACCAGCGCGACCAGCGCGATCGCGAGCCCGATCGCGAACGTCGTCCGGCCGGAGGCGATATTGCACCAGACGGCCGCCGCCCCCAGCAGCGCGGGCCACAGCGGCCGGCGCACCCCGCTCCGTACGACGAGACGGGCCAGCGCCCAGGTCCCGAGGAGACCGGCGAGGACGGAGACCGTCCGCACCCCGAGCACGGCCATCAGCGGGGGAGCCAGCACGCTGTAGTTGACGGTGTGCATCCCGCCGTACCAGGAGAGGTTGTACGCCGACGACGGGTGCGACGCCATGAACTCGGTCCACGCGAACTGCGCGGCGAGATCGCCGCCCCCGGTGGCGAGCCAGCCCGCCCACAGCGCGTACAGCGGCACGACGGCCAGGGTGGCGATGAGCGGGACACGCCACTGCCGTCGTGATGGCAGTGGCGTGTCCTGCGCGGCGACTGCGGTGGTCGGTGTGTCCGCTGGGACCGGCATGTCCGCGGTGGTCGGTGTGTCCGCCGGGGCCGGCATGTCCGCCGGGGTCGGCTCGGACGTCGCTGTCGCCTGCTGCTCACTGATCCCCACGGACAACAACCCTACGTGCGGGACAAAACCATTTTTTCCCGGCCTGTCCGGGGTCCGTGGGCCGGTCAGCCGGGCCCGACCGCCCGGCCGGAACTCAACTCCAGCCGCTCACCGCCGAATCCGCTGCGGAACCGCCGGTCGTGGGAGACCACGACGACCGCGCCGGGATAACCCGCAAGGGCGTCCTCCAGATCCTCCACCAGGCTCAGTGCCACGTGGTTGGTCGGCTCGTCCAGGATCAGCAGATCGGCGGGCGTCCGCAGCAGCCGGGCCAGTTCGAGCCGCCGCTGCTGGCCGGCCGAGAGCGCGGCCACCGGCACGGTCAGATCCTCCTCGCGGAAGAGCCCGAGGCCGAGCAGCTCGGCGGTGTACTCCTCGGGCAGCCCCCGGCGGCCCGCCGCATAGGCGTTCAGCAGCGGCTCGGGCGACGGGACGGTCGGCAGCTCCTGCGGCAGATAGCCGATCCGCACCCGCCGGCCCCGGTGGACCGTGCCCGTGTCGGGGCGCAGATCACCGGCGAGGACCCGCAGCAGGGTCGTCTTGCCCGCGCCGTTGGGGCCGGTGACCAGCAGCCGCTGACCGGCCTCCACCCGCAGCCGGTCCAGCCGCAGCCGGTCTCCGACGGCGACGCCGGAGAGCTGGGTCAGCAGCCCCTCGCCGCCCGCCGTCACCGGCCTGGCCCGGAACCGCAGCGGATCCGGCGGCGCGGGCACCGGCTCGCGACGCAGCCGTTCCAGCCGCAGCCGGGCCGCTCTGACCTGCCCGGAGAGCTTCGCCTCATGGGAGCGGCGGTGCTTGCCGAAACCCTCGCCCGGGTCCCTGCCGCTGCTTGCGAGCCGCTGTCCGGCGGCCGTGACGAGTTCCTCCGTACGGGACAGCTCGTCCAGCCACTCCTGGTGCTCCCGGGCCCAGCGGTCGCGGGCGGCGGCCTTCGCGGTGCGGTAGCCCGCCCAGCCGTCGCCGTAGCGGTGGACCGCGCGGGTGTCCCGGTCGACTTCGAGGATGGTGGTCGCGATCCGTTCGAGGAAGGCCCGGTCGTGGGTGACGGCGACGACGGTGCCCCGGTGGGCCCGCAGCCGGTCCTCCAGCCACTCGACGGCCCGCTGGTCCAGATGGTTGGTCGGCTCGTCCAGCAGCAGCAGTTCGGGGGAGGCGGCCAGGACGCAGGCGAGGGCGAGCCGGGACCGCTCGCCGCCGGAGAGGGCGTCGAGCCGCCGTCCGCGTTCGACGCCGGCGAGGCCGAGGCCGTGCAGGGCGGCGTCGACGCGGGCGTCCGCCTCGTAGCCGCCGCGCTCCTCGAAGGCGGTGAGGAGTTCGCCGTACTCGGCCAGCTCCGCCTCACCCGCGTCGGCGCCGAGCCGCCGCTCGGCCTCGTGAAGCCGCCTTTCGAGCTCGCGGAGCCCGGCGAGCGCGGTGTCGACGGTGTTCTGCACGGTGTGGTCCGGGCCGAGACCGAAGGTCTGGCCGAGGGTCTGGGCGAGATGCCCGGTGCCGCCGGGGGCGCTGACGGTGATCTCTCCGGTGTCGGGGGTCTCGGCTCCGGCGATCAGCCGCAGCAGAGTGGATTTGCCGGAGCCGTTCTCGCCGATGACTCCGGCGCGTTCGCCGGGCCGGACGGTGAGGGTGATCTGGTCGAGGACGGCACGGGTGCCATAGGCCTTGGAGACGTCCTTCATGGCCAGTTGGGCGCGTTCGCGCATGGTTCTTTCCCTGGGGATGAACGCCGGCGCCTCGGCGGGCGGCACGGCGAAGCCGATTCGTGGCTGGAGTGGGAAAGGACGCCGACGGGGCGCTGCGGCTCAGTGGGCCGGGCGGCTCATGCGGCCATGCGGGGGCCGTCCCGTCGCGTGGGCGTACCCCGTGCTCAGTGCACGGGTCGGTACGCCGCGTCCACGCGCGGGATCAGACGAAGAAGAACGGCAGAAAGGCACCCATGCGGCGAGTCTAGCGACGCGGGGCCGCCGGGGCACGGCAATAAAGGGTGGTGAGGACCGTCCGCGCCTGCGCCACCAGGAAGGGGCCGCCAGGAGCTCCTGGCGGCCCCTTCCTGGTGGCGGGCGGTGCGTCCGGGCACGACCGGACGGCTTCCGCTGCATGCTCGCCCCCGTGCGTCGGCGCACGCTCGTCGTGTTCGACGCCTCCCCGTGGCTTCGGTCCGCCCGGGCGGGGGCTCAAGCATCCGCCGACGTCAGCCTTCCGCCGGTGCCACGCCGATCGGGCAGGAGACGCCCGTGCCTACCAACCTGTATCCATGTGACCCATGAACCCCACTAGAGGCAAGAGACGAGCGGCGATCTACTGCCGGATCAGTCAGGACAGGGGCGGAGCGGGATTAGGCATCGCACGCCAGGAGGAGGACTGCCGGGCACTGTGCGCCCGCATCGGCTGGCACGTGGTGACCGTGTACCCGGACAACGACGTCAGCGCGTACTCCGGGGCTCCCCGCCCGCAGTGGCGGCAACTGCTGGAGGCGATCGACCGGGGCGAGGTCGACGCCATCGCGGTGTGGCACGTCGACCGGCTCACACGGTCGCCCCGGGAACTCGAAGACGTGATCGATCTCGCCGACCGGCGGGGGATCGAGTTGGCCACCGTGAGCGGAGAGATCGATCTCGCCACCCCCACGGGGCGCATGATCGCCCGCATGCTCGGAGCGGCGGCACGCCATGAGGCCGAGCACAAGGCGGAGCGGCAGAAGAGGCAGCGCCGTCAGGCCGCCGAGGCGGGCCGGGTCTCTGGTGGGGGGAAGCGGCCGTTCGGATACCAGGACGATCACCTCACGGTGCACGAGGAGGAGGCGGTGATCATTCGCGAGGGCGCCCGGCGCGTACTGGCGAACGAGAGCCTTTCGAGCGTCTGCCGGGACTGGCAGGAGCGGGGCATCGTCAGCCCGGCGGGGAAGCCGTGGAAGCCGAGTGGACTGCGCCGGATGCTGGCCTCCGCACGTATCAGCGGACGGAGGGAGCACACGCCACGCGGGTCGTGGGAGGGCACACGCCCACTCCTCGGTGAGATCGTCGCGGATGCGGTGTGGCCCGCCATCATCAGTCAGGAGGACTCCGACCGCTTGCGCAAGGTGCTCAGCGACCCGGCACGGCGACGGCACGTCGAGGGTGAGACGAAGCGCAGCTATCTGCTGTCGGGCATCCTTCAGTGCGCGAAGCCCAGGGAGGACGGCACGCCCTGCGGGTGGGGCCTGACAGGCCGTCCCCGGAGCGGAGTCCCCCGGTACGTCTGCCCGAACACGCCGGGGACGGACGCGTGCGCCGGTACGGCCACGAACGCCGGTCGTACGGACGACCATGTGCGGGACATGGTGCTCGCTGCCTTGGCATCCCCCGGGTTCACGGCCCGGCTGCGCACCCAGGACGACACGGGCGACGACCTCTATGACGAGATCAGGGCCGACGAGCAGGAGCTTGAGGAACTTGCCGAGGACATGGGGGAGCGGCGCATCACCCGTAAGGAGTGGATGGTGGCACGCCAGCCGATCGCCGACCGCCTGGCACGGAACCGGGTGAAGCTGGGACAGGTGTCCAGCACGGCGGTGATCACGAGTTTCGTGGGCACGTTCGAGGACATGCGGGCGCGTTGGGAGCGGATGAACAACTCGCAGCGCCGAGCCGTCGTCAAGGCGTGTGTCCGGTCGGTCGACGTCCGTCCCGCCGATCCCCGGAAACGGTGGGACCCCGACCGCTTCGTCTTCGACTGGATCGCGTAGGGACCGGGTCCCCGGCGGGCGGCTCAGGTTCGACCAGCAGGAAGAGCCGGGCCCGCCCGCTCGATGACGGCAAGGTCCTCGATGACCGGGGGCAGTCCTTGCAGGGCCCGGGAAGCCAGGACTCTCGCCCGGATCTCATCGGGAGCCAAGGGCGTACCCGATCCCGTCGGTCAGCGCCCGCCGGTTGGCCGCGACATCGTCCGCGATCCCAGCCGCGATGAGGGCGGCGCCGGGGGTGTGGCCGGAGCCGAGGTAACGCCAGTGGCGTTCCGTGAGTGCGTCGATGGGGGCGCTGTGGCCGAGATGGTCGGCGCGACCGGCACGCAGGGCCGCGTAGGTGGTGGAGTACGCGCGGGACTTGGTGAGGATGTGGCCGCGATAGCCGAGGGTGTGGGTCCAGGCGCGGAGGCGGAGGGGCGCGTACTCGGGGAGGGCACCGAGCCGCCAGCAGGTGTACATGAGGGTGCGGGCGTGGTCGGTGCTGGTGACAGCGTCGATGTCGGCGCGGTGGCGGATGGGATGGTCCACTCCGGACCCGGCGTCCTGTGCGCCTTTGGTGACGTACTTGGCGATGTAGGCGGCCACCGCGTCATCGCTCGTACCGCCGTCGGCGTTCGTGACGGTGCGGACATCGAGTTGCGAACCCCAGCGCAAGGTCCGCTCACCAACAGCGAGACTGTAGGGGGCCCGGACGGAGACGAGGCGGGCGGCCGTTCGCACCGCTTCCGTGAGGGTGTCTGCGGTCCCCCAGGCGGGTGGGTGGTCGTGCGGGCCGCCGGGGCCGTCGAGGCGTACGACGGCGTGGACGTGCACGGCGGCCCGGCGCTGGTACTCCGCGATCTTGGCGAACGAGAGCCGGGCATGATCGTGGAACCGAGCCCGGGGGATGCCCGCCGAGGCGGCGAGGTGGCGCCGGACGCCACGGGTGAAGCGGTCCCAGAGCTGTCCGGCGTGGGCGTGCCACAGCACATGGGCGGGGTAGTCGTAGCAGTCGGCGCACAAGGGCTGTCCGGCCCGGGGGTCGGTGCGCGTGTGCCGGGCGGCGCAGCCGAGGGGCCGCCCGTGTTCGCAGGTTCCCGGGTCGCGGCGCGGGCGACAGGGGGCACTGTCGGTGGCCCGGTGCACGCGGCCGAAGGAGGTGGCGGTGAGGGTGACGAAGAGGCGGGGCCGGTGCCGTACGGATGCCGGTACGGTCTTGCCGCCCGTGAGGCCGGCGCGGACGAGGTGGTACGTGTCGCCCGCATGCAGACCGGAGCAGGGGGCGCAGACGGTGGCCCGGCGGTTTCCGCACCGGACGAGGAGACGTTCGCCGGGCTCGTCACGAGTGGAGTAGTGGTGCAGGATCTCGCCGGTCGCCGCATTCCGGGTGATGGTGGTGCCGCCGAGGTGGATCGGGTGGGAGCACCCGCCGGTGGCGGTGACCTGTTCGAGCCAGCGGGAGAACTTCGGATCCCGTACGAGGCGGATGGTGTCGCGGTCCGCTTCGGTCAGGTGGCGCAGGCGTGCCGAGCGGTCGAGTTCGGCACGCCTGCCCGCCGGGGTCGTGTTGTCGGGGGTGGTGATGGTGGTGCCCTTCCGGGGTGGGCCGCCGTAGCGGCGCGGAGCATGGCGGTGGGTGCGCGACGGTTCATGGGTGCTCCCAGGTGGGTTGTGGGTGGAGGGTGTATCAGCGGACGGTTCCGGAGCCCCGGCAACAGCGGCAGCGCCGCAGACGTCCGGTGCGGGACTTACGGTGGCGCTCCCCCTTGCAAATGGGGCAGCGCACGGGGCGCATGGGCATGGAGGCTCCTGTCAGGTGGTGATGAAGCCGGAGACGGCCCAGTTGACGACGGAGTCGACGGTGAGGACCACCGGGGTCTGACCGAGGTAGATCCCGAACAGGGTGATGACGACCGCCTGCCAGGCCCGCACATCGCGTGAGCGCACGAGGAGGACGGAGACGATCCCGAAGAGCAGGGCGAAGGGGATGGACGCGTACTCGCTCATTCCTCTTCCCCCTCCCGCATCCCGGCGAGGGTGATTTCGAGGGTCGGCAGGTGGGGAGTGCGAGAGGCATGGCGGGCCACGGTCCCGGCGGTTTCCTCGGGGGTGAGGCGGTGGGAGCGGGCGCGTTCCCAGCCACCGTCGGGGCCGGTGCGGATCGCCACCCCCGGTTCCTCCGGGGTGATCGACTGAGCGGCGGCCACGGCATCCTTGTCGAGATCCCCGAGGGTCATCTCAGCCGTTCCGGAATCATGGACGCGGTGGCAGATCCGGCCGCCGAGCTGCGCCCGCAGGGCGGTCACCCCGGGGCCGAGGTCGGATCCGACACGCTGCCCGGCCACCACCAGATGCAGTCCGAGCGCGCCCCCGAGCTGGACCAGGCGCAGGAGCATGGCGGAACACTGCTCCGACTCGGCACGACCTGCGCGGGTGCCGTCCGAAAGGTACAGCTCCGCCACTTCGTCCACAACGATCACGACCGGCACGGGCCGCAGCTTGGGCGACAGCTCCCAGATGGAACGAGTGTCGTGGCCACGGCACAGCCGCATCCGCTGGTGCAGTTCGATGAGGAGCCCACCGAGAAGGGCGACCGCTTCCCGCCGGGAGGTGGCCAGCGCGGACAGCCGGGGTGCGAAGGGCCCCAGCTCCATTCCGCCCTTGCAGTCGATCCCGACGAGCGCCACGTCCTGCGGGGAGAGTTCGGCGATCAGCCGGGCAAGGAGAGTGGACTTGCCCGACCGGGTGGCCCCGGTGACCAGCCAGTGCGGTACCTCCAGTAGATCGATCACCCAGGCCCCGCCGGACTCGCCGATGCCCACCAGGGCGGACAGCAGTGCCTTGGGGGCCATGGCGAGTCCGGGGCTCGTCAGCGGATCGGACGCGAGGGCGGCGATCCGGACCATGCCCCGTTCCGGGGAGGTCACGCGGACGGCGTGCACCTTCCACGCGTGGGTGAAGGCTTCGGCGGCGGCCCGGTAGACGGCCGGGGTCTGGCCCGGACACATCCGGACCGTCACCGTCAGCCCCAGCCGAGTCGCCCGGGGAAGGGAGGCCCGGGGCACGACCGGCCGCAGCGCGTCACCTATCACCACCAGCCCGCCCAGCAGTGCGCGCGGCGGGCGCCTGTTCACGGCCAGGTCGTTGAGGAGCGCCACCCGGCGCCACGTCGACCACACCCGCAGCGCCGCCGCCGGGTACCCGGCGATGTACCAGTGCCCGACGGGGCAGCGGCGGCGTAACAGCTCCCCGCCCAGTGCCCACAGGAGCACAACGGTTCCCAGCGCCAGGAGCACGGTGCTCATGCGACGCCCCCGTTTTTGGCAGGCGTCACCGGCGTCACCGGGGTCACGGCATCGGCGCGGAAACTGATCCCGTGCCGGTCGCCCATCGCCCAGGCGAACGCGACCAGCCCGGTGACCCGGACCTCCGCCCCCTCGACGACGCCCTTCTGTTCCCCCGGTACGGCGATCTCGATCACCGAGATACGACGTCCGTCCTGCCGGACCGTGACCGCGATGGTGTACACGGGGTTGCCGTCCCGGTCTTTCTTGATCTCCTTCGTCTCCGCGTTGCTGTACTTCACTTCCGGTGCGATGGCGCACCGGAGTACGCCCAGTCGTGCCGTGTCCACGGGGATGGACTGCATGGGTGGCGGCCTCCCTGGCCTCACGGACGCCAGGAACCTGACGTCACTCGTGCTTACGAGTGACGACTATGCATGTCTTGACTCAGGGAGGCAACAACTTATGCTGACGAGTGACGTGAGTAACTGGGGTGGCGACACCCGCGAACCGACAAGGGAAGGCCGAGCGACATGGCAGGTATCGAGCGCCCCGGACCCCTGTACCAGCAGGTGGCCAACGCGATCCGGCAGGGCATCGCGAACGGAGACTTCCCGCCCGGCAGCCCCCTCCCCTCGGAGGCGCAACTCATCGAGCGCTACGAGGTCAGCCGCCCCACCGTGCGCAACGCGATCTCCGCACTGCGGTCGGAAGGGCTCATCGAGGTCCGCCATGGCAAGGGCAGCTTTGTGAAGGGTGCTCCCACCCCGCATCTGACCATCGAGCGGTCCGTCACCCGCACAGGAGCCGCATACGCCTTGGGCGCCCCGTCGTGGCAGGAGGCCCATGAACCCACTGTCCACCGGACCAGAACCACGGCCGAGACCGGCCCGTTCCTCGGACTGGCCGAGGGGGAAGCGCTCTTCGGCGTGGACCGCACACTGACCGACCCGGCGACGGGCGCCCGCGCGCTGCACCGGCTGCTGCTGCCGTTCGCCACCGCCGACCAGGCGCCGGCCCTGGCGGAGAACCCTGGTGCTCCGCTGGAGGAGATCTACTCCGCTCTGGCGCGGGCCGGACACGACCTGACGTGGTCGGAGACGGTACGAGCCCGGATGCCGCAGGGCGACGAACGCGCGGCCCTCGAACTTCCCGACGCGACCCCGGTGATCCACGCGCTCCGCGTCACGCACGGCACGGAGAACGCCCCGCTCCTGCTGGAAGAACTCCGAACGAGCGGCAGCAGGGCCCAGCTCAACTACCGCATCAGCCCCGGCGCCAGCCGCAGCCCGCAAGCAGTCCGGGGCTGACCGGGGCCACCGGTCGAAACTTTCTTCACTTCCTCAAGGCGCCTCGCTCCGCTCGCCGCGCGCGGCCCGGCTCCCCCGGGCCGCCACTCCTGTCTCCGCCCCGCTCCGGCCCGGACCGCCGACCGCGCCAGCGACAGCGCGCTATGACGGGTGGGTAACCCCTCTGTGGCTGGGGGCCGGCTCCACGGCTTTAGGCCAAGGCCGTGAAGTTAGGGGCTGATCGTTGGTGTCACGATGTTGATG
>NZ_VCLA01000087.1 GCF_009600885.1 Streptomyces jumonjinensis
GGCGGACCCCGGCCAAGGGACCGGGCGATTCGGTGCGGGTCGAGGGCGGCACATGGCTGCCGGAGGACCGGATAGCCCGCTGGCGGGTGCGTACCCTCGCAGGCGAGGCGCTGGTCACGATCGGGGCCGAACCGCCGCCGGAGCGCCGCTGAGCGGTGGGCGCCGTGCGGCCGGGATGTCCGCCGCGCTCCCGCGGCGCCTCCGGCAGGATGGGGCGGGCCCGGAATACCCGGTCCGATGATTCCCGGTTCCCGATTCCCCTCCGGAAGTCATCACAATTCACTTGCGCCCGAGTAATTTCACCGCCACACTATTCGATCTTCGGACATCTCGCGAGAATTCACGGAATTATTACCATACACGTAATTCATGCATCTCGTATCGCTTAATCCACGATTATTGACTGCAATACCCGGAAAAACTTACCGTGGCCTTCGCTGAATTTCGTCCGGACCCGATCGTGTCGTGCAGCGCACCAGCACGCGGTCGACCCTGACATCTGGTCGGTCTGCCGCATCGCGACGCACGGATCCCTCTCCGCAGGCACGGGTCGTCTCCTGTGCCCGCGGCACGCCATCACAGCCTGCGCGGACGCAGGGGCCGGACGCACCCCCATCGCCTTGGAAAGGGCAGACACATGTCAGAAATCTTTCCCTGGACACCGGCGGCCGTCGTGTTCGACTGCGACGGAACGCTGATGGACAGCGAACGCCATTGGGAAGACGCCCGGGACCTTGTGCTCCGTGAATACGGAGTGATCCCGGACGAGGAGTTCGCCGAACTGTCCAAGGGCGTTCACTACACCGAATGCGGCCAGCTCATGGCCGTCACAGCGGGACGCCCCGAACTCGCCCCGGAGATGACCCGGAAACTGCTGGACGGATTCCGTTCCCTGGTCGCCGAAGATCCCGTCATCGCCCCGGGGGCGCGCGAACTGGTGTCCCGTGCGGCGGAGTTCGCCCCGCTGGCGGTGGCGAGCAACTGCCCGCGCGATGTGGTCGAGGACTGCCTCGACACGGCCGGGCTGCTGCGGCACTTCGCCCATGTGATCGTGCCGGAGAAACAGGTGCGGCCCAAACCGCACCCCGACGTCTATCTGAGCGCGGCGGCGGCGTGCGGGGCGGAGCCCATGGACTGCCTCGCCGTGGAGGACTCGCTCTGCGGCATCCGCTCGGCGGTCCGGGCCGGGCTGCGGGTGCTGGGGGTGGGGTCCCGGCCCGACCGGGAGAGCCTCGCGATGGCCGATCACTGGGTGCGCTCGCTGGAGGACCGCGCCCTGCTCGTCTGGGCGAGAAGCCGGGCGCTGTCGGGCGTCCTGCGCTGAGTCGCGTCCGCCGTCCGGCGAACGCGCCGGCCGGCGGGGATCGGGAAAGTGGGAGAGAAGGCGAGAGGAGTGCGGGTGGCCGGCTCAGCCGATGGGCCGGGCGCGGTCGCGAGCCGCGGCACCCGCACCGGGCACCCGCGCGAACGGTGGACGCCGCGCCCGGCCTGTCCGCTCGTCTCCCGCCCCACGGCCTACGTCCTACTTCCTACTTCAGCAGCCGGGAGAGCCGCCGGTCCGCGAGCGGTCTGCCGCCCGTCTGGCAGGTGGGGCAGTACTGGAGCGAGGAATCGCGGAAGGAGACCTCGCGGATCGTGTCGCCGCAGACCGGGCAGGGCTCGCCGGTACGCCCATGGACCCGCAGCCCGCTCTTCTTCTCGGCCTTGAGCCGCCCGGCGGCGATCCCCCTGGACCGCTCCACCGCCTCCTCCAGCGTGGCGCGCAGCGCCTGGTACAGCGCGGTGATCTCGTCCTCCGTCAGACGGCCCACGGGTTTGAACGGGGACATCCGCGCGGCGTGCAGGATCTCGTCGCTGTAGGCGTTGCCGATGCCCGCGATCAGGCTCTGGTCGCGGAGCACGCCCTTGATCCGGCCGCGTTCCCCGGCGAGGAGCGCGGCGAACGCGGCGCGGTCGAAATCCGGGGCCAGCGGGTCGGGCCCCAGCCGGGCGATGCCGGGAACCTCGTCGACACCGCGGACGAGATGGACCGCGAGGCGTTTGGCGGTGCCCGCCTCGGTCAGGTCGAACCCGGCTCCCGAGGCGAGCACGGTCCGCAGCGCGAGCGGCCCCCTGCCGGGCCGGGGAGGCGCGGCGGGGAACTCGTCCCGCCAGCGGAGCCAGCCCGCCCGGGCCAGATGGACGGCCAGATGGAGCTCGCCTCCGGACGGCGGCGCGACCGTGACGCCGAGCCATTTCCCGTACCGGTCCACGGCCGTGACCGCCCCGCCCTCGACGGCGCTCAGCGGCGGATCGAAGGTCTTGAGGACGCTGACCGCCAGGGGCAGGACCCGGGCGATCTCCTGTCCCACGAGACGGCCGCCGAGAAACTCTCTCAGCGATTCGACTTCAGGCAGTTCCGGCATGCGTCCAGGGTGCCGCGCCCCCGGCCGGGGCGCAGCCTCACCCGCCGCGACGGGCGTCAGCCACCGGGACGGCCGCCCGGGCGGCTCAGCCCGTAGACCCGGGCGGCCGTGCCCGCGAAGACCTCCGCGCGCTCCGCCTCCGTGAGCGCATCGGTGAGGGTGCGCGCCGTCGCCATCACCTCCGGGTACTCCGCGGCCAGCAGACAGACCGGCCAGTCCGAGCCGTACATCACCCGGTCCGGCCCGAACGCCTCCAGCGCGGCCTCCGCGTACGGCCGCAGATCGGCGGTGGTCCAGCGCGCCCAGGACGCCTCGGTGACCATCCCGGAGAGCTTGCAGACGGTGTTCTCCCGGGCGGCGAGCGCGCGCACCCGGCTCGCCCAGGGCTCGTACCGGCCGGACGCGATGGGCGGCTTGCCCAGATGGTCGAGTACGAAGGTGAGGCCGGGCCGGCGGCTGGCCGCCTCGGCCGCCGCGAGCAGCTGACGGGGCTGGACCACCAGGTCGTAGACGAGCCCGGCGGCGGCGACCGCGGCGAGTCCGCGCTGGACGTCGGGGCGCAGCAGCCAGTTGGGGTCGCTCTCGCCCTGGACCTGATGGCGGATGCCCACGAGCCGGTCCCCGCCGGGGAGTTCCTTCAGCTCGGCGAGGGCGTCGGCGACGCCGGGGGCGGTGAGATCGGTCCAGCCGACGACTCCGGCGACGAGTTCGCCGCGGTGGGCGAGGGCCAGGAACTCGGGGGTCTCCTCGGGGACGGTGATGGTCTGGACGAGTACGGTGGCCCGGACCCCGGCGGCGCGGGCCTCGGGCACGAGATCGTCGAGCGAGAAGTCACGGCGGATCACGGCCATGCCGGGACCGGTGATCCAGTCCTGGTCCCGTACGGACAGATCCCACACATGGTGGTGCGCGTCGATGACGGTCACGGTTCACAGCTCCCAGACGACGGGCAGTACGGCATCGGCGCCGGCCGCGGAGTAGTCGTGGCCGACGGCGAGCAGCTCGTCCATCCGGGCCTGCCAGGCGATGTTGACGGGGAGTCGTTCCAGGGCCGCGAGCAGCCCGGCGTACTCGGCGAGGTCGAGACCCTCGATGACATGGAAGAGATCTGTGCCGCTGCGCCAGATGGTCCAGGAGGTGACTCCGGCGGCCCTGATGGCGTCGGTCAGCTCGGCGGGGACCTCGCGGTGCGCGGCCTCGTAGGCGTCGATGCAGTCGGCGCGCACCCTGGTGTGCAGGGCGACTCTCATCGGCTGTCCCCTTCCGGTGACGACGGTGACGACGGTGACGACGGAGCGGGCGGAGCGGGCGGAGCGGGCGGAGCGGGCCGTGAGGGTGCCGGCTCCGACGGCGATCGGGGCGTGCCCTCGGGCCCGGAGGCCAGGTCCGGGTCCGGGTCCGGGTCCGGGTCCGGCCGGCGCTGCGGCACCCCGGGCGGCAGCAGTCCGGTGGCGCGCAGCTCCTCCCAGAGGGCGTCCGGGACGGGGGTGCACAGCTGCCGTGCGGCGTCCCGGATCTCCGCCGCGGAGCGCGCGCCGACCAGGGCCCCGGCGACCGCCGGATGGCCGAGGGAGAAGTGGAGGGCGGCGGCGCGCAGCGGCACCCCGTGGCGCTCGGCGATGTCCTTGAGCCGCAGCGCCCGGGCGAGCGTCCCCCCGTCCGCCGCGGTGTAGTCGTAAGGGGCCCCGGGGCGGGGATCGGCGAGCAGGCCCGAGTTGTACACCCCCGCGACGACGACGCTCTTGCCCCGGGCCGCCGCCTCCGGCAGCAGTTCGGCGAGGGCGCTCTGGTCGAGCAGGGTGTGGCGGCCCGCGCACAGGACCGCGTCCACATCGGTGTCGCGGAGAAACCGGGTGAGCATGGCGGTCTGGTTCATGCCCGCGCCGATCGCGCCGACGACGTTCTCGGCGCGCAGCCGCTCCAGCGCGGGGTAGCCGTGCCGGAAGGCGGCGTCCTCGTGGGCGTCCGGGTCGTGCAGATAGACGATGTCGATCCGGTCGAGTCCGAGCCGCCGCAGGCTCTCCTCGATGGCGCGGAGCACCCCGTCGGCGCTGAAGTCCCAGACCCGGCGGTGGTCGGCGGGCACGGCGAAGCCGTTGGCGAGATCGTCGCCGCCGGGCCCGCAGGGTTCGAGCAGCCGTCCGACCTTGGTGGAGAGGGTGTACTCGGCACGGGGGCGGGTGCGCAGCGCGCGGCCCAGCCTGCGTTCGGAGAGTCCGAGTCCGTAGTGCGGCGCGGTGTCGAAGGCGCGGATGCCGCACTCCCAGGCGGCGTCCACGGCGGCGAGGGCGTCGTCGGGCTCGACGGGGGCGTAGAGATTGCCGATCGCCGCCGCGCCGAAGGCGAGTTCGGTGATCCCGACCCCGCTGCGGCCGAGTGTGCTCCATCGCATGCGGCGCTGCCCCCTGCCGTGGCGTGACCGATCCCCGTGTCACGGGCAGCGAGGACGCCTTCTGCCCGGTCGGAACACGACGTATATTCATCGGATCACTGAGGGGCGTCAACACCACAGGGGTTCATCGATCCCAGGGGATTGGCTTATTTATCCGATCTATCGGCACGATCGGCGGCTCCGCCGCCGGAGCGTTCAGCGCAGGGTCAGATCCAGCAGCCGGGCGGTCTCCTCGCCCAGATGCTCCGTGAGGCGGTCGAGATCGGGCAGCGCCTTGCCGTCGGCCACCAGCCCCATGTGCACCCGGCCGCCGTAGACCGCCATGGCGATCGACAGCGACTGCCCCCGGGGCAGCGGGGCCATCGGGTAGATCGCGCCGAGCGGGCAGCCGCCGAGGGAGAGGGCCGAGCGCGGCAGGGGGACGCTGGTGACCAGGAGGTCGAAGAGCATCCGGGCCGCGCCTCCGGCCAGTGGGGTGCCGAGCCGGTGCGCCAGCGGCGGCAGTTGGTCGGCGAGTACGGCGAGGGCCCCCGCGCCCCGCAGCGGACCGGCCGCCCTGTTGCGGTCCATCACCGCCCGTACGGCGTCCAGCCGGGCCCGGGCGTCGGGTTCGGCGACCGGCAGTTCCAGCAGATAGGCCGAGAAGGTGTTGCCGGGCCCGGACGGGCCGGACGGAGTGCCGGGGCGGCGGCGGGAGACCGGGACGAGGGCGCGGGGGCCCGTCCGCGGCAGGCGCTCACCGCGCTCCGCGGCCCAGCGGCGCAGTCCGCCGGCGACGATCGCGAGCAGTACGTCATTGGCGGTGCCGCCCGCCGCCTTGCGCACCCGGCGGACGTCCTCCAGATCGAGCACGGCGGTGCCGAGCCTGCGGGTGCCGCTCGGCGCGGCCGTGAGCGCGGGCAGCCCCCGGGGGTCGAGACGGCTGGCCCGGACGACGGAGGCCCCCACCCCGACGGCCCGCCCCAGATCGTCGATCCGGTCGCGGGCGAAGCCCAGGAGGCGGCGCGGATCGGCGGACCACGCTCCCTGAGGCGCGGGCCGCGACCGGCGCGGGCGCGCGGACCGCGCCCCGGCGATCTCGTCGAGGACGCCCGCGCCGATGGCGACCGCGCGCATCCCGTCGGCGAGGGCGTGGTGCAGTTTGACCAGCACCGCGAAGTCGTCGTCCGGTCCGCCGGTGAGGAGATGCATCTCCCAGGGCGGATGCCCCCGTTCGAGTGGCCGCTCCATGAGCTCACCGGCGATCGCGGTGGCCTCGGCGGCGAAGTCGTCCGCGGACAGGGCGAGCCGGCGGACATGCCGGCGGATGTCGAAGTCCTCGTCGGCGGCCCAGGCCGCGCCGCCGACCGGCAGCAGCACATCCCGTACCCGCAGCCGCAGCCGGGGGATCGCGGCGGCGCGGGCGGCGAGCAGTTCGAGGACCCGCTCACCGCCCCCGGTCCCCTCGGCGGGTGCGAAGAACGCGAGAGCGCCCAGATGCATCGGGTGCCCGTCGGACTCCAGATGCCAGAACGCCAGGTCGAGGGGGGCGAGACGCTCGCTGCTCACGGTGTCCTCTGTCCTCTGTCCTAGAACGATGTCCGGAATGCCGCTCGGCAGATGTCCTACAGGGCCAGGAATGCCCAGTCAATCGCTTTCAATCAATTATGCTCAAGTACATTCAATTAACGCCCGGTTAACATGGGTTCATCACCATTCGCCCTCCGGTCCCGGCGGCTGCGGACCGCCGCCCTCCCCGGCCGGCCCCCCTCTGCTCCCGACGGCGAACTCGCACCACACGCACTTACCGGTGCCGCGCGACTCCACGCCCCAGGTGTCCGCGAGCCGGTCCACCAGCAGCAGCCCCCGCCCGGAGACGCCCTCCTCCCCCGCCTCCCGGCGTCTGGGCAGCGCGCTGGAACGGTCCTCCACCTCGACCCGCAGCCGCCGCTCGGCCCCGGTGAGCACCCGTACGGTCGCGATCGCTCCGCCGTCCGTGTGCATCAGCGCATTGGTGATCAGCTCATCGGCGGCGAGCACGATCTCATCCGTCCGCTCCCCGGCGCCCCAGGCCCGCACCGCCGAACGGATCATGTGCCGGGCCGAACGCAGCGCCCCGGGATCGTTCTGGCCGACATGCTGCTGGAGCCTGCCGCCGGTCTGCGGGATGAACGCGCCCTGACGGCGCAGCAGCAGTATCGCCACATCGTCCTCGCCGCCCCGCTCGTCCACCACATCGCACAGATGGTCCGCCAGCTGCTGGAGATCGCGCGGACCGTTGCGGACCAGCCCGGTCAGCAGCTGCATCCCGTCGTCGAAGTCGAAGCCGGGCTGCTCCACCAGCCCGTCGGTGAAGAGCAGCAGGGTCTGCCCGGGGTCCAGCTCCACGGTGGAGACGGGGTACTCCAGACGCCCGAACTCCGCCGAGAGACCCAGCGGCAGCCCGCCCCCCACCGGCACCCTGCGGCAGCTCCCGTCCGTGTCGCGCAGCAGGGGGTCCACATGACCCGCCCGCACCATCTGCACCACCCCGGTGGAGAGGTCCGCCTCCGCGTAGGTACAGGTCGCGAAGCGGTCGGTGTCCAGCTCATGCAGGAAGACCGAGGCGCGTGCCATCACGGTGGCCGGGGTGTGGCCCTCGGCCGCGTACGCCCTCAGCACGATCCGCAGCTGTCCCATCACCGCCGCCGCGTCCGTGTCATGCCCCTGGACGTCTCCGATGACCGCGCCGACCCGGCCGCCGGGCAGCGGGATGATGTCGTACCAGTCGCCGCCGATGTCCCGGCCCATCCGCGCGGAGCGGTAGCGGACCGCGAGCTGCGCCCCGGGCACCTCGGGGATCCGGCGCGGCAGCATCGCCTGCTGGAGCCCCTCGGCCAGATCGTGCTCCTGGTCGTACAGGATGGCGCGCTGGACGCTCTGCGCGACGCTGCTGCCGAGCGCGACCAGCACATCGCGCTCCTCGGAGCTGAATCCGGAGCGGTCGCTGTAGAGCAGTCCGAGCGCTCCGATCGGGCGGGCCTGGGCGATCAGCGGCAGATAGGCGGCGGCCCGCACGCCGAGGGGCTCGATATGCGGCCACAGGATCGGGTAGGAGACGGCGAAGTCCTCCCGGGACTCGATGAAGCGCGGAGCCAGCGTCCGCACGACCTCGCTCATGGGGTACTGGTCGTCCACATGCGTATAACGGGTCCCGGGGACGAACGCCTCCTCGGGCCCCTCCGCGACGAGATGGATCCGGCCCCCGGGCTCCAGCAGCCCCACCACCAGAGAGGCCGCCCCGAAGTGCTCCAGGCCCTGGGAGTCCCGCAGCACGTCCATGACGTCCTGCACGGTCCGCGCGTGCCCGAGGGCCGCGGTGGTCGACTCGACGACGCTGGTCTGCCGTCTGCGCACCGCGTCGGCCTCGATCCGGGCGGCGGAGTCGGCGAGCTCCTCGGTGGCGTCGCGGACGATGCCGATGATGCGCAGGGGGCGGCCCGTGCCGTCGCGGCGCACCGTGCCCTGGGCGTGGGTCCAGCGCAGGGCGCCGTCTGAACGGCGGATCCGGAAGTACACGCCGTAATGCTCGCTGCCGTCCTTGAGCGCCCTCGCCACCACGGAGTCCAGGCGGACGGCCTCCGCCGGGGGCATCCGGGCGGTGAGGCTCTCGCGGCGGCCGTCGTAGTCGTCCGGAGCGAGATCGAGCACCCGCAGGGCGGTCGGGTCCAGATGGCACAGCCCGCTGGCCAGATCCCAGTCGAAGCTGCCCATGCGATTGAGGGCCAGACTCTCGTCGGGGCCCACCGGCCAGTCGCCGGGAAGCGTCGATGCCCCCGCCGCCCGCTCAACCATGGAGCCACTCTGTCATCATTTGTCGGATTCTTCGACTGTGAATGCGGTCTTCTCAGCCCACCAGGGTGTCCGGCTCGCCCCGGTCCCCGGGCAGCAGCAGCTCCGGCTCGGCGGCGCCGCCGTCGCTCGCGCCCGAGCCCGAGCCCGAGCCCGAGCCCATGCGCCCACCCGCGTCCTCACCCGGGAGGAGAAGCTCTTCCCCGCCGGGGGAGCCGACGGGGAGATCCACGAGACCCGGGGAACCGTCGGACCCATCGGAGCCGTCGGGCGGTACGGCGGCGTCCCCCGAGGTCGCGGGAGCAAGCGGGGAGACCTCGCCGGAACCGCCCTCACCGGCGGAGTCGGCCGGCGCCGGAGCGGATCCCTCCGAATCCGCTGCCTCCGCCGCCTCCTCCGACTCCTCCGGTCCGGGGGTCCCCGCGGGGGGATAGGCATAGACCTCGTCCGTGACGGCGGGCGGCAGCACCTCGGGCCGGCTGTCCCGCTCCCCGTCGCTCCCGGTCTCCCGACCGATCCAGGACCCGTCCGCGACGTCGATGATCATCAGATCGCCGATGACCCGGTCGGCCGGTCTGATGACCACGACCCGCTCGGGGGCGTATCCGGCCCAGGCGCCGCCCTTGTTGACCACCGGCCCCTTCGCGGCGACGGGCCGGGTCAGCGGATTCCCGCCGGCGCAGCGGACCCTCGGCGTGCCGTGCCGGTCGACCAGCACGGCGCTGCCCGCCTGGAGCACCGCCTGTTGGGGCGCGTCGACACCGTCCCGGTAGCCGTGCGCGGTGACCCGGGTGTCGGTGCGCAGCACGACGGGGGTCAGCCCGCGCAGAAAGCCGGGCAGCCCGGCCCGGGGGACGCCCGCGCCCTGGGCGAAGGCCCGCGCCCTGGCTCCGTCCCGGTCGAGCAGGGTGAGCTGACGCTCGGCGTCACAGCTGCCGGCGGCCTCGATTCCGCCGTAGAGACCGGGGGTCGCACCCGAGAGCGTACGCAGGGTCTGGCCGCGCAGCGGCGGCCCGCCCGCTCCGTTCCCCTTCGCGGGCGGCTCCGGCGACGGCGCGGACAGCTCCCGGACGGTGGACGCGGTGTACGGGTCGGGGCCGGGGACGCCCGCCGCCCGCAGCAGCACCTCCCGCTCGGGGTCCGCCGTCCGGGCGGTCTCTCCCCCGCACCCGGCGAGCACCGGGGCGAGCACCAGACCGGCGCAGAGCGCGAAGGCGACCGGTCCGCCGCCGCGCCTCGCGGGACGGCGGTCGCGGACCGGGGACCTGCGAGGACGAATGGCGCGCACGGACATCTCCCGACTCTTCACCTTGATCGTTCCTTCAAAGTTCTGCCCGACTCCCGGCGC
Source organism: Streptomyces jumonjinensis (assembly GCF_009600885.1). Taxonomy (GTDB): domain Bacteria; phylum Actinomycetota; class Actinomycetes; order Streptomycetales; family Streptomycetaceae; genus Streptomyces; species Streptomyces jumonjinensis. The sequence continues at coordinate 9,956 of NZ_VCLA01000087.1, forward strand.
CCCCGCCACTTGAACGCGTTCAATCGAGTGCGTACGCTCGGGGCAGGGAAGTTGAACATGTTCAAGACCGGAGGGGTGGGGACCGTGTCCGCACTGGTCGGACTGATGGCGCGGGCGGGGCTGCCGACCGGCGCGCGGGGCCGGCCGGGGCGGGCCGCCGCCGTACGGCCCGCGCCCGTTCGCCACACGCTCACCTATCCCGAGGTAGGCGCGACCCGGCTCGGCCCGATGCCCGACGGCTACCGCCATCTGCACCACACCACCCGGGTGGGCCGGGGCCGGGCGGCCTTCACCACGGCGGGCGCGGCCGTGCTCTCCTGGCGGATGCACCGGGAGTCGGGCGTCCGGGTACGCGCCACGGCGGCCCGCGCCGAACCCGGGGTCCGGGTCGAGCTCTCCGCCGGAGCGGGCCCGCTCAGGATCGGCGCGGCGCGGTGCGAGGTGATCTGGTCGGCGGACGAACGCCACCGGGCGGGATTCGCCTACGGAACGCTCAGCGGGCATCCGGAGTGCGGCGAGGAGTCCTTCGTGGTGGACTTCCGCGACGACGGCTCCGTCTGGTTCACCGTGATGGCCTTCAGCCGTCCGGGCCGCTGGTACACCCGGGCGGCCGGGCCCCTCGTACCCGTACTACAGCTGTGGTACGCCCGCCGCCTCGGCCGTACCGTGCGGCGACTGGCCGCCGACGGCGATACTGGAAGTGATGGAGTGGTTCGGCGACGGTGACTACTGGCTGAGCCGGCTGGTCTTCCAGCGGGCTCTGGCAGCCGTGTATCTGGTCGCCTTCCTCACCGCCGCGCTTCAGTTCCGGGCGCTCATCGGAGAGCGCGGCATGCTTCCGGTGCCCGGGTATCTGCGCCGGGTCCCTTTCCGGGCGGCCCCCTCCCTCTTCCATCTGCGCTACTCCGACCGGCTCTTCGCGCTCTGCTCCTGGACGGGGGTCGCGCTGTCGGCCGCCCTGGTGGCGGGCGCGGCCGACCGGATTCCGCTCGCGGCGGCGATGGCCTGCTGGGCGGTGCTCTGGGTGCTCTATCTGTCGATCGTCAACGTGGGACAGACCTGGTACGCCTTCGGCTGGGAGTCCCTGCTGCTGGAGGTGGGCTTTCTCGCGGTGTTCCTGGGCAATGAACGGACCGCTCCCCCGGTGCTGATCCTCTTTCTGCTGCGCTGGGTGCTGTTCCGGGTGGAGTTCGGGGCAGGCATGATCAAAATGCGCGGCGACCGCTGCTGGCGGGATCTGACCTGTCTGTACTACCACCATGAGACCCAGCCGATGCCGGGCCCGCTGAGCTGGTTCTTCCACCGGCTGCCCAGACCGCTGCACCGGGTCGAAGTGGCGGCAAGCCATGTGACCCAGCTGGTGCTGCCCGTGCTGCTGTTCACGCCTCAGCCCATCGCGAGCGCCGCCGCGGCCGTCATCGTGGCGACCCAGCTGTGGCTGGTCCTCTCCGGCAACTTCGCCTGGCTGAACTGGCTCACCATCGCGCTCGCCCTCTCCGTCGTGGACGGCTCGCCGATCGCCCGGCCGCCCGGGCAGCCGGGCGCTCCGCTCTGGTACGAGATCACGGTGATCGCGGTCACCGCCGGTCTGCTGGCGCTCAGCTACCGCCCGGCGCGCAATCTGCTCTCCCGGCGGCAGCGGATGAACTGCTCCTACGATCCGCTGCATCTGGTCAACGCCTACGGGGCGTTCGGCACGGTGGGCCGGGTGCGCAGGGAAGTGGTGGTGGAGGGGACGGACGAGACCCGGCTGCACGACGGCACGGTCTGGCGGGAGTACGGCTTCCGGGGCAAGCCGACGGATGTGCGCAGGCTGCCGCGCCAGTTCGCCCCGTACCATCTGCGGCTCGACTGGATGATGTGGTTCGCCGCGCTCTCCCCCGTCTACGCGCACTCCTGGTTCGGGCCGTTCGTGGAACGGCTGCTGGAGGGCGACCGGGACACGCTGCGGCTGTTGGGGCACAATCCCTTCCCCGACGCGCCGCCCGTCCATGTCCGCGCCCGGATCTACCGCTACCGCTTCACCACCTGGCGGGAGCTGCGGGCCACCGGGCAGTGGTGGCGCCGGACTCCGGACGGGGAGTTTCTGCGGCCGACCAGACTGCGGCGCTGAGAAGGCGCTGAGAAGGAGCGGCCGGGGAGACGGAGATCCGGCGGGCGGCGATAAGGGGCGGCCGGAGGGTGCCTCCGGCGGGCGGCGAAGCGGAGCCCCCTGCCGGAGGTGCTCTCCGGAGGGGGCTTCGGTGCGCAGGAGCCGCCCATGCCCACCGCCGTGGGCAGGGGCGCGAGTACTGCGGTCCGTCTCAGTCGATGCCTTGCAGGATATGCGGCTCGGCGAGGTCTTCCTCGTACCCGGCGAGCCGGATCGGGGCCGATCGGGCCCAGACTTCGAGACTGCCGAGTTCATCCGGCCTGCGAGCGCGTGAGCGATAGCGATCCGGCGGTCGTTCCTCGTGTTTCTTCACATCAGTTGTCACCGCGCACTCCTCTGTGTCGCGTAACTGGGACAAGGGCGATTCGGTCGCGGTGGCGCCGGTGCTTGGGCGGGATCGCGGCCTGGTTGCAGACGTGTCCCAGGACGGCCAAGAGGTTTTTGTGAACCTATTGGGAGCGTCCGTGCCCACCAGGTTAACCAAATGAGCAAAGCGGCGCTCGATGGGGCCTTGAATTCCGCTTGAATCAGGCCAACTTGTCAGCCATACAAGGCATTTGTGGTCGTATCGCCCCTCCGGGACGCAACCCGAATGGAGTAACCGACCTGACGGCCGGGACGAATGAGGGAGATCCGGCCGAATGGGTGACAGAAGAGGGCCGCGAACGCCCGTGTCCGAGGAGAGATGGCGTGATGTATCCGCCACAACACAGGGGAACGCGGCCCTCCGCGAAGCTCTACCAGTTGGCCGGGGCGTAGTCCTTGAGGAAGCAGCCGTAGACGTCCTCGCCCGCCTCGCCGCGCACGATGGGGTCGTACACCCGGGCCGCGCCGTCGACCAGGTCGAGCGGGGCGTGGAAGCCCTCCGCCGCGAGACGCATCTTGTCGGGGTGGGGACGCTCGTCGGTGATCCAGCCGGTGTCGACGGCGGTCATCAGAATGCCGTCGGCCTCGAACATCTCCTGGGCGCTGGTACGGGTCAGCATGTTCAGCGCCGCCTTGGCCATATTGGTGTGCGGATGGCCCGCGCCCTTGTAGCCACGGCTGAAGACGCCCTCCATCGCGGAGACGTTCACCACATAGGTCCGCTTGGCCTCGGCGGCGGCCATCGCCGCGCGGAGCCTGCTGATGAGGATGAACGGAGCGGTGGAGTTGCAGAGCTGAACCTCCAGCAGCTCCACCGGGTCGACCTCGGAGACGGTCTGGATCCAGCTGTTGCTGTCGTGGAGATCGGGGACAAGACCACCGGCGTCGATCGCGGTGCCGGCCTCGATCCGGGCCAGGGTGGCGGAGCCGGAGACCAGGGCGAGCTCTGTGACGTCCTGGGCGCTCAGCCCCTCTCCCCCGGCGGAGGGCAGCGCGGCCACCGAATCGACGGCGCCGCTGCCGAAGACGCCGATGACCTCGGCGGGCGGCAGCTCGCCCGCGGGCAGCGGAGCGGACTCGGCGGAGACCAGCTCGCGGTAGGCGCCCGGGGAGCGGCGCACGGTCTGCGCGGCGTTGTTGATCAGGATGTCCAGCGGGCCGGCGGCGGACACCGAGTCGGCGAGGGCGACGACCTGCGCGGGGTCCCGGAGGTCGATCCCGACGATCTTGAGACGGTGGATCCACTCGTCGCTGTCCGGCATCGCCTTGAAGCGGCGGATGGCGTCGTTGGGGAAGCGGGTGGTGATCGTGGTGTGCGCGCCGTCCCGCAGCAGCCGCAGGGCGATATACATGCCGATCTTGGCCCGGCCGCCGGTGAGCAGCGCGCGCTTGCCGGTCAGATCGGTACGGGCGTCCCGGCGGGCGCGGTTCTCGGCGGCGCACTCCTGGCAGAGCTGGTGGTAGAAGACGTCCACCTCGACATAGCGGGTCTTGCAGATGTAGCAGGAGCGGGGGCGCTGGAGTATCCCCGCGATCTCCCCGGTCGCCGACGCGGTGGGCAGCAGCCCCTCGGTCTCGTCGTCGATGCGCTCGGCGGAGCCGGTGGCCGTGGCCTCGGTGACCGCCTTGTCGTGAGCGGTCTTGGCGGCGCGGCGCTCCTGGCGGCGGCGCTGCTTCACGGTGCGGTAGACACCGGCGGTGGCGCGGCGTACGACGATCGCGTCGGGGTGGTCGACCTCCAGCTTGTCCAGCTCGTCGAGCACGCTCAGGCAGACGGCCAGCCGCTCCGGGTCGATGCCGGGGCCGTACGCGGGGCTGTCCTCTGTCACCGTCATGGCTTCTGCGTTCCTCGATCACTCACGAGCTGGGGGCTTCACCGGGCTCACCGGGTTTCGCCGGGGTTCACCGCGGTTCACCGGGGTTTCAAAAGCGCAACTTTACTGAGCGGAAGAGTGACGGCCAAATGCGCGCTGACCCGGGGCCCCGGCACCGGGCTCCCCGGGGCCGGCCGAGGGGCTCTCACACCCGGCCGAGGAGCTCTTCGTACAGCTTGTACGTCCGCTTGGCGGCCTGGTCCCAGCCGAACTCGCGCACCGCGCGCCGCCGCCCCGCCGCCCCCATTCTGGCCGCCTCCGAGGGGTCGTCCAGCACCCGGTTCACGGCCTGGGCGAGGCCGCCCTCGAATTCCTCGGGGTGATCCGCGTCATAGGGGACGAGCAGTCCGGTGGCGCCGTCGTCCACGACCTCGGGGATGCCGCCGACCGCGGAGGCGACGACGGCGGTGCCGCAGGCCATGGCCTCCAGATTGACCATGCCGAGGGGCTCGTGGACGGACGGGCAGACGACGACCGCCGCCTGGGTCATCAGCTGGACGAGCTGGGTGCGCGGCAGGGTGCGGGGAATCCAGTGCACCCCCTCGCGCAGCCGCTCCAGATCGGCCAGCAGCCCGGGTATCCCGTCCGGCTCGCCCTGGCTCCCGGCCGTACCCATCCGCCCACCCGGCATGGCGCAGATCACCACTTGGGCCTCCGGGTCGAAGGTCCGGGCCGCGCGCAGCAGATGCGGCAGGCCCTTGTGACGGGAGGTCCGGCCGGCGAAGAGGACGAAGGGGCGCCGTGGGTCGAGACCGATCCGATCCCGGGCGTCCGTCTCGTGGTCGGGGCGGTAGACCAGGGTGTCGACGCCCCCGCGGATCACCCGCACCCTCCCCGGGGCAAGCGCCGGGTAGGCCGCGAGCACCTCCTCGCGCATCCGGCGCGAGAGGGTGACGACGGCGTCCGCCGCCTCGATCGCGGTGCGCTCGGCCCAGCTGGAGAGGGCGTAGCCGCCACCGGCCCGCTCGGCCTTCCAGGGGTGCAGCGACTCCAGGGAGTGCGCGGTCATCACATGCGGGACGCCGTAGAGCAGCTTGGCCAGATGCCCGGCGAGACCGGCGTACCAGGTGTGCGAGTGGACCAGCTCACGGCCCGCCAGCTCGGCGGCCATCGCCAGATCCACGGAGAGGGCGCGCAGCGCGTCGTCGGCCCCGGCGAGACCGGCGGCGGGCCGGTGACGCAGGACGCCTTCGGCCTCTCCGTCGCCCCAGCAGTGCACCTCCAGATCGGCCAGCGTCCGTAACTCCCGGGCGAGGAACTCGACATGGACGCCGGCGCCTCCCGTTACATCCGGGGGGAAATCGCGAGTGAGCAGACCCACCTTCACCCCACGATGGTCACCCACCCGGGGCGTCCGGGGAAGAGCGCGGAGTGCGGCAGCGCGGGCGCCGCGGGCTCAGTGGGCGGTCCGCCCCGGCGGGCGGTCGAAGACGCAGTCGCCGCAGAGGCCGCCGCGAGGGGCCCGGTAGTAGAGACAGCAGGTGTTCCGCCGCATCCCGGGGCCGCGGACCGTGGCGGAGAGATCGGGGTGGGCGAAGAGCTCCGCGGCGAGCGCGGCGGCCCGCTCGGCGACGTCGCCGCGCCCGGCCTTCCGGGCCCAGTCGTCGAGCTGGCGTACGGCTCCGGCGAGCGCGGAGCCCGCGTTGCCCCAGAGCAGCCGGCGGGAGACCGGGGTGTCGCGGCGCAGGGCGTCGGCGAGCGGTACGAGGTGGGCGTACTGCACGGTCTCGCGGATGCTCTCGGCGGTGGCGGGCAGCAGGCGGGCAGCGGTGCCGGTACCGGTGTCGAGCCAGAGGTCGTCGGGGGCGGTCCGCCCGGGCGACCAGTGCAGCCGTTCCGGGTCGAGTGCGGGGACCCCGCCGCAGAGCGCGGCGGCCCCGAGCGCGATGGACCACAGCCGCGCGGCGAGCCCCAGCTGGGCGATGGAGGCGGCCACCCGCCGCTCCGGGGGCGTATGCCGGGCGACGACGATGTCGACACGGAGAGTGAGCGGTGTGAGATCGCCCGCGTAGAGCCGGGCCAGCGGCGCTCCCGTCTCCCCGCCGCCGGACCGGCCGTCCCCGTCGTCGGACCGGCCGTCCCCGGAGGGGGGCGTTCCGTCCTGTGATGTCCGCAGAGCGAAGAATCCGCCCAGCGCGCACAGCTCCCGCAGATCCACCCGCGCCGCCCCCATCCGTCACCCGTGTGCATCGGCCGTTGCCCACCCTAACGATCGCCGGGGTCTTAGCCACCCCCTCTGACCTGCTCGGCAGTCGCCCATGGGACTTTTGGCCTACCCTCGTACTCCGTCGGCAGTACGTCGGATTGCCTGCTTGAGGACGACGACGTGAGCGCCGAACGGGGAGATCCTGGTCTCTATGAGTTCCCTTGTCGCGGCAGTGGTTCTGTCTCTGGTCTCCGCGGTCGCCTACGCGGCCGGGGCGATCATGCAGGAGCGTGTCGCCGCTACCTCCCCCGACCAGCCCTATGCCCCGCTCCATCACGCGGGGTGGTGGTGCGCGATCTCTCTGAACGGCTTCGGCGCGGTGCTGCATGTGGTGGCGCTGGCGTACGGTCCGCTGAGCGTGGTGCAGCCACTCGGAGCGCTGACGATCGTCTTCGCCCTGCCAATGGCCGCGCTCTTCGCGGGCCGCCGGGCGGGGGCCACCGCGTGGCGCGGGGCGCTGATGGCGACGGTGGGCCTCGGCGGTCTGCTGGCGGTGGCCGGGGACGCGGGCTCGCACACCCTGGGAACCGGGCAGCGCGGCATGCTGACGGCGGTGTCGCTGGGCGCCGTGGCGCTGATCTTCCTGGTGGCGCAGACCATCAACCGGCCGGTGCTGCGCAGTGTGCTGCTGGCGTCCGCGGCGGGGGTGGCGTTCGGCATCGCCTCGGTGTTCACCAAGACCGTCGCGGTCGACTGGGAGTGGTCGCAGCCGGTGGCCCAGTGGTCGAGCCTGGTGGTGATAGCCGTGCTCGCGCTCGGCGGGCTGCTGCTGTCGCAGGCGTCCTACCGGGGCGCGGGCCTGGCGGCCCCGCTGGCGACGGTCACCGTGGTCAATCCGGTGGTGGCCGCGGCGGTGGGCGTCACGATGTTCGGCGAGGGCTTCCGTTTCGGCGCTCTGGGCACGGTGCTGGCGCTGGGCTTCGGGGTGGCCGCCGCGG
>NZ_VCLA01000001.1 GCF_009600885.1 Streptomyces jumonjinensis
GGCCGGGCGGCGCGGGGGGCGGGGCCTCGGCCCGGCCGGCGGAGCGCGGACCCGGCAGCCCCGGCGGACCGACCGCGCGCAGCCCCCCGTCCGGCGCATCCGTCGCGACCGGGGCGGCCTGCCCTGTCGGGGCCTCGGCCAGCAGGGCGAGCAGGGGCTCCATGCCGGAGAACTCGTCGAGGTGGGCCGCGCAGACCTCGCATCCCGCGAGATGCGTCTCGAACGCGGACGCGTCGGCGTCGTCGAGAACGCCGAGCGCATACGCTCCGACCGCGTCGTGGACGGATTCCGGCTCGTGCGCAGTCATGCCGTGACCCCCCTCTCCTCCAGTGCGAGCTTCATGGAACGCAGTGCGTAGAACACTCTGGAGCGCACTGTTCCGCTGGGTATGCCGAGCGTCTCGGCCGCCTCATTGACCGTACGTCCCTTGAAATACGTCTCGACAAGGACTTCCCTGTGCGCGGGCGTCAAATCATCGAGTGCATCCGAGAGCGTCATCAGCCACAACGCCTTGTCGATCTCGTCCTCCGCGGGCATGACCTCCAGCGGTGACGGATCGACCTCCCGCGGCCGGGCCTGCCGGCTGCGATGACCGTCGATGACGATACGGCGTGCCACCGTCACCAGCCAGGGTCGGACAGAGCCGGTCGCCCGGTTGAGCTGACCGGCGTTCTTCCAGGCACGGATGAGCGTCTCCTGCACCACGTCCTCGGCACGCTGGCGGTCACCGGCGACGAGACGCAGCACATAGGCGAGCAGAGGCCCCGCATGTTCGCGATAGAGCGCCCGCATGAGCTCCTCTTCGGGTGTCGGGGAGTCACTGAGCGGCTTCTCGCTCCGATGGCGGGCCCTGTGCGGACGGTCATCGGCCACGGCGGCATCCTTGCGCACCTGAACCTCCCGGTCGAGACCCTGTCTACGGCTGACGGACTGTCTGTTGCCCTTCTCTACGGGCGAGATGGGGATACGACTCAACGCCGAACCGAAAAACTTCAGCGGGATCTAGTGAGGAACGCCGGGCCTTCGGGCCCGGGAGGGATCGCTTCTCTGGACTGCTCTGGTCGGCAGGTCACATCGGACGTTTCTGCTGTTCGATGTACTCCTTGATGACGGACAGGGGTGCTCCGCCGCAGCTCGCCGCGAAGTATGAAGGCGACCAGAAGTGGGCGCCCCACAGGTACCTGCGGATGTGGTCGGGGTATTCCTGGCGGAGTCTGCGGGCGGAGACGCCTTTGAGGGAGCCGACCAGCTTGGAGAGGGAGACTTTCGGCGGGTAGTGCACGAGCAGGTGGACGTGGTCGGTCTCGCCGTTGAACTCGACCAACTCGGTCTCGAAGTCGGCGCAGACGGATCGCATGACTTCCTCGCAGCGGCGGAGGATCTCGTCGGTGAACGGTCCGCGACGGTATTTCGGTGTGAAGACCAAATGGGCGTGGAGAGTGCAGACGACGGTACGACCCCTGCGGATATTGGGGTTTGGCTCCCAGCGTGGTGACATAGGCCAACCGTAGTACGATGCCCCGCATGAAGATCGCCGTGCGGGTGAAGCTGATACCGGATGCCGTACAGGCACCGGCTGTCGGCGCGACCCTGCGTACGGTCAACGAACAGGCGAACCGGGTGTCCGGCGTGGCGTTCGCGCACGGTGTGCCGCGTGAGTACGAACTGCGGAAGCACACCTACGCCGAGCTGAAAGCCTCCGGTCTCGGGGCGCAGGCCGCGCAGCACACGATCAAGAAGGTGCGCGACGCCTACACCACCCTGGCCGCGAACCTGCGCGCCGGGAATCTCGGCAAGCCCGGTTCCAGGCGCCGGGCCAGGGCGGAGTCGAAGCCGATCACGTTCCGGCCGCACTCGGCACAGCCGTACGACGACCGGTGCCTGTCCTGGCAGTACGACGTGCGGACCGTCAGTATCTGGACCACCGCCGACCGTTTGAAGAACGTGCGTTTCGCGTGCTCCGCCGACGCGCTTGAGATGCTCCGCGAGTACCGCAGGGGCGAGTCGGATCTGATCGAACGTGACGGCGCGTTCTACCTGATCGCGGTGTGCGAGATCCCCGAAGCCCCGGTCAACGAGAACCCGTCCGGGTTCATCGGTGTGGACCTCGGGATCGTCAACATCGCTACCACGTCCACCGGCTACCGGGCTGCCGGGCGCGGCCTGAACCGGCACCGTAAGCGGCAGCTCGACCTGCGCCGCAAGCTCCAGGCCAAGGGCACCCGGTCCGCGAAGCGCCGGCTCAGACACCGCAGCCGCAAAGAGGCGCGGCACGCCGCGAACATCAACCACATCATTTCGAAGAAGATCGTCACCACCGCTGAACGCACCGGACGCGGTATCGCCCTGGAAGACCTCACGGGCATCCGCGACCGGGTACGGCTCCGCAAGGACCAGCGGGCACAACTGCATTCGTGGAGCTTCCACCAGCTCGGCTCCTTCCTTGAGTACAAGGCACGCCGGGCCGGGGTGCCGCTGGTGTACGTCGATCCGGCGTACACCAGCCGGCAATGCTCCGAGTGCGGACACATCGACCGGAGGAACCGAGTCGATCAGGCAACGTTCGCGTGCCGCGCCTGCGGCGTCATCATGCACGCGGACGACAACGCGTCCCACAACATCGACCGCAAAGGCGAAGCCGTGTGGACCGCGGGGCGTGAGTCACGCGTCCCAGCCACCCCGTAGGTGGTCCGGACGGAGGAGACAACCCGGCAGCCAGCCGGGCTCTACCTCCAAACCCGGTCCCTTAAGGACCAGGTCAAGTTGACGGAATCTCACTGGGGTCGCAGGCATGGAACAACTGGCATGGAGCTCAGGCGTGAGGTGCACGCATGGAGCTCAGGCGTGAGGTGCACGCATGGCACTCAGGCGTGAGGTGCACGCATGGCGCTCAGGCCCGCGCCATGGCAGCCGCGCGTCTGCGGTGCCTGGCCACCCGCTCACGGTTCCCGCAGACCTCGCTGGAGCACCAGCGCCGCCGCCGCCCGCGCGAGGTGTCCAGATAGACCCGCCGGCAGCCCTCCCCCTGGCACTCCCGCAGCCGCGCCCGCGCCACCGGATCCGTCAGCAGCTCCACCGCGTCCCGGGCCACCGCCGCCAGCAGCGCGCCGCACTCGGGCGCGGCGCCCAGTGTCCGTACCAGAGCGCCGCTCTCGTCCCGTACCGCCCGGATGGCGGGCGGCGTGCCCGCCGCGAGCGTGTTCACCCGGTCCAGCGCGGTCTCCGCGATCCGCCCCGCGAGCTCTTCCCGCACCAGCTGACCGATCCAGCCGCGCAGCTCCACGAACCGCTCCGCCCAGGGCCCGTCCACCGCGCGCACCGCGCTCACCGGCGTGCCCGCGGGCAGCAGTCCCGCGCCCAGCAGCCAGTGGCCGAGCCGTCCGGGGCCCGCCAGCGGTTCGGGGCCGCACTCCGGCGCCGTCGCCATCAGATCCAGGCACAGACGGCCCGAGTCGAACCTCCAGTCGTACGGAGCCGTACCGGTCGCACCTGCCGTCATCCGCCTGTCACCGCCTCAAGGTCACTGCCTCAGGGACACCGTCGGGGTCTTGCCGGGGGTCGGGGTCTCCCTCCAGAGTGCCCGTCCCGGCGGGCGGCCGGTACCCCCCCGTCCGGTCAGCGCGCCGACCGGCCGCCTAGTGTGCGTCAGTCGCGTACGACGTCGGGGGCGATGTCCTCGCGCTCGGCGGGCACGGCGGCCCGCGCGGCGGCGGCCGAGCCGCAGAAGACGGCTTCCAGGGCGCGCGGCAGGGTGTTGAGCACGGCGCTGTTGTTCGAGGTGTTGGCGACTGCGGTGACCGAGCGTCTCCCGTCCCCGGAGGTGAAGGAGGAGGTGTAGTAGCCCTGGACCGTGCCGTTGTGCCCGTATACGGAGACCCCGCAGGACAGATCGCGGCGGCGCAGCCCGAGACCGTACGCCTGGGTGCTGTTGACCGGAACCCATCGTCGCATCTCGGCCAGCCGGGCCGCGGAGGTGAGTTCGCCGCCGAGCAGCGCGGCGAGGAAGGTGTTGAGATCCCGGGTGGTGGAGATGATCGCGCCCGCGCTCTGTGCCCAGGAGGCCGTCTGCCGGGTGGAGTCGACGAGCGCGGCCCCCGCCTCGTCGGGGGTGAGATATCCCCTCGCGTGGACGCCGGGGACGGCTGTGCCCGGGTGTACGTAGAAGGTGTCGCGGAGATTCAGCGGGGTGAAGATCCGGTCGCGGTACTCGTCGCCCACGGGGTTCCCGGTGAGCTTCTCGATGAGCATGCCCGCGACCACGAAGTTGGTGTTGGAGTACGCGTACGAGCCGCCCGGCGCGACGGTGGGAGGCTTCGCGAGGGAGAGGTCCATCAGCTCCTGGTAGCCGAAGACCTTGTTCCGTACGGCTTCGAAGCCGGGGACGGTACGGGCGAACAGGTCGTTGGTGTAGTCGTACAGGCCGCTGCGGTGGCTGAGCACATGGCGCACGGTGGTCCGGCGGTCGGGCAGCAGCCCGGGGAGATGGTCGTCGACCCGGTCGTCCAGGCCGAGCGCGCCTTCGTCGACGAGCTGGAGCAGCACGGCGGCGGAGAAGGTCTTGGTGACGCTGCCGACCCGGAACCGGTCGTCGGCGGTGATGGCCCGGCCGGCGCCCCGGTCGGCGATGCCCTCGGCGGCCTTGTGCACCGTGCCGCCGTCGTCCACCCGGGCCATCGCGCCCGGAGCGCCGGCGGCGAGCGCGGCGCGCAGCGCCTGGCGCAGCGCGGTGACATCGGGGGCGGGGGCGGCGGCGCGCGCCGCAGGGATGGTGTGGGGGGCGTCCGACGCCTGCGCCGGGACCGCGAGCAGAGACAGCATCACCGCGCCGAGCGCCGTGGTCCTGCCCATCGTGACTGAGATCATCCGGTTGTTCTCCCGTCATACGGTTTCGGCCACGCGGCGATCGCGCGCGGCGCTCCCCCACGTATGAACGCCGAACCGCCGCGCGCGTTCTGCCGGATGGCGAATCCTTCGCCCATCGGGGTGGGCCGCCCCCGGCCGCGCTCATGACCTCACCGCCCCAGGGTCCGGCGACCGGGCGCCTTCGAACGACGGCGGCGGAAAGAGGACGGTCTACGGGACACAGCACGGCGCTGTTGACGAGGTCTACGGAAGGGGTCCACGCTGCCCGGCACACGGTCCGGGCGGGGCGTTCGAGTCTCATGGGAGGGGGCCGCGCTCCCCAGCGACTGGGCCGGCTTCGTACGACCGGCATCGGTGGCGGCGGTTGAGGTCTCGTGGGAGGGGGCCGTGCTGCCCGGCACCGGGGATAGGCGGTCGTTCGGCTCGCATGGGAGGGGGCCGCGCAGGGGTGGTGCCGGGACGTAAAGCGTGAT
>NZ_VCLA01000088.1 GCF_009600885.1 Streptomyces jumonjinensis
CCGGCACCACCCCTGCGCGGCCCCCTCCCATGCAAGTCGAAACCGCCCGCCTGTCCCCGGTGCCGGGCCGTGCGGCCCACTCCCGTAGACCTCGTCAACAGCGCCGAGGGGCGGTGAGCTGTTCTCTTTACGCAGACCTCGTCACCCGTGCCGCGGGAGCCGATCCCGATCGGTACGAAGCGGCCCAGTCGCTGAGATGCCGTGCGAGGTGCGGTGGGGCGGGTCAGCCCAGGTGGAGCTGCTGGCCCGGGTAGATGACATCCGCGTCGGAGACGATGTCCTTGTTCAGCTGGTGCAGCTCCGCCCAGCCGCCGTCGACCTTCTCGGCGTCCGCGATGCTGCTCAGGGTGTCGCCGGCCTTGACCTCGTACTCGCCGTCGCCCTTCTGGTAGCCCTGGGAGGCGGCGGGCTTCGACTGCGGCTGGGCGGCCGGGGCAGGGGCCTCGGTGCGCTCGGAGCGGGTGGTCGGAGCCTCGGCGCGCTGCGGCTGCGGCTGGGCCTGCTGCTGCTGCGGCTGGGTCTGCTGCTCGGTCTTCTGCGCCGGGGCGGTGTCGGAGCCGCCGGTGTACGCGGCGCTGGAGAGGCCCACGCCACAGCTCGGCCATGCGCCCTTACCCTGGCCCGCGAGGACCTTCTCGGCGATCTCGATCTGCTGGGCCTTGCTGGCCTGGTCGGCGGTGGCGGCGTACGCGGTGCCGCCGTACGCGGCCCAGGTGGAGGCGGAGAACTGGAGACCGCCGTAGTAGCCGTTGCCGGTGTTGATGGACCAGTTGCCGCCGGACTCGCACTGGGCGACGGCGTCCCACTCGGCGGAGGTCGCGGCCGAAGCGGAGGTCGCGCCGAGCAGCGGGGCGGCGACGGCCGCACCGGTGACACCGGCGAAGGTGGCGATACGGACGGCCTTGGAGGGGCGGCGGTGCTTGCCGTTGCCGGAAAACAGCATGGTTCTACTCCTCACCGACGCCTGCGAAGTGAGCTGTCGGGTTCGGGCCAAGTGAGTTGCCCGGCCGCGCGTCCTAGCGCGCGGCTTCACCCCAAGCCGGCTGTCCGCTGTCGCAGTGCTCCGCGACAGCCGTCCCCGGCGCTTACTTGGGTCCCCCGCTCCTGCCTTCGGCGCTCTGAGCGACGACTATTCCCCCCGACCGACGGCAGGATTCGGCGTGACGGTCGACGGTGCCCGCGGTGGCGAGCGGTTCAGACGAAAACACAGCCCTCCCCGATGTTCAAAGAAGAACATCGGGGAGAAAACGCCCATCCCACCACTCCGGAAGCGTACGTTTCCGCAGGTCGGGGACGGAATTTGCGATTCCGGTTTGCCGGACGTACCAGTTATGGCAAAGAGACCCTTGTCTCATTTCGCCAAACTAGGACAAACGACTCTCAACTACCCCTGCTTCGCGTCGAGATCGAGGCTCTGGCCGGGGTGGATGAGGTCCGGGTCCGTACCGACGGTGTCCCGGTTCTGCTCGTACAGCGCGTTCCAGCCGCCGTCGAGCTCGCGCTCCTGCGCGATGGCGGAGAGGCTGTCGCCGGCCCGGACGGTGTACGCGCCGGGCGAGGTGTCCGCGACGGCTCCTTCCGCACCCTCGGCGGCCTCGGTCTCGGCCCCGGTGTCCCCGGACGTCTTCTCCGTACCGATCCCGGCCTCCCGGGCGGGGGCGTCGCCGCGCGAGGGGCGTCCGTCGGCGGATTCCCGGGGCGCTTCCGCGCCGCCCGAGCCCGCCGGGGTGTCGGACTTCCCAGATGTATCGGGCTTTTGGGGCGGGGCGCCGTCCGATGTGGATCGCTCACCGGAGCCCGTCGGGGCCGCGGATCGGTCCGTCGTCGCGGGCTCGTCGGCGGGCTCGCCCCGGTGCTTGCCGCCGCCCGCTGTCCGGTCACCGCCGCTGCCGACGCCCTGAGTCGCCGCCGGGGCCGGGGCGTCGCTGCCCTTGGACGCCCGCTTCGGCGTGCCCTCGGCCCCCTGGGCGCTCCGGGTGCTCCGGGCGTCCCGCTCGTCCGACGGGGCCTCCTCGCTGCTCTTCCCGCCCCCGGCGGTCAGCCCCGCGATCTCCGCGCAGGCCGCCCACGCCTTGGCGCCCTGGGCCGCCAGTACCTTCTCGGCGACGGCTATCTGCTGTGCGCGGCTGGCGAGATCGGGGCGGGAGGCGTGCTCCGCGCCGCCGAAGGCGTCCCAGGTCTGCTGGGAGAGCTGTAGGCCGCCGTAGTAGCCGTTGCCGGTGTCGGCGCTCCAGCCCCCACCGCTCTCGCACTCCGCCACCCGGTCCCAGGTGCTGGACTCGACGGCGGACGCCGAGCCCGCGCCGAGCAGTGGGATCGCGATGGCCGATCCGGTCACCCCCGCCGCGACGATGAGAGCCGGAGCCTGACGGGGTCGGCGATGTCGACCATTCCCGGTGAGCATGCGGTTGCCTTTCGCGAGACTGCTGGAGACGGGGTGAACGTAGCCGTAGTCGAACACGTGTCACAAGTCGATGCAGCAGAGATCACGCGAACATCACAGAATTGACATACCGTCAGTTCGGTGGTTTCCGGAGGGTGTCACGGGCGCGGATCGAACGCTACGGGGAGGGTGCGCAATCCGCGCATGATCAGCCCGCCACGCCAGCGCAGATCGGCCGGATCCCCCGCAAGTCGCAGGTCCGGCAGGCGAGTCAGCAAGGTGGCGATGGCGGTCTGTCCCTCCAGCCGGGCGAGCGGAGCGCCGAGGCAGTAGTGGATGCCGTGCCCGTATCCGAGATGCTGATTGTCACGCCGGGAGAGATCCAGCACATCGGGTCCGTCGAACCGCTCCGGATCGCGGTCGGCGGCGGCCAGCACCACCAGCACCGCATCGCCCGCCGCTATCTCCTGCCCGCCGATGGCCAGCGGCTCCCTGGCGAACCGCCAGGTCGCCATCTCGACCGGCCCGTCATAGCGGAGCAGCTCCTCGACCCCGGTCTCCAGCAGGCCGGTCTCGCCCGCCGCGAGTGAGGACTGGAGTCCCTCACGCTGTTCCGGATTGCGAAGTAGGGCGTATACCCCGTTACCGATCAAATTCACGGTGGTTTCGAAGCCCGCGAAGAGCAGAATGAAGGCCATCGCGGCGGCCTCGTTCTCGGTGAGATGTTCGCCGTGGTCACTGGCCCTGATCAGGCCCGAGATCAGATCGTCGCCGAGATCCCCGCGCTTGCGGTGGATCAGTTCGAGAAGGTAGCCGCGCATCTTCTTCACCGAGCGGGCGACCCCGCCGCGCGGGCCGCCGCCGTGACGGATCATCATGCCCGCCCAGTCGCGGAAGTCGTCCTGGTCCTCGGGGGGCACTCCGAGCAGATCGCAGATGGCGTAGATGGGGAGCGGGAAGGCGAACTCATGGATCAGATCCGCCTCGCCCCGGCCGGCGAATCCATCGATGAGCCGGTCGGTCAGCTCCTGGACCCGGGGGGCGAAAGCGGCGACCCGGCGCGGGGTGAAAGCCTTCGACACCAGCCGCCGCAGCCGGGTGTGGTCGGGCGGGTCGATATTGAGCAGATGCGTCATCAGCTCGGCCTTGCGCTCCCCGGGGATGCCCGTCTTGCCCTTGGCGTGCGTGGGCTCGTCGTGGTGCGCCGGGTTCTTGGAGAGCCGCTGGTCGGCGAGGGCCTGCCGGGCGTCGGTGTACCGGGTGACCAGCCATGCCTCCACACCGCTGGGCAGCGTCGTCCGGTGCACGGGGGCGTGCTCCCGCAGCCAGGCATAGGCCGGGTACGGGTCGGTGGCGAACTCCCAGGTGAAGAGTTCGGGGGCAGGGGAAGAGGAAGGGGCAGGGGCAAGGTCAGGGGCGGGGTCGGGGGCCGACGCGGGGCAGGGGGTGTCGCTCACACTTCGACGTTATCCATACCCCGTCCATACCGCGCGGACCGGGCCTGGTGGGGCTCCACAGACCGGGCCTGGTGGAGGGCTGGGCCTGGTGGAGGGCTGGGCCTGGTGGAGGGCTGGGGGCGTCTGCGGGGCCCGTCCGCGAGGGGCTGGGCTCGGGGCCCGGCCGCAGGGGCCCGGGCACGCCCCGCCGTCAGGCACCCCCCGCCGTCTCCGCCGCCCGGATCGCGTCCCGGTAGGCCCGGCCCGCCGCCCGCAGAGCCGCCTCCGGGTCGACGCCCGCCGCCTCGGCGGCCACCGCCAAGGCCAGCAGCTCATATCCCACACCGCTCCCGGAGGGGAGCGGCACCGCGAGTCCCGCCGTACGCGCCCGGGAGGCGAGCTTGGCCGCCAGCGCCAGACCGGGCTGCCCCAGCGGCACCCCGTCGGTCACCGAGTCCCGCTGCTTCTCGACCGCCTTCATCCGCAGCCAGTGCGCCTTCACCTCCTCCGGGGTCTTCGCGCTCTCGTCGCCGAAGACATGCGGATGGCGGTGGATCAGCTTCTCCACGATCGTCCCGGCCACGTCGTCGACCGAGAACGCCCCCTCGCCGTCCGGGTCGCCCTCCTCCGCGATACGGGAGTGGAAGACGACCTGGAGGAGCACATCGCCCAGCTCCTCGCGCAGCTCGTCCCGGTCCCCCTCCTCGATCGCCTCGACCAGTTCGTACGCCTCCTCGATGGCGTACTTCGCCAGCCCGTGATGGGTCTGCCCGGCCGACCAGGGGCACTCACGGCGGATCCGGTCCATGATCTGTACGAGATCGAGCAGCCGCGCGCCGGGGAGGTCGTACGAGCCCGGGAGCAGCTCCAGATCAGGCATCGACTCCCGGCCCGACCCGGCGAGCCGGGCGAGTCCGTCGGTGAGCTTCCGGTCGCCCTCACCCGAGGTGAGGACGACGACCGTGGCGCCCTGGGCGCAGGCGTCGACCAGCTCACGGGCGGCGGGCGAGGCGTGCTCCACCGTGACCCCGGCCTCCCGGAGATAGGGCAGCTGGGGGTGCGAGGCATCGGCGCACAGCACCCGGTCGGCCGTGCGCAGCGTCTGCCAGGCCGGCCAGGACAGCAGTCCGGGAGCGACGCGATGGCTGGCGGTGAGCAGGACGACGCGGCCGGTGGCGGGGGTGTCTGTGGTCACCCCACGAACCTACCCCGGGCTATGCGCCGCCGGTCTCGGCGGACTCCTGTCGCGTGACCTGGCTGATCCAGGGGGCCCGGTAGTCGCCGAGCTCCAGCTTCTGGTCGTCCCAGCTGCCGTAGCGGGGGTTCACATCGATGTCGAGGGCCTTGGCCGCGGCGCTGAACGCCTCGTTCAGCCGCTGCTGGCCCTCGGGGGTGGCCCCGCCGAGGCGCTCGGCGAGCTTGCCGACGAGGACGTCCCGGCGGACGACCTGGTCGACCTGGTCGGGGGCGACGCCGCGCTGCTGGAGATACATCGCGGTGAGCTGCTCCTCGCCGCCCGCCTGCTGCGCCAGGGCCGCGCGGCCCTCCTGGACCTCCCTGCGGCTGACGCTCACCCCCGCGTCGGCCGCCGCGCGCTCCACGACCCGGTCGACGATCAGCTCGTAGAGCTTGGCCCGGCCGAGCTGTCCGCTGTCCTTGACGAGCTGCGCGGACTGCGGGGAGCTCTCCTGCGCGGAGCGTACGTCCCGCACATTCGCCTGGACCGCGGACACCTCGATCCGTTCCCCGCCCACGACGGCCGCGGCGCCCGGGTGGGCCTCGCTCCCGCAGGCGGTGAGGAGTGGCGCGGCGAAGAGCAGCGCGGCGGAGACGGTGATCGCGGTGCGGCGGCGGCGGTGCAAAGGATCCTCCCGGCGTGATTGTGCGGTGGTTCACAAAGCCCTGAAGTGATGATGTTAGGCAGTCGGGGGTGTGAGGGCCACCACTTCGCGCGGACTGATTGCGTCCGCCGGGCGGAGGTTCAGACGGGATCCATCGCCCGGGGCGCCCGCTTGTGCTCCGGAGCGGGCCTCTCCGCCGGTTCCGGGCGCAGCATGACGGCCCGCGAGACGACGAAGGTGACCGGGATCGCCGCCGCCGCGGCGATCAGCGGGGCGTAGCGGCTGTTCAGGTCGAACACGCCGACGAGGAGGTAGACGCCCGCCGTCGTCACGGCGAGGTTCGCGGCGTTGGTGAGCGGGAAGAGCAGGAACTTCCGCCAGGTGGGGCGGGTCCGGTAGGTGAAGTACGAGGTCAGGAAGAACGACCCGATCATGCTCAGCACAAAGGCGCCGATATGCGCGGCGACGTAGGGCAGCCGCTGGAGCAACAGCAGGTAGAGACCGTAGTAGACCCCGGTGTTCACGGCTCCGACCAGGGCGAATCTGACCATCTGGGCGCGTACTGTCATCGTCCTGCCAACTCCCCCGTGCGGGTCCTGCGCGTGCGGTCTCTCCGGTTCCGGCCGAGCGGTGGCGGATACGGCGGTGTGAACCGCGGTGTGCGCGCCCGCCCCTCAGCATCGCATCCGGCCGCCCGGAAGACCCGGACGTATGGACCGGAGGGCCCGGTTCAGCGCGCAACCCTTCGGTCGCTTCATGGGTCATGCAGGAGCATTGCCGATTTTCGACAGTCCGCATTCCCTGGCAACCTGATGGAAGGCCGATGATGAATACACACAAGGCGGTCCATGGTCTCGGGCCGGTGATCGCGGTCGCGGTCCTCGCCACCCTGGCCGCTCCCGTGGCGTACGCCGCTCCGGAGCAGGCTCCGAGTACGGCGGCCGGTCAGCGGCAGAAACCCGCCGCGCCGAAGGACGACTTCAACGGCGACGGATTCCCCGATGTCGCCGTCGCCGCGCCCGGCGGACTCGTCAAGGGCGTCAAGGCGGGCTATGTCGCCGTGATGTACGGCTCCGCGACGAAGCCGCCGCAGTCGAACCAGCAGATCATCCACGAGAACACGCCCGGGTTCCCCGGCACCGCCGAGGCGGGCGACGAGTACGGGGCCGGCCTCGCCACCGGCGACCTCAATGGGGACGGCTACACGGATCTCGTCGTCGGCGTGCCGGGCGAGTCCATCGACGCGAACTGGAACCACGGTTCCCACTCGGTGGTCTGGGGCGGGCCGAACGGGCTCGCCACGTCCACGCGTCTCCTCGACGACCAGGGGAAGACCGTAGAGGGCGGCAGGGCGGTGACTGCCGGGGACTTCAACGGCGACGGCGCCGCGGAAGTCGTGACAGCTCTGTCGGAGCTGCTCTCCGGGCCGTTCGGCCCGGACGGCTCCGCCGCCGGGAAGACCTCCGTCGGCATGAGGAACTACCGCCTGGAGGATCTCGCGTCCGGTGATCTCAACGGTGACGGCACCGCCGATCTCGCCGTGGCGTTCACCGACGCCGACGTCCTGTACGACGGCGGGGCGGTCACTGTCTGGCACGGTTCGGCGAGCGGGCTCGGCGCCAGGGTGTTCACCGGGTACAAGGGCCTGGGCGGCGAGAACCTCGACATCGGCGACATCGACCGGGACGGCTTCGAGGACCTCGTCGTCGGACGGCCCCGGGGCGAGTTCGACGCCATGCCTGACATCCCGCACGCCAAGGGCGGCATGGTCACCTGGATTCCGGGCTCCGCCGAGGGCCCGGTGGCGTCCAGGGCGCTCTCTCTGAACCAGGACAGCCCCGGGGTGCCGGGTACCGCGGAGGACGACCTGGTCAGCATCGACGGGTTCGGCACCGATGTCTCCGTCGGCGATGTCGACGGAGACGGATACGAGGACGTCGCCGCAGGCGTCCCCGGGGAGATGATCGGCACCACGAAGAACGCCGGCACCGTGACCACCCTGCGGGGCAGTGATCAGGGCCTGACCGGCGCCGGGGCGAAGGTGTTCAGCCAGGGCACCGAGGGGGTGCCCGGCACCCCGGAGCAGAACGACGGGTTCGGCGGCGCGACCAGGCTCGCCGACGTCGACCGCGACGGCAGGGCCGAGCTGTTCGTCTCGGCGACCGGGGAGGACGCACGGGCCGGAGCGGTGTGGCTGTTCGACTCCACCGCTTCCGGGGTGACGGCGGCCGGGTCGGTGTCCTTCGGGGCCACGGCCCTCGGCATGATCGCCGCGCCGGAGAGCGTTCTCGGCGCGTCCTTCAGCCGCTGACGGCTCCCGGCCCCTGAGCGCACTGCCCGGCGGGCGTCGCGCTCAGGGCACCCCGCTCAGGGGCCGTGGAACCGCTGCTGCCGCTCCAGCGCTCGGCGCAGCGCCTCCGGCAGCGGATGGTAGTGGCCGTAGGCGCGCTCCGCGTCGTACAGCAGGCTCTGGAGATGCTGCTGGGCCGCCGTGTGGTCGCCCACCGCGAGCAGCAGATTGCCCATGCGGTGGCGTACGTCGAAGGCGCGGGCCGGGTCGACGCCGGTCTCGTAGTACGGCAGGACGGCGCGGTACTCGGCGAGGGCCGCGGCCGGTTCGCCCAGCTGCTCCAGGCACTGGGCGGCGTCATAGCGGTACTGGAGGGTCTGCGGGTCGGCCGCCCCGGCCTCGGCGGCCCGGTCCTCGGCGAGTCGGCGCAGTTCGGGCAGGGCCCGGCGGTACTGGCCGTCGTCCATCAGCGTGGTGGCGTACTGCTTGCGCAGTATCCGTACGACGGGGGAGGTCTCGCCGTGCTCCGCGGCGGCGGCCGGGAGGATGCCGCCGAGCATGTCCACGGCCTGGGTGATGGCGCCCTCGCCGAGCAGGCGTTTGACCTCGTCGACGGCGGCGGCCACATCGAGTCCGGGGGCGGTCGGCGCGGGGGCGGGAGTGGGCGCGGGGGCCGCCACCCGGTCCGGCCAGGGCGCGAACGGCCGCAGAAAGGGGCGGGTGGGGTCCAGCGGTCCGCCCGGCGTCCCGTTCCCGTTCCCGTGCGCGGGCAGCAGCGGCGCCAGCTCCCGGTAGACCTCCTGGGCCCCGGACGGCCGGTGCTGGGGGTCCTTGGCGAGCAGCCGCAGCACCAGCGTCTCCAGCGGCTCGGGTATCTCGGGGCGGATTCTGCGGACCGGGAGCGGCGGCTCGTAGAGATGCCGGTGCAGCACTCCGAGCGCGGTGGGGCCGGTGAAGGGCACATTGCCGCTGAGGAGTTCATGGATCAGCACCCCGAGGGCGTACAGATCGGTGTACGGGCCCACCGCGCCGCCCATCGCCTGCTCGGGGGCCATATAGGCGGGGCTGCCGATGGGCGAGCCGGTGTGGGTGAGCCGGGTGGTGTCGGTGTCGATGACGGAGGCGACGCCGAGGTCGAGCACGGTGACGGTGCCGTCGGGCTTGACCATCACATTGCGGGGTTTGAGGTCGCGGTGGACGATCGGCACGGCGTGGACGGCGGCGAGCACGGCGCAGAGCTGGGCCGCTATGGAGACGGCCCAGGTCCAGGGGTAGGGCTCGTGCTCGGCGAGATGGTCGGCGAGGTCGGCGCCCTCGACGTACTGCATCACGAGATAGAGGTCGTCGTCCTCGCTGCCCGCGTCGTGGACGGTGACCAGTCCGGGGTGGGCGACCTGGGCGGTGACCCGGCATTCGCGGATGAACCGGCGGCGCATCTCGTCGGCGGCGGTGGCGGCGGCCATCCGGTCGGGCCGCAGCAGCTTGACGGCGACGCGCCGGTCCAGCCGCCGGTCGTAGGCGGTCCACACCTGGCCCATGCCGCCCTGGCCGATGACGGTGGAGAGCTCGTAGCGGTCCGCGATGACGCGTCCGTTCACCGGCCGCGCTCCTTACGGAGGTAGTCGCTCAGCTCGTCGAGTTCGGCGCGGACCTGGTCGATGCGGGGATTCTCCGCCGAGGGAGAGGGAGACGAGAGGGCTGAGGGCGCGGGAGCCGCGGGGGGCGCGGACGGCGTCGGCAGGGGCGGCCTGTCGGGCCGGGGCGGCGGCAGCGGGGGCGGGGCGGTGTACGGGGACGGCCCCGGCGGGGGCTGGTGCGTCCGCGTGGCCGGCGGCGGGTAGCCGTAGCCGGGGGTCACCGGCGTACCCGGTACACCCGGTGTGCCCGGCTGTGGATAGCCGTAGCCGGGGGTCATCGGCAGACCCTGGACGGGCGTCGTCACCGAGTACGGCGAGGCCGCCGGCGGCGGTGTCCACCCCGGCGCCGGCGGCTGGAAGTGCCGGATCTCGGCGACCAGATAGTGCACGGGCACGCCCAGCGCCGTGGCGATCAGCACCAGGAGCAGCACCAGATCGAATCCGGTCGCGGGCTCCGTCTCGCCCTTCGGGGGCGGCGGGTCGCTGTCGTCCCCGACTTCGAGGAACATCGCGAACGAGGCGATCGACAGCGCCAGCGAGAGACAGAACAGCACCCAGTCCAGCGGGCGTCGGCGTACGATCGCGAGCCGCAGCATCGCCGCCCAGGAGAGCAGACCGAGACTGCCCACCGAGAGCACCGTGAACAGCACGCGGAGCGCGATGAGCAGCGCGGCGGCCGGTCGTCTGCCGGGTGGCTGCTGGAGATAGCCGGGGCCGTGCATTCCTAGCTCCTGATGGCCTGGGGACAAGGCTGAGTAGGGCATGAGCGTATACACGGACCCGGACCTCGACCCCTTGGTTGCACTGGTCAGCTGTTCGACGCGTCACATGGCCGGGTCACTCGCCCTGCTGGTCGGGGCGGACGGTGCCGTCCGTCAGCCCGTCGAACAGCCCCTGCACCAGCTGCTCGCCGAGCCGGCCGGCGAGCCGCAGCGCGTCCTCGAAGGCGGCCAGCGCCCGGAAGCGCTCGCCGTAGCGGCGCTGGTCGGCCAGGGGCAGCCGGGGCAGCTGAAGACGGCGCACATCGAGCCGGGTGGCGGTGGACGCGTAGCTGCTGGCCTGCCGGGTGTTGGCGGTGCCGCGCAGGAATCCGGCGAGGAACCAGGGGTCGAGCGCGGCCGGATCGGGGCGCAGCAGATGGAGGTTGCGGCCCAGTGCGGCCCCGGCGGCGCTCTCGTCGACGACGCGGACGACGGAGCCGCCGCCGAGCACGGGTACGACGACGTCGCCGGTCTCGACGCGTACGGGCTCGTCGTCCTGGCCGTCCGCGGGGGCGCCGGACGGGGGGCCGCCGGTGATCACGTCGTGCTCGGTGAGAACGGCCGTGCGGGGGCTGTGGTCCGGGGCGGCGGGGCCTGCGAGGGAGGCGCCCGCGCGGATCAGCAGCGCTCCGGCGCGGGCGAGTTCGCCGACGGTGGTGGCGGACCAGGGCGCGGGCTGGGCGGCCGTGGTGGGCGCGGGGGTGAGTTCGCGGGTGAGCAGCAGGGTGTCGGCGAGCCGGTCGCGCACCTTGAGCAGTTCGTCCGCGCCTGCTCCGGTGGCGGGGTGCGGGACATGGCGGGCGGGGGCGAGGTCGACATCGTCGTCGAGGAGTTCGATCACCGGGACGGAACGGCTGATCCCGGCCTGGGCCTGGGATCCATCGGTGTTCGCCGTGCTGTCTGCGCTGCCTGTGCTGTCTTCGCCGTCTGCGCTGTTGAAGGGGCGCCAGGCGTCGAGTACGGCGGTGTGCACGGCCTGCCAGTCGAGCCGGTCACGGCCGCCCGCCGCGCCGGCCACCTCGGCGGTGTCCACGAAGAGCAGTTCGGACGCGGGCGCCCGGCCCGGTTCGGGCTTGCGCAGCACCCAGAGGTGGAGCGGGATGCCATAGGGGGGCGCGGCCCCGGCGGGCAGTGAGACGACGGCCCGCAGCGCGCCGCGGCGCAGCAGCCCGGCACGGATGCGGCGGCCCGAGCGGCGGGAGGCGGCGGCGGGCGGCATCAGCAGGATGGCGGTGCCGCCGGGGCGGAGCCGGGCGAGCGCGTGCTGCACCCAGGCCAGCTCGGATTCGGTGCGGGCGGGGAAGCCGTACTCCCAGCGGGCGTCGTAGGCGAGTTCGTCGTGTCCCCAGTTGCGCTCGTTGAACGGCGGATGGCAGAGGACGGCGTCGACGGCAAGGTCGGGGAAGGCGTCGGCGCGCAGGGTGTCGCCGGAGCGGGCGCGGACGGCGGCGTCGGAGTGCAGGGCCAGCCGGAGCGCGGTGAGGGCGGCCAGATCGGGGTCGGCGTCCTGTGCGTAGAGGGCGGCGGGCCGTTCGACGGCGCGCGGCAGGGCCCCGGCTCCGGCGGCGGGATCGAGGACGGTCGCTCCCTCGCCGGGGACGGCGATCGCGGCCATCAGGGCGGCGGGGCCCTCGGGGGTGAGGGTGTACTGGCGGAGGTTGGTGTCGAGGAAGCGGCCGAGCAGGAACTCGAATGCCTGCTCGGGTCCGAGCCCGGCGGCGAGTTCGACGGCGGCGCGGACGGCGGCCGGGTTCACGGGTACGGCGGCGGTCCCGGTGGAGGCCGCGGGGGGCAGCGCGGCGCGGAAGAGCTCCGTACGGTCCTCGCCGAAGCGCGCGCCCAGCACCTGCTCCAGCGCGGTCGGCAGCAGTTCGGCCAGCTGCGGGTCCGGCAGGGCGGCCAGCTCCTGCCAGACGGCGGGCCGCTCCCGTACGAGCAGGAGTACACAGCCGGTGCGGGCCAGGGCGGTGGCGGTGGTCGACGGATCGTCGGCGAGCTGCTGCCAGACGCGTTCCCGCAGCGGGACTTCGACGAGTTTGCCCTGGTCACGCAGCCATCGTTCGACCTCGGCGAGAGCGAACGACGGGCTGGTCTCGGTGCCTCCGACCGGTTTGGGGAAGTCCGCGTGCCGGCGTCGCCAGTTGCTGACCGCGGCCCGTCCGACGCCTGCCAGCCGGGCGATCCCGGCTGCGGTCACCTCGCTTGCGTTCTCCGGCACCTGACTGCCTCCGTCATCCGTATCCGCTGGTCAGAACCCCCTGTTGTGTCGCCGAGCATAGCGCCACGCGACAGAGAAACCCCTTCACAGCGTGAGTCAATCCAAATTCATTCATAGATGTTGACTCGGTTCACAGACTCTGGTCTTATTGACCCGTCACCACGGGGGGCTCCCAGTCGGCCCCGACCACAACGCCATGTCCGGGAGGACACTCATGTCCCACTCCACGCACCAGCCCCAGTTCGACGGCGGACAGCAGCCCTATGGGCAGCCCCCGCAGCACGGGTACCAGGCCCCGGCCCCCCGGCCGATGCGCAACGGCCTGGGCACGGCCGCACTGGTGCTGGGCATCATCGGCGTCATCACCGCCGCGATCCCGCTGCTCTTCTGGCTGGGCGGCACCCTTGGTCTGATCGGTCTGATCCTGGGCATGTCCGGCCGGGGCAGGGTCAAGCGCGGCGAGGCCAACAACAAGGGGGTGACCACCGTCGGCGCGGTCCTCGGACTGCTGGCGATGATCCTCGGGACGATCGCCGCGGTGGTCACCTTCAAGGCCGTGGACGACGCGGTGGACGAGCTCGACCAGGCCACCAGCGCGAGCAGGGAGCCCGCGTCGGGCTCCGACGGCAAGAACAAGGGCAAGGACAAGGGGAAGAGCGAGGACTCCTCGCTCGCGGCGGGCGAGAGCGCCGTCTACAAGAACGGCGTGAAGGTCACGGTCTCCAAGGCCACGTCCTACTCCCCCACCGAGTACGCCGTGGGCCACACCGAGGGCAACAAGGCGTACCAGGTCTCGGTGACCGTGGAGAACACGGGCGACGAGAAGTTCGACTCCACCCTGGTGACCGCCGACGCCCGCGCCGGTGAGGACGGGGTCACCGCCGAGCAGATCTTCGACGAGAAGACCGGCTCCGGCTTCGACGGCACCGTCCTGCCCGGCAAGAAGGCCACGGTGATACACGCCTTCGACGCCCCGGCCGACGCGAAGACCCTTACGGTCGAGGTCAGCCCCGACATCCTGCTCGACGCCTCGGTGTGGGAGCTGACGGTCTGACCGACCGCACACTTCTCCCTCCGACCACCATGGAGCCACCGATGTCCGTCAGCCTCCGCCCGTCCGCCCGTCGCGCAGCCGCCGTCGCACTCACCGTCGCTCTGGGGGCGGCGGGCTGCGGCCAGGGCTCCGAGCCGTCGAAGGACGGCAAGGGCGGCGGGGCGAGCGCCTCGGCCGGAGCGGAGAAGGGTCCCGAGGCGCGGGCGGTGGCCCACCGCCTCGTCGACGGATTCCGGTCGGTCAAGGCGGCTCCGTCGCTGACGATCGAAGTATCCGGGTTCAACGAAGGGGAGGCCTTCACGGGCCGGATACGGGCCGACGACCGGAACGAGTGCGTGGGCACCGTGCATATCGCGGGCGCGGGCACCCTGAAAGCGATCAGGACACGCGACAACAGGGTCTATATGCAGATGGGCGAGGACTTCCTCAAGGCCAAAACGGCGGGCACGTCCGCCGCGGCCCTCAAGGCCCGGATGGAGCTGTTCCAGGACCGCTGGATACCCGGGAACACCGACACCAAGATGTTCCGGGACGTCTTCAACGGCTGCGACTTCGCGAAGGGCCTGCCGGAGATGACGCACGACGAGGCCGGGGGGACCGGGTTCGGGGCGCCCGACATCGAGACGGTCGTTCTCAACGGCCGCAAGGCGCTCAGGATCACCAAGAAGGAAGACGGCGCAACCCTCCGCCTGCACGTCACCGCCGAGGGGAAGGCGTATCTGCTGAGGATGGAGCAGAAGGGCGGCGACGAGCCGTACTCGATGACCTTCTCCGACTTCGGCGAGCCGGTCCGGGCCGAGAAGCCCCCGGCCGGGGACATCATCCCGAGGGAAGAGCTCGCCCGGGACGTGCCCGGGACGGCGGGGACGCCCTCCACAGCGTGAGCGGCCTCCCCGGCCCGGCTACCCGCACTGCGTGAGCATCGCCTTCTTGTCCGCCGGTGTCACCGGCATCCGGTACTCGATCGCCACCTGGGCGATCCGTACCGAGTAGGAGCAGCGGATGCGCTTGTTCGGGGGCAGCCAGGACGCGGGGCCCGAGTCGCCCTTGGAGCTGTTGGTGCGGCCATCCACCGGCAGCAGATTCAGCGGATCGTTGGCGAGCCGGCGCCGCTTCTCCTCGGTCCACCGGGCCGCCCCCATCTGCCAGCTGTACGAGAGAGGGACGACATGATCGATCTGGACCGCCGCCGCCTTGCTCTTCTCCCAGTCGACGACGGTCCCCGTATAGGGGTCGTCCAGGGTCATGGAGACCACCACGCAGTCGGAGCCGGAGCGGTACGCGAGCTCCTCGCCGTCCCGGGCGAGCAGGTCGTTGCGGGTGTCGCAGCCGTTACGGGCCAGCGGAACGCCGTCCGCGCTGTCCAGCCAGGCGTAGCCGAAGCGGTCGCGGTCGTAGCCGGTGCGCGGGCCGCGGCCCTTGACGGCGACCTCGCCGATCAGCCGCCGGGCCGCCGCCCGGTCCTCCCGCGAGGTCAGCGGCGCGAGCCCGGGGCGGGTGCCGTCCGGGTTGGCGAGCGGGCTGGAGCCCGAGGCCGCCGGGCGGTCCGCCGGGGCCGTGGCGCCCACGCCCTCGCATCCGGTGAGTCCGCCCGCCACTGCCAGGGCCAGCAGAGCGGCGACGACGACGCGGGTTCGTGGGATCCGGGTTTCGGTCACCCGGCCACCCTACTGACGGGGCCGGACGGTCCGACGGGGGCTCCCGACCGACTGGTCCCGCACCCGGGACCGGCCGGTCAGCCCGTCATGACCCGAGGATCGTGGTCAGGAACTCCCCGGTCCAGCCCAGCAGTTCCCGCCCCACCACCGGCTTGCCGCCGATCTTGCCGGTGGTCGGGCGCGGCACCAGCACCTGCCCCGACGCGGCCTTGATCACCGTACGCGGATACAGCCGCTTCAGCCGCAGCTCCTGCGACTCCCGCAACTCCACCGGGGCGAAGCGGATGTTCGACCCCTGGAGCACGATCTCACCGACCCCGCAGGCCCGGGCCAGCATCCGCAGCCCCGCCACCAGCAGCAGATTCTCCACCGGCTCCGGAAGCTTGCCGTAACGGTCGGTCAGCTCCTCGCGGACCGCCTTGACGTCGTCCTCCGTGTTCGCGGCGGCGATCGCCCGGTACGCCTGGAGCCGCAGCCCCTCACCGGGGGCGTAGTCATGCGGCACATGGGCGTCCACCGGAAGCTCGATCTTCACCTCCAGCGGCGGCTCGTCCTCCGGCCCGCCCTCCAGCGAGGCCCGGTAGTCGGCGACCGCCTCGCCCACCATCCGTACATACAGATCGAAGCCGACGCCCGCGATATGGCCGGACTGCTCCCCGCCGAGCAGATTGCCCGCGCCCCGGATCTCCAGGTCCTTCATCGCGACGTACATGCCCGCGCCCATCTCGGTGTGCTGGGCGATCGTCGCGAGACGTTCATGCGCGGTCTCGGTCAGCGGCTTCTCCGGCGGATAGAGGAAGTAGGAGTAGCCGCGCTCCCGGCCACGCCCCACCCGGCCCCTGAGCTGATGCAGCTGCGAGAGGCCGAAGTTGTCGCCGCGCTCCACGATCAGCGTGTTGGCGTTGGAGATGTCGATCCCGGACTCCACGATCGTCGTGGAGACCAGGACGTCGAACTTCTTCTCCCAGAAGTCGACCACGACCTGCTCCAGCGCCGACTCCGACATCTGGCCGTGCGCGGTGGCGATCCGCGCCTCCGGGACGATGTCCCGCAGCCGGGCCGCCGCCCGGTCGATGGACTCCACCCGGTTGTGGATGTAGAAGACCTGGCCCTCACGGAGCAGCTCACGGCGGATGGCCGCGCCGATCTGCTTCTCCTCGTACGGGCCGACGAAGGTCAGCACCGGATGGCGCTCCTCCGGCGGGGTGGTGATGGTCGACATCTCCCGGATGCCGGTCACCGCCATCTCCAGGGTGCGCGGAATCGGGGTCGCGGACATGGTCAGCACATCGACGTTGGCGCGCAGCTTCTTCAGCTGCTCCTTGTGCTCGACGCCGAAGCGCTGCTCCTCGTCGACGATGACCAGACCGAGGTCCTTGAACTTGGTCTCGGCGGAGAACAGCCGGTGGGTGCCGATGACGATGTCGACCGCGCCGTCCTTCAGCCCCTCCAGCGTGGCCTTGGCGTCCGTGTCGGACTGGAAGCGGGAGAGCGCCCGCACCTTCACCGGGAACTGCGAGTACCGCTCGGAGAACGTGCCGAAATGCTGCTGCACCAGCAGGGTGGTGGGCACGAGCACCGCGACCTGCTTGCCGTCCTGCACCGCCTTGAAGGCGGCCCGTACCGCGATCTCCGTCTTGCCATAACCCACATCGCCGCAGATCAGCCGGTCCATCGGAACCGTCTTCTCCATGTCCTCCTTGACCTCGGCGATCGTGGAGAGCTGGTCGGGCGTCTCGGCGTACGGGAAGGCGTCCTCCAGCTCCCGCTGCCAGGGGGTGTCCGGGCCGAAGGCATGGCCGGGGGCCGCCATCCGGGCCGAGTAGAGCTTGATCAGATCGGCGGCGATCTCCTTGACCGCCTTCTTCGCGCGCGCCTTGGTCTTGGTCCAGTCCGCGCCGCCGAGCCGGTGCAGGGTGGGGGCCTCGCCGCCCACGTACTTGGTGATCTGCTCCAGCTGGTCGGTGGGGATGTAGAGCCGGTCCCCGGGCTGGCCGCGCTTGGCCGGGGCGTACTCCACGACCAGATACTCGCGGGTCGCGTTCTGGACCGTGCGCTGCACCATCTCGACATAGCGGCCCACGCCGTGCTGCTCATGGACGATGTAGTCGCCCATCACCAGAGTGAGCGGGTCGATCGTCTTCCGGCGGCGGGTCGGCATCCGCTGGCCGTCCTTGCCGGCCGCCTTCTGGCCGGTGAGGTCCGTCTCGGTGAGGACGGCCAGCCCCAGGCCCGGGTCGATGAAGCCGTAGTCGATGGAGCCGCAGGCGACATGGACGAGGGACGGGGAGATCTCGGCGAGATCGGCGTCGAGACGGGCGGGTACGCCTTCGCCGCTGAGCACCTCGACGGTGCGGGCCGCGGGGCCGTGCGCCTCGGTGACGAAGACCGTACGCCAGCCGTCGGCCAGCCAGCCCTTGGTGTCGGCGAGCGCGCGGGCGGTGTCGCCGCGGTAGGACTCCGGGGCGCGCATCCCCAGCTTGAGGGTGTCGTCGGAGAGCTCCTCGTCGGCGGCGAACGGGGAGACGGACCACCACATCATGCCGAGCTCGCGCGCCCGGTCGCGCACGTCGGCGATGCCCCAGAGCGAGGCCGCGTCCACATCGATGGGGGCCTCTCCCCCGCCCGCCGTCGCCGCCCACGACGCCTGGAGGAACTCCTGGCTGGTCGCCACCAGATCGGCCGCCCGGGTGCGGACCCGCTCCGGGTCGCAGACCACGGCCATGGAGCCCGCCGGGAGCACGTCCAGGAGCAGCTCCATCTCGTCCACCAGCACCGGGGCGAGGGACTCCATGCCCTCCACGGCGATCCCCTCGGCGATCTTGCCGAGCAGTTCGCCGAGCTCGGGATGGGCCTCGGCGAGCTCCGCGGCCCGTCGCCGCACCTCGTCGGTGAGCAGCAGCTCACGGCAGGGCGGGGCCCACAGGCCGTGCTCGGCGACCTCCAGCGACCGCTGGTCGGCGATCTTGAAGTACCGGATCTCCTCGATGTCGTCGCCCCAGAACTCCACCCGCAGCGGGTGTTCCTCGGTCGGCGGGAAGACATCGAGGATGCCGCCGCGCACGGCGAACTCCCCGCGCTTCTCGACCAGCTCGACCCGGGAGTACGCGGCTGCCGCGAGCGCGTCCACGACCTCGTTCAGATCGGCCTGCGCCCCGGTGCGCAGGGCCACGGGCTCCAGCTCGCCCAGGCCCTTGACCTGCGGCTGGAGTACGGAACGGATGGGTGCGACCACGACCTGTACGGGACCGGCCGCCGGATCGTCCGCGGCGGGGTGGGCGAGCCTGCGCAGCACGGCGAGCCGGCGGCCCACGGTGTCGGAGCGGGGGGAGAGCCGCTCATGCGGCAGGGTCTCCCAGGAGGGGTACTCGACCACGCCCTCCTCGGGGAGCAGCGAGCGCAGGGCGGCGGCGAGGTCCTCGGCCTCCCGGCCGGTGGCGGTGACGGCGAGCACCGTCCGGCCGCTGTCACGGGCCAGCGCGGCGACCGCGAACGGCCGGGCCGCGGGCGGCCCGACCAGATCGACATGCATACGGCCCGCTCCCTGGGCCGCCCGCACCGCTTCGGTGAGCGCGGGGTCACGTACGACGGCATCGAGCAGACCGTGCAGGCTCATGAAAAGGTTCCATCCCGAGAGGCAGA
>NZ_VCLA01000089.1 GCF_009600885.1 Streptomyces jumonjinensis
GTGGCGGGATCGTCCAGGTCCCGCCGGGTGGCCGTCTCGGCGAGCAGCAGATGGTGGCGGACGAGGGCGGCGATGACGGTCGCGTCGGCGCGGTCGCATCCCATCCGTTCCGCCATGTCCAGGGCGATGGCCTCGCCCGCGGTGGAGTGGTCGCCGGGCCGGCCTTTGCCGATGTCGTGGAGGAGGGCGGAGACCAGCAGCAGATCGGGTCGGCTGACGCGGCGGGTGAGCGCGGCGGCCCGTACAGCGGTCTCCACCAGATGGCGGTCGACGGTCCAGGTGTGGACGGCGTTGCGCTGGGGGCGGCAGCGGACCCGTTCCCACTCCGGCAGCAGGCGGGTGATCAGCCCCTCGGCCTCCAGCGCCTCCCAGACGGGGACGGTGGGCGTGCCGGCGCCGAGCAGTACGACGAATGCCTCGCGGGCTTCGGCGGGCCAGGGAACCGGCAGCGGTGGGGCGGCATCGGCGAGCCGGCGTACGGCGTGCCGGGAGAGCGGCAGCGCGGACCGGGCGGCAGCGGCGGCGGCCCGCAGCGGGAGCACCGGGTCCCGTTCCGGTCTGGCGGTACGGGCGAGCACGGCCTCGCCGTCCTGTTCCACGACGCCTTCGGCGAGCGGGGTACGTCCGGGGCCGGTCCGGCGACCGCCCCGGCGGAGCGCGCTCAGCCGGGACCGCGCCGAGCGCGCCTTGATCACCCGGTCGACCTCGCGCCAGGTGACGTCGGAGGCGTACGACACGGTCCGGGCGGCTTCGTACAGCCGCCGCAGGAGCGCGTCGGCGTCGGGCAGGCCGAGGGCGCCCGCGACCTGGTCCTGTTCCTGGAGGGCGAGCCGGTCGGTGGCCCGGCCGGTGGTGAGATGCAGGGCGTCGCGGGCGTCGAGCAGGGTCCGGCGGGCCTCGGCGAGACCTTCGCGGGGGGCGTCGGCGAGCCAGGAGGCGGCGACGGCCCGCAGGGCGGTGGCGTCCCGCAGTCCGCCGCGCGCCTCCTTGAGGTCGGGTTCCAGCAGAAAGCGCAGCTCGCCCTGGCGCGCGGCCCGCTCACGGCAGAGCTCGCCGAGTTCGGGGAGGCGCTTGTGCGCCTGGTTGCGCCAGTCGGCGAGCACGGCGGTGCGCAGGGCCGTGAGCTGGGCGAGGTCGCCGGCGACCGGGCGGGCGTCCAGCAGTCCGAGCTGGGCCTTGAGGTCCTCGGCCGCGGTGCGCCGGGCCCCGGCGACGGTGCGCACCGAGTGGTCGAGGGAGAGTCCCAGGTCCCAGACCGGGTACCAGACGCGGTCGGCGAGGGCGGCGACGGCTGCGGGGTCGGCGGACGGGTCGTGGAGCAGCAGCAGATCGAGGTCGCTGCGGGGGGAGAGCTCGCCGCGGCCGTAGCCGCCGACGGCGACCAGGGCGGCGGCGTGGACCCCGGTGTCCCGCCGGGCGGCGGTGAAGAGCGCGGAGAGCCATCGGTCGGTCAGCCGGGCGAGGGCGGCCCGGCGCGGCGGCCCGGCCGACTCCTGCCCGTTGAGCAGGAGCAGCCGGGCCGCCGCGTAACCGCTGGGTCCGGAGTCCTCCGCTTCGGTCATCACCTCAAGGCTCGACACCGGACCGACCTCTCTCCGTGCTCCCCGTGTTTCCCGGGGTGTCTCACAGCTTCTCGGAACAGGGGCTGACGGGGGCGGGGCGGGCGGCAGGGCCTGTCCGACGGATCAGTCCCTGTAGCCCGTCCGGATCAGGCCCTACAGCGCGTCGGGGCCGCGTTCGCCCGTCCGCACGCGTACGGCGGTGTCGACCGGGATGCTCCACACCTTCCCGTCGCCGATCTTTCCGGTACGGGCCGACTTGACGATCACCTCGATGAGCTGATCGGCGTCCTCGTCCTCGACCAGCACCTCGATACGGATCTTGGGCACCAGGTCGACGGTGTACTCCGCGCCCCGGTAGACCTCGGTGTGGCCGCGCTGGCGGCCGTATCCGCTGGCCTCGCTGACGGTGAGGCCCTGGACCCCGAAGGCCTGGAGCGCCTCTTTGATCTCGTCGAGCCGGTGCGGTTTGACGACCGCGGTGATGAGCTTCATGCGTCCACCTTCCTGTTCCGGTCGCCGGTCGCCGCCGGGACCTCGCTCGACACGGCTCCGATCGCCGCCGAGGGCTTGTGGGAGCCGATGCCGCCGCCCGCGCCGCTGAAGTCGTAGGCCGTCTCCGCGTGCTCGTTCCGGTCGATGCCGGAGATCTCGGCGTCCTCGTCCACCCGCATGCCCATCGTCCGCTCCAGAACGAAGGCGAGCACGGCGGAGACCGCCAGGGAGTAGGCCAGCACCGCGAAGACCCCGATGGCCTGCTTGCCCAGCTGTTCGAGACCGCCGCCGTAGAACAGCCCCCTGGCCTCGGACTGGACGCCTCCGGTGGCGAAGAGACCGACCAGGAGGGAGCCGGCGACACCGCCGACGAGATGGACGCCGACGACGTCGAGGGAGTCGTCGTAGCCGAACCGGAACTTCAGGCTCACGGCCATGGCGCAGAGCACTCCGGAGATCGCGCCGATGGCGATGGCGCCGAGCGGGGAGCAGGAGCCGCCGGCCGGGGTGATGGCGACCAGGCCCGCGACCGCGCCGGACGCGGCGCCGAGGGTGGTGAACGCGCCGTGGCGGATCTTCTCGTACGCCAGCCAGCCGAGCATCGCCGCCGCGGCGGCGACCTGGGTGTTGAGGAACATCACCGCGCCGACGCCGTCGTCGTTGCCGAGCCATGATCCGGCGTTGAAGCCGAACCAGCCGAACCAGAGCAGGCCCGCGCCGAGCATGACGAGCGGCAGGCTGTGGGGGCGCATGGGGTCCTTGCCGAACCCGGCCCGCTTGCCGATGACGAGAATGACGCCGAGGGCGGCGGCGCCCGCGTTGACATGGACGGCGGTGCCGCCCGCGAAGTCGATGACGCCCATCTCGAAGAGCCAGCCGCCCGCGCCCCAGACCCAGTGCGCGACCGGGAAGTAGACGACGGTGGCCCACAGGGCGATGAACAGCGCCCAGGCGGAGAACTTGACCCGGTCCGCGAGCGCGCCGCTGATCAGGGCGGGGGTGATGACCGCGAACATCAGCTGGAAGACGGCGAAGACATAGACGGGGACGGTGTAGCCGTCCCACAGTTCGGTGAGGCCGATGCCGCTGAGCCCCGCGTACTCGGCGGACCAGCCGATGACGGAGCCGTGGTCGGCGCCGAAGGCGATGCCGAATCCGTAGAGCACCCAGAGAACGGTGACGATGCCGAGGCTGATGAAGCTCATCATCAGCATGTTGAGGGCGGACTTGACCCGGACCATGCCGCCGTAGAAGAAGGCGAGGGCCGGTGTCATCAGCATCACCAGGGCGGAGCAGATGAGCAGGAAGCCGGTGTTGGCGGGGGACAGTGCGGGTGCGTCCGCGGCTAGCGTCGAGATGCCTTGGGGCATCGGCGTCTCCTCGTCGTCGTGCGGCCTCGTGCGGGCGGAGCCTGAGCGGATCGGGCGGGTCGCCCGAGCGAGTCGGGCGGGTGCCTGAGTTGGTCGGGCGGCGGGCCGGTTATGCGCCATGAGGTTGGCGCAGCGCGGTTTCCGCCGATGCCGCACGATGTTTCACCGTGGTGACGAAGGAGTCCGCCGTGTTACGCGGCCATGAACGGGCGCAGGCCGGGACGCGCCCGGCCCGCCCGGCTCAGACGGCCTCGGCGGTCTCCGGGAGCTGGGCGGTGAGCAGATCGGTGAAGTGCACGACCTCGGCCACATCGCCGAAGTCCCGTGCGGCCGTGTCGACGGTCTTGCGCAGCCTGGTGTTGACGCGCTCGGAGCGCACCCGCTTGGCGACGGTGAGGGCCTCGGACGCCAGCGCGGTGGCGTGCTCGGGCTCTCGTTTGAGCAGATGGACGGTGGCCATGCCGATCACATTGAGGGCGTACGACCGCTGGTGGACGTCGTCCTTCTCGAAGAGCTCCACCGCCCGCCGCATCACCGGCTCGGCGAGCGAGGCATAGGTCGGGCTGCGGCCGGCCACATAGGCGAGATCGCGGTAGGAGTGGGCGTTCTCCCCGTTCAGCTCGGCCTCGGAGAAGAACTGGATCCAGTCGGGCTCGGGCTCGCCGTCCGCTCCGGCGTCGGAGAAGGTGTCCTCGGCCATCCGGACGGCCCGCTTGCACTTGCTGGGCTGGCCCATATTGGCGTAGGCGCGGGCCTCCATCGCGTACAGCATCGCCTGGGTGCGCGCGGTGGCGCAGTCGCGGCTGCCGTACTGCGCGAGATGGATCAGCTCCAGGGCGTCGTCGGGGCGGCCCAGATGGATCATCTGACGGCTCATGGAGGAGAGGATGTACGAGCCGAGGGGACGGTCGCCCGCCTCCTTCGCGGCGTGCAGCGCGAGCACGAAGTACTTCTGCGCGGTGGGCTGGAGGCCCACGTCGTAGCTCATCCAGCCGGCGAGCTCGGCGAGCTCGGCGGCGCAGGTGAACAGCCGGCGGCGGGTGGCCTCGGGATGGGACTCCTGGAGCAGATCGGTGACCTCGTGGAGCTGGCCCACGACGGCCTTGCGCCGCAGCCCGCCGCCGCACTGGGCGTCCCAGGTGCGGAACATCGCGGTGGTGGACTCCAGCAGCTCCAGCCCGGGGCCGGAGAGCCGGGTGGGCGACGGCTGCGCGGCGGTCTCGGGAGCGGGGCCCGCGCCCGGGGCGGGCACCAGCCAGCGCTGCATGGGCTCGACCAGGGCGGGCCCGGCGGCCAGCGCCAGCGAGGTGCCGAGGAAGCCGCGCCGGGCGAGCATCAGATCGCTGCGGGAGAACTC
This sequence comes from Streptomyces jumonjinensis, assembly GCF_009600885.1. Classification (GTDB taxonomy): domain Bacteria; phylum Actinomycetota; class Actinomycetes; order Streptomycetales; family Streptomycetaceae; genus Streptomyces; species Streptomyces jumonjinensis. The sequence goes on from NZ_VCLA01000089.1 coordinate 4,782, forward strand.
GCTGAGCAGGGTGACGGTCTGCGGCCCCGCCCAGGGCAGGTCGACCCCGGAGTCGGACGGCGACTGGTGCGCGCTCCGCAGCCCCAGCTCCTCGATGGCGATGACGGTGCCGAAGCGCTCGGAGAACAGCTCGGAGAGGATGCGCGGGATCGGCTCACGGGGCTGCTCGCCGTCGAGCCACCGCCTGACCCGCGAGGTGTCGGTGCTGATGTGGTGCGCGCCCAGCTGCCGGGCCCGGCGGTTGACCTGGCGGGCCAGCTCGCCCTTGGACCAACCGCTGCGCACGAACCATGAGCGCAGCCGCTCGTTCGGACGCTTGCCGGCATTCGTACCGGCGCCGCTGCCGTCCACTGGAACGCCCCCATCCATGAAACCCTGCCACTCGAACCCATATCAGAATGCCGTGAGTTGAGGCCCCTCGCCCGGCGGACACGGTCTCCACCGAAAACCCGCACAGGAAATCGGGATGCCCCCGGCATACCCATGAGCGCACGCGAACTCACCGGGCCCGCGCACCGAAAGTAATCCTACGATCACCCTCACGCCGAGGCGGATTCCGGAAACGCCACCATTCGCCACCCCTTCGAATGAACTCCCCTTGCGTCAGGCGCGATTCACTTGACAGGCGACGATCAGAAGGCGGCGGATTGGCGCATATGGAGTAGTGCGACACCGTGCGCGCTCCCCCTCGCGCCACCACACGCCGCCCTAGCTTCACTTATTGCGACGCTGTGTCATGAGGAGACTTCGGGTCGTAACCACCGGCGCGCACGACCCGTTGGAGGGGGCATGGGCAAGGGCTTCACGATCGGCGGCAGCCGGGGGATCAGGGACATCCGCTCCGGCTCACGACGCCGTGACCGCACCGCGGAGCGCACCGTGGTGGCCGAGTACACAGGACTATGGGGCTGGGCCGTGGTCCCGGGGGCACGGGCGGAGTCCGGCGTCTGCTCCTGCTCCAGCGCGGGCTGCGCGGCGCCGGGGGCCCATCCGCTCCCGTACGCCGCCGAGATCCCCGCGGGCGCGACCCTGGACGAGGTGACCGAGGCCTGGGCGCGGGTGCCGGGCGCGGCGCTGCTGCTGCCCGTGGGCCGCGCCTTCGACATCCTCGACGTGGCCGCGCCCGCCGGCCGCCGGGCGCTGGTGCGGCTGGAGCGGATGGGGCTGCCGCTGGGGCCGGTGTCGGCGACTCCGGACGGCCGCTGCCAGTTCTTCGTCGCGCCGGGCGCGGCGGAGGGGCTGCCCCGGCTGCTGTACCGGATGGGCTGGGACGACGCGGATCTGGATCTGCACTGCCTGGGTCCGGGCGACCACATCACGGCCCCGCCGTCGGACCGCGGCGGGCTGGGCCCGGTCCACTGGCTGCGCCCGCCGTCCCTGGACACGGCAGCCGCGCCGCCCGAGGCCCGGCTGCTCCTGGGGACGCTGGCGTACATCTGCCACCGCTCGGCCGCGTAGCCGGACCGCGGGGTCCGCGGGGACAACCCGCGAGGGCGGACCGCGGGGACGGTGCCCGGATACGGAAGTGCCCGGCCGCGTTCCCGCGTGCCGGGCACTTCCGGATGAACCGCCGGGGCGGGTTCAGTCGCCGATCAGCGCGTCCACGAACGCCTCCGGCTCGAACGGCGCGAGGTCGTCCGCGCCCTCGCCCAGACCGACCAGCTTCACCGGCACGCCCAGCTCCCGCTGGACCGCGACGACGATGCCGCCCTTGGCGGTGCCGTCCAGCTTGGTCAGCACGATGCCGGTGATGTCCACGACCTCCGCGAAGACCCGCGCCTGCACCAGGCCGTTCTGCCCGGTGGTGGCGTCCAGGACGAGCAGCACCTCGTCCAGCGGGCCGTGCTTCTCGACCACGCGCTTGACCTTGCCGAGCTCGTCCATCAGCCCGGTCTTGGTGTGCAGCCGGCCCGCCGTGTCGATCAGCACCACATCGGCGCCCTCGGCGATGCCCTCCTTGACCGCGTCGAAGGCGATCGACGCCGGGTCGCCGCCCTCCGGCCCGCGTACGGTACGCGCGCCGACGCGCTCGCCCCAGGTCTGGAGCTGGTCGGCCGCCGCGGCGCGGAAGGTGTCCGCGGCGCCGAGGACGACCGAGCGGCCGTCCGCGACGAGCACCCGGGCGAGCTTGCCGGTGGTGGTGGTCTTGCCGGTGCCGTTGACGCCGACGACCATGATGACGCCGGGGGTGTCGAGCCCGCTCTCGGTCTTGACCACACGGTCCAGGTCGGTGCCGATCAGGGCGAGCAGCTCCTCGCGCAGCAGGGCGCGGAGCCCGTCGGGGGTCCGGGTGCCGAGCACCTTCACCCGCTCGCGCAGCCGCTCCACGAGCTCCTGCGTCGGCGCGACGCCGACATCGGCGACGAGCAGCGTCTCCTCGATCTCGTCCCAGGTGTCGTCGTCGAGATGCTCACGGGACAGGAGCGTGAGCAGCCCCTTGCCCAGCGAGTTCTGCGAGCGGGACAGCCGGGCGCGGAGCCGGACGAGCCGGCCCTCGGTGGGTTCCGGGATCTCGATCCCGGGGGCGGCCGGTTCGACGGCGACCGGTTCCTCGACGGCGACCGGGGCGGCGGCCTCATCGGCCGGGGGGAGGCCGACCTCCTCGATGGTGCGGCGTGGTTCTTCCCGCGGTGTCTCCGCCTCGTCGCCGACATGCGGCTCGGCGGGCGGAGCGGTGATGGTCGGCGCGGTGGGCGGGGCCGATGGCGGCAGCTGCTTCTTCTTGCGGCTGCTGATCACGAGCCCGCTGATCGCGCCGACGGCGACCAGGGCGATGACTACAGCAAGGATGACGAATTCCATAACGCACCCAGTATCGGGCACATCCCCGCGGAGCCGCCCCGGCCACACCCCGGCCGGCCACGGGAGTACGGCGGGGGTGATCGTTCCGCCCGGACCGGGACCGACGCCGAGGCCGGTACCGGGGTCGGTACCGGGGTCGGTACCGGGGCCGGTACCGGGGTCGGTACCGGGTCGGCGCAAAACCCGGATGACTGACTCGGCCGGACGGGTTAGCGTCCGGTCCATGACCGCCTTGGAGTATCGGACCATTCCGGAGGCGCAGCTCGAACGCGCCCTGGACCTGCACTATCTCGTGTTCTTGGGGAAGAACTGCGAGGACGACCTGCGCAAGCTGCACCGGGAGATCCTGGAGCACTGCGATGCGATCGGGGCCTATGAGGGCGATGAGCTGGTGGGGCTGCTGGCCGCCCATCCGCTGAGTCTGTCGGTGCCCGGCGGGGAGCTTCCGTGCGCGGGTGTGACGTTCGTTTCGGTGGCTCCGACGCACCGCCGCCGGGGGGTGCTCAGCGGGATGATCGCCGAGCTGTGGCACCGCTGCGCCGCGGCCGGGCAGCCGCTCGCCGCCCTGTGGGTGTCGGAGACGGGGATCTACGGACGCTTCGGATTCGAGCCGGCGACCCGTGCGTACACCCTGAAGATCGACGCGGAGCGGCCGTTGGAGCTGCGGATCGAGCCCGACGACCGGCCGCTGCGGCTGGTGCCGGCCGAGGACGCTCCAGCGGTGATCGGCTCCCGGCACGCGGCGGCGCGGGCGGAGCGCGCGGGCCGGGTGGCCCGGGACGACTTCTGGTGGCGTACGCACATCCTGCCGGAGGCGGACGAGGAGGACGACGATCTGAGCCCGCCCCGGGTGGTGACCATCGGCGACACGGGCGCCGAGCCCGCGGGGTATGTGTTCTACCGCACCCAGACCGACGACGAGGGCCGGGGGACGGCCCATGTGTACGACCTGGAGGCGGAGTCGCCCGCGGTCGCCGCCGCGCTCTGGCGCTATGTGACCTCGATCGACCTGGTCGACACGGTGAAGGCGTGGGGCCGTCCGCTGGACGAACCGCTGCTGCGGCTCTCGGCCGACCGGGACCAGGTGTCGGTCACCCAGGAGTTCCCGGCGCTCTGGCTGCGGGTGGTCGACGTCGCCGCCGCGCTGGAGGGGCGGGTCTGGTCGGCTCCGGTGGATCTGGTGCTGGAGGTGACCGATGCCGGGGTGCCGGCGAACGCCGGGCGGTACCGGCTCGTCTCCGCCCCCGACGGCGACGGACACCGGGTGCGGGTGACGCGCACCGGGGACGCGGCGGATCTGACGCTGGGCATACGGGAGCTGGCGGCGGGCTATCTCGGGGACATCGGGGCGACCGAGCTGGTCCGGGTGGGCCTGGCCGCCGAGCACACCCCGGGGGCGGCGGCGCTGCTGGAGTCGGCGGCGCGCACCGCGCTGCTGCCGCACACCTCGGACGAGTTCTAGCTTGATCTTTAACTTGTGCGGCGGGGTCGTGGGGTCGTCGACTT
>NZ_VCLA01000090.1 GCF_009600885.1 Streptomyces jumonjinensis
GTCGGCGGCGCCTGATGGGCTCTCGGACATCGCGCCACCGGCGGCGGAGGCGAACGACAGCTGGGAACGGGCCCCGGATCCGGCGACGGATGTGGCGGCGGGTGCAGCGGCGGATGAGTCCGTCTCGTCGTCCGCGCGGAGGACGGACGCGGCGAACCCGCGCCGCGGTGCCGGTGGCGGTGACGGTGACGGCGGGCGCGGCCACCGTGCCCCGGCCCGTGCCGGGCGGTCCGGAGAGGCCGGCCCACGGGCATCCGGCGGCCCGCTCGCGGAGCTCGTGCTGCCCGTTCCACGGGCCGGCGACGACCTGCTGCGAACCGCCGGATTCGCCCGGCTGTCCCGCCCGTACGGCTCCGCGCACGCGCCCCTGGTCCTCGTCCTGGACCACGGCGCGTCCGGACCCACCCTCAGCTGCGCCTACCGGGCGGACCTGTTCGCCCGGGAAGCCGTGACCGCCCTCCTCGACGAGATCGCCGAGATCGCCGAGTTCCCCGACCGTCCTCAGCCCGCCGCGCAGGAGCAGCCGACCGCTCCGCGCACCACCATCCACGCGCTCGTCGAAGAGCAGGCCGCGCTGCGTCCCCACGCCGTCGCCGTCACCTGCGGCGGCGAGAACACGAGTTACGGCCGGCTCGACGACTGGGCCCAGGGGATAGCCGCTGCCCTCATCGCGAAAGGCACGGGCCCCGGCCACCTCGTCGGCGTCAGCCTGCCGCGTGGCCCCGAGCTCGTCGCCACACTGCTGGGCGTCCTCAAATCCGGTGCCGCGTACGTCCCGATGGACCCGGCCTCGCCCCAGGAGCGGCTGCGCTACCTGGTCGAGGACTCCCAGGTGTCCCTGCTCGTGACCCGCGACACCGCCCTCGCGCCCGCCGGCTGCCCGACCCTCGTGCCACCGGCTCCCCCGGGGACACGGGCAGCCCGCGCTCCCACGACGCCGACCGCCCGGCCGGACGACCCGGCGTATGTGATCTACACCTCCGGCTCCACCGGCCGCCCCAAGGGGGTGGTCGTCGAGCACCGCGCTTTCGCCGCGCTGCTCACAGCGGGCCGGGGCGAGTTCGGGCTCGTGCCGGACGACGTGTGGACGTTCTTCCACTCGTACGCCTTCGACTTCTCCGTGTGGGAGATCTGGGGCTGCCTGGCGACCGGCGGCCGGCTCGTCGTCGTACCGCACGAAGCCGCCCGCGCACCCCAGGAGTTCAGGAGTCTGCTGCACCATGAAGGCGTCACGGTCCTCAGCCAGACACCGTCCGCGTTCACACAGCTCCTGTCGACCGAGGGGCCGGACGCCGCACAGCTCGCCGTCCGTCTGCTGATCCTCGGCGGCGAACCGCTGGACGCCCGGATCCTGCTCCCTTGGTTCGACGCCCACCCGGAGCGCGAGTGCCGGGCGGTCAACCTGTACGGCATCACCGAGACCACCGTGCACTGCACCTGGCACACACTCGCCCGGCGCGACGCGCTCGCCGGCACCCGGTCCGTCGGCAGGCCCCTGCCCGGCTGGAGCCTGCACATCCTGGACGAGCGGGGCCGTCCGCTGCCCGCCGGAGTTCCCGGCGAGATCCACGTCGGCGGCGTGGGACTGGCCCGCGGCTACCATCGCAGGCCGGGCCTGACCGCACAGCGTTTCCGCCCCGACGATCAGGAGACGGCCGCCGGGACCCGCCTCTACCGCAGCGGCGACCGGGGCCGCATGCTGCACGACGGCACGGTCGAGCACCTCGGCCGGCTCGACGGACAGGTCAAGGTGCGCGGCTACCGCATCGAACTCGGCGAGATCCGAGGGCGGCTGCTGGAGATACCGGAGGTGCGTGCCGCCGCCGTCGTCATGAACCGGCGCGGCGAGGCACACGACGCCCACCTCGACGCATACGTGGCCGGAGCCGACCCGCGCCCGGCCGCGCTGCGCGCCCGGCTCGCCCAGGTCCTGCCCGACTACATGCTGCCCAGCACCATCACCGTACTCGACGACCTGCCGCTCACCGGGAACGGAAAGCTCGACCCGAGCGGACTCCCGACGCCCGTACCGGCTCCGGCGCCGGAGCGGGCCGGGACGAGGACGGCTGAGACCGCGGACCCGGACGGCGAAACCCTCCAGTCACGGATTTCCCGCATCTGGCGGGACGTCCTCGGCGCTCCCGTCGCCCCCGACGACAACTTCTTCCTCGTCGGCGGGAACTCCCTGCTGGCGATCCGCGTCATGACGCGGATGCGCGAGGGGGGCCTCACCGACGGAGCCGTCCGCCTGATCTACCGCCACCCCACCGTCCGCCGCCTCGCCGAGGCTCTCACCGGAATCTGACACCGCACACCCCACACACATCCACACGGAGAAGACATGAGCGACGACGCCACCACCGCGATCACTGCCTGGACCGTCCTGATCAACGATGAGGAGCAGTACGGACTGTTCCCCGCCGACCGCCCCGCTCCGGGCGGCTGGCGGGAAGCCGGATTCACCGGCACCGAGGAGGAGTGCACCGCATACGTCGACGAGCACTGGACCGACATGCGTCCGCTCAGCCTGCGCCAGGCACTCGACGCCGCCCGGGCCACCGGCCAGGTCTGAGGGCATGACCCCATGCAGCGGATGACACTCCCCAACGGCCTCACCGTCACCCACGTCAACACAGGCGAGACGGCCCTGCTCTACCGTGACATCTTCGCCGAGCGCTGCTACATGCAACACGGCATCCGGCTGACGCCCGGGGACACGGTGTTCGATGTGGGCGCCAACATCGGCATGTCGGCCCTCTTCTTCCACACGGAGTGCCCCGGCCTCGTGTTCCACGCGTTCGAGCCGGCACCCGTCCCGTTCTCGGCCCTGACCGCGAATATCGGGACCCATGGCATCCGTGCGACCGCGACACAGTGCGCGCTGTCGGACCACTCGGGCACCGCGCGCATGACGTACTACCGCGAATCCACGGTCATGTCCGGCTTCCACGCCGACCCGGCAGCGGATGCCGCCCTGACCCGGGGCTTCCTCATGCGCAGCGGCTTCGAGGAGGAGGACGTGGACGACATGCTCGAAGGACGCCACGAGGCCGCCGAGATCGAGTGCGAGGTGCGCACGCTCTCCCAAGTGATCGCCGAGCGCGGCATCACAGCCATCGACCTGCTCAAGGTGGACGTCGAGAAGAGCGAACTCCAGGTCCTTCGCGGACTGGACGAGCCGGACTGGCCGAAGGTCAAACAGGTCGTCGCCGAAGTCCACGACCTGGCAGGGGCGCTGAAGGACTTCACCTCCCTGCTTGAGAGCCATGGCTTCACGGTCACGCTGGCGCAGGACGAACTCCTGCGGGGAACCGAGATCCATGAGGCCTTCGCCGTACGGAAGGACACCTGAGAACCGTGCCCGACACCACGGCTGTCGACGTGGCGGACCCGGACCTGTACGCGTCCGGCGACCCGGTCGCGATCTGGGCCGAACTGCGCGCCACGTCCCCCGTCTACTGGAACGCACACCCCCCGGGACCCGGCTTCTGGGCTGTCATGTCGTACGCACCCGCGCTCCAGGTCTACCGCGACACGGACGCTTTCACCTCCGAGCTCGGGATGCGCGTCGACTCCGACCCCGGCGCCGTGCGGGCGGCGGCGGGGAAGATGCTCATCGTCACCGATCCACCCGTCCACCCGCGCCTGCGGCAGCTGATGAACTCGGCGTTCGTACCCCGGGTGGTGTCGACACTGGAGGCGAGCATGCGCCGCGTCATCGAACCGCTGATCGACGTCGCGCTCACCAAGGACAGCATCGACTTCGTCAGCGAGATCGCGGCCGTCCTCCCCGCCGCGATCATCTGCGACATCATGAACATCCCGCAGTCGGAACGCGCGATGATGACCGACCTCACGAGCAAGGCCTTCGGCGCATCCGTGGGACAGCCCGGGACGTCCAAGTGCCCCCTGGCGGGTGCGGAGATGACGAAGACCGAGGCCCATGCGGAGATCTTCCTCTACTACACGGAACTGGTCGCCCAGCGTCGGCACGCCCCCGGCGACGACGTCGTCAGCGCCTTGATCCAGGGCGAGCTGGACGGCCGCGCCCTCACCGACGAGGAGGTCCTGCTCAACTGCGACGGCCTGCTCACCGGCGCCAACGAGACGACCCGCCATGCGTCCTCGGCCGGCCTGAAGGCGCTCATCGAGAACCCCGCCGAATGGCAGCGGCTGAAGCAGGGGACCGTCGACATCGAGACAGCGGTGGACGAGGTCCTGCGGTACACCAGCCCCGCCCTGCACGTGATGCGCATCGCGAAGAAGGACGTCCAGGTCGGCGACCAGCAGGTGAAGGCGGGCGACGCAGTCACCATCTGGAACTCCTCGGTCAACCGCGACGAGACGGTCTTCCCCCACCCCGACCGCTTCCTCCTCTCCCGCACGGGCAGCCGCCACGTCACCTTCGGCATCGGCCCGCACTTCTGTCTCGGAGCGCCCCTGGCGAGGGTCGAGTTGAAGGTACTGCTCCAGGTTCTCGCGGAGAAGGTGACCGAGATGGACATCGTGGGCACGGTGGAACGGCTGCGGTCCAACTTCATGTGGGGGATCGAGAGGCTGCCGGTGGCACTGTCCTGAGGTGCGGAGACGGTGCGTGCCGGCCCCGGGCCGGCGATGGCGGCGGGTTGCTCCTCGGGCGCGTCGTGCCCGGCCAGGCCGAGTCGGGCGACGTCCAGGGCGGCGATGTGCGTCGTGCACCAGATGATCACGGCCTCGTCGATCGTCGTCCCGGGGCCGGGTTCGAACGCGAGGAGCAGCCCCCACGGGGATGCGGCAAGAGGGCCGGACCAGATGCCCGGGGCGTGCGGCTGCGGATGCCGGAGGCGCCGGCGGGAGGGGTGAGGGTGTCACCCGTCCCGTCAGGGCGCAGGGGTGGGTCGGGGGCCGGGTTGCGGGCTGGTGGGAGCGGGTGTCAGAGGTGGACGAACTCGACGGTTCCGGTGATGCCGAAGGCGGTGTTCCCGGTGGGGGTGAGACAGGAGGGGAGGTTGGAGGCGACATTGGCCACGGTGTAGACGATGGTGTCCCCGGCGAACAGACCGCTGGTGACGCGTGCGTTGGAGATGACGGCGGACTGTCCCAGGGGGGCCAGTGCGACGGTGAACCGGACCGTGCTGGTGGGCGGGACGGGCGCACCGTCCCAGACGATGGTGCCGTCGATGCGGGCGGACGCGGTCAGGCAGGACCCTTCGCCCTCGCCGGTGAACTGGAGTGTGCCGCCGCCGGTGTCGTTGCCGGACAGGTCCAGGCACAGGCTCAGTTCC
>NZ_VCLA01000091.1 GCF_009600885.1 Streptomyces jumonjinensis
ACCAGAAGGACACGCTCAACCACAGCCGACCTGACCAAGCCCTACTAGGGTCCGCCCATGCCCGTACACACCTCGTACGATGTCGTGATCGTCGGCGGCGGCCACAACGGCCTGGTCGCCGCCGCCTATCTCGCCCGCGCCGGGCGGTCGGTGCTGGTGCTGGAGCGCGGGGCCGCCACCGGCGGAGCGGCCGTCTCCACCCGCCCGTTCGCCGGGATCGACGCCCGGCTCTCGCGCTACTCCTATCTGGTCTCCCTGCTGCCGCGCACGATCGTCCGCGATCTGGGGCTCGCCTTCTCCCTGCGGAAGCGCACCGTCTCCTCCTACACCCCCGCCGGGGCGGGCGGACTCCTCGTGGGCGCCGGACGCACCCGGGACTCGTTCGCCGCCCTCACCGGCGGCGAACGGGAGTACGCGGCCTGGCGCGACTTCTACGGCATGACCGGCCGCGTCGCCGAACGGGTCTTCCCCACCCTCACCGAGCCGCTCCCCACCCGCGCGGAGCTCAGATCCCGGATCGGGGACGAGACCGCCTGGCGGACGCTGTTCGAGGAGCCCATCGGCAGGGCGATCGAAGAGCGGTTCGCCCATGACCTCGTCCGGGGCGTGGTGCTCACCGACGCCCTCATCGGCACCTTCGCCGACGCCCACGACCCCGGCCTGGCCCAGAACCGCTGCTTCCTCTACCACGTCATCGGCGGCGGCACCGGGGACTGGGACGTTCCGGTCGGCGGCATGGGCGCGCTCACGGACGCCCTGGCCGGGGCCGCGCTGCGCGCCGGAGCGGAGATCGCTCTCCGGCATGAGGCGACGGCGGTCGGGACCGACGGCGCGGCGGCCGAGGTCGCCTACCGTACGCCCGGTGCCGAGGGCACGGTGGCGGCCCGTCAGGTGCTGGTCAACGCCGCTCCCCGGGAGCTCGCCGCCCTGCTCGGCGAGGAGCCGCCGCCACCGGCCGAGGGGGCGCAGTTCAAGGTGAACATGGTGGTCCGGCGGCTGCCGCGGCTGAAGGACCGCTCGGTCGGCCCGGCGGACGCCTTCGCCGGGACCTTCCATGTCTCCGAGGGGTACGACCGGCTGGCCGCCGCCTACCGTGACGCGGCCTCCGGACGGCCGCCCGCCGCGCCGCCGTCCGAGATCTACTGCCACTCGCTGACCGACCCGTCGATCCTGGCCCCCTCGCTCGCCGCCGACGGGTATCAGACGCTGACCCTCTTCGGTCTCCACACCCCCGCCCGGCTCTTCACCGCCGACAACGACGGCGTCCGGGCCGCGCTGCTGGCCGCGACCCTCGCCGAAGTGGACACCCATCTCGAAGAGCCGATCGCGGACTGTCTGGCCCTGGACGCGCACGGCGTGCCGTGTATCGAGGCCAGGACCCCGCTCGATCTGGAGCGGGAGCTCAGACTGCCCGGCGGCCATATCTTCCACGGGGACCTCTCCTTCCCCTGCGCCGCCGATCCGGAGGATCCGGCGGGCCGCTGGGGGGTGGCGACCCGGCACGCCAATGTGCTGCTGTGCGGGGCGGGCGCGGTACGCGGCGGGGGAGTGAGCGGGGTCCCCGGCCACAACGCCGCGATGGCGGCCCTGGGCCGGTGACACTCCGGCACGGTGACACCCAGGCGCGGTGACACCCAGGCCCGGGGCCGATTCGCCCTGGGCCGGGCGTGCCCGCAGCCCTGAGCCCCGTAGCCCGGGCCGTCACCTTGACCCCGCAGCCCAGGCCGTCACCTTGAGCCCCGCTGTCCGGACCCCGGGCCATCGCTCTGAGCCCCGCCGTCCGGACCCCGGGCCATCGCTCTGAGCCCCGCTGCCCCCGGACCCCCGGCTCAGCCCCACACCCCCGGCTCAGTCCCCGGACACCGTCCACCCCTCCGCCGTGATCCGGGCCGCGTCCCCGGCCCTGCTCTCGTCGAAGACGACACGCCCCCGCTCCTCCACCCGGATGGCGTTCACATACGCCCCCCGGCCCGTGTGGAGCCGGTTGCTCGCATACCGCCAGCGCAGCCGCACCCCGGTCTCCCGCCACGGCGACAGATCCGCCGTCAGCCGGTGCCAGACCCGCCCGGACCACCCGGTCACCGAGCCCTCCGGGTGCTCCGACGGCTCCCGCGCCCCCTCCCGTACGGTGGTGAACGGCACCGCGCGCCAGCTCGCCCCGCCGTCCGGCGAGCCCTCCAGGAACAGCCGGTCCGCGTTCGGCTCGGTGTCCCACCACAGGGAACAGCGCAGCCGGGTCCGCGACGAGCCCACATCGAGCGCGGGCAGCGTGAGCGTCGCGGAGGCGGACGCGGCCATTCCGGAGAACCAGGCGGCCGTGCCCCGGTCGGGGCGTACGGCGACGGCGCGGGCCATCCGGTTGGCCGTGGCGGCCCGGGGAGCGCTGCCCGAGCGCCAGCTGCGCACCGGGTGGACCGAGTTGCCGAGCACGATCAGGAACGAGTCGCTGCCCGGGTCGAGCACCAGACTGGTCCCGGTGAAACCGGTGTGGCCCGCGGTGCGCGGGGTGGCCATCGCGCCCATGTACCAGTGCTGATAGAGCTCGAAGCCGAGACCGTGCTCATCGCCGGGGTACGCGGTGTTGAAGTCGGTGAACATCAGCTCCACGGACTCGGGGCGCAGAATCCGGGCCCGCCCGTACACCCCGCCGTTGAGAAGGGTGCGGGCGAGCACGGCGAGATCCCAGGCCCGGGAGAAGACCCCGGCATGGCCCGCGACCCCGCCGAACGCATAGGCGTTCTCGTCGTGGACCTCGCCCCACACCAGCCCCCGGTCGAGGCCCGACCAGGGCTTCCGGGCGTCCTCGGTGGCCGCGGTCTTCGGCTTCCAGGACGGGGGCGGATTGAACCGGGTGCGGTGCATCCCGAGCGGAGCGGTGATCTCCTCCCGGAGCAGTGTGTCCAGGGAGCGACCGGTGATCCGTTCCAGGATCAGCTGGAGCGTGATCAGATTGAGGTCCGAGTAGAGATACGCCGTCCCCGGCGGGTTGAGCGGGGCCTCGGCCCACAGCATCCGGAGCCTGCCCTCCTGGGTGGGCGCCTGGTGCAGCGGGATCCAGGAGCGCAGCCCCGAGGTGTGGGTCAGCAGCTGGCGTACGGTGATGTCCCCCTTCCCCGCGCCGCCGAAGTCCGGGAGATACGACGCGGCCGGGGCCGAGAGCTCCAGCGCGCCCCGTTCGATCTGCTGCACCGCGAGGATCGAGGTGAAGAGCTTGGACACCGACGCCAGGTCGAAGACCGTGTCCCGGGCCATCGGGATCTGCCGCTCGGGCGGGAACTCCACCCCGGTGTCGGTCTTCTCGTCGTACGAGGCGTAGCGCACCGCCATCCCGATCGGCCGGTGCAGCGCGACGGTGCCGCCGCGCCCGGCGAGCAGCACCGCGCCCGCGTACCAGGGATGTTCGGGGGCGGGGGAGAGATACGTTTCCGCGTCGGTGACCAGCTGTTCCAGCGGGCCCGGCAGCAGCCCGGCCCGCTCGGGGCTGCCGTACGCCAGCGTCCGCCGCCGCCCGGACCCGCCCGTGCCCGCTCCGGGGGCGGAGGTCCCGGCGGCGGGCGGTCCGGAGGAGGGCGCCCCGCCCCCGCCTCCCGTCGCCGCCTCCGCGAAGGGGATCGGGGCCAGGGCCAGCGCTCCGCCCAGCGCCAAGATCCCGCCGCCCAGCCTCCGTCGGCTGATTCCGTTCCCCGCCGCCGCGTCCTGTGTCATTCCGGCCCTTCCTGACAGTGTTCCCCGGGCGTTCGAACAGCAGGGAAACCCTCTGTCGGCGCCCGGCCCCTGTCAACCATCCCCGCAGGCCCGGGTGGTGGAGAGCGGGCCGCGCCAAAGAATCTGACACTGCATCAGAAAAGCTCTTCCCCCGGCCGCCCCGCTGCGGCATCCTGCCGCCCATGGAGACGGAGCTGAGCACATCGCTGGGGATCGAGCACGCCATCTTCGGCTTCACGCCCTTCCCCGCGGTGGCCGCCGCCATCACCCGGGCGGGCGGCCTCGGGGTCCTGGGCGCCGTCCGCTACACCGCGCCCGACGACCTCAGACGCGATCTCGACTGGATGGAGCGGCACACCGGCGGCGGACCGTACGGCCTCGACGTCGTCATGCCCGCCCGGCAGGCCGGGCCCCCCGGGGCCCCGGCCCCCACCGAAGCCGAGGTCGAGGCGATGATCCCCGAAGGCCACCGGCGGTTCGTCCGGGACACCCTCGCCCGGCACGGCGTACCCGGACTCCCCGACGGCGAGGCATCCGGCTGGCGCATCACCGGCTGGATGGAGCACATCGCCCGCAGTCAGCTCGACGTGGCCTTCGACTACCCGATCAAGCTGCTCGCCAACGCGCTGGGCTCCCCGCCCGCCGACGTCGTCGCCCGCGCCCACGGCCAGGGCGTCCAGGTCGCCGCCCTCGCCGGGAGCGCCCGGCACGCCCGGCGCCACGCCGACGCCGGAATCGACATCGTCGTCGCCCAGGGCTATGAGGCCGGCGGCCACACCGGCGAGATCGCCACCATGGTCCTCACCCCCGAAGTCGTCGACGCCGTCGACCCGCTGCCCGTGCTCGCCGCGGGCGGCATCGGCAGCGGCGAGCAGATCGCCGCCGCACTCGCCCTCGGCGCACAGGGCGCCTGGCTCGGCTCCCTCTGGCTCACCACCATCGAGGCCGAACTCCACTCCCGCGCGCTGACCGGCAAACTCCTCGCCGCGGGCTCCGGCGACACCGTCCGCTCCCGCGCACTGACCGGAAAGCCCGCCCGTCAGCTGCGCACCGAGTGGACGGACGCCTGGGACGGCCCGGAGAGCCCCGGCGCGCTCCCCATGCCCCTCCAGGGGCTGCTGGTGGCCGAGGCCGTCTCCCGTATCCAGAAGCACGACGTGGTCCCGCTGCTCGGCACCCCCGTCGGGCAGATCGTCGGCCGGATGAACTCCGAACGCGCCGTACGGGCCGTCATGGACGATCTCACCCGCGGCTTCGAACGGGCCGTGGACCGTGTCAACCGCATCGCGGGAAGGAGCTGACCCATGGCGGATCGGCCGAACGGCTTCTGGGCACAGGCGGCGGCGGACCCCGGCCGCACCGTGCTCACCACCCCCGAGGGCGAGGGCTGGACCGCGGGCAGGCTGCACACCGCGGTGAACCAGCTGGTCCATGGGCTGCGCGCGGCAGGACTCGGCGAGGGCGACGCCTTCGCCGCCGTACTCCCCAACGGCGTCGAGCTCCTCACCGCCCATCTCGCCGCGTCCCAGGCGGGGTTCTATCTCGTCCCCGTGAACCATCATCTCGTCGGCCCCGAGATCGCCTGGATCGTCGCCGACTCCGGCGCGAAGGTCCTGATCGCCCATGAGCGGTTCGCCGCCGCCGCGGCGACCGCGGCGGCGGAGGCGGAGCTGCCGGCCGGCCGGTGCTTCACGGTCGGCGCCGGAGCCGTCCCCGGATTCCGCCCGTACGGGGAGCTCCTCGCCGGGCGGCCGGGGACCCCGCCCGCGGCCCGGACCCTCGGCGGGGTCATGAACTACACCTCGGGCACCACCGGACGGCCGCGCGGAATCCGCCGCCCGCTGCCGGGGAAACCCCCCGAGGAGGCTTATCTCGGCGGCTTCCTCGGCATCTTCGGCATCAGGCCCTTCGACGGCAACGTCCATCTGGTCTGCTCGCCGCTCTACCACACCGCCGTGCTCCAGTTCGCGGCGGCGTCGCTGCACATCGGGCATCCGCTGGTGCTGATGGACCGGTGGACGCCCGAGGAGATGCTCCGGCTCATCGACGTACACCGCTGTACGCACACCCATATGGTGCCGACCCACTTCCACCGGCTGCTCGCGCTGCCCGACGAGGTGAAGGCGCGGTACGACGTCTCCTCCCTGCGCCACGCCATCCACGGCGCGGCCCCCTGCCCCGGCCATGTGAAACGCGCGATGATCGACTGGTGGGGCCGCTGCGTCGAGGAGTACTACGCGGCGAGCGAGGGCGGCGGCACCTTCGCCACCGCCGAGGACTGGCTGAAGAAGCCGGGGACCGTCGGCAGGGCCTGGCCCATCAGCGAGCTGGCGGTCTTCGACGACGCCGGGACGCGGCTGCCGCCCGGGGAGCCGGGCACGGTCTATATGAGGATGACCACCGGGGACTTCCGCTACCACAAGGACGAGGCCAAGACGGCCGGGAACCGGATCGGGGAGTTCTTCACCGTGGGCGATCTCGGCGTCCTGGACGAGGACGGCTATCTGTTCCTCCGCGACCGCAAGATCGACATGATCATCTCGGGCGGGGTGAACATCTACCCCGCCGAGATCGAGTCGGCACTGCTGGCCCACCCCGCGGTGGCCGACGCGGCGGCCTTCGGCATCCCGCACGCCGACTGGGGCGAGGAGGTCAAGGCCGTCGTGGAACCCGCCGACGGCCATACGCCGGACGACGCGCTCGCGACCGCGATCCTCGCCCACTGCGAGCGGCTGCTCGCGGGATACAAACGCCCCAGAACCGTGGACTTCATCGAGTCGATGCCCCGCGACCCCAACGGCAAGCTGTACAAACGGAGACTGCGGGCCCCCTACTGGGAAGGGCGGGAACGCCCGATGTGACCCGGTACGAGCGGTGAACCCCGTTGGCGCAGCACCGCATGCGCCGTGGACCCGCTGCTGGCAGCGTGGCGGGCATGACGACGGGCGCGGCACAGCTCGGATCGCGGTGGACGACCTGGGTACCGCTCCTCGCGGTGATCGCGCTGGTCCTCGGCTGGGGCCGGGAGCTGCCCGGACCCGCCGTCGCCGTCGTCGGGCTCTGTCTCATCGGGGCCGTGCTCGCCGCCGTGCACCACGCCGAGGTCATCGCCCACCGGGTCGGCGAGCCCTTCGGCTCGCTGGTGCTCGCCGTCGCGGTGACCGTCATCGAGGTCGGACTCATCGTCACCCTGATGGCGGGCGGCGGGGAGAAGGCGTCCACCTATGCCCGGGACACCGTCTTCGCCGCCGTCATGATCACCTGCAATGGCATCGTGGGACTGTCCGTGCTGGTGGGAGCCTTGCGCAACCGGGTCGCCGTCTTCAACGCCGAGGGCTCGGGCGGCGCGCTCGCCACGGTCTGCACCCTCGCCACGATGACCTTGGTGCTGCCCGCCTTCACCACCGGCCATCCGGGCAAGGAGTTCACCGGCGACCAGCTGGCGTTCACCGCCGTGGCGTCCCTCTGTCTGTACGCGCTGTTCGTCGGCGTCCAGACCGTACGCCACCGGGACTACTTCCTCCCGGTGCCGTCCGAGGGCGGCGACTGCGGGCCCGACGAGCACGCGCCGCCGCCGGACGACCGGGAGACCTGGTGGAGCGTCGCCCTGCTGCTGATGGCGCTCGTCGCCGTCGTCGGCAACGCCAAACTCGTCTCACCGGCCATCGAGAGCGGGGTGGAGTCCGCCGGACTGCCCAACGCCGTCGTCGGTGTGGTGATCGCCCTGCTGGTGCTGTCGCCGGAGACCCTCGCGGCGGTGCGCGCGGCCCGCCGCGACCGGATGCAGACCAGCCTCAATCTGGCGTACGGCTCCGCCATCGCCAGCATCGGTCTGACGATCCCGTCCATCGCGCTCGCCACGATCTGGCTGCCGGGGCCGCTGGTGCTCGGCGAGGACGCCACCCATATGGCGCTGCTGGCGCTCACGGCCGTCGTCAGCGCTCTGACGGTGGTGCCGGGGCGGGCGACGCTGCTTCAGGGCGGGGTGCATCTGGTGCTGTTCGCCGCGTTCGTCTTCCTCTCGTTCAGCCCCTGAGCGCTTCCGTCCGGCTCCTGCTCCGACCCGGCCTGCTCCTGCTCCGACCCGCTCGGCTCCCGCTCGGCTCCCGCTCGGCTCCCGCTCCGACCCGTCCTGCTCCTGCTCCGACCCGTCCGGCCGGGCCCGGCCGGACGGCCCGGTCACCCGGCGGCGCCGCCCTGGGCGCGGATCGGGCCGTTGATGTCCAGTTCGTCCACCGAGCCCAGGATCTCCACGGCCGGGACCCCGGGGCCATGGGTGGTGATCCCGCCGTCGATACGGATCCGCAGCGCGTGGGAGCCGGGCTTCAGACTCAGCGCCGTGGCGGCCAGCCGCATCAGCTCGCCCTTGACCAGGCTCTCGCCCTCCGCGCCATGGGTCTCGATCCCCCGGTGGACCGTCAGGCTGCCGAACGGCTTGCTGATCTGGATTCCCACGGCGGCGTCCGCGTGGGTGACGATCCGGTCGAACTCGGCCCGGTCGACGGTGCCGTCGTAGATGTTGAAGCCGCGCGCGCCCAGGCCGAAGGTCTCGATCGGAGCCGCGACGGTCAGCCGGCGGATCGTGCCGAAGTTGACGAATCCGATGCCGCTGGGGCCGTGCGAGGTGATGGGCGCGTGGGCGGTCCAGCTCTCCACCTCGCCCCAGAGGTCGAGCACCATGTCATTGACCCCGTAGGTGGTCACCGGACCGCCGTTGACCACCTCGCGGATCGCCGCGTACACGACGAAGACCCCACCGGAGATCCGGCCGGGGGTGCCCGCCGGGATGCCCCCGTCCGAGAAGACCGGGCCGGTGTGGAGCCGTTCGCCCTCCACCCGGCCGCCGCCCGGAGTGCCGGAGACGAAGACACCGCCGCCGCGCACCGGGGCGCCGTCCCGGCCCACCGCGATATCGCTCAGCTGGCAGGTGATCAGCACCCCCGAGTCCTGCTGCTGGTTGTAGAGCGTGAAGGCTCCCTGGAGGACTTCGACGTTGTACCCCTGCGGCCGGGGCAGACACTCCCGGGCGTCCGCCGCCTCGATGTCGAGATCGTCGATACGGATATGACCCGAGCCGACCCGGTCCCGGGCCAGCAGCTCCACCCGCCCCACCGTGGACACCCGCCGTAGCTCCAGTGTGCCCAGCGCGTCGACGGAGGTGTCGTTGTGGACCGCTCTGGCGGCGGGCGCGGTCTCCAGCCGGAGATCGGCCACCTGGTTGTCCCGGGTCAGCCGGACCCCGTCGCCTCCGCCCTCGAACACCAGTGTCGCGCCCTCGCCGACGCCGACCAGGGTCGCACCGGGCGGCAGGGTGAATCCCGGCACCCCCTTCAGACGCCCCTGGACCGAGATGCCCTCCGGGCCGCGCATACCGGACACCGCGTCGAGAAGTCCGGGAACCGTGTTGACCGTCACCGCTTGGCTTGTCATGATTTGACACTATATTCCCGATATCTCAAGTGCCTCTGTAGGGACGCGCACAGGGTGACGCGTCCGCCCGCGGGCTCCTCGGCCGGCCCCGTCCGACGGGCGGCCGTACCGCCGGACGGGGGGTCGGCGGCACGGCCCGCGACGGCCCGCCGGTGATGTCCCCGGCCCCCTCGGGACCCGGTCCCCGCGTCCGCTCTCCGGGTGGACCCCATTGCACTCGCCGCCCCGGGCGGGCAACGATCTGCACATGCCGAAGTTCACCGCGTACGACGGGACGGAACTCGCCTACCATCTGAAAGGAACGGGTGAACCGCTGATCTGTCTGCCCGGCGGCCCAGCTCGCGCCGCCGCCTACTACGGGACGCTCGGCGGCCTCGACGCCCACCACCGGCTGGTTCTGCTCGATCTGCGCGGCACCGGGGGCTCCGCGGAACCGGCCGATCCGGCCACCCGCCACTGGTACCGGCAGACCGACGACATCGAGGCGCTGCGTGAGCATCTCGGCCTGGACCGGGTGCATCTGCTGGCCCACTCGGCCTCCGGGAATCTGGCCACCCTCTACGCCGCCCGGCACCCGGCCCGGGTGCGCTCGCTGACCCTGATCGCCCCC
This sequence comes from Streptomyces jumonjinensis, assembly GCF_009600885.1. Lineage (GTDB taxonomy): Bacteria > Actinomycetota > Actinomycetes > Streptomycetales > Streptomycetaceae > Streptomyces > Streptomyces jumonjinensis. Next base: position 9,746 of record NZ_VCLA01000091.1, read on the forward strand.
GGCTCACGCGCGGGGGACGACCCGGACCGGGACCTGGCCGACGGCCACCCCGACGGCGCCTTCGACCCCGCCGCCACCCGTGCCGCGCTCGCCGTGCTCCAGGCTCCCGTGCTGGTCCTGGCCGCGCCGTACGACGGCGGCCCCCGCCCCGCCAACGCCGCCGAACTCGCCGGGATCTTCCCCTACGACGCCAAGGCGGACGCCCATCATCCCTGGCTCGACGACTGCGGGGCCTTCGTCCGCACCGTCCGCGCCTTCCTCGATCCGGACATCCTGGGACTGGACGCCGACGGCGTCCGGCTCGCCTACCGCACCTGGGGCGAGGAGTCCGCACCGCCCGTCGTCCTCGCCCACGGCCGCGGGGACAGCGGGGCGGACTGGGCCTTGATCGCCGAGCGGCTCGCCGCCACCCGGCGGGTGTACGCTCCCGACTTCGGCGGCCATGGACTCAGCGACTGGCCGGGCGAGTACGGCTTCGAACAGTTCCGGAACCAGCTGAGCGCGTTCATCAGGGGGCTCGGGCTGGACGGTGTGGACGTCATCGGGCACTCCATGGGCGCGGTGGCGGCGTTTCTGCTCGCCGCGGACGAACCGGAACTCGTGGACCGGCTGGTCATCGAGGAGCCGCCACCGCCGTTCCCGCTGGACACGCCCCGGCCGCCCGCCCGGCGGGAGGAGGGGGAACTGGGCTTCGACTGGCCGGTGGTCCTCAGCATCGAAGCGGAGCTGAACGCCCCCGACCCGGCCTGGAGCGAGCGGCTCGCCGCCATCGAAGCGCCCACCCTGGTCATCGCCGGGGGGCCGGGCAGCCATATCCCCCAGGAGCGGCTGGCCCGGCTGGCCGGGCGGATCCCCGGCGCGCGACTGATCACGATCGAGGCGGGGCATCTGATCCATGAGACCCGGCCCGAGGAATTCCTCGCCGCGCTGAAGGACTTCGGCATCTGACCGGACCTGCGCCCTGGCCCGGTCGCGGGGGCCTTGGCTGAGAGGCGGTACGGGGTCGGAGTCCAGGGACCGGGGAGATCAGGGGCCAGGCCCCGGGTCCTGGCTCTGGGCCCTGGCTCAGAAGGCTCTGGGCCGAGCTGGACCGGGTCAAGCCGGGCTGAGCCGAACCGAACCGGGCTGAGCCGAACCGAACCGGGCTGAGCTGAGCCAAGCGCGCTGAGCCGAACCGAACTGAGCCGGGTTCGCCGGGCCCGTCCCACGCGCGCCCGCGCTCAGGAAGCCGCGTCCGCGCCCGCGTCCGCCTCCGCCACCGCCCGCGCCCAGCGATAGTCCGCCTTGCCGCTCGGCGACCGCTGGATCTCCTGGGCGATCACCAGCCGGCGGGGGACCTTGTACCCGGCGAGCGTCGTCCGGCAGTGCCGCTGGACATCGTCGAGGCTCGGCGCCCGCGCGCCCTCGCGCAGCTGCACCACGGCCGCCACATGGCTCCCCCAGGTCTGGTCCGGCACCCCCGCCACCACCGCGTCGTACACGTCAGGATGGGCCTTCAGCGCCTGCTCGACCTCTTCCGGATACACCTTCTCGCCCCCGGTGTTGATGCACTGCGAGCCCCTCCCCAGCACCGTGACGACGCCCTTCTCGTCCACCGTCGCCATATCGCCCAGCAGCACCCAGCGCTCCTCGCCCCGCCGGAAGAACGTCTCCGCGGTCTTCCCGGGATCGTTGTAGTAGCCGAGCGGCACATGACCGCGCTGGGCGATCCGCCCGCTCCCGCCCGGCGCGACCGGTTCCCGGGTCACCGGGTCGACCACCGCCGTACGGGCGTTGACCTGGATCCTGAAGCCCTGCCCGGGACCCGAGTCGGCGGTCGCGGTGCCGTTGAAGCCGGACTCCGACGACCCGAAGTTGTTCAGCAGCAGCACCTTCGGGGCCAGCTCGGCGAAGTGCGCCCGTACGGTCTCGGACAGGATCGCGCCGGACGAGGACACGCTGAACAGCGAGGAGAGATCCGCGCCCCGCGACGGCCCGTTCAGCGCGTCGATCAACGGCCGCAGCATCGCGTCGCCGACCAGCGACACAGCGCTGACCCGCTCCTTCGCGATCGTGCGCACCACGTCCTTGGGGGAGAATCCGCGGTGCAGCACCACGCGCTGCCCGAAGCCGAAGCCGATGAACGCGGTGAGCGTCGAGGTGCCGTGCATCAGCGGGGCGGTGGGGAAGAAGGTGAGGCCG
>NZ_VCLA01000092.1:0-7400 GCF_009600885.1 Streptomyces jumonjinensis
CGCGGCACGCCGTCGGCGGATGTGCTCGGCTACGACCGGTGTGCCATCGGCCTGGTCTGCTTCTTCAGCGAGCCGGACGGCGAGGGGGAGATGTGCGCCTGGTACGGCGACGAGCAGGACTGGGTCTCCGGCCGCGCCGTCTGCGAGTGGGGCCGTAAGTCGGCGCCGAAGTCGGTCGTCAACAACGGCTATGCGGACCATCTGCCCGACGCCGGGTACTACGCGAGAAGCGGTTTCAAGGAGCCGCTGGGCTGTCTGCGGCCCACCGAGCGGCGGAATCTGGAGAGCGAGGTGCTGATCCGCTCGGTGAAGTGGCTGCCGGACTGCTGACGCCATCGCCCCGGTATGCCCGGTATACCGGGGGTGCACTGCTCCACCGGATCGCCCTCAGCCAGTGCGGGCGGTCCGGTGGAGAAGCCGTGCGATCAGTGGAAGAAGTGGCGCGTGCCCGTGAAGTACATGGTCACGCCCGCCTTCTTCGCCGCCTCGACGACCAGCTCGTCACGGACCGAGCCGCCCGGCTGGACGACCGCCTTGACTCCGGCGGCGGTGAGGATCTCCAGCCCGTCCGGGAACGGGAAGAAGGCGTCCGACGCGGCGTACGCCCCCCGCGCCCGCTCCTCACCCGCGCGCTCCACGGCGAGCTTCGCGGAGTCGACCCGGTTGACCTGGCCCATGCCGACGCCGACCGACGCCCCGTCCTTCGCGAGCAGGATCGCGTTGGACTTCACCGCGCGGCAGGCCCGCCAGGCGAAGGCGAGTTCAGCCAGCTCATCGGCGCTCAGCGCGTCCCCGGTGGCCAGCGTCCAGCTCGCCGGGTCGTCGCCCGGCGCCTGGAGCCGGTCGGTGACCTGGATCAGCGCACCGCCGTCGATCAGATTGGCCTCGACCGGGGCCGAGGGAGCGTCGGGGCAGCGCAGCACCCGGATGTTCTTCTTCCGGGCGAGCACCTCGACCGCGCCGTCCTCGTACGCCGGGGCGACGATCACCTCGGTGAAGATCTCCGCGACCTGCTCGGCCATCGCGACGGAGACCGGGCGGTTGACGGCGATCACGCCGCCGAACGCGGAGAGCGGGTCGCAGGCGTGCGCCTTGCGGTGCGCCTCGGCGACATCCGCGCCGATCGCGATCCCGCACGGGTTGGCGTGCTTGATGATCGCCACGCACGGCTCGGTGTGGTCGTACGCGGCACGGCGCGCGGCGTCCGTGTCCGTGTAGTTGTTGTACGACATCTCCTTGCCGTGGAGCTGCTCGGCCTCGGCGAGTCCACCGCCGCCGCTGACGTACAGCGCGGCGTCCTGGTGCGGGTTCTCGCCGTAGCGCAGCACCCGCGACCGCTGGTAGGTGACGCCCGCGAAGTCGGGGAAGGCCGTCTCGTCGGGGGCGTACGACGAGGCGAACCAGGAGGCCACGGCCACGTCGTAGGCGGCGGTGTGCTGGAACGCCTCGGCGGCGAGCCGCTTGCGGGCGGCCAGGTCGAAGCCGCCGGACCCGACGGCGTCGAGCACGGCGCCGTACTGCTCGGGGCTGGTGACGACCGCCACGGACGGATGGTTCTTGGCCGCGGCGCGGACCATCGAGGGGCCGCCGATGTCGATCTGCTCGACGCACTCGTCCGGGGAGGCGCCGGAGGCGACCGTCTCCCGGAAGGGGTAGAGATTGACGATCACCAGATCGAACGGCTCGACGCCGAGCTCCGCGAGCTGCTCGCGGTGGGAGTCCAGCCGCAGATCGGCGAGGATTCCCGCGTGCACCCTCGGGTGCAGGGTCTTGACCCGGCCGTCCAGGCACTCGGGGAAGCCGGTCAGCTCCTCGACCTTGGTGACCGGCACCCCGGCCGCGGCGATCCGCCCGGCGGTCGAGCCGGTGGAGACCAGTTCCACGCCCGCCTGGTGCAGCCCCCGGGCGAGATCCTCCAGTCCCGTCTTGTCATACACGCTGACCAGCGCTCGCCGGATGGCCCGCCTCTCGGCCCCGGTGGCCTCGGCGGCCACAGCGGTCTCAGTGGCGTCAACAGTCACGGGAAACTACCTTTCGTCCCTCAATGCGATAGCCGTTACGGGCCAGACGCCCCACGACCTCGACGAGCAGCGTTCGCTCGACTTGCTTGATCCGCTCATGCAGAGCGGCTTCATCGTCTCCGTCCAGGACCTCGACCACGCTCTGGGCGATGACCGGGCCGGTGTCGACGCCTTCGTCGACGAAGTGGACGGTGCACCCGGTGACCTTGGCTCCGTACGCGAGCGCGTCACGCACTCCGTGGGCACCGGGGAAACTGGGCAGCAGGGCGGGGTGGGTGTTGATGTACCGCCCGCCGAAACGGGCGAGGAACTCCTTGCCCACGATCTTCATAAAGCCGGCCGAGACGACGATGTCCGGCTCGTACGCCGCGGTGGCCTCGGCCAGCGCGCGGTCCCAGGCGTCACGCGAGCCGTAGTCCTTCACCCGGCAGACAAATGTCGGCAATCCGGCGCGCTCGGCGCGCTCCAGACCGACGATGCCGCTCCGGTCGGCTCCGACGGCGACCACCCGGGCCCCGAGCCCCTCGGGGTCGGCGGCGACGGCGTCGAGCAGCGCCTGGAGGTTGGTGCCGGAACCGGAGACCAGGACGACCAGGCGTACGGGGCGGTCGGAGGGGGGCGGGAAGGCCACAGCGGCTCTCTTTCCGAGTTCCGTGCGCGGGTACGGAAGCGGGCGAAATTTGTATGGTCGTACGAAGGGATCGCTGTCCCCCATACGGGGAACCCTACGAAGACGCCGACCGTCAGCAACGATACCGGCACACCAGACGGCCCCCACGGGACGGGGGCGTGGGCGGGAGGTAGCGTCAGGGGACACCAACCGTCCCTGTGCCGGACACATGGACACCACGACACAAGGCCCTTGCAGCCACGGGGTCTGAGGGGAAGACGTTCACCAGATGCGGGACCGACGCCGCCGTACGGACCTCCTGTTGCCGCGGGAGCGCCAGTCCACCGACGACAACAACCCCTTCGCGCCGCCGCCGGAGGGACGGCCGGACCAGCCCTGGCAGCCTCGGCAGCCGTCGAACGGCGATCCTTCCGACCAGTCGGGCTCCTCCGACTCCTCCGGGTCCGCTGGCTCCTCCGGGTCCGCTGGCTCCTCGGGTTCCTCCGGTTCCTCCTCCGGGTCGTCGGACGAGCGGGGCGGACGGGGCGGCTGGGGCAGCCAGTGGAGCAGCCGCCAGCCGGGCCGCTCCTCGGGCGGCGGCTTCGGCGGACGCCCGGGGCCGAACTCTCCGAACGGCGGCCAGCAGGGGCCCGGCGGCACTCCCCCGGGGCTGCGCTGGGACCCGACCGACCCGGCCCAGCGGCGGGCGCGGTACGCACTGCTCTCGGGCATGTGGGCGTTCTTCTTCGCGATCTTCGACTTCACCGAGATCGCGCTGCTGCTGGGCGCGCTGGCGCTGTACTGGGCGATCAGCTCGCTGCGGGCGAAGGGCGGGCGCGCGGGCGGCGATCCGACGGCCGCGCCCGCGAGCGGTACGGGCGGCGGCGCACCGGCGGCGGGCCGCTCCCAGCGGACGGCCGCGGTGACCGGTCTGGTGATGGGCGGCATCGCGCTGCTGATCGTGACGGCGGCGTTCGCCGCTCAGCTGATCTACCGCGACTTCTACACCTGTGAGCGGGACGCGCTGACGAAGGAAGGCCAGATCTCCTGCAACCAGAAGCTTCCGGAGCCGTTGCGGGAGTATCTCGGCGTCAGCGAGTAGCGGAGCCGTTCGCCGGGTCGGGGTCTGACTCCGGGTCGGGGTCCGAGCCGGAGTCGGGGTCCGAGCCGGAGCGGGGGCCGGAGTCGAGGTCCGAGCCGGAGCGGGGGCCGGAGTCGAGGCCGGTGCCGTCCGCCGCCTTTCCCTCCGCCGTGTACAGCCCGGGGGCCTCCGGCCAGGGGCTGGCGGGGGCGGCCCAGGGCCGGTCGGCGAGGACCGGGCGGCCGGGGACGGATGAGCCGGGTCCCGGCTCGGGCTCGGGCTTCCGTTCCTCCGGCTCGGATTCCGGCCGTGCCTCGGAGCCGTGTGCGCCTCTGCCATGCACCGGACACTCCGGATGCTCCGGGGGCTCGACGCCGTCCGGAGCGGCGACCCGGCGAGCCCCGAGGGAGCCGGGGAGACCTGGAGCCAGGACCTCGGGGCCCGCGGCTTCAGGACTCGCGGCTTCAGGGCCTGGAGCCTCAGGACCCGCTGCCTCAGGGATCCGGTCCTCGCGGGCCGTCCCCGTCTCCGTCCCCGTCGCCGCCAAGCCCGTCGCGGACGGGTGCTCCGGCAGAAAGTCGTACCTCCCGGACACTCCGTCCGCCCCTGGTCCGATCGGCGGCACGGATCCGGCCGCGGACTCCGGCCGGACGGCCCCGGACGGCCGCTCCCGCTGCCGTCTCGGCGCCCCCATCCCCATCCCGGCGCCCCTCCCCGTACCGGTCAACACCCGCCAGACGCGCACCACGACCGCCGCCGGGACCGCGATCACCGCCGACCAGCAGAGCGCCGCCGCGCCCGTCGTCCACCACACCGGACCGAACGCCACCAGCCGCTCCGTGCCCATCGCCCCGCCCGCGACACCCGCCGCCAGGGCCATCAGCACCCCGCAGCCGATCGCGCCGAGCAGTGCGGCGTACGCGGTCTCCCGGATGCCCCACGCCGTCTCCCGGTCTCCGTAACGAGGCGCGGCGGACGCCACCGTGAACGCCGCGATCACCAGCGCCGCGATCACCGGAACCACCGCGCACGCCCAGTTCAGCGGTGTCCCGGGCCCCTCCGCCGGAATCGCGGCGATCAGCGGGAAGTACGGCAGGGCGGGGTCGCCGGTCACCGCCAGGGGCGCGGCGACCGCGCCCGTACCGACCGTGAAACCGGGCCCCAGCCCGTACGCGGCCCCCCATACCGACGCGTTGGGGACGAGGGTGATCCCCAGCAGCAGCACCGCGAGCCGCCCAGCCCAGCCGTCGGCGAGATGCAGAAACGCGTCCTGGGTGGCGTCCGCGTGCCACACCAGCGCCGAAGCGACCAGCAGCGCACCGCCGCCGAGCAGCACCAGCGTGCCCGCGACGGCCGATCGCAGCGCCACCGTCACCCGGCTGCGGGCCAGCCACACCCGCATGGACGCGGGCAGCCACCCCGGCAGCGGCCCACTCGGACGGCCCCTGGCCGTCCACACTCCCGCCAGCGCGGCGACCACGGTCACCAGCGGCAGATGCACCAGCGCGCTCAGCGGGTTCGCGGCGGGCGAACCGGCCGTCGCATAGAGCGTGGCCACCGCGCCGACCAGCAGATATCCCAGACTCACCGCGCATACCGCGCCGGCGGGCGAAGGGGTCGGCCGCCGCCCGTCCGCGTCCGGCAGCAGCCCGTCCCGCGCGGCCCGGTGGATCAGCGTCACCGGCAGCACCGTGAGCAGCAGCGGTACGACACCGACCGGAGCGGGCTGCCCGGAGAGGGTCTCCGGGCGTACGAGTTCGGTGCCATGAGCCAGCAGCCAGAGCCCGGCGGCGACATGAAGCGCCCCGCTGGGGCCGCTGTCCGGGTACGGAGAGCTGATCCACACCACCATCACGAGAACGGCGAACACACCGAGCCCCAGGCCGGCGGCGGTCGCCCCGCGCACAAGACACGCGACCAGAGCGGCTCTCCGGCCGCCCTGCACCAGGACCGGAGTCGGTGAGTACGAAGGGCCGTGATCGGTCGTCTGGGTCACGCGGCCATGCTGCCAACGACACGCGCTCTATCCATGTAACGGGCGAATAGCCGTTGTGTCGCTCAAGATACGTTTATGTACTTTTACGCCGAGTGCAGCGCTTCGGGGAGCCCTTGATGACCCAGAGCACGACCCACTCCGCCTCCCGCCCCCCGCTGCCCTCTCCCAAGGAACGGCGCAAGCTGCGTGAGGCGAAGTCGATGAGCGAAAAGGAGGTCGCGGCGGCGCTCGGCGTCACCAAGGCGACCGTCCGCGCATGGGAGATGGGCCGCAGCGATCCACGGGGCCGCAGACGCGAGGCATATGTGAAGCTGCTGGGGTACGCGGGCCCTGATCCCGATGCCCCGGCGGCGCAGTCGGCCGCTCAGCCGGCCGCTACGGCCGCTACGGCCGCTACGGCCGAAGAAGCCGGGGCGGCCCCAGAGCCCGAACCGTCCGCGACCGGGGCCGGGACCGGGATCGGGATCGCGTCGGAGGTCGTGGGCGGTCCGGTGGAGGCGGCTCCGGAGACGATCGCCGCACAGCCGGAACTCGAAACCGCAACCGAAACCGAGGCCGGGGCCGGGGCCGGGGCCGGAGTCCATATGGGGGCCGGAGTCCATATGGAAGAGAAGACGGCGGCCAGGTCCATCGGTCTCAAGATCCCTGAGAAGAGCAGGCAACCGCACTCGACCACCCGGCCCGCCCCCGCCGCCAAACGCGCGTCCCGACCCGCCCCGCCACACCCGCCGAAGACGGCGCCCCCCGTCGTACACCCCGCTCACCAGCACGAACGGGTAGACGCCCCACCAGAGGATCCGGCCGACCAGCCGCCGCAACAGCAGCAAGAACGGGACCGGCAGCGGGGTGAGCCGCCGGACCCGCCCCCGCCGGACGACGGGCCGACCCCCGCCGAGGCATTCGACGCCCTCTACGGCCACGCGGCCCCGTCCCTCGTACGCCAGTCCTATCTGCTCACCGGGCGGCAGCGGCTCTCCCATGAGTCCGTCGAGCGGGCCTTCCACCTCGCCTGGCAGCACTGGCCCGAGGTGGCCCGCGACCGGGACCCGGTGGGATGGGTGCGGGCCGCGGCGTACGAGTTCGCCATGTCTCCCTGGCAGCGGCTGCGCCCCGCGCACCGGAACGCCGACGCGCCGCCGCTGGACCCGGACCGGCGCGCTCTGCTCGACGCGCTGCTGGAGCTGCCGCCCGCCTACCGCCGCACGCTGATCCTCTACGACGGTCTGGGGCTCGATCTGCCCGAGACCGCGGCCGAGACCGAGGCGAGCACCCCGGCCGCGGCCAGCCGGGTGCTGCACGCGCGTGAGTCGATCGCGGGGCGGCTGCCGGGGCTCGACACCCCCGAGGCCCTCCACCAGCAGCTCATCGCCCTGGCGGACGCCTGCCCCCCGCCTCAGCCCGCGCCCGCCCAATCCGTACGGGAGGGCAGCGAGCGCCGGGTCTGGTTCTGGACGCGGACCGCGCTCACCGTGACCGCGCTGATCATCAGCGCGACGGGCTTCACCCTGGCCACCGCGCCACGGCAGTACGAACCGGCGGTCGCCCCCGGGCAGCGGGTCGAGGGCGTCCCGGCGCACGCCGGACCTCAGCCGCTGACGGAGCGCGGCAGGAAGCTGCGCGACCGGCTGTTCTCCGAACCGGCCCACGGCCCGGAACGTCTGGTCCCCCGGATCCCCTGACCCCCCCCCCCCC
>NZ_VCLA01000092.1:7735-18758 GCF_009600885.1 Streptomyces jumonjinensis
TATACGGATATACGGATGGGCCCGCGCCTCTCTGCCGAGGCGCGGGCCCATCCGTATGGGTACTACCGGTTACCGCTGGGGGCTACTGGGCTGGGCGAATCAGCCCTGAAGCAGCTCGCGGGCGAGCTTGGCCGTCTCGGTCGGGGTCTTGCCGACCTTGACGCCCGCGGCCTCCAGGGCCTCCTTCTTGGCCTGCGCGGTGCCGGAGGAGCCGGACACGATGGCTCCGGCGTGGCCCATGGTCTTGCCCTCGGGGGCGGTGAAGCCCGCGACGTAGCCGACGACCGGCTTGGTGACATTGGCCTTGATGAACTCGGCCGCGCGCTCCTCGGCGTCGCCGCCGATCTCACCGATCATGACGATCAGCTCGGTCTCCGGGTCGGCCTCGAAGGCCGCGAGCGCGTCGATGTGGGTGGTGCCCACGACCGGGTCGCCACCGATGCCGACGGCCGAGGAGAAGCCGATGTCACGGAGCTCGTACATCATCTGGTAGGTCAGCGTGCCGGACTTGGAGACCAGTCCGATACGGCCGGGCTTGGTGATGTCGCCCGGGATGATGCCGGCGTTGGACTGACCGGGGGTGATCAGACCGGGGCAGTTCGGGCCGATGATCCGGGTCTTGTTGCCCTTGCTGACGGCGTGCGCCCAGAAGGCGGCGGAGTCGTGCACCGCGATGCCCTCGGTGATGACGACGGCCAGCGGGATCTCGGCGTCGATCGCCTCGACGACGGCGGCCTTGGCGAACGCCGGGGGCACGAAGAGCACGGAGACGTCGGCTCCGGTCTCCTTCATCGCCTCGGCGACCGTGCCGAACACGGGTACCTCGGTGCCGTCGAAGTCGACGGTGGTACCGGCCTTACGGGGGTTCACACCGCCGACGATGTTGGTGCCGTCGCCCAGCATCAGCTTGGTGTGCTTCATGCCCGTGGCACCGGTCATGCCCTGGACGATGACCTTGCTGTCCTTGGTGAGGAAGATAGCCATGGTGGTCAGAATCCCTTACTTCGCCGCGAGCTCGGCGGCCTTGTCGGCCGCGCCGTCCATGGTGTCCACTCGCTGCACAAGCGGGTGGTTGGCGTCGGAAAGGATCTTGCGACCCAGCTCCGCGTTGTTGCCGTCGAGGCGCACGACCAGCGGCTTGGTGACGTCCTCGCCCTTGGACTTCAGCAGCTCCAGGGCCTGCACGATGCCGTTGGCGACCTCGTCACAGGCGGTGATGCCGCCGAAGACGTTGACGAAGACGGACTTGACGTCCGGGTCGCCGAGGATGATCTCCAGGCCGTTCGCCATGACCTCGGCGGAGGCGCCGCCGCCGATGTCGAGGAAGTTCGCGGGCTTGACCCCGCCGTGGTTCTCGCCGGCGTAGGCGACCACGTCGAGGGTGGACATGACCAGCCCCGCGCCGTTGCCGATGATGCCGACCTCGCCGTCGAGCTTGACGTAGTTGAGGTTCTTGGCCTTGGCGGCGGCCTCCAGCGGGTTGGCCGCGGCCTTGTCCTCAAGGGCCTCGTGGCCGGGCTGGCGGAAGTCGGCGTTGGCGTCGAGCGACACCTTGCCGTCCAGCGCGATGACCCGGCCGTCGGCGACCTTGGCGAGCGGGTTGACCTCGACGAGGAGGGCGTCCTCGGCGATGAAGGTCTTCCACAGGGTCACCAGGATGTCCGCGACCTGGTCCGCGACCTCGGCCGGGAACTTCGCGGCGGCGACGATCTCGCGGGCCTTCTCCGGGGTGACGCCCTCGTTGGCGTCCACGGGGATCTTCGCCAGAGCCTCGGGCTTGGTGGCGGCGACCTCCTCGATGTCCATGCCGCCCTCGACGGAGGCCATGGCGAGGAAGGTGCGGTTGGTGCGGTCGAGGAGGTACGAGACGTAGTACTCCTCGGCGATTTCGGGGGCGGTCTCCGCCAGCATCACCTTGTGGACCGTATGGCCCTTGATGTCCATGCCCAGGATCTGACCGGCCTTCTCGACCGCGTCATCCGGGCTGGAGGCCAGCTTCACGCCGCCGGCCTTGCCTCGGCCGCCGACCTTCACCTGCGCCTTGACGACCGATCGGCCGCCCAGACGCTCGGTGACCTCGCGCGCCGCCTCAGGCGTGTCGATGACTTCACCGGCCAGCACCGGTACACCGTGCTTGGCGAAGAGGTCCCTCGCCTGGTACTCGAACAGGTCCACGCGCGTCCGTCCCTTTTCTGCTGATCGCGGTTCGTTGTCTGCGTGGGCGTGCCGCGAAGGGCAACGTGACTGCGATGTCACAAGGAAAGCGCACACGGTGTCCGAGCACGCGGCATGTCCGCCTCGCAGAGTATCTCCGTGGCCCGTGGCTCCCTAAATCGCAGCTCACACATCAGCGGTGATTACGGTCACAGATCAGCCCGGGGTGATCGGCTACGCAGCCGGCGGGGGCCGGAAAAGGGCCCGCCGGGCGGATTCGAACGGCTCCGGGATGCGGATACGGACAGGTGCCGGGGGGAGGGGGAGGCGGGAGGGGATGCGGCGGACGGATCCGGCAGGCGGGGCGGGGTCGCGGAGGGGGCCCGGGACGGGGTCACGGACGGGGTCACGGGCGCGGACCGGGACGGCGGGCCGATGTCAGAGGTCGGGTATGGGCAGGGGCCGCTTCTCGACGGCCGCCGCCATGACGTCGGGGAAGAGATCCGGTGTGCAGGCGAAGGCGGGGGCTCCCAGGGCGGCGAGGGCGGCGGCATGCTCCCGGTCGTAGGCCGGGGCGCCTTCGTCCGAGAGCGCGAGCAGTGCCACGAACTGCACCCCCGAGGCCTTCATCGCGGCCACCCGCTTCAGCATCTCGTCCCGTATCCCGCCCTCGTACAGATCGCTGATCAGTACGACGATCGTGTCCGCGGGACGGGTGATCCGCGACTGGCAGTAGGCGAGCGCGCGATTGATGTCGGTGCCGCCCCCGAGCTGGGTGCCGAAGAGCACATCGACGGGGTCGGCGAGCTGGTCGGTGAGATCCACGACGGAGGTGTCGAAGACGACGAGCCGGGTGGCGATGGAGCGCATGGAGGCCAGCACCGCGCCGAAGACCGAGGCGTGGACGACGGAGGCCGCCATGGAGCCCGACTGATCGACGCAGAGCACGACCTCCTTCTTCACGCTCTGCGACGCCCGCCCGTAGCCGATGAGCCGCTCGGGGACCACGGTGCCGAACTCGGGGAGATAGTTCTTGAGGTTGGCCCGGATGGTGCGGTCCCAGTCGATGTCCCGGTGCCGGGGCCGGCTCACTCTGGCCGACCGGTCGAGCGCTCCGGTGAGCGTGGATCTGGTACGGGTGGCGAGCCGCTTCTCCAGCTCCTCGACCACCTTCCGGACGACCGCTCTGGCCGTCTCCCTGGTGGTCTCCGGCATGGCCTTGTTGAGGGAGAGCAGGGTGCCGACGAGATGGACGTCGGCTTCCACCGCCTCCAGCATCTCGGGCTCCAGCAGCAGGGCGGCCAGCCCGAGCCGGTCGATGGCGTCGCGCTGCATGACCTGGACGACGGAGCTGGGGAAGTAGGCGCGGATATCGCCGAGCCAGCGGGCGACGGCGGGTGCGGAGGCGCCGAGTCCGGCGCTGCGGCCCCGGCGCCCGCTGCCGCCGGGGCTCTCGCCGCCGCCGTAGAGAGCGGTCAGGGCCGCGTCGATGGCCTGGTCCGTCCCCGAGAGGGAACGGCCGGTGGCGGCGGCTGCGTCCGCGCCGAGGACGAGCCGCCACCGCCGCACCCGCTCATCGGCGCCCGCCACGCCCTCCCCCGGGCCCGTGGAGACCTCCCCCTGACTCATCGCGCCTTCCTGCGGCCTCATCACGCCTTCCCTCGGACCCATCGCGCCCCCCTCGGGCTCGTCACGCCTTCCCCCGGGCCCATCTCGCCTTCCCCTGGGCTGGTCGCCCCTTCCCCCGGGCTGGTCGCGGGCTCGACCGGTCCCGCCGTCCGCTCTTCCGTGTACGCCGTGCGCGCCATCGGGCTCATCTCCCCACCCCCGCGAGGTCGTCGTCCTCTATCCCAGGCGTCTCAGGCATCCCGGGGCCCTGTTCCACCCGCCCCTCGGCAGCCGAGCCCTTCGCTTCCGGGCCCGGGGCTGTGCCGAGGCCCGGGCCGGTGCCGGGCACCAGGCCGGTGCCGGAGCCCGGGTCCGGACCGGGGCCCGGCACCCCGAGGAGCAGCCGGAGCACCGGCAGCACGGCATCGGCCCGCCGCAGGTGCAGGTCGGGCGCGAAGCCGGGTATCGCCGCCTCGGATCGCCGCTGCCCGCCGGATGCGGTCGCGGGCCCGCGCCGGATCAGCTCGCCCAGGGTGCGGCGTACTCCGGGCTCATAGGCCGAGAAGGTGCGGCGCAGCAGCGGCAGTACATCGGTGAACGCCTCCGGGGACACCCGGGTGAGCCAGCCGTCGACCAGGGCGAGCAGCCGCTCGTCATGGACCAGGAGCATGCCGCCGCCGGACGCGCCGCCGATGAAGCCCTCGATCCAGGCGGCGGCCTCGGCGGGCGGAGTGCCGGTGGAGAGCGCGAGGCTCATCAGCCTGGCGGCCTCGTCCTCGTCGAGCCGTCCGTCGTCGAGGAGGAGCCGGGCGGCCCGGCCCCGGAGCAGTCCGGGGACGGCGTCCCGGACGGCGAGCCCGCGCAGGACCGCGCTCCAGCGCTCGCCCGGCCTCCGCTCGGCGGGGAGCAGCCCCATCGCGGTGTGCACCGCGTCCAGATCCCGGCGCATCCGTCCGGCGCCCTCCGCGTCGAGCCCGGCGCAGGCGGGCGGCAGCCCTACGCAGATCCGTTCGGCGAGGCCGGTGGCGACCTCGGCGAGGGCGGAGGTGTCCGTGGACCGTACGTCGCCGTACCGCAGGGAGCGGGCCAGGGCGGGGAGCGCCCGGGCGAGATGGCCCACGTCGGCGTCGAGGGCGGCGCGGTCGGCGAGCGCGCGCATCACCACAGGGAGGGCGTCGGTCAGCTCGGCGAGCAGACATCGCTCGGCGAGCGAGGTGATCCCGGCGAGGTCGGCGGCGGTGACGGCGTCGTTCTCCGCCTTGGCGACGGCGGCGGAGAGCACGGTGGTGCCCCATACCCCGGCCTCGGCCACCCGGACATGGAGTTCGGGCTCCCAGCGCAGCCGCCAGCTCTCCCGGAAGGTGCCGGTGCTTCCGCGTCCGGCGGTGGGCTCGCCCCAGCCGATGGAGAGCAGCCGCAGCCGGTGCAGCAGCCGGCTCCGGGACGCGTCGGTCTCCTTGCGGAGGTCGAGCTCCAGCTCCCGCTCCCGGGCCTCGGGCTTGAGCCGCAGGGTGCGCTGCGCGCGGCTGAGGTCCCGCTGGAGGGGGACGGCGGGTGCGTCGTCGGGGACTTCGCCCAGGACGTCGCCGACGACGAGCCGGTCCCGGATGAGATCGAGCGGCACATCGGAGCCGTCGCACATCACGGCCCGGATGGCGTCGGTGGTCTCGGTCAGTCCGGCGTGCGGGCGTCCGCGCAGGGCGGCGAGGGTCTCGGCGAGCCGGACGGCCTCGATGACATGGGCGCTGGACACGATCCGGTCCTCGTCGCGCAGCAGACCCGCGACCTTGGTCATCCAGCGCTCGATGGGCCGGTCGGGGGCCTGGAAGAGGTGTCCGTACCAGCCGGGTGAGTCGATCCCGGCGCCGTAGCCGCTCTGTCTGGCGAGGCGGCGATGGGTCCAGGGCACCCAGGTCATCTCGGTCCTGACCTTGGGCAGGCCCTTGAGGAGGGCTCTGTCGGCGGCGACGGTGGTCTTCTCACTGAAAGCGGGCATGTGCCAGGCGCCGCAGACGACGGCGAGACGGTCGCTGAACTCCTTGCGCGCTGAGCGCAGCTGAAGCCGCATATGGGCTTCGCGGACGAGGTCGCGCTCGTGTCCGCCGTGTCCGTAACGGCCGCGCAGGGCGGCCATGGCCTCCCCGAGGGCGGCGAAGGGCGCGAGGGGGTCGCTGCCGCCCCCGGGGCCGCGGTGTTCGACGACGTCTTCCCACCAGCGCTCGGGGTCGTCGTATCCGGCGGCCCCGGCGAGGACGGCGAGCGGGTCGACGCGCACCGGGTCGGCGCCGGCCGCTCCGTCCTCCGCCGGCGCCACAGCCCCTGCCGGCACCACGGCCCCCGCCGCCAGCGAGAACGCCGCCGGGAGGTCGATGAAGCGCACCGGGACCCCCCGGCCCAGCGCCCAGCGGATCGCCACCCACTCCGGGGAGAAGTCGGCCAGCGGCCAGAACGCGGCTCTGCCCGGGTCGTCCACCGCGTGGGCCAGCAGCGCGACCGGCGGCCGCATCCGGTCGTCCGCTGCCAGGGCGAGCAGGGCGTCTGCCTCGGGCGGGCCCTCGATCAGCACCGCGTCGGGCGGCGCGGCCTCCAGCGCGGCCCGCACCGCACGGGCCGATCCCGGCCCGTGGTGGCGGACCCCGAGGAGCAGCGGGGTCATACGCTCACCTCGCGGCACGCGCGGTAGAAGTCCTGCCAGCCCGCCCGCTCGCGGACCACCGTCTCCAGATACTCCTGCCAGACGACCCGGTCCGCCGCCGGGTCCCGCACCACCGCGCCGAGTATCCCGGCCGCCACGTCGGCGGACCGCAGCACCCCGTCGCCGAAGTGCGCGGCGAGCGCGAGCCCGCCCGTGACCACGGAGATCGCCTCGGCCGTGGAGAGGGTGCCGGACGGTGTCTTGAGCTTGGTGCGGCCGTCCGCCGACACTCCGTCGCGCAGCTCCCGGAAGACGGTGACGACACGCCGGATCTCCTCCAGGCCCTCGGGTGCGGCGGGCAGATCGAGCGAGCGCCCGATCTGGTCGACGCGCCGGGACACGATGTCCACCTCGTCGTCGGGCGTCGCCGGAAGCGGCAGCACCACGGTGTTGAAGCGGCGGCGCAGGGCGCTGGACAGGTCGTTGACCCCGCGGTCGCGGTCATTGGCGGTGGCGATGAGATTGAAGCCCCGGACCGCCTGCACCTCCTGCCCCAGTTCGGGGATGGGCAGGGTCTTCTCGGACAGAATCGTGATGAGGGTGTCCTGCACATCCGCGGGGATGCGGGTCAGCTCCTCGACCCGTGCGGTCATGCCGTCGGCCATGGCGCGCATGACGGGACCGGGCACCAGCGCGTCCCGGCTGGGGCCGTGGGCGAGCAGCCGCGCGTAGTCCCATCCGTAGCGGATGGCCTCTTCGGGGGTGCCTGCCGTGCCCTGCACCAGCAGGGTCGAGTCGCCGCTGACGGCCGCCGCCAGATGCTCGGACACCCAGGTCTTGGCGGTGCCGGGCACCCCGAGCAGCAGCAGCGCCCGGTCGGTGGCGAGGGTGGTGACGGCGACTTCGACGATCCGGCGCGGGCCGACGTACTTCGGTGTGATCACGGTGCCGTCGGGGAGTGCGCCGCCGAGGAGATAGGTGGCGACGGCCCACGGCGACAGCCGCCAGCCGGTGGGACGGGGGCGGTCGTCGGCCGCGGCGAGTGCCTTGAGCTCCTCCGCGAAGGCGTCTTCCGCATGGGGCCGCAGCACCTCGGCACCGGTGCTCGCACTGCTTTCGGACACGGTCATGCGTCCCCCTCCAGATCGCTCGATCCGATGTGGTCCCCACCTTGCACCACGCCACTGACAATCGATCGTCGTCGCAGGTCGGAGGCGATTGTCAGTGGTCGCCCGTACCGTCGTCGACATGCTGCGATCGGATGGGGAAGAGCCTTCGGACCTTTTGGGGCATGAGGCGCGCTGGACCCCGGACCAGGTGCTGGCGCTGGCTCCTGACGCCGCCTCACGCAAGGCGGGAAGCAGGCTCGGCGCGGCCGGGCCGTGGTCGGACTCGGGCACGAGCGGGGCGGGGGCGGTGTGGGGTCTGTGCAAGGGCAGTGGCGGCAAGCCGTATCGGACGGCGGTCGACACCACGGGTCCCGCGTACAGCTGCAGTTGCCCGAGCCGGAAGTTCCCCTGCAAGCACGCGCTGGGACTTCTGCTGCTCTGGGCCGCGGACACGGCGGCCGTGCCCGTCGGCACCCCGCCGGAGTGGGCCGGGGAGTGGCTGGAGAGCCGCCGCGGACGTTCGGAGGGGGAGCGGTCGGGCGCGGGCGAGGGGCGGTCGGGGAGGGCCGCCGATCCCGAGGCGGCCCGGCGCAGGGCGGAGCGCCGGGCCGAGCGGATCACGGCGGGTGCGGTGGAGCTGGAGCAGCGGCTGGCGGATCTGCTGCGCGGCGGTCTGGCGGCGGCCGAGCGTTCGGGGTACGGCCTGTGGGAGGAGACGGCGGCCCGGATGGTCGACGCCCAGGCGCCGGGGCTGGCGGCGCGGGTGCGGGAGTTGGGGGCGATCCCGGGGTCGGGCCCGGGGTGGCCGGTGCGGCTGCTGGAGGAGTGTGCGCTGACGCATCTGCTGGACGCGGCCTGGCTGGGCGTCGGGGGCCTGCCGGAGCCGCTGGCCGCCACCGTGCGCGCGAGGGTCGGTCTGTCCTCGCCCGCCACCGGTCGGCCGGTGCACGACCGCTGGCTGGTCCTCGCTCAGTACGACGCGCCGGACGGAAAGCTGACCACCCGCAGGATATGGGTGCACGGGCGGGATTCGGGGCGGATCGCGCTGCTGCTGTCCTTCGGCGCGGCGGGGCGCGCTCCCCAGCTGGCGCTGCCGGTGGGGACGGTGATCGAGGCGGAGCTGACTCCCTATCCGGGGGGCGGGCAGCTCCGGGCGGAGCTGGGCGAGCGGCTGGGCTCGCCGGTTCCGTGCCGGACGCCGCCGCCCGGGGGGCCGGTGTCGGCGGCGCTGGACGCGTATGGGCGGGCGCTGCTCGACGATCCCTGGCTGGATGCCTGGCCGGTGACGCTGACGGAGGTGATACCCGTACCGCACGGCGAGGGCTGGCAGCTGGCGGACGCGGCCGGTGGGGCGGCGCTGCCGGTGTCGGCCGCCGCGCTCGCCCGGCCGGGGCTGTGGAGGCTCGTGGCGCTGTCCGGCGGCGGTCCGGTCACCGTGTTCGGCGAGTGCGGCCACCGGGGTGTGACACCGCTGGCCGCCTGGTCCGCCGAAGACCCCGGGGCGGTCGCCCTCGTCTGATGCCGCCGGCCCCGCGCGCCGCCCTCTCCCGGCGGCTCCCGTTCCCTCACCGGCTCGCTCACCGGCGCGGCCGACGTGAGGGAGCCGGGTCCGGTGCGATGCCGGGACCGCGGCCCGTCCGGTCTCCGGCGTCCCTGGACGCCGCGCGGGAGCCGGAGGAAGACCCCGCCCGCCCAGGGGGCGATCCGGTCTCCGGCGCCCCCGGGCACCTGTTCGGGTACGTCGAGCACACGTCCCCGGTGCCTGTGCCGGTGCGTCGCGCACGCGCCCTGGATCCGCTCCCCTGCCACCGCGTGGGGCGGCGCACGAACTTGTCGGAGGGTGCCCGGGACCGCGGCGCCGTGTGGGGCCCGCCGCCGGGCGAGCGCCTGCCCGGCGCACCCGTCCCGCCCGACCGCGAACGCACGGAGGACAACAACGGAGAACAACGGAGGACATATGACCAGTACGACCGGCGCCGCTCTGTGGGAAGAGCTCGTCACCTCGGCGCTGCTCGGCACCGACCGGCGAACGCCCCCGGAGGGGGTCATGGCGGCGGGCGGGGACCCTCCCGCCGCCCTGCTGGACGCGGCGGCGCTGCACACCGTGCGACGCAGAGCGGGGCTGCTGCCCGCGCCCGCGGCCTCCCCGCCGGAGCCCGCGCCCCGGGACGACCGGCCCCCGCTGCCGGAGGCGGCACGGCACCGGCTCGCCCAGCTGCTGGCCGACCGCTCGGCCCCGTCGTCGGGAGGCCGCCGGGGCACGGCTCCCGATCTGACGGAGCTGCTGCCCCAGTGGCTGGCCACGGCCAATGAGCGCGGCTTTCGGGCCCCGGCGGCCCTGCTGCCCGCGCTGCTGGACGCGGCCCGGGCCCGCACGGATCTGCGGCCGCAAGCGCTCGTGTTCGCCGGTTCCCGGGGGCTGTGGCTGGCCCGGTTCAACCCGGACTGGAAGTTCGCGGCGCGCGGCGCGTCGGGCGGGGGTGTGCCGCTTCCCGATGTGCGGGAGCCGGCGGCGGTCCGGCGGCTGTGGGAGGAGGGCCTCTTCGCCGAGCGGGTGGCGCTGCTGACGGCGGTGCGGGCCGAGGACCCGGGAGGCGCTCTTGCGCTGCTGTCGGGGACCTGGGCGGCGGAGCGGGCCGAGGACCGGCTGATGTTCCTGGACTCCCTGCGGGAAGGGCTGTCCGACGCGGACGAACCGTTCCTGGAGGAGGCGCTCGCCGATCGCAGCCGCAATGTCCGGGCCACGGCGGCGGAGCTGCTCTCCGGGCTGCCCGGTTCGGCGCTCGCCGGGCGGATGGCCGCGCGGGCGGCGGAGTGCGTCGGGCCGGACCGGGCCATGGGCGGTGCGGCGATAGCCGTGAGCGCGCCGCGCGAGTTCGACGCGGGCATGGAGCGCGACGGGGTGGTTCCGGCCCCGCCGACCGGCCGGGGCGAGCGGTCGTGGTGGCTGGGTCAACTGGTGGCGGCGTCCCCGCTGTCCACCTGGGTGGACCGCCTCGGCGGACGCACCCCGGGGGAGATCGTCGGGCTGCCGGTGACGGACGGATGGCGCGAGGAGCTGCACGCGGCGTGGTGCCGGGCCGCCGTGCGCCAGCGTGACGCGGAGTGGTCCCGTGCGCTGCTCGGCGCTCCGGGCGCTCCCCCGGAGGCGGGCCCGGGGACCTCCTCGCTCGCCGAGCGGGCCAAGCTGCTGGCGGCGCTCGGGGAGGCGGAGCGGGCGGCCTGGGTCGCGGAGTTCATCGCGGCGCATGGGCTGTCGGAGGCGTTCCAGCTGCTGGGCGTCTGTGCGGTGCCCTGGTCGGGTCCGCTGGGGCGCTCGGTGGTCGACGCGCTCGACATAGCCCGGGAGGCGGGCAGCTATCCCTGGAGCTTCAGCGGAGTGATGGGCCTCGCGGAGCGCTGTCTGGATCCCTCGGAGGCGAGCCGTCTCGATCTGCTCACGGCGACGCCGGACGAGCCGGAGGACGCGTCGCCGGGCGCGGGGGGTTACTGGTCGGAGGCGTTCCAGAGGCTGGTC
>NZ_VCLA01000093.1 GCF_009600885.1 Streptomyces jumonjinensis
GCCGCAGATCCGCCGCGCCCTCCTGCCGGGGGTAGGACATGCCCAGCCGCCGCCCCGACGCGGTGTGCACCGATGAGCGGGTCATGGCCGCACCAGTGACCGCAGATCGGCGAACCGGCGATCACCGATCCCGTTGACCTCGCGGAGTTGGCCGACGGACCGGAATCCGCCGTGCCGGGTGCGGTAGTCGATGATGTGCTGGGCCAGGACCGGGCCGACGCCCGGCAGGGTGTCGAGCTGCTCCGCGGTCGCCGAGGTGAGGCTCAGCGGCCCGGTGGGCTGCCCCGGGGCCGCCGCGCCCGCGGCAGCCGTCCCGGACACGGCACCCGGTGTGCCCGCGCCCGCGGCCCCCGGTGGCACGCCCACCACCACCTGCTCACCGTCGAGGAGCACCCGCGCGCGGTTGAGGCCGTCCAGGTCGGTGCCCGGCTCGGCTCCCCCGGCCGCGCGCAGGGCGTCGGCGACCCGGGACCCGGCGGGCAGTCGGAGCACACCGGGGCGGCGGACCTTGCCGCTGACGTCCACGACGATCCGCTCACCCGACTGCGTCACGGAGGGTGAGGAGTGACCGGCCGCCGGCTCCGCCCGCTCCTGAGCGGTCGTGCCCTGGCGGACCAGCTCCGGGGCGCGTACGGCCTGTGGCCGTCCCGCCCAGAAGTGCTGCACCGCGAAGACGACGGCCGCCACGAGAACGACGGCCAGAGCGGCGAGCGCCCTCGGTTCGAGCCCGCAGCGGAGCTGTATCCATAACGGCAGCCGCTCCCGCAGGGCGAGCCCCGCCCGCCGACGCGCGCCTCTCGCCCCAGCGACCCCGGCGCCCGGACCCGGACCCGCTCCCGAGTCTGATTCCGGGACCGGCCCCGGACTCGGCCCAGGCCCAGGCCCAGGACCAGGCCCAGGACCAGAACCCGTGCCCGCACCCGCGACGGGACCCGCGCCCTCGGCCGGCCCCGGCACCGCACCCGGGCCAGGCCCCCGGCCCGTACCCGAGGAGGCACCGGAAGCGATACCGGAAAGGCCGCCGAAACCACCGCCGAAACCGACACCACCGGAGGCCGACCCCACCGCGGCCCCCGGCACCCGTCTCCCGCGCGCCCTCGCCACCGTACGCACGGGCCCCCGGCCGCTGCCGGGGCCGCGGCCGAGCGATGGGCCTGCCCCGCGCCTGACACGGGCGCGGCCGTCCGATGCCGGGGCGCGGCCCGGCCCACTGGTTGCGGAACGTGATCGAAGAGCCATGGACAGGACGGTAGGCACATCCGCCCGAACTCGCTGAGCAGCCTCAATTCCCGTGGAAAACCAGACCGTTGTGAGTAACTCCGTCACCCACAAGTGTCACAGAGGCCCCCGGCGAAGCAGTCTCCCCGCAGCCACCACGGGGCACAGGGGAAGGCCCGGCGCTCCGGAAACCACGCCCGCGGACCCGGCGGGTCTCAGCGCGGTGAGACCACGGCTCCCAGCAGCCCCGGCCCCGTATGCGCCCCGATCACCGCGCCCACCTCGCTGACATGCAGATCGACCAGCCCCGGCACCCGCTCCCGCAGCCGTTCGGCGAGCGCCTCAGCCCGCTCCGGAGCCGCGAGATGGTGCACCGCGATGTCCACCCGGCTCAGACCCGCCCGTTCGACGGCGATCTCCTCCAGCCGGGCGATCGCCTTGGACGCGGTCCGCACCTTCTCCAGCAACTCGATCCGACCGCCGTCCAGTTGCAGCAGCGGCTTCACGGCGAGCGCCGACCCGAGCAGCGCCTGCGCGGCCCCTATCCGGCCGCCGCGCCGCAGATAGTCGAGGGTGTCGACATAGAACCAGGCCGATGTGCCCGCGGCCCGCTTCTCGGCGGCGGCCACCGCTTCATCGAGCGTGCCGCCGCTCTCCGCGGTCTCGGCCGCCGCGAGGGCGCAGAATCCCAGGGCCATCGCGACCATCCCGGTGTCCACTACACGCACCGGCACCGGGGCGTTTCTGGCCGCCAGCACGGCGGCGTCATACGTCCCTGAGATCTCCGCCGACAGATGGAGCGAGACGATCCCGGTCGCCCCGGCCGCCGCGCTCGCCCGATAGGTCTCGGCGAAGGTCTCCGGACTCGGCCGCGATGTGGTCACCGAGCGTCGCTTCTGCAGGGCCTGGGCGAGCGAGCGGGCCGAGATCTCCGTGCCCTCTTCGAGCGCCTGATCACCGAGCACCACGGTCAGGGGCACCGCCACGATGCCATGGCGCTCCATCGCCGGGTGCGGCAGATAGGCCGTTGAATCGGTGACGATCGCGACATGGCGGGACATGAGCGGGAGGTTACCGGTCGGAGGCATCGGACGGCAGCCCGGCCCTGTCGACGGTCAGCTGGGGGTCTCCGGGCGGGTGGTCTTCTGCCAGGGATAGGTCTGCTGGTGCGGGTCACGCGCGGTGATCGCCTGAGGCTGCTGGGCAGCGCCCCCATCGGCCGCCCCCGCCTCGGCCGCTGTCTCCGCACCGGGCCGCGCGGTCCCGCCATCCGCCGTGGACCAGCTCTTCCCGGGCTCGGTCCGCTCCGGCGAGGTCTGTCCCGAAGCCGCGTCGGCCGCCGGCTCCGACCAGTGCCGCAGAGCGCCCGCCTCCATGTCGATCTGGCTGCTCAGCATGTCCAGATCGTCGTTGGCGAACCTCTGCGCCCGGTCCCGCGCCGCCCAGCGCAGCGACTCCGCGGAGTGGGTGATCCGCTCCGTACGCTCCCGGAGATCGGGCAGCCGGGACGCGACCGTCGACTTGTCCGGCTCGCGCTCCAGCCGCTTCAGCTCGTCGTCCAGCTCATGGCCGTGCGCACTCAGCCGCTCGAAGAGAGCGATGGACTCGGAGAGGGAGGCATCCTCCGCCACCCCCGCGTGCAGCGCGTCCTGGGTGGCCCGCATCGAGGTGCGCAGCTTCAGACGCAGCTGCGCCAGCTCGGCGGCGACGCCGCCCTGCCCATAGCTCTTGGCCCGGAGTGTGGTGTCCTCGACCGTGCGCCGCGCCTGGGTGACCGTACGCTCCACACCCCGTTTGGCGGCGCGGACCGCCTTCACCGTCACATACGCGCCCAAAGCCACAAAGGCGACGAAGAGCAGCGCCAGTATCGTGATCACGGCTTCCATGTGCGCCCCTTCGGCGTCGGCTGTGTGCGCCGGCTGCGTACGTGCATTGTGTTTCCTCCACCGTAAACGGACCAGGCAGGCCAGGGGTTCCTTTCGAACCCCCAACCTGCCCGTAGGGGAAACCCCGAGGGGCGGACCGGGGGTTCCCGGGGGCCGGTGCGCCCCCGGGAACCCCCGGAGTCCGCACCGGCCGCCCGGCCCCGCCGCCTGCCTCGGAACGCCCCCGCCGCCTACGCGGGAACGCCCCCGTCACCCATCCGGAAGCGATCCCGCCGCCCCGTCCGGGAACGACCCCGTCGCCCCGTCCGGGAACGCCCCCGTCACCCATCCGGAAGCGATCCCGCCGCTTACGCGGGAACGATGTTGACCAGCTTCGGGGCCCGTACGATCACCTTGCGGATGCCCGCGCCGCCCAGTGCGGCGACCACCGCCGCGTCGCCCAGCGCCAGCGCCTCCAGGTCCTCGTCGGAGATCGAAGGCGGCACCTCCAGCCGGGCCTTCACCTTGCCCTTGATCTGCACCACGCAGATCACGGACTCGTCCACGACATACGCCGGATCGGCGACCGGGAAGTCCTGGTGCACCACGGACTCCTGGTGCCCCAGCCTGCGCCACAGCTCCTCGGCGATATGCGGAGCCAGCGGCGCGATCAGCAGCACCAGCCGCTCGGCCACGCTCCTGGAGAGCGGACCGCCGGTCTTGGTCAGATGGTTGTTCAGCTCGGTGATCTTGGCGATGGCCGTGTTGAAGCGCAGCGCCGACAGGTCCTGCCCGGCGCCGTCGATGGCCTTGTGCAGTGCGCGCAGCGTGGCCTCGTCCGCCTCGCCGTCGACGACCGTGACCTCACCCGTCGACTCGTCGACGATATTGCGCCACAGCCTCTGGAGCAGCCGGTACTGGCCGACGACGGCCCGGGTGTCCCACGGCCGGGAGACGTCCAGCGGCCCCATCGCCATCTCGTACAGCCGCAGCGTGTCCGCTCCGTACTCGGCGGCGATCTCGTCCGGGGTCACGGCGTTCTTCAGGGACTTGCCCATCTTGCCCAGCTCGCGCTTGACCGGCTCGCCCTCGTGGAAGAACTTCCCGTCGCGCTCCTCGACCTCGGCGGCCGAAACCGGGAAGCCACGGCTGTCCCGGTAGACGAACGCCTGGATCATGCCCTGGTTGTACAGCTTGTGGAACGGCTCCGGGGACGAGATGTGGCCCAGGTCGAACAGCACCTTGGACCAGAACCGCGCGTACAGCAGATGGAGTACGGCGTGCTCCGCGCCGCCCACGTACAGATCGACGCCGCCGTGCGGCATCCCGTCGCGCGGCCCCATCCAGTACCGCTCGATCTCCGGGTCGACCAGCTTCTCGCCGTTGTGCGGGTCCAGATAGCGCAGCTCGTACCAGCAGGAACCGGCCCAGTTGGGCATGGTGTTGGTCTCCCGGCGGTACCTCCGGGGGCCGTCGCCGAGATCCAGCGTGACGTTCACCCACTCCTCGTTGCGGGAGAGCGGGGTCTCGGGCCGGGTGTCGGCGTCGTCGGGGTCGAAGGTGCGCGGCGAGTAGTCGTCGACCTCGGGCAGCTCCAGCGGCAGCATCGACTCCGGCAGCGCGTGCGCCACGCCGTCCTCGTCGTAGACGATCGGGAAGGGCTCGCCCCAGTACCGCTGACGGCTGAACAGCCAGTCACGCAGCCGGAAGTTGATCGTCCCCTCGCCGATTCCGCGCTCGGTGAGCCACTGCGTGATCTTCGCCTTGGCCTCGGCGACCGCCAGGCCGTCCAGCGAGATCAGGTCGTTGGCGGAGTTGATCGCCGGACCCTGCCCGGTGAACGCCTCGCCCTCCCAGCCCTCCGGCGGCTGCACGGTGCGGATGATCGGCAGGCCGAACGCCTCGGCGAACTCCCAGTCGCGCTCGTCCTGGCCGGGCACTGCCATGATCGCGCCGGTGCCGTAGCCCATCAGGACGTAGTCGGCGACGAAGACCGGGACACGGGTGCCGGTGACCGGGTTCAGCGCGTACGCGCCGGTGAAGACGCCGGTCTTGTTCTTGTGCTCGGTCTGCCGCTCGACATCGCTCTTGGTCTGGGTCTGCTTGCGGTACGCCGACACCGCCTCGGCCGGAGTGGCCGCGCCGCCGGTCCATGCCTCCTTAACACCCTGGGGCCACTCGGCGGGCACGATCGAGTCGATCAGACCGTGCTCGGGGGCCAGCACCATGTAGGTGGCACCGAAAAGGGTGTCGGGACGGGTGGTGAAGACCGTGACCCGCGCGTCGTCGTGTCCATCGACCCGGAAGTGCACCCGTGCGCCCTCGGATCGGCCGATCCAGTTGCGCTGCTGGAGTTTGATCGCCTCGGGCCAGTCAAGGGCGTCCAGATCGTCCAGCAGCCGGTCGGCATAGGCGGTGATGCGCATGTTCCACTGGCGCAGCTTGGCCTTGAAGACCGGGAAGTTGCCGCGCTCGGAGCGCCCGTCGGCGGTGACTTCCTCGTTCGCCAGTACGGTGCCCAGGCCGGGGGACCAGTTGACCGGGGCGTCGGAGGCGTACGCCAGGCGGAATCCGCCCAGGACCTCGGCGCGCTCGGCGGCGCTCAGCTCACTCCAGCCGCGCGAGTCGCCCGGTACGGCGCGCTCGCCGCTTTCGAACTGCGCCACCAGGTCGGCGATCGGGCGGGCCTTCCCCGCCTGGTCGTCGTACCAGGAGTTGAAGATCTGGAGGAAGATCCACTGGGTCCACTTGTAGTACTCCGGGTCGATCGTGGCGATCGACCGGCGCTGGTCGTGGCCCAGGCCCAGACGGCGGAGCTGACGCTTCATGTTCGCCATGGCCTCCTCGGTGGACACCCGGGGGTGCGTACCGGTGGCGATGGCGTGCTGCTCGGCGGGCAGGCCGAAGGCGTCGAAGCCCAGGGTGTGCAGCACGTTATGCCCGGTCATGCGCTGATGGCGGGCGTAGACATCCGTGGCGATGTAACCCAGCGGGTGTCCGACGTGCAGTCCCGCACCCGAGGGGTACGGGAACATGTCCATGATGAACTTCTTGGGCTTGGCCACCAGGGCGGGATCCCCGGCCAGATCGCCGGTCGGGTTCGGCGCCGCGTAGGTGCCGTCGGCGTCCCAGAAGTCCTGCCAGCGTGCCTCGATATCGGCGGCCATCGCGGCCGTATAGCGGTGGGGCGCGGCCACCTCGGCAGCGGAAGCAGCAGAATTCGTCTCGCTCATGGTCCTTAAAGCTCCATCGATCGTCTCTGCCAGCGGTCTCAATCGGGCATAGGCCCACAAACAAAAGGACCCCTCACACAGGAGGGGACGCCGCGCCGATTCCGACCGGATCTCTTCATCCGTCGGGACTGATCAGCGCGGCTCACTAAGCAGAAGGCGTACGGCACGCATGGCGTCAGGGTACCGCAGCGGGCCATCCGGGCGCGCGGGCCCTGTAGGCCGGTGAGGTGACGCCCTGAGGGCCGGTGCGGCGAAGCCCTGAGGGTCGATGCGGCGACACCCTGAGGGTCGGTATGGCGAGCCCCTAGGGGACGCGACGCCCAGGGCCCCGCGTCAGGGCCCACGGCCAGGCAGCCGCCCCCTCGAACTCCCGTCCGTTACCCCGCGTATCACACCGATCCGGGGCAACTCCAGCACAGGCCGGAGGCGCTCACCGCCACTAAACCCCCAAACGCCGTACCGCTCGGTATGGAGCGACTTAGCATGCGTCAACGGGACCGCATTTCCCGCATCCTCGGAGTCGCCCCATGAAGCCACACCGAAAGAGCCGTTCCTTACCGCCGCCGGGTTCCGCATCGGGCCGTCCCTTCCAAGGCGTCCTCACCATGGCCGCGTTCACACTGATTCCGCTGATCGCCGTCGGCGGGAGCGATGATCTCCGCACCGCGCTCGACTTCACCACCGGAGTCCTGTCGCTGGTGTCCCTCACGGCGTCCATCGCCTGGGGGCTGATCGCCACCGACCGGCTTCTGCTCTCCCCACGCCACCGCCTCGTCGCCCAAGCCGTCCACCGCGCCACCGCGATCGCCGCACTCGGATTTCTGCTGCTCCACGCGACCGTGAAGATCTCGCTGGGGCATGTGGAGCCGATCGGGGCCGTCATCCCCTTCGGTCTCGGTGTGACCGGCGCCTCCGGTCTGATCGGTTTCGGCTCGCTGGCCGGCTTCCTGATGGTCGTCGCGGGGGCGACGGGCGCGCTGCGCAGCGCCCTCGCCGGCCGGAGCGGGATCGCCGGCCGCTGGCGTGCCCTGCATATGCTCGCCTACCCGGCCTGGTGCCTCGCGCTGATGCACGGACTGTTCGCGGGCCGCCCGGCCGCCGCCTGGGTGGTGACGATGTACGGGCTGGCGCTGGCGGCCGTGGCGGGCGCGATGTCGCTGCGGCTGCTGCCCCGGCCCGCGCGGCGGCGGATCGCGGACAGGGTCCTCGCCTTGACCGGCGGCGACGGAGAGCGCCGGGCCGAGCCCCTCCGGCCCGCCGCACCCGCCGACACCGCCGTGCTCGGCCGGCTGAACGGGGTTCCGGCGCAGCGCCCGCCCGGCCCCGGGTTCCCGCGCCCGGAAGCCGTCGCAGCGCCTGTCCGGCCCCGGCTCGCCGCTCCCGCTCCCCCGGTGTACGAAGCGCCGCCCCCGGCCGTGGAACCCGTCGCCGGTCGCGGCGCCCCCGGCAGGGGCCCTGGAGCGGGGGCCGGGATCTCGGCCGCGTACCGGGCGGTCTCGCCGCCCCCGCGCGCCGCTCCGGCCGGCCCGCCGCCGTCCGGCTGGGACGGTGCCGCTCCGGCGGGGCCGC
>NZ_VCLA01000094.1 GCF_009600885.1 Streptomyces jumonjinensis
GCAGTCCGAGGTGCTCGCCGGGCCCGATCCCCGCGCCGATCAGATGATGGGCGATCCGGTTGGCCGCCGCGTCCAGTTCCGCGTAGGTGAGCCGGCGCTCCGCGCCCGTCCCCGGCAGGTCGAGGCAGACCAGCGCCTCACGGTCCGGGACCACGTCCACGACCGACTCGAAAAGGTCGGCAAGGTTGTACTCCACCGCTCCTCCAGACCTGGCGCACCCGGTGTGAACTCGGCTCGGCGGTCATTAGAGCGCCCGGGGACACATCTGGGAAGGGGAGACGCCGAATTTATCTGACTGGCTGTCAGAAAGCTATTGAACTGGACCCGTCCCTCCTGCAACCTGTTCTGCGTCTGGAGACGGGAGGCCCGCACATGGACCGAGACACGGGACCGCGCGGCGGTACCGAACACCTCACCGTACGGCGCGAGGGCGCGACCCTGATACTCACCCTCAACCGGCCCGAGGCGAGGAACGCGCTCTCGCTGCCGATGCTGGTGGGCCTGTACGACGGCTGGCTGGAAGCCGACGAGGACGACGCCGTCCGCTCCATCGTGCTCACCGGGGCGGGCGGCGCCTTCTGCGCCGGAATGGACCTCAAGGCCCTCGCGGGCGGCGGCATGGACGGACAGCGGCACCGGGACCGGATGAAAGCCGACCCCGACCTCCACTGGAAGGCCATGCTCCGCCACCACCGCCCCCGGAAACCGGTCATCGCGGCCGTCGAGGGCCCCTGCGTCGCCGGGGGCACCGAGATCCTCCAGGGCACGGACATCCGGGTGGCGGGCGCGGGCGCGGTCTTCGGCTACTACGAGGTCAGGCGCGGACTCTTCCCCATCGGCGGCTCGACCGTACGGCTCCAGCGCCAGATCCCGCGCACCCACGCCCTGGAGATGCTGCTCACCGGCCGCCCCTACACCGCGGCGGAAGCCCTGCGGATCGGCCTCATCGGCCATGTCGTCCCCGATGGCGCCGCCCTGGAGCAGGCGCTCTCCCTCGCCGAACGGATCAACGCCTGCGGCCCGCTCGCCGTCGAGGCCGTCAAGGCGTCGGTGTACGAGACCGCCGCGATGGCCGAGGCCGAGGGCCTCGCCGCCGAACTCGTCCGCGGCTGGCCCGTCTTCGACACCGAGGACGCCCGGGAAGGAGCCCGTGCCTTCGCCGAGAAGCGCGACCCCGTCTACCGGCGCGTCTGACCGAGGAGATCCGATGCCCCAACCGCTGCGCGCACCTCTGGTGGTCGAGTTCCCCTTCACCCGTTCGCTGGGCCCGGTGCAGAGCGCCTTCCTCACCGGTCTGCGCGAGCGCACCGTCCTCGGCGTCCGCACGGCCGACGGCCGGATCCTGGTACCGCCCGTCGAATACGACCCGGTCACCGCCGACGAGCTCCGTGAGCTGGCCGAGGTCGCCGCCACCGGAACCGTCACCACCTGGGCCTGGAACCCCGCCCCCCGCCGGGGCCAGCCGCTCGCCACCCCCTTCGCCTGGGTGCTGGTACGACTGGACGGGGCCGACACCGCGCTGCTGCACGCGCTCGACGCACCCGGCCCGGGCGCGGTGCGCACCGGTCTGCGCGTCACCGTCCGCTGGGCCGCCGAACGCACCGGCTCCATCACCGACATCGCCTGCTTCGAGCCGTACGAGGGCGAGTCGGACCCGTACGAGGGTGAGCCGGACCCGTACGAGCGCGAACGGGTCCCGTACGAGCACGAGCACGAGCCGCGTCCGCGCACGGCCGGGGGGCACGACGGACGGTTCGACGACCCCGTCACCGGCATCGTCGCCCCCGCCCGGCTCGACTACGACTATTCGCCCGGCCGAGCCCAGTCCCGCTATCTCCACGCCCTCGCCGAGCGGCGGACCGTCGGGGAGCGCTGCCCCTCCTGCCGCAAGGTGTACGTCCCTCCCCGGGGCGCCTGCCCCACCTGCGGCGTCGCCACCGCCGAGCAGATCGAGGTCGGCCCGCGCGGCACGGTCACCACCTACTGCGTCGTCAACATCAAGGCGAAGAACCTGGACATCGCGGTGCCGTACGTCTACGCCCACATCGCTCTCGACGGCGCCGACCTCGCCCTGCACGCCCGGATCGGCGGCATCCCCTACGACCAGGTGCGCATGGGGCTGCGGGTGGAGCCGGTGTGGACCGCGTCGAGCCGCTACCCCGACCACTACCGCCCCTCCGGCGAGCCGGACGCCGACTACGAGGTCTACAAGGAGCTGCTGTGACCCGGTACGCCAGGGATGTGGCGATCATCGCCTTCGCCCAGACCGATCACCAGCGGCGGAGCGATGAGCTCTCCGAGGTCGAGATGGTGATGCCGGTGCTGCACCAGGTGCTCCGCCGTACCGGGCTGAGGACCGGTGACATCGGCTTCACCTGCTCGGGCTCGTCCGACTATCTCGCCGGGCGGGCCTTCTCCTTCACCATGGCCCTGGACGGCGTCGGCGCGTGGCCGCCGATCTCCGAGTCCCATGTGGAGATGGACGGCGCGTGGGCGCTGTACGAGGCATGGGTGAAGATCCTCACCGGCGCGGCCGACACCGCGCTGGTGTACGCCTACGGGAAGTCCTCGCCCGGCGAGGTGCGCGATGTGCTGAGCCGGCAGCTCGACCCGTACTACACCGCTCCGCTCTGGCCCGACTCGGTGGCGCTCGCCGCCCTCCAGGCACAGGCCCTGATCGACGCGGGCCACACCGATGAACGGGAGCTCGCCGCGATCGGCGCCCGCAGCCGCGCGGACGCCGCGGCCAACCCGTACGCCCAGCTCGCGGGGGCCGTTCCCCGGGGCGACATGGTCGTCGGGCCGCTGCACCGGGGCGACTGCCCCCCGATCGGCGACGGCGCCGCCGCCGTGCTCCTCGCCGCCGGGGACCGCGCCCGCGAACTCTGCGAGCGCCCCGCCTGGATCCGCGGCATGGACCACCGGATCGAGGCGCACGGCCTCGGCGTCCGCGATCTGACCGACTCGCCCTCCACCCGGCTCGCCGCCGAGCGCGCCGGGGCCTTCGAGCGGCCCGTCGACACCGCCGAGCTGCACGCGCCCTTCACCTCGCAGGAAGTCGTACTGCGCCGATCCCTCGACCTCGACTCCAGGGTGAGAGTCAATCCGTCCGGCGGAGCGCTCTCGGCCAATCCGGTGATGGCCGCGGGCCTCATCCGGCTCGGCGAGGCCGCTGCCCTGATCCACCGCGGCGAGTCGGACCGGGCCCTCGCCCACGCCACCTCGGGGCCCTGCCTCCAGCAGAATCTGGTCGCCGTTCTGGAAGGGGACAGCCATGGCTGAGGAGCCCGTCGCCGTCGTCGGCATCGGACAGACCCGGCACCGGGCCGCCCGCCGCGATGTCTCCCTCGCCGGACTCGTCCGCGAAGCCGCCCTGCGCGCCCTCGCGGACGCCGAGCTGACCTGGGCGGACATCGACGCGGTCGTCATCGGCAAGGCCCCCGACTTCTTCGAGGGCGTGATGATGCCGGAGCTGTATCTCGCCGACGCGCTCGGCGCGGTCGGCAAACCGATGCTGCGGGTGCACACCGCGGGCTCGGTCGGCGGCTCCACCGCGCTCGTCGCCGCCGATCTGATCGCGGCCCGGGTGCACACCACCGTGCTCACCCTCGCCTTCGAGAAACAGTCCGAGTCCAACGCCATGTGGGGGCTCTCCCTGCCCGTCCCCTTCCAGCAGCCGCTGCTGGCGGGCGCGGGCGGCTTCTTCGCCCCGCACATCCGCGCCTATATGCGGCGCACCGGGGCCCCCGACACCATCGGCGCCTTGGTCGCCTACAAGGACCGGCGCAACGCCCTGCGGAACCCGTACGCCCATCTCCACGAGCACGGCATCACCCTGGCGAAGGTCCAGGAGTCCCCGATGCTGTGGGACCCCATCCGCTACTCCGAGACCTGTCCGTCGTCCGACGGAGCATGCGCGATGATCCTCGCCGACCGTGCGGGGGCGGCCCGCGCGCCCCGCCCGGCGGCCTGGGTGCACGGCGGCGCGATGCGCAGCGAGCCCACCCTCTTCGCGGGCAAGGACTTCGTCTCGCCCCGGGCCGGGAAGGACTGCGCGGCGGCCGTCTACCGGCAGGCCCGGATCACCGATCCGCGCCGGGAGATCGACGTCGTCGAGATGTACGTCCCCTTCTCCTGGTACGAGCCCATGTGGCTGGAGAACCTCGGCTTCGCGGCCGAGGGGGAGGGGTGGAAGCTCACCGAGTCAGGAGTCACCGAGCTCGACGGCGATCTGCCCGTCAACCCGTCCGGGGGAGTGCTCTCCGCCAACCCCATCGGGGCCTCCGGAATGATCCGCTTCGCCGAGGCCGCCCTCCAGGTGCGCGGCCAGGCGGGCGAGCACCAGATCGACGGCGCGCGCAGAGCCCTCGGGCACGCGTACGGCGGCGGCTCGCAGTTCTTCGCGATGTGGCTGGTGGGCTCCGAGCCGCCCACCACCTGAACTCTCGGGCAGGGGGGCCTGAACTCCGCGCCGGGCCTGGAGTCCGCGCACCCCGGACCCCGCCCCGGACCCCTCCCGGACCGGGGTGCGGCCGGGCCCCGCTACGGCCCGGCCGCACCCTCCCGTGCCCCGCGCGGCAGCAGCAGCCCGACGCAGAGCGCGAGGACCGTCACCGCGGCCGTGAACACCAGCCCCGCGTTCCGCAGCCCCAGCCAGAGCGTCAGCGCCCCCACCCCCATGACCGGCAGCGTGAGTCCGGTGTAGGCGGCCACGAAGAACGCCGAGATCGTCCCGCCCCGATGCCCGGCGGGCGCGGCGTCCCCGACCGAGGCCAGCCCGGCCCGGAAGGCGAGCCCCTGCCCGAGACCGCCTGCCAGCGTGCCCGCCAGCAGCAGCGGCAGCGACTCCGCCGCCAGCGAGGCGCCCACCAGCAGCAGGCCCGCGACCAGCGTCAGACACCCGGCGGGCAGCGACCGGCGCACCCCCAGCCGTCCCGTCAGCGACTGCCCCGCCGTGGAGGCGAGGAAGAGCGAGAAGACCACCGCGCCGGCCACCGCCAGATCGTCCGCCTTCAGCGTCTGCGCCAGAAAGCTCGGCACCACGGCGGTGAACAGCCCGAGCAGCGAGAACCCCGCGAACGCGGCGAGCGCCGCCGGCGCGAACACCGCCCGCGCCTCCGGCGGCACCGCCATCCCCTGCGGCCGGTGCCGGTGCCGGGGCCGGGGCTCGCCCGCCCGGGCGGCCACGGTCTCCGGCAGCAGCCGGACCACGACGGCCGCGACGGCCAGCAGCGCCAGATGCACCACGAAGGGCAGCCGCAGCGGGTCCGGGGCGTACCGCGCGAGCAGCCCCGCCAGCAGCGGTCCACAGCCCAGCCCGCCCATGTTCGCCGCCGTCGCGGCGAACCCCGCCCGCGCGGCGCGGTGCGGCGGGGCGAGCTCCAGCACGGCGGCGGTGGCCGTGCCGCTGAGCAGCCCCACCGAGAACCCCGACAGCAGCCGGCCGGCGAACAGCAGCGGCAGCCCGCCCTCGAACAGAAAGCACAGATCAGCGACGGCGGACAGCCCCAGGGCGCAGAACAGCACGGGGCGGCGTCCGACCCGGTCGGACCAGTCGCCCGCCGTCAGCAGAACGGCGATGACCCCCACCGCGTACACGGCGAACACCACCGTCACCATCAGCTCGGAGAAACCGATCTCCGCCTGGTACAGGCCGTACAGCGGCGTCGGCAGCGTGGCGCCCGCCATGCCCACCGCGAACACCCCGGCGGCGGCCGGATACCCCGGGCGGCTTCTCGTACCGTGATCGGCGGCCATGCGGACACCGTACGGGCGGCCCGGCCCCGCCACCCCGGGAACGCCGCCATCGGCCCACCCCGCGGCCGTGCTCACCGCCATGTCCTGGCTCGGTCCCGCGGTCGGCGCACCGCTGTTCAACCCGCTCTCCGACCGCTGGCGCGACCGGCGGGCCCCCGCTGTCGCCGGAGTCCTGCCCCAGGGTGCCGTGATCACCCTGCTGATCCATCCGCTCAGGGAGACCAACAGCGTCTCCGTGCCGACCGTGTTCGCCGTGGGCCTCTTCGCGGGAGCCCATCTGCCCGGCTTCACCGTCGCCGGGGAACCGGAGAACCGGTCCCCGGGGCGCTCGTCGGCGGAATCCTCCAGGCGGTGCCCGGCGGGCAGCGGGCCGCTTCATCAAGGAGACGGCCGCTGCCCGGCCCGGCCCCTGACGGCCGCGCCACCGTCCGGCCCCTGACGGCCGCGCCGCGCCACCGCCCGCCGGATCCGGGGCGAGAGCCCCGACTCCCCGGCCCCGCAGGCCCGTTCGACGGAACCCGTCTCCCCGCGCCTGCCCCGCTCGCGTACGCTGAGGTGCCTCAAGGACGTCTGTCCAGGCGGCCCCAGCACCACGCCGGGCGTACGCCCGGTCATGAGGGGTGGACATGACGCGACCCGCCGGCGCCGCACGGCGCCGCCTCTTCGAACGCGAGACGGAACTCGCCGCCGTGGACGAAGCGCTGGCCGAGCTGACCGGATCACACCCCGGGGCCGAGGACTCCGGCCCACTTCCCGGGGCCGAGGACTCCGGCCCACTTCCCGGGGCCGAGGACGCAGGCCCGCTCATACGCCCGCGCGGTGCGCTCCTCGCCTTCGCCGGGCACGCCGGACTCGGCAAGACCACCCTCCTGGCCGAGATCCGCCGCAGAGCCGCCGCCCGAGGCTGCACCGTGCTCAGCGCACGCGGCGGCGAACAGGAACAGCAGGTCGCCTTCCACGTCGCCCGCCAGCTGATACAGCCCCAGCTCGCCGGAGCCTCGGAATCCGAGCTCCGGCAGCGCCTCGGCAGCTGGTACGCCATCGTCGGGCCCGCGCTCGGCCTCTGCGCCGCCGACGAAGGCTCCCCGCCCGACCCCCAGGGCCTGCGCGACGGCCTCGACTGGGTCCTCACCCATCTCGCCGTCCGCCGCGCACCGCTCGCCCTGGTCCTCGACGACGCCCACTGGGCCGACCCCGAATCACTGAGCTGGCTCGCCGCCTTCGCGCCCCGCGCCGAAGAACTCCCCATGCTCCTCGCCGTCGCCTACCGGCCCGAGGAACTCCCCGACCACGCCCATCCGTTCCGCCGGCTGCCCGGCCGGGCCGGACAGCGCCCCCTCGGCCTGGAGCCGCTCACCCCGCCCGCCGTCGCCCGTCTGGTCCGCGACCGGCTCGGCGACCACGCCGACGACGCCTTCTGCCAGGAGTGCTGGGCCGTCACCTCCGGCAACCCCTTCGAGACCGTCGAACTCATCGCCAAAGTACGCGACCGGTCCATCGACCCCGTCGGATCCGGCGCCCCGCTGCTGCGCGACCTCGCCGCCGCCGTCAAAGGCAGCGGACTCATCGCCCGCATCGAACGGCTCGGTCCCGCCACCGTCCGCTTCGCCTGGGCCGGCGCCGTGCTCGGCACCGAGATCCAGCCCGCGCTCGCCGCGGCCGTCGCCGGACTCGGCCCCCAGGCCGCCGCGGACGCCGCCGACCGGCTGCGCGACGCACGGGTCCTCACCGGCGCCGACACCCTGGAATTCGTCCACCCGCTGATCGCCACCGCCGTCCACCGGGCCATCCCCGACGCCGTCCGGGTCGCCCTGCACGGCCAGGCCGCCTGGGCCGTCGTCGACGCGGGCCTCGGCTCCGCGGCAGCCGCCCGCCATCTGCTGGAGACCCACCCCGAGGGCGACCCCTGGGTCGTCGGCCGGCTCCGCGAGGCCGCCCGGGAGACCCTCCGGGCCGGCGCCCCCGACGCCGCCCGCCGTCAGCTCGCCCGCGCCCTGCGCGAACCCCCCGCCCCGGCGGACCGCGCCGCCGTCCTCTACGAACTGGGCTGCTCCTCGCTGCTCACCGAGCCCGCCACCACCGTCAACCACCTCCGGGCGGCGCTTGAGGAGCCCATCGCCGACCCCGCGCTCCGCCAGGGCATCGTGTACCGCCTCTCCCAGGTGCTCGCCCACTCCGACCGGCTCGCCGAGGCGTCCGAGACCCTCGCCCGGGAGGCCCGCCGCACCAACTGCCCCCGCACCCGGCTGCGGATGCGGGCCGAGAAGTTCATGTGGGACGCCTTCCGCGCCGATGAGCCCGAGTCGCCCGCCCGCTCCCGCAGACTGGCCAGACTCGCCGACCGGCTCACCGGGCGCGATCTCACCGAGCGCTACATCATCGGGCTGCGCGCCTGGGACGCCACCCTGCGCGCCGAGCCCGCGTCCGTCGCCCTGCGCCACGCCGAACGCGCCCTGGCGGGCGGACTGAGCTGGGCCGCCGAGGACCGGGGCTTCGAGGTGCCCGCGCTCGTCGCCCTCACCTTCCTCTTCGCCGACCGGCCCGGCCGCGCCGAGGAGCTGTTCGCCGCGGGGACCGCCGAGTTCGAGCGCCAGGGCTGGCACGGCGGGCATCTCTCCTTCGCGTACACCCTCCTCGGCTACATCCGCTTCCGGCGCGGCATGCTCACCGAGGCCGAGGAGCTCGGCCGGGCGGGACTGCGGCTCGCCGAACGCGTCGGCCCCCGCACCCCGGCCGAGTGGTACGCCGTCGCCACCCTGGTGGAGGTGCTGCTCGCCCGGGGGAAGACGGAGGACGCCGCCCGGGTCGCCCGGGACCACGGCTTCGGCGAGCCCTTCCCCGCCGCCGTCACCTTCCCCGACGCGCAGACCGTGTACGGAGAGCTGCTGCTCGCCCAGGGCCGGACCGAGGAGGCCGTCGCCGAACTGACCGCCGCGGGCGCGCGGCTGGAGCCGCGCGGGGTGCGCAACCCCGCCTGGTGCCCTTGGCAGCTGCACCTCGCCCGCGCCACCGCCCGGGAGGAGCCGGGGCGGGCCAGGGCCCTCGCGCTCGACGCGGTGACGAGCGCCCGGCGGTACGCGGCCCCCTCCGGCATCGGCATGGCGCTGCGGGTCGCCGCGGAGGTGACCGGGGGGACCGAGCGCACCGCCCTGCTCACCGAGGCCGTCGCCTGGCTGGAACGCTCACCGGCCGCCTATGAACGGGCCAGGGCCCTGGTCGCGCTCGGCGCCCACCAGCACCGCACGGGC
>NZ_VCLA01000095.1 GCF_009600885.1 Streptomyces jumonjinensis
CCGAAGGAGTTGATCGAGCTGGCTGCCGAGCGGCCCTATCTGACGGGCAGCGATCTGGCCGAGTCGGCGCAGCGGGTGCGGCTGACGCCGACGGTGATGGACATCGACGAGACGTCGAAACTCTGGGGGATGCTCCATCAGACCCCGTACACCCTGTCGGTGGCCTATCAGGCGTCGCTGGTGCTGATCGAGGGCCGTGAACGCCCGGCTCCGGTGAAACCGGTGGAGCGCAGGACGGTCCGCGCGCAGCCGTTCGGGGCCGCTGGGGCTCCCGTGCCGCCCGGGGCTCCGGGGACTGCCCCGGAGCCCGCGCCCCAGCCCGCTCCGGCCCCGGCCCCGGAGCCGGCGCTCGCCGGGGAGGCTTCCGTGAAGCGGCGCACCACGGCGAGGGCCGCCGCTCCGAAGAAGACGGCCGCCAGGCGCTCATCGCCACGTACGCGCAGGTCCACGGAGACGGACCCGGGGAAGGGCTGAGGCACGGTGCGCGACACGGGGGCGGGTGAGGGCATGGACACGGTCCGCGACACGGGCGGGGCCGGCCGGGAAGGCCGGGCCCTGACCGCCGCCATCGCCTCGGTCCTCGCCCGCGTCGACGCGCACGCGGCCCGGGCCCGGGGCGCGAACGGTGCGCCGGAGCCTGGCCGCGGCCCCGGGACGGCGGACGCCTCGGGTTCCTCGGGCGGACACGGCCGGAGCAGCGCCGAAGCGGACGGCGGTTCCGTACGCGGGGACAGTACGGGACCCGGCCGGCACTCCCCCGGAACGGACAGCGGTTCCGCACACGGGAACAGCGCGGGATCCCCCCGGCACTCCCCCGCCACGCTCAGCGCGCTCGTCGCCTGCTTCGGTCTCACCGCCTTCGAGCGGGACATCGTCCTCCTGACCGCCGCCGCGGAGCTGGACCCCACGGCGGGCGGCCGGTGCGCCGCCGCGAGCGGCGACCCGGAGCGTGCCCATCCCACCTTCTCGCTCGCTCTCGCCGCGCTCGCCGATCCGCACTGGAGCGCGCTGACGCCGGTCGCCCCGCTCCGCCGCTGGCAGCTGATCGAGCTGGCCGACGACACCCGGCTGACCACCGCCCGGATCCGCATCGACGAGCGGATTCTGCACTTCCTGGCCGGATCCCCGTATCTGGACGCCCGGCTGCACGGGATGCTGCGCCGTACGTCCCCGGCGGACTCCCTGCCCGCTTCGTACGAGCTGGCGGCGGGCCGGGTCGCCGCCGGCTGGGCGGGGCCGGGGCAGCGGCACGCCCCGCTCCGGGTCGAACTGGTCGGCGGCGATCCGCGCTCACGCGCCGACATCGCGGCGGCGGCGGCCGGCCGCTCGGGTCTCGGTCTGTACACGATGGCCGCCGAGGACATCCCCGCCGACCCCGTGGCACGCGACCGGCTGGCGCGGCTCTGGCAGCGTGAGGCGATCCTGCTGCCCGCCGCCCTGCTGGTGGAGGCCGGCGATCTGGAGCGGGAACAGGCCGCGGCGACGGACGCGTTCATCGAGAGCGCGGCCGTGCCCCTGGTGGTGTCCAGCGCGGATCCCCGGCGGACCGCACGGCCGCGCGGCGAGCGGGTGTCCGTACCGGCCCTCGGCGCGGACGAGCAGCTGGGGCTGTGGGCGGACGCGTTCGCGGGTGTGCCGGAGGTGTCCGACGACGACCTCGGGGCTCTTGTCGCCCAGTTCTCCCTGCCGCCGCATCTGATCCGCTCGGCGGGCGCGGCCGTCGTACGGGATCTGCCGCTGGAGGACGGCCCGGACGCCGCTGGGCTGGCCTGGCGGGCCGGGCTCGCCGAGGCCCGGATGGGCATGGACGAGCTGGGGCGGCGCGTCGAACCGCAGGCGTCCTGGGGCGATCTGGTCCTGGCGGAGCGGCAGTCGAAGGTGCTGTGGGAGATCGTCGCGCATGTGCGGCAGCGCTCCACGGTCTACCAGGAGTGGGGCTTCGCGGCGACGCTGCGGCGCGGTCTGGGCGTCACCGCCCTCTTCGCGGGCGGTTCGGGCACCGGGAAGACGCTCGCCGCCGAGGTGATCGCGAGAGAGCTCGGGCTGGATCTGTTCGTCATCGATCTCTCCCAGGTGGTCAGCAAGTACATCGGCGAGACGGAGAAGAACCTCCGCAAGGTCTTCGACGCCGCCGAACGCGGCGGCGCGCTGCTGCTGTTCGACGAGGCGGACGCTCTCTTCGGCAAGCGCAGCGAGGTCAAGGACAGCCATGACCGGTACGCGAACCTGGAGGTCAGCTATCTGCTGATGCGGATGGAGGCGTACCGGGGTCTGGCGGTTCTGACGACCAATATGAAGCAGGCGCTGGACACGGCGTTTCTGCGGCGGATCCGCTTCGTGGTCGACTTCCCGTTCCCGGGCGAGAGCGAGCGGGCCGAGATCTGGCGGCGGGTGCTGCCCGAGCGGGCCCCGACGAAGGGCATCGACTGCGGGCTGCTGGCCCGGCTGACCGTGGCGGGCGGCTCGATCCGCAATATCGCGCTGTCGGGCGCCTTCCTCGCCGCCGAGGAGGGCGACCGGCTCCGGATGCGGCATCTGCTGGAGGCTGCGCGCACCGAATATCTCAAGCTGGACCGCTCCTTGACGCCGTCGGAGGTCCACGGATGGGTCTGAACGAAGAGGCGCGCACGGTCCGCGTGGACATCGGCGAGCTGGTTCTGGACGGCTTCGGGCCGCTGGACCCGGACGGGGTGTCGGCCGCGTTCCGGACCGAGCTGGCCCGGCTGATACGGGAGCGGGGGGTGCCGCTGGCCGTGGACGGCGGCCGGGTGGTGGACGCCCTGTCGGGCCTGCCACCGCTGCCCGCGACCACTTCGCCGTCCCGCCTGGGCGAGGCGCTGGCACGCGCGGTGCACGCCGGACTGTCAGGGCGGGGTGAGCGGCGATGAGCACATCCCACGCGCAGGACGCGCGAGCGGAGCAGTCCGGCAGGCGCCGCAAGCGGAAGGACCGCGCCAAGTCCCCCGTCCCGGAGCCGAAGAACATCGTCAGCGGGGCCGGCCAGCCGCTGGACCTGAGCGTACGGCGGGAGCTGGAGGAGCAGCTCGGCCATGACTTCAGCCGGGTTCGGCTGCACACCGACCGGGACGCGGGTGCGCTGACGGCGATGCTGGGAGCGGACGCCGTCGCGGTCGGCCAGGAGATCCTCTTCCGCGAGGGCACGTATCTGCCGGGCACCGCCGACGGCCGGCGGCTGCTGGCCCATGAGCTCCTCCACACGGTGCAGAACCCGCATGGCCTCGGCGCGCTGCGCGCGGGCCGTGAGCCGGGGGCGGTGAGCCTGCCGCAGCAGTCGGTGGAGCGGGAGGCGGAGTCGGCGGCCCGGGATCTCGTACGGGACGGGGAACCGGCGGCCGAGGTCGAACCGGGGCGGGCGACACCGGGGTGGCTGCGGTACGCGACGGTGGACGCGGACCGCAACCGGCTGGAGCAGCTGGATCCGGCGACGCTGGTGGACCGGCTGGCGAACGGGGTTCTGCGGTCGCTGCGGGGCGATCCGGCGGATCTGTCGGGGCGGGTGCGGCTGCAACTGGGCCGGTTGTCGGCGCGGTTGCAGGACTCGGTGCTGGACCGGCTGGAGGACCGGCTGCTCACCCCCGAGTACGACCGGCTGCTGGATCTCGCCGAGCGGGCGTCGGGCACGCTGCCCGAGCTCCAGTCGGCCGGGGCGCCCGAGCCGGAGACCGATCTCTTCGAGGAGCTGGGGGTCGAGCGCACCCGGTGGCGGCAGGCGGAGGACGGCGACCGGGCGTCCGGTGAGCAGCGGGCCGTGGACGCCCGCGAGGAGCGCGGGGACGCCGCCGCCCGGGACGAGAAGCAGGACAGCGAGGGCAGCAGGGCCCGCTCCGACGCGGCGGCCGAGAGCCGGGAGGCGGCCCGGCGCACGGAGCAGGAGGACGAGCGGGCCCGCTCCCGTGAGCGGGCCGGGCAGGAGCGGCGGCAGGAGGAGGAGCAACAGCGGCAGGACCGGCGGCAGGTCGACGCGGCGGCCGAGGAGCGGGCCCAGGACCGGCAGGAGGACGCCGGGCGGGCGCAGGAGGAGCAGGAGTCCCGGCGGGCCGGGGAGGAGGGCGATCCGGAGCAGGCCGACGCCCCCGGCGCGGACAAGCGCAAGCGCCGGGACGACGCGACGAGGCCCGCGGCGGGCTCGAAGCCGGAGGGCGTCGGGCCGAAGGCTGAGGCGCAGCCCGGTCCCGTACGCCCGGAGCGGGTGGACGAACGGGCCGAGCAGCGGGACAGCGCGCTGTCCGAGCACGGTCTCCATGAGAAGGACGAGGCCGAGGGCGAGCCGCTGGAGGCGGAGAAGCCGCTCGGGCTGGAGGCGGGGGCGGACAGGGAGATCGGGGGTGGCGAGGACGGTGACCGTGCAGGGAGCGAGGGCTCGGAGGAGGTCGCGCTGAAGCCGGAGGACTATCTGCCGGCCACTGATCCCGATGTGTCGTCCGTACCGACCGCGGAGAATCCGCAGGCCCCCCTTCCCCGTTTCCCCGCGCCCCCGCCGACCAAGGCGGAACAGGTCCATGAGCAGCGGGAGAACGACGCCGAGGCGGAAGAGGACGAGGACTCCCCCGAGGCCGAGGCCAAGCCTCCGGGTGCGGAGATGGGCCCCGTCGAGAGTGAGGCCCCGCAGCCCGAGGGCGGCCCGGCCGCCGAAGCGGGGGACCGCGGCGAGAGGGACCTCCAGCCGGAGAAGCCGGTGGAGCAGG
The DNA here is from genome assembly GCF_009600885.1 of Streptomyces jumonjinensis. Taxonomy (GTDB): domain Bacteria; phylum Actinomycetota; class Actinomycetes; order Streptomycetales; family Streptomycetaceae; genus Streptomyces; species Streptomyces jumonjinensis. The sequence goes on from NZ_VCLA01000095.1 coordinate 4,707, forward strand.
AGGTCGGCCCCGATCCCGGGACGGACGCCCGGCAGGATCCCGAACCCGAGGCGGAGAAGCCGGATCCGGAGCAGGAGCAGGAAGCCGCCCAGCGCGATCCGGACGATGGGGCCGCGGACGGCGGCGAACAGGAGTCACCGGACGCGCAGCGGGCTGCCGGCCGGCAGGAGGGGGAGCCGGGCGGGGCGTCCGGTTCCGGTTCCTCCCTCGCGCCCCCGGCGGGTGCGCACACCGAACGGACCTCCGTGGAGGACGCCAGTCCGTCCCCCGCTGTGCGCCGGTTCGCGGACTCCGCGAAGAGCGACAACGAGGCGCCTGCGGCCAGGAGCGCGGTGCCCAGGGAGAGCGGCCCGGGAGCGGTATCGGGTGGTGCGGTCGGCGGAAGCGGTACGACGGGGCCGAGCGCCGCCGCCGGTCCCGGCAGAGCGCCGTCGGTGACGCGTGCCGGGGTGAGTCCGGCGGTCGAGCCGTCCGGCAGCCCCGGTGCCAAGCCCCAGCCGGAGGCGTCGCTGGAGAAGGACGGCGGTGGCTGTGCCCCGCCGGAGCCCGCGGCGGAGAAGGACGAGGGCAAGGGCGGCTGCGGCGGAGGCGGGGGTGAGACGGCCGCCGGGGAGAAGCAGACCGAGCCGCCGGACGTCTCGGGGCAGGACCCGGAGGCCGCCGTCGCCACCGTCGGCGCTCTCGCCCCGGATCAGGCGGCTGCCGCGATGCCCGGGGTGGGGCGCGCGGCGGACCGGAAGGTCTCGGAGGAGCAGCAGCGGCTGGACGCGACCCCTCCGACGCGGGAGCGTCCCTCGGGTGCGCCGCGTACGCAGTCGGGGCCGCCCGAAGCAGCGGCGCCCGCCGCCCAGGTGACGGGCAAGGTCGAGAAGCTCGGGCCGGAGAGCCAGGGGGAGAAGCAGCGGGCCAAGGGGGGCGAGAAGGCCCAGGGACAGAATCCGGCGGCCGGCACCGCCGCGCCCGCGGTGCCCGCAGCGGACAAGGAGCTCAGCGCCGAGGAGGCGCAGAGCATCGACGCGGCGGCGGACGCGGTCCCGACCGTCGATCCCGAGCTGCGCAACAAGACGGTCGGCCCCGCGCCCAAGATCAGGCTGGAGGGCGCGAGCGACCCCACGCGTACGGACGATCAGGCGCAGGCGCTCAAGGAGAAGCAGTCCGACATCCAGAGCACCGGCCGTGAGGACGCCGCCAAGCCGTTGGGCGAGGACCAGATCTTCCCCGACGCTCCCCGGGAACGGCTGACCGGCAAGGCCACGGGCCGCTCGGGCGGCGGCGGGGCGGCGATCGAGGCGGGCTCCTTGCCCAAGCCCGGTGTCGGGGCGGTCGCCAAGCAGGAGCGCGGCCCGGAGATCCAGTCGGCGACGGGTCAGGCCCAGGGCGACCTGGTCACGAAGGAGCAGGAACAGCAGCAGGGCGAGCAGCGGGCGAAGCAGGAGAAGCAGGCCGGGATCGATCGTGAGGTCGCCCGGAACGCGGAGCAGCAGACGGCCGAACGCGGACGGGTGGCGAAGGACGCTCAGCGCGAGCGCGAGAGCTGGCGCACTGAGCAGGACAAGAAGATCGAGGACGCGGACAAGGAGGCCGGGGAAGAGCACACCGCGAAGAACAAGGAGATCGTCAAGGCTCGCGACGACAAGGACAAGGAGGTCGGCGACCGCAAGGACGCCGACAACGAGCGGATCGACGGCGAGCGGGAGAAGGCGGAGAAGGAGGCCGAGCGGAAGAAGAAGGAGAAGAAGCCGTCCGGGGGCTTCCTCGGCTGGGTCGCCGACAAGGTGAAGAGCGCGTTCAACGCGATCCTCGAAGCGGTCACCGCGGTCTTCGACGCGGCGCGCAAGGCAGTCAACTCGATCATCGACACCTTCAAGGAGTGGGCCGACAAGGCCATCGACTTCGTCCGCGATCTCGCCATCAAGGCGATCAATGTGCTGGCGGACACCCTGATCGCGATCGGCGATGTGCTGCTGGCGGCCTTCCCCGAGCTGCGGGACAAGTTCCGCAAGTCGATCGAGGGCCTGCGCGACAAGGCGATCGACACGGTCAACAAGCTGGCGGACGGTCTGAAGAAGGCCGTGAACACACTGCTGGACGCGTTGGCTGCGGGTCTGAACAAGCTGCTCGATGTGCTGGAGGCCGGGCTCAAGGCGGTCATCAAGGCGTATCAGGCGGTGATCCTGGGGGCGATCAAGTTCGCTCAGGCCGCGATCGAGGCGCTGGGCAAGTTCGCGGCGCTGATCGCGGACATCGCGCCGGATCCGGGCGGCTGGCTGAAGAAGGCGGGCGGTTCGGCGAAGGCGGGGATCACCGACCATCTGTGGGGCGCGATCAAGACGGGCGTCAAGCGGTGGTTCGACACCAAGGTCGAGGGGATTCTCGGGCTCGGGAAGGCCGTGATCGATGTCCTGGTGAAGGGCTGTGTCTCGGTCAAGCAGATCGGGAAGATGGCGTGGGACGCGATCATCGCGTCGCTGCCGATGATGATCGCGTCGCTGGTGATCGAGAAGGTCGTCTCGATGCTGGTGCCGGCGGCCGGGGCGATTCTGACGATCGTCCAGGGGCTGATGGCGGCCTGGCAGAGCCTCAGCTCGATCCTGACGGCGTTCGGCAAGTTCTGGGCGTACTTGAGGGCCGTCAAGGCGGGGCCGGCCGCCTGCCTGTTCGCGGAGGCGGTCGCGGCCGGGATCGTCGCCCTTCTGGACTTCATCGCCAACTTCCTGCTGCTCAAGCTGGAATCGGCGACCAAGGGCGTCGGCAAGCGCCTCAAGGCGATGGCCGACAAGATCGTGAAGGGCCTCCAGAAGACGGGCAAGGGCGCGAAGGAGGCGGCGGGCGACGCGGTCAACAAGGCCCGGGGCGCGGTACGCAGCGCCCAGGAGGCCCTGTCGAAGCCCGCGACCCCCGCCAGACCGAAGGGCCCTCGCCTCCCGAAGAACCGCTCGGTCCCGGCGGACCGGGGCCCGGGGGCGCGTCAGGGGCCGAAGGACGCGAGCGGCGACCGGCCGACGAGCCGGACACCGGACAGGGAGCGGGAACACCGACGGGACGAGTCCGAGGCCAGGCGCGACCAGCAGAAACCGGAGGCACAGGCGGACAGGACGCCCAGCAGGACACCGGACCGGCAGACGGAGGCCAAGGGGGAAAAGTCTCCCGAAACGCCGCCCAAGAAGAAGAAAGAGATCGAAGCCCCCAAGCGCCAAAAGCCGCGTCGGCCCAAGTCCCCGCTGGGCAAGGCACTCCGAGATATCAAGGGCAAGGTCAAGTCAGCCCTGAAGAAGATCCGCAACGCCCGCAGGACCCTGGGCAGAAAGCTCAGCAGGAGCAAGGTGGGCAAGGCACTCGGGAACAGCGGCGGCAAACTGCACGACTTCTTCAAGAAGAAGCGCGACACAATGCGCGACGACAAGAGAAAACGACTGGCTGGCAAGAAGAGAAGAATCGACGAACGACAGAAGAAAGAGAAATCACAGCAAGCCAAGAGCGATCGTATCGACAGGATACTGCCACGCCTTCGCCGCATCCTGGTTCAGTTCCTGGGGCCCGGCATTCTGCAATCCGCTCATCGAGTACTTCTAGCGGGATTGCGCACATGGTATCGATTGACCAGCCTGAAGAAGGAAGGAGATCAGAACTTCAAGATCGAAGCCACACTGAATCCCTCACGCACGATCGAGACCGGAATTTCACAGAACCTCCGCGACTACCTCAAGATGAATGACTTGCCACGTCCCGTGATATTCCCCTTGCCTCGGAACGGCAAGCCTCCGGGGGTACGTCCGGGCTCAGAAACAAATGCGAAATACATCAATCCAGTCTACGCGAAAGAGCACGGCCGTAAGCCGAATCAGGAGGAAACAGAGGGTTTCGATTACCTGGGGGCACATGGATTCAATGTGTCAACCCCTCAGTGGGATCGCATGCACCTCATTCCGCGAGAAGTGGGCGGACCCGCCAAGACAACAAATTTCGTACCGGCTGTGAACGACGTGAACCGAGCCTTCTATCATTCTTTCGAGAAGTTTGCCGCCCAAGCGTTCGGTGAAACTTCCACAGCGAATCCTCCGATGCCTGGCTGGTACAAAGTCTCCTTGACTCGTTATTCAGGGTCAGCCAGAGCATACCCATCGGGGAAATACCCGGAAGGCTTCCCAAAACAACTGACAGCGGAGTGGGGCCTCTACCAGAGGAACGGGAGAGGATCCGGTCTCAACCATACGGACTGGACACGACTGGCTCCCGCCAACAGCCCCGGGGTCGTCAACTTCGATCCGCCACCGATCCCCGGCACCACCTCAGCCAAGCCGAACATCAACAAATCGAACAGAGAAACCGTGAAAAGGGCTCTCAAGCAGAGCAATCTTTTCATTGACGCAGTCATGGAGGAAAGGAAAAAAGCGGGTCCGGCTGGCACAGCTTTCATCGACATCCCTGATATGCACCGGAAGCTCAAGGCTTTCCGGTCACCAGCCGGGAGAAGTCTCTACAACCTCGACAAGAATATGGAAGAAGTCGAAAAACGTCACATCAGTAAATTCTTCAGCTTCTAGCCCAGGAACCCGGCATCTCAAGGCAAGGGCTCGATCAATAATGATTCTCACTCCGAACGAACTACGACACGCAAGGTCACTCGAAGAGATCTCATCCAACCCCGCCATCGAATCAAGATGTGGAAACCCGGAAGAGCTCGGAGTAAAACTCGAAGACCTACTGCCCCTCTACGAACACAATCCTGACTGGGAAGATGTGATCATTGATGATGATCTCCTGGACTGCGCCCTGAGATTTGAAGACATGGGTGCCGCATGGCACACGAAAGAAGACTTCCCAGAAATCCTGGGAGAATTCAACTTGCTTCACTTCTATGATGTTTTCGACCAGTCGAGCGGACCTCCCCCGCTCAGTGATTCCTCACCGTTCCAGAGAGAATTCCTCTCGCAACTTCGTGTCTTCGACAACACCCGTCGATCCGGTGCCGGAATGCTGACCTACATTCGAATGCAACCCGCTGTCACACCGCTGGAGATCTGGTATGAAGACAGAGCCGAGATCGGAACTTCGCCCTACCCGAGCTACCTCATCAAGCTGGACATGAGCTACTGCGAATACCTTCAAGCCGTGACGCTGACCAAAGGAACTTACGGTTGGCAGTATCTCTACACGGATGTGTCATTGCGCGACCCGCAGCTCCACAGCGAGGCGCTGTATCTCCAGAACATGCTGGAAGTCTTTCCGAAGCTTTTCCCCGCGTACGACTACGCCCCGCTGCGCCAGCGGCTGGAGGCCCGTCTGTGACCCGCTACCGCGACATCCCCCACCCCATCCGCTCCGGCATCATCCTCCTCGACCCCGACCGCGGCACCCCCCAGCGCATCATCGTCCTCCAGTTCAACCCCGACACCCTGGAGCGCTCCCTCTCCCCCCAGTCCGCCGGGGACAGCAGCGACTCCGGCTCGGGCGGAGGCGGGGCCGGGAGTGGGGATCGGAATGAGGCGCTGCGGCTGAAGGGGCCCGCGGAGGAGAGCTGGAAGTTCACCGCGGAGCTCGATGCGGCCGATCAGTTCGAGGTGCCCGCGCCGGACGGGATCCACCCGCAGCTCGCGGCGCTCGAAATGCTGGTGCACCCCACCACCGCACAGCTCAGGGAGGCCGCCCGGCTCACCAGGAACGGGAGCATCGAGATCAGCCCCATCGAGATGCCGCTGACCCTCTTCACCTGGGGCGGCAAGCGCGTCATGCCGGTGCGGCTCACGGAGCTGTCCATCAACGAATCGGCGTTCGATGTGCATCTCAACCCCATCCGGGCCGCGCTGGGCATCGGGATGAAGGTGCTCTCCGTCAGCGATCTGCCGGCCGGGCACCGGGGCGCGGATCTGTATATGGCGCATCTGGCACAGAAGGAGCGGCTGGCCGCCGCCGCGCGGGGCGGACGGCTGGCGGAGCTCGGGCTCGGGTTCGGAAGGGGGCTGTAGGACGTGATCGAGCCGTATGAGAGCGCGCTGGACGGGATCCCGGGGGCGCATCCGTATCCGCGGACCAGCCGGTACCACGACGCGGAGATCGGGGTTCACACCCTGGCGGACGGAACCGAGGTGCGGTACGTCAAACGGCGGTTGCTGCCGCCGATCGCCCAGGGGGCGGACGACGACGGCGCGACGCACACCGTAGGCGACCGGGAGCGGCCCGACCATCTCGGGCAGCGGTACTTCGGCGACCCCGGGCAGTGGTGGCAGATCGCCGACGCCCATCCGGTGCTCGACCCGCGGGAGCTGACCGCCGAGCCGGGGCGGCGCATCCGGATCCCGCTGCCGGGCGGGTCCCATGGGCGATGAGCCGATCGGGGCCGGGCCCGTCCATCTCACCCTGCACCTGGGAGGCAGGCTCGCCCGGCCCGCGCCCGCCGAGGTGATGGACGCGCTGCTCTCCGCGCAGATCACCAGCACCGCCGGGGAGCGCAGCGGCTTCCAGCTGGCCTTCGATCTCACCAAGAAGGGACTGATCAGCCGACGGCTGCTGCCCGAGGGGTACTTCGACCCGAAGACCCGGGTCGTCGTCGCCGTCTCCGTCAAGGGCACGGCGACCGTGATCCTCGACGGGCTGATCGTGCGGCAGGAGGTCGGGGCCAGCAATCGGCCCGGACAGACCACGCTCACCGTGACCGGCGAGGATCTCACCCTGCTGATGGATCTGGAGGAGCGGGCCGACCGGTACCCCAATCTCGCGCCCTCGCAGCGGGTCGAGCGGATCCTCGCCAAGTACGCCGGCTACGGGATCGACGCCCGCGTCATCCGGGAGCAGGTGGCCCAGCAGCCCGAGGAGCGGCTGCGGGTCGACTGCCAGACCGGGACCGATCTCCAGTATCTCAACGATCTCGCCCGTGCGAACGGGTACACCTTCTATCTCGACCCCGGCCCGGTCCCCGGGCGCTCGACCGCCTTCTGGGGGCCCGAGCAGCGGCTCGGGCAGCGCCAGCACGCGCTCAACGTGAACATGGACGGCAACTCCACCGTCGATCAGCTGACATTCGCGTACGACGGCACGGCCAGGGAGGAGCCGCAGGCCCGCGTCCAGGATCCGCGTACCCGGGATGTGCAGCTGCTGGCGCAGCCGGACATCAGCCCGCTGCGGCCCCCGCTCGGCCGCCGTGCGACGCCCGCGCTCAAGCGCAGGACGCTCTCCGGGACCGCGAAGAAGGACGTGGCGCAGGCCCGGGCGGAGGCGCTGGCGAGGGCGGCGACCTCCGCCGACGCGATCTCCGGGTCGGGGTCGCTGGACGTCGCCCGGCACGGCTATGTGCTGCGGGCCCGGGAGCTGGTGGGGGTGCGGGGCTCCGGGGTGACCTATGACGGCGACTACTACGTCAAGTCCGTGACCCACAATCTCCGGCCCGGCTCGTACCAGCAGAACTTCACGCTCTCCCGCGAGGGGCTGATCGCGCGGAGCACGACCGTACGTCCCTAGGAACGCAGCAGACCTACAGGAGCACTTCGTATGGCGGCAGCGAACAACCGCTTTCTCGGCAAATTCCGGGGCCGGGTGATCGATGACAAGGACCCGCTGGGGCTCGGGCGGATCATGGCCGAGGTGCCGGATGTACTCGGCCGGGAGGCGTCCACCTGGGCGTTGCCGTGCCTTCCGTTCACCGGGCGGCAGTCGGGGCAGTATGTCGTCCCGGAGATCGGGGCCGGGGTGTGGATCGAGTTCGAGCAGGGCGATCCGAGCTTCCCCGTCTGGACGGGGAGCTGGTACGGAGACGTCGGCGAACTCCCGCCCGACGCACGGGCCGAGGTGCCCGCCTCGCATCCGGTGGTGATCCAGACGCCGGGCCGGCACAAGCTGGTGCTGTCGGATCTGCCGGGCGGTACGGGGATCCTCCTTCAGGCCCCGGGCGGCGCGTACATCCGGATCGACGAGCAGGGCGTGACCATCTCCGACGGCCGGGGCGCGTCGGTCGTGCTCAGCGGCGGTGAGGTCGACATCAACAACGGCCGGCTGATCGTGCCGGGGGCGTCATGAACCCGCCCGTGAACACCAAGCCCTCCGCTCGTGAACGCCAGGACCCCGCCCGTGAACGCCAGGACCAGGAGTGACACCGTGTCCGGGAATCTCATGAACAGCGGTACGGCGATCAGCTGCCCGCACGGCGGCCGGATCGCGGCCGTCTCCTCCGCCCCGTACGGGGTGCGGATCGACGGACTGCCCGCTCTCACCGCGTCGGACCTCTTCACCGTCAGCGGCTGCCCGCACACCGTCGGCGGCGTACCGCGTCCCTGCACCGCCGTCCACTGGGCCCCGGAGCCCGGCGGGGTGCTGATCGACGGCTCGCCCGTGCTGCTGGAGCGCACCGCGGCCCTCTGTCTCAGCGCCGCGCAGGCCCCCCAGGGCCCGCCCGCGGCAGTCCAGTCCGCGCGGGGGGTGACGTGCCGGTGAGCGCCGCCCGTACGGACATCGCCTTCCCGTTCCGCGTCGACGGGCGCGGACGGACCGCCCGCGCCGGATACGACGGGCATGTACGCGATCTGATCGAGCAGCTGCTGTTCACCAGCCCGGGCGAGCGGGTGATGCGCCCCGACTTCGGCTGCGGGCTGCTGGATCTGGTCTTCGCGCCCCACAGCCCCGAGCTGGCGTCCGCGCTGGAGCTGTCGGTGCTGGCGTCTCTCCAGCGCTGGCTGGGCGAGCTGATCGAGGTGGAGGCCCTGGACGTGGCGAACGAGGAGAACACGGTCCGGGTCCGGCTGCGCTATGCCGTGCGCGCCACCGGGAGCAGCCGCGACGAGGTGTTCGAGGGGAGCGGTCCGGCATGAGCGACACGGAGCTCGCCAGGGGCACGGAGTCCGGCGGTGGCACCGGGCTGGTCTGCCGCACGGACGCCAGACGGGCCCGGGTGCGGGCCGCGCGCCTCGGCGGAGTGGACACGGTCGAGGTCTGCGACGACGGGCTGACGCTCGTCGTCACCTTTCTCGGCAAGGCCCCCGGAGGACTCCGTCCCGAGAACGTCCGGATCGACGGCGGGCGGCGGATCACCGGCATCGAGGCCGTCGAGGTGTCCGTCGAGCGCGAGGAGGACCCCGAGCTGGACGACCGGCTCCTGGTCACCGTCGACCGTACCGGCGACGCCTCCCGCTACCGGCTCTCCGTCGTGGACACCGATCCGTACGGCCGGCCGGGCGACGAGCCGTTCCCCGGGTTCGACCAGCGGTACTCCTCCGCCGGATTCGTCTTCCGGGTGGACTGTCCGTCTCCCGGTCGAAGCGACTGCGCGGCGAAGCCGGCCGCCGACCCGCCCGGCCGCCCTTCCGCGCCCGTCGTCGACTACACGGCGCGCGACTACGACGCCCTGCGGGCGCTGCTGTTGGACCGGCTGGCGCTGACCGCGCCCGGCTGGGTGGAGCGGAACCCCGCCGACCTCGGTGTCACGCTGGTCGAGCTGCTCGCCCACCAGGCCGATCTGATCGGCTATCAGCAGGACGCGGTGGCCACCGAGGCGTATCTCGACACCGCGCGCCGCCGGGTGTCGGTCCGCCGTCATGTGCGGCTGATCGACTACCCGATGCACGACGGGGTCAACGCCCGCGCGTTCGTGACGGTCGAGACGGCCCGTCCGCTGACCCTCGCGGCCGGCTCCTTCCGCTTCGCCGCGATCGATGTCCGTACGCCCCTGGAGCGCGACACCCCCGAGGCCGGGACCGTCGTCGACGACCGGGATCTCGCCCTGCTCGGCGAGCACGGCTCGGTGGAGGTCTTCGAACCGGTCGTGAGCGACGAGCCGCTCGTGCTGCGCCCCGGGCAGAACACGGTCCGCTTCTGGACCTGGGGGGAGGAGGTCTGCGCGCTGCCCCGGGGCGCCGTCTCGGCGACCCTGCGGGACGAGTGGACGGACGAGGAGTGCTCGGCACGCCTCCTCGAACTGGCGCCGGGGGATCTGCTGCTGATCGAGGAGGTGCGCGGGCCGTGTTCCGGCACGCCCGGTGACGCCGACCCGGCGCACCGGCAGGCCGTGCGGCTGACCTCCGTCACCCCGGCCGTGGACCGGCTGGCCGGGCAGCCCGTGCTGGAGGTCGCCTGGGCGCGGGAGGACGCGCTCGCCTTCCCGGTCTCCCTCGCCGTCCGGGCCGGCCCGCGCTGTGAGCCGGTGGCCGATGTGAGCGTGGCACGCGGCAATGTCGTCCTCGTCGACCACGGCCGGTCGACGGCGTTCTGCCGGGGCGAGCCGGAGACGGTGACCGTGCCGGCCGCCCCGGCCGTGCCCGGCTCCTGCGACCCCTGTGGCTCCGGCTGCCCGGGCGACGATCCGGGGAACGCCCCCGTCGCTCTGATCGACGCCCTGATCGACCAGACCGACCACGGCCGGCTGCTGACCGCCGGTCAGGTGCGGGAGCTGTTCGCCGTCGTCGGCGAGGAGGCGACCGTACGCGCCGGTCTCGGGGTGTCGCTCGTCGGCCGGCGGCAGGAGCGGGCCGTACCGGATACGGCGTACGCCCAGGCCGAGGCGGTCCGGACGCTGCGGGCGCAGGTGGTCTACCCGGGGATCGCGCCCCGCTTCAGGCCGGTGCCGGCCCGCTCCCCCGTCGTCCAGAGCGTGCCCTTTCCCGAGCCGCGCCAGGTGTCGGCCGGGCAGGCCGGTCGGCTGGCCGCCGTCCCGGGTCTGGTCCGGGAGCGGCTGGTCGGACTGTGGCGCAGCGCCCGGGACGGCGACGGGCTCTCGGAGCCGGAGATCGAGGAGCTGGCGGTGCTCTTCGGGCTCCGGGTGCTGGACCGTGTCGAGCTGCGCCGTCATCCGGTGCGCGCGCTCCGTGAGCTGCTGCACCGCAGCGGTCGGCTGCTGGCCCCCAAGGTGCGCCGGCTGGAGGTGCTGACGGCGCGGGCGCGGGCGGGCACGGTGCTGGACGCGTCGGTGGCCTGGGAGATCGCGCAGAGCTGGGGGCCCGGGTATGCGACGGGTCTGCGCCCGGACGCGCCGGAGCTGCGCGGTCCCGCCGCCGCAGCCGCCGTGCAGGACCCCCGGGCCGCGCTCCCGGCGGTGATCGCCGAGGAGAGCACGGACGCCGGGGACAGCAGGGACGGCGGCAACGGCGGGGACGGCGGAAGGCTGTGGACGCCGAGGCGCGATCTGCTGGCCTCCGGTCCGCGCGACCGGCACTTCGCCGGGGAGCTGGAGGACGACGGACGGCTCGCCCTGCGCTTCGGCGACGGACGGCACGGGGCCCGGCCCCGGCCCGGCGCCCGGCTGACGGTGTCCTACCGGACCGGCGGGGGCGCGGCGGGCAATGTCGGCGCCGAGGCCATCGGCCATCTGGTGCTCTGCCGCCCGCCCCACGAGGCGGAGGCGGGCGTCCCGCTGCCGGTGGCGGTCGTGCGCAACCCGCTGCCCGCGACCGGGGGCACGGAGCCCGAACCGTTGGAGCGGGTACGCCGGGCGGCGCCGCTGGAGCCGAGGCGGGTGCGGCTGCGCGCCGTCACCGCCGAGGACTACGCCGAGCTGGCCGGAGGGCTCCCGGGGGTGCGGCGGGCCGCCGCAGAGCTCCGCTGGACGGGCAGCGTCCGCGAGGCGCATGTCGCGGTGGACGCCGAGGGGAGCGCCGATCCTCCGCCGGGGCTGCTGGACTCGGTGGCGTACGCGCTGGAGCGCTACCGCAGGATCGGACACGATCTGGTGGTGGGGCCGGCCCGGCAGACGCCGCTGGACATCGCGCTGACGGTGTGCGCGGGCCCGGGGCAGCAGCACGGGCCGCTCCTCGCCGAGCTCCACCGTCTTCTCGGCGCGGGCCGGTCGGCCGACGGGCGGCTCGGCTTCTTCCACCCCGACGCGCTGTCCTTCGGCGAACCGGTGCGGCTGAGCCGGCTCGTGGCCGTCGCCGCCGCCGTCCAGGGCGTGGTGAGCGTGCGGGTGACCCGGCTCGCCCGGCTCTTCGACGAGGACCCTTCCGGTGACGGCGCGCTGGAGACGGGTGTGCTGCGGATCGGTCCGCTGGAGATCGCGCGGTGCGACAACGACCCCGACCGGCCCGAGCACGGCCGGCTGTCGATCGAACTGAGCGGAGACGCCCGATGAGCGGCTTCCCGGACACCGAAACCGGCACCGGCTGCGGCTGCGGCTGCGGCGGGCACGACGAACGTCACGCGCCCCGGGCGCTGTACAACCCTCCGGGCCGTACGTCGCTGGACTACCGGGTCGGCGAGTACGGCTCGTTCCTGGCGGCCATGCTCGACCGGCTCGCGTCGCCCGCGTATCCGGCGCTGCGCGGACTGACCGTCCGTGCCCCCGACGACCCGGCGATCGCCCTGGTGGACGCCTGGGCGGTGGCGGCCGATCTGCTCGCCTTCCACTCCGAGCGGATCGCCGACGAGGGGTATCTGCGCACCGCGCGGGAGCAGCGCTCGCTGGAGCTGCTGGGGCGGCTGGTGGGGCACCGGCCGAGGCCGGGCGTCGCGGCGGACACCCATCTCGTCTACACCCTGGACCGCGATCCACGGGACGCCGGGACGCCGGTGCTGATCCCGCGCGGCGCGCGGAGCGCCAGTGTGCCCGCGTCCGCCGGACAGGCGCCGCAGACCTTCGAGACCGGTGCGGATCTCTCCGCCCGCGCGGCCTGGAACGAGCTGGCGGTGCGCCGCCGCCGCCCGGATCTGCTGACCGCCGACGGTCTGGCCGCCCGGTCCGAGATCTGGCTCGAAGGGACCTCGCTCTCGCTGCGGACCGGGGACCGGCTGCTGTTCGTCTTCGGCGAGGGGCCGCCGCCGGGCGGCCGGCGGCTGCTGCTGCCGGTGACCCGGGTCCGGATCGACCGGGACGACGGGGTGACGGCGATCGGGCTCTCCCCGTCGCCGCCGCGGTCGCTGCGGGAGCTGGTGGCGGAGGTGCGCCGGTGGATCGCCGAGGACCCGCCGGTCGATGTGGACGGCGAACCGACCCCGGACCATCCCCATCCGCGCCCCGAGAGCCTGCTCATCGAGGAGTTCGACGCCCAGGTGCTGGCGCCGCTGCGGGCCGATCTGGACGGGATCGGGAGCGCCGCCCGGTTCGCCGCGCGGCTGGCCGGCCCGCAGGAGCGG
>NZ_VCLA01000096.1 GCF_009600885.1 Streptomyces jumonjinensis
AGCCCGGTGAATCGCGCGAGAACGCCGCTGTACGGGAGACCCACGAGGCGAAGGCCGAGGTGCTCGGTGAGGAACGCCTCGAACTCCTTTCCAGCAAAGCCCTGTCCGCGGGGATCACCTGACCTTTGCGGATGAGGTGGCGGCCACGTTCCAGCAGTGCGGTCACCACCTCCCGCTCGCCGAGTTTCCGGCCCGCCGAACACCAGGTGACGGGCTCGCCCTCCGCCATGGGGACCAAATACAGCCGGGACTGGCCGGGGCTTCCCACGTACCTGACCCGTAAGCCTCCTGACGTTTCGGTGCCGGCCTTGCCGGGGCGACTGGGAGGGCGGACCCGGTACGCGCAACGGCGGATCTCGTCGACCTCGATGACCGGCACTTGTCTGGCAACGCCAACGGGGTGGTTGCCGAGTCCGGCCTTCAGGAGGCTGGGCTCGGCAACCACCGCTACGTTGGGCGATCGATCACGGAAGGGGTTCGTCCCCGTGTCCGGAGGCCTTCCCGGCCGTCACCACCAGAAGGGGAACTTCTTCTTGTCCTTGGACTTCTTGCAGTGCTCGTCGCCCTGGATGGTGGTCGGGTCGGTGGCGGTGTGGGTGGCGGTGTCGCCGCCTCCGGTGACCGTCACGGTGTCGACGCCCGTCCTCGGTTCGCACCCGCCGCCTCCCTGGCGGTTCGTCTTGCACTCGCAGGGCACGTCGACGACGAGCGTGATCGGCGGGTAGCTGGCTCCGGCGGCCAGGACATCACTACGGGTGCAGGTCAGGGTGGCCACGTCACAGGTCCATCCGGTGCCCGTCATGCTCACCGCGGTCAGACCCATGGGGAGGACGTCGTGGACGGTGACGGTGGTGCCGTCGGTGGGTCCGGGGCCCGCGTTGCCGACCGTGATGGTGTAGGTGCCCTGCTCGCCTGCCTGGAAGTCCCCCACATGTGTCTTCGAGACGGTCAGCGACGGAGGCTGGACGACCGCGGGGCACAGACCGGCGGGGTTGCTCGTCTGGGCCTGGTTATTCGTCCAGGTGTTCGCCGTCCCTGCGGTGCCGGCACCGGTGGTGAGGTCTTCGCAGTCGAAGTTGGCGCTGCCCTGGAGAACATTGCCGGTGACCTGGTTGCCGCCGTTTCCGCTGACGTCGTCGATGAAGACGCCGTCACGACCGGCATTGGTCACGCTGTTGTTCGAGATGGTCGAAGCTGTCAACGACTCCTGGGCCACGGAGATGCCGTCGCCCGACGTGTTGCTGATGTTGTTGTCGCTGATCGTCACCTGGCTGCTGGTCAGCGGAGGTGCGAACGTGCTGACGGCGTAGATACCCCGCCCCCCGCCCTGGATGGTGTTGCGCAGAACCTGGAGTCCGGTGTTCTCGTCCGCGATGGCGATCGCCTGTCGGACGTCGTCGACGATCGTGTTGTCCGTCACCAGGCTGTTGGTCGAGGAGAAGATGCCGAGGAACGCACCCTCCTGATGCGAGACGTTGTTATTGATGTTCACGTTGTCGACGGTGAACGGGTCGGCCTTGGTGATCAGCATCCCGTTGTTGTCGTTCTGGAAGAGCGCGTTGTTGTCGATCAGCACGTTGTGCAGGCCCTGATCGGAGTAGATTCCGTCACCGGCGGCGGGTGTGCCCAGATTGTTCTGGCGAATGCAGTTGTGCGCCACCTCGGACTGGGTTGCCGGGGTGCTCGTGTTGAGGTAGATCCCGATCAGGTTGTTCTGAATCAGGTTGTTCGTGATCGAGTAACCGGAGTGAAGGTTGGACGTGAAGATGCCGGAGGTGGCCGGGCCGCTGCCGCCGTTCTGGACCGTGAACCCCTGGAAACTGAGGTTGTCCGCCTCCAGGTTGACGACCCCGTCGCTGACATTCGTGAACGCGATGATCGAGTCCGTTGTCGGGTCGGGCGCCACGACCACATCACAGTTCGAGGGAGGGGTGGTCGTGCCGATCAGCGTGAGATTCGGCGTGGTGATCGTGACGACTTCGTTGTAGGTGCCGGGGCAGACCTGAATGGTGTCCCCGGACACCGCCGCGTTGACGGCGGCCTGGATGCTCGTGAATGCCTGACCGGGGCACGTTGTCGGATTCTGACCGACGATGAGTGTGGAAGCCGCGTAGCTGGGCGCGGCGGGGAATACCGCAGCGACGACAGCGAACGCCGGCAGAAGAGCGTATAGCTTTCTCATTCATTCACCTGCTGGTCCATACGGCAAACCGAGATACGGCAGCCGTGACGATGGCACGGTCGCCGAACGCATCGCATGGGGCGACCTGACTCAGATTCGCTGAACGTCCGTACCATGTGATTATCGGACCTCGTGAGACAAGCTGACACGCTGACACGAGAAGAGGAATAACCGCAGCGGCTGTATCCCGCCTCTGACGCGTCACCAGCGAGAGGGGATTCCGGGCGCTTGACCTCGGCAGCGGACCTGTCAGCACATGCCACTACGAAGGCACCGATCGTCCCTTAATAGAGGGTGGGGAAAGCGACGGCAGGAGGGAGGCCGACGAGAAGAATCCAGAGGGCCGAGAAGAGGAAGCGGGGGTCGTAGCCGAGCCAGGTCGTGTTTCAGGCCGGGGCTTCGTTCCACGCCTCGTGCAGGACACTGTGCTGGCAGCCAACCGCAGGAGCGGGACTACCGGTGTCTGCGGTGCAGCTCATGGGGGTTAGTGGGCCATCCAACCGGCCGTGGGATAGGGCGCGACGTGGCCCCTACTGTCGGGTACGGGCTGTTGGTCGTGTCAGCGGGCAGGTCGGCGGTGCGCCGCAGGCGCCAGACGAGGGCCCTGACCAGGACGGCGATGGAGCGTCCCTCGGGATCACCCGGCGCCCCCTGAGCCGATGTGGGCGAGCACCTTAGCGGCACCGTCCTCTGCGGCGATGCGCTGGGCGAGTCCCGCTGCGCGGCGGCGGTGGGCCGGCTCGGAGAGGCAGGATGTGATGGCGGAGCCGAGGGCTTCGGCGGTGAGATCCTGGAACGGCAGAGGGCGGGGGGCGACTCCCAGCTGGTACAGCCGGGACGCCCAGAACGGCTGGTCGGCCATGACGGGTACCGGCACGGCGGGTACTCCGGCCCGCAGTCCGGCTGCGGTGGTACCCGCACCGGCGTGGTGGACGACGGCGGCGGTGCGAGGGAACAGCCAGTCGTGCGGGAGGTCGCCGATGGGCAGGATGTCGGCGCCGCAGCCGCTCAGTTCGGCCCACCCGGCCTGCACCACCGCGCGTACGCCTGCCCGCTGCACCGCCGCGGCCACCAGCTTGCTGAGCCGTTCCCCCTGCCCCGGTGCCATGCTGCCGAACCCGATGAACACCGGGGGCGGACCGGCCTGGAGGAAGTCGACGAGTTCGGCCGGGGGTTGCCAGCGGTCCGGCCGCGCGGGCCACCAGTAGCCGGCCACTTCGGCCCGGGAGGGCCAGTCGTCGGGGCGCGGCACCACCAGCGGGCTGAAGCCGTGGAAGACCGGCTGGATGTCTGCTGGTGCCGACGGCGCGTCGGCGGGCAGCCCGAGGCGGGTACGCAGCCGGGTCACGGCACCTGCGAAGAGCCCTTCCGCGCGCCTCAGCACTGCCCGGCCCGCGGCGAGGTTGCCCTCCGGCCCCAGTCCGTCGGCGTCCCGTGCGCCGGGCAGCGGGAACTGTCCGGTGGCGAACGCCGGTGCGAGGTAGGTGCCGATGACGGGTACGCCGAACGCTTCGCCGGCCGCCTGGCTGAGCGGCGCCGGGCCGAAGGCGGTGAGCACCAGGTCGGATCCGCCCGCGACGGCCTCCGCCACTCCGTCGGCCAGCCCGTCCACGTACGCCCTTGTCAGCGCCCGGGCCTCCTCCGGCGACGCCGCCCGGGACCAGGCTCGGATCAGCCCCTGCGGGTCTCCCGGTACAGGCCGGTAGCCGAGACCGCACCCGCCGACGAGTGCGGCGAAGGCCGGGTGAGCGGCCACGGTGACCTGGTGGCCCGCGTCCAGCAGGCGCCGCCCGAGGCCGGTGAAGGGCGCGACATCTCCCCGTGAACCGGCGGTGATGATCAGAATCCGCATGCGGCGATTCTCCTCGCCGAATGCCATCCGTTCACCGACGCCGCCGAGGGGGACGAGGAGGAGACCGTCTACCTGGTCTCCGATGACGTCACCACCGCCGAGGTGGAGGTCCGCTCGTCCACGTACCCGTTCGGGGCGGCGGCGCTCGGCAAGAGGGTGGGCGAAGCCGTCGAGTACGAGGCGAACGGCCGGAAGGTCCAGGCCGAGATCATCGATGTGAGGCCCCACGCGGCCTGGAGCCCGCGTTCCCGGCGAGCCCACGAACACGGCCCGCCGGGCCGAGCAGACCATGCCTTGCCATCCGGCATAGCCGGTGCCCTGCGTTGCGCTGCTCCGTCATGTCGGCGTCCCAACGCGTGAGAGACCAGCCCGGTGCGAGTACCTCGCGGGTGAAGCCACCAACAGCGACACCGTCGAGAACATCGACGTGATGCGGGTTCCCAGAGAACCGGTGACCCGCTTCATCCCCGTCGATACGATCTCCCCATCCATCCCGGAGGAGCAGACGTGACACAGCAGAACGCTGACGACCGGCCTGCGGTCGCCG
>NZ_VCLA01000097.1 GCF_009600885.1 Streptomyces jumonjinensis
CCGGCGGCCTTGAGGGAGTACCCGGCGGCGAACCAGCCGATGACGGCGACCGGCAGCAGCGCCGGAATCCCGGCGTTGACATGCTCCAGCTCGCCCACCGTCAGCCGGCATCTGGCGCACTCCTCCAGATGCTTGCGCAGCCCCCGCTCGGCCCGCATCCGCAGTCCGCCACGGGCGTACGCGCCGAGCCGGTCGGCGTACCGGGCGCAGTCGCCGCCGGAGATGACCGCCGAGTTCACATGCGCCTGGAGGTAGGCCTGCTTGAGCCCTTCACGCGCCCGGCTGGCCAGTACCGCGGTGGCGTTGGCGGTGAGCCCGAAGAGCGGCGCGACGTCGCTGGGGGACTCCTCCTCCACGGTGGTGTGCCAGAGCACGGCCTGCCAGCGCTCCGGCAGCGACCGGAAGGCCTGGAGGGCGAGAGACTGCTCGGCCTCGTGCATCGCCCGGACGTCCGCGCCCAGTTCGAGGGTCTCTCCCGTGGCGGCATCCGCACCGCGGGCGGCGTCGGCGGCGAACACCGCGAAGTCCTCGACCAGCTGCTCCCGCTTCGCCGTCCGCGTCCAGCCCGCCGCCACCCGCCGGACGGTGGTCAGCAGATACGCCCGCACCGCCTGCTGGGGTCCGGCCCCGCCGCGTACCGCCTGGAGGGTGCGGGCGAACACCTCGGCCGTCAGATCGTCGGCGGTGTGCGCGTCACGGCAGCAGGTGCGGGCGTATCGGCGTACGGCGTCGGAGTGCCGCCGGAACAGCTCGGCGTAGGCGCTGTCGTCACCCGCCCGCATGCGCTGGATCAGCTCGGCGTCGGACTGCGGCAGCTCACGCGGGGGCGGCAGTACGGAGCTGAGGCCGCTGCCTTCGCGCTGCTGGGGCACGGAGCGGTCCTTGGGGCCGGTCGTGGCGGCGGCGAACGCGGGGGAGTCGTCGGCCCAGGTCCCGCCCGCCCCCTGGCTGGGCACGGTGTGCCCGCTGCCCTCCGGGTCTCCCGCGTCATGGCCGGGCGTACGCGGCCCGGGCGTCCCCGGCCCGCCGGCTCCCCCGGACCCGGGTCCCGGCCCCCCGGGCGCGTCCGGTGAGCCGGAGACGCCGGAGGGATCGTGCGCACCGGATGCAGCACCGGACGCAGCACCGGACGCAGCACCGGACGCAGTGCCAGACCCAGCACCGGACGCGCCGCCCCTGAGAGGTCCTCCGGGAGCCCCCGGCCCATGCCCTCCCGGACCACCGGTCTCTTCGTCCCGGGGAGCGGACGGGGACGATCCGGACCTGGCCCCACCGGGCCCGCCCTGCTCCGGCACCTGCCACGGGGGCACCCCGCCGCCGGACTCCGTACCGCCCGAGCCGTCCGTACCGCCCGAGCCACCCACGGGTTCATCCCGTGCGTCCCGTCCGTCACCGCTCATCGCGGAAGCCCTCAGTCATCGCGGAAGCTCCCGTCAGCACTTCAGCCCCGAACACCGGGCAAGCGTGCCACACGGCAACAGCGTGCCGGACTCCGAGCCGTGTCAACCACTCATCCGGGGAGACTGACCGAATCCGCGCCCACGCCGCCCCATATCCGCGCCCACGCCGCCCCCCTCAGGAAGAGCGAACGGCACCGGAAGAGAGACGAGCTATCCGCCGAACAGCCGCCCACGGCACCCACGGCACCTGCGCACCCACGGCACCCGCGCTCCCATCACCCGGACCTCGGACGCAGCCCCTCCAGAAGGATGTCCAGCAGCCGGGCCGACGCCGCCGCCTGCTGCGCGGCGTCCGGCAGCGAGGGCGCGGCCGTCGCTATCACCAGCAGCACGTCGGCCACGGTCACATCGCCCCGCAGCTCACCCGCCGCCCGCGCCCGCTCCACCAGCTGCCCCACGACCTCCAGCAGCTCCGACGCACCGGCGTCGTCCTGCTCGTCGGCCGGAACGACACGCTGCCCGACGATCCGCAGATCCGGCTGTCCGCCACCGGCCCGCTCGACGGCCGGCCGGTCCACGGGCACCCCGGACCGCTGATGCGGCACCCGGCTGTCCTCCCGCGCCGACGACGCGTCCTCCGGCTCCACGCCCACCCTCAGCACCTGCGGCGGCAGCAGCCGCCCCGCGCCCGAGGCGACCGACGTACGCAGGAACCGCGCCAGCGCCGACCATGGCTCCTCCTCCTGCCCCAGAGCCGTACGCGCCTGTTCGGTCAGCCGGGAGGTCTCCTCCTCGGCTATTCGGCGCACCAGCACATCCTTGCTCGGGAAACGGCGGTACACCGTCCCGACGCCGACCCTGGCCCGTCGCGCCACATCCTCCATCGGCGCGCCGTACCCCAGCTCGCCGAAGACCTCGCGAGCCGCCCGCAGCACATGTTCGAGATTGCGCTGCGCGTCCACGCGCAACGGAGCCGAGCGGCTGGCCCCGCCCGATCCCATCCGCGCGTGCCCGCCCGCCGCGCCGTTCGACTCGCTGCCCGTCTGGCCGCCCTGGACACGGGTGTCCGCGGTCGACGGCACAGCAGCCTGCCAATGAGAATCCTGAATGGTCATACACGTTCCCCCGGTCACTGTGTCTCCCCCCGGAGACCCCCCACCTGGTCTGCCGGGCATGCCTTGACCAAGCACCCCGACGAAGTACGAACATAGTTGAGCCCGGGTCAATTCAGAAGGGGGTAGTTCCGCACGGAGCGACCCCCGATCGGAGCAAGGCCCGGAAGGCTCCCGTTTACGCCCCCCGGTACCACCCCCCGCGCTACCCCTGACCTGCGCACCTTCCCCCACCCCCGGCAACCCCCCGGCGCACAGCGGCACAGAGCCTCCAGTCACACAATTTGCCGGGCCTGTGGACAAACGCCGGGGACCGTTGCGTCATGGGATGGTGAAGGCAGCTGACACACGGGGCCCGGCCCCCGACCCCCCGCCGATCGCGCGCACCTCCGGCACGCGGATCCTCGTCGTCGGCGGCGGCTACGTCGGGATGTACACCGCTCTCCGTCTCCAGCGGAAGCTGAGACAGGAGATCGCCCGCGGCGAGGCGGAGATCCTGATGATCTCGCCCGACCCCTATATGACGTATCAGCCCTTCCTCCCGGAAGCGGCCGCCGGATCCATCTCACCGGCCCATGTGGTGGTCCCGCTGCGCCGGATCCTCGACCGGTGCCGGATCGTCATCGGCGAGGTCACGGCGGTCGAGCACGCCAAACGCACCGCCCGGGTGAACACCCTCGCCACCGAGGAGGAGGGCGCCGGCGCGATCGAGGTGACCTACGACGAGCTCGTCATCGCCCCCGGATCCGTCTCCCGCACCCTCCCCATCCCCGGTCTCGCCGAGTACGCCATCGGCTTCAAGACCCTCGAAGAGGCCATCGGGCTGCGCAACCACGTCATCGAGCAGATGGACATCGCCTCCTCCACCCGTGACCCCGCGATCCGCGACGCCGCCCTCACCTTCGTCTTCGTCGGCGGCGGCTACGCGGGCGTCGAGGCCCTCGGCGAACTGGAGGACATGGCCCGCTACACCGCCCGCTACTACCACAACATCAAGCCGGCGGACCTGAAATGGATCCTCGTCGAGGCCACTGACCGCATCCTCCCCGAGGTCGGCGAGGAGATGGGCCGCTACGCCATCCGTGAGCTGCGCTCCCGCAATATCGACGTACGTCTCACCACCCGGCTGGAGTCCTGTGAGAACCGGATCGCCGTGCTCAGCGACGGCAGCAGGTTTCCGGCCCGTACCGTCGTCTGGACCGCGGGCGTCAGACCGGCCCCGCTCCTCGCCGCCACGGACCTCCCCCTCGATGAACGCGGCAGACTCCGCTGCACCGCCCGCCTCACCGTCGACGGAGTCGAACACGCCTGGGCGGCGGGCGACGCCGCCGCCGTCCCGGACATCGCC
This sequence comes from Streptomyces jumonjinensis, assembly GCF_009600885.1. Classification (GTDB taxonomy): domain Bacteria; phylum Actinomycetota; class Actinomycetes; order Streptomycetales; family Streptomycetaceae; genus Streptomyces; species Streptomyces jumonjinensis. The sequence continues at coordinate 3,861 of NZ_VCLA01000097.1, forward strand.
TCCAGCACCCCGGGAGCGGAGTGCGCCCCCAACGCCCAGCACGCGGTGCGCCAGACCAAGGTGCTCGCCGGGAACATCGCGGCGTCACTGCGCGGCCGTCCGCTGGATGAACTGGATGAATACGCCCACCGGTACGTCGGCTCCGTCGCCTCCCTCGGCCTCCACCGGGGCGTCGCCCATGTCTACGGCCGCAAGCTCAAGGGCTATCCGGCCTGGCTGATGCACCGGATCTACCACCTCAGCCGCGTTCCCACCGTCAACCGCAAGGCGCGCGTGCTGGCCGAATGGACCCTCGCCGGACTCTTCAAACGGGAGATCGTCTCGCTCGGCTCGCTGGAGCACCCGCGCGCCGAGTTCGCGAGCGCGGCGGGCGCGGGCCCCGGTCCGGGCGGGTCGCACACGCCGAAGAGCGGCCCGTACATGCCGAAGGACGGCCCGCACACGCCGAAGAACAGCCCGCCTGACACGCCGGAGTCCACACCGGGCGACAGCGGTTCCAGAGGCGGCTGAGGGCGGCGCGCAGGGCCTGACGGCACCTCCGGGAGGGCCTAGTAGACGCTCAGTCGACACCGACTGTCAGTACGGTCGGTCACACTGGACGTGTGACCATAGGTGGGCTCACATTTGCACAGAGTGACCCTTGTGACCCTTGGCGACAACCATTGAGGCTAGAAAGTCAGTGAACTTCACGCGTTGGAGCGCAAGGCTCCCCGGTACGCAGCGCCGCGCCGCGGCGCGCAGGACCGACCGCGGGATCTCCACGGCGCCTCCGCGGCCGGCCCAGCGAGGAGACGGCGGCCGGGCAGAGGGCTCGGGCTCGGTCCCCGCGGCCCGGGGAGACACGGCCGCCGGCGATCCGGCCGCCGGGGACCCAGCCACCGGAGAACCCGCCACCGGAGAACCGCCCCCAGAAGAAGGAGCCCGCGACGCCGCCCGCGGACGGACGGGCCACGGCGCGGGAGAGCCACAGCCCGACCCGCTCCCCGACGCCCCCGCGCTGGAGGACTTCCCGGTCCGCGAGATCCTCGCGAGCCTCCCCGCCCTGGTCGCCGTGGTCTACGGCCCCGAGCACCGCATCGCGTATGTCAACGACGCCTACACCACCGCCTTCGGCCCCCGCCCGATCGGCAACCGCGCCGCCGACTCCTGCCCCGAGCTCGCCGAACTGGGCCTGCACCCGCTCATGGACCAGGTCCTGCGCAGCGGCAGACAGCGCACCGTGAAATCCCGCAGATCCGCCGCCGGCGGCTCGTACACCGTCACCTGTCTGCCCATCGAGATCCCTGGAGCGGGCAGCGGGGTGCTCGTCCACGCCGCGGACGTCACCGACCACGCCGAAGCGGCCGAACGACTGCGCGCCAGCGAGCGCCGCCAGCGCGAGACCGCCGTCACCCTCCAGCGCTCCCTGCTGCCCCAGGAGCTGGAGCAGCCCGACGATCTGCGGATCGCGGCCACCTACCAGCCCGGCGGCGAGGACGCGGCGGTCGGCGGCGACTGGTACGACGTGATCACCCTGGGGGCGGGCCGTACCGCTCTGGTCATCGGCGACGTCATGGGCCGGGGTGTGCGCGCCGCCGCCGTCATGGGCCAGCTCCGCACCGCCGTACGGGCCTACGCCCGGCTCGACCTGCCGCCGCACGAGGTGCTTCAGCTCCTCGACGGGCTGGCCGCCGAGATCGACGCCAGCCAGATCGCCACCTGCGTCTACGCCATCCACGACCCCAACGAGGGCCATCTGGTCTACGCGTCGGCGGGCCATCTCCCCATCCTGGTCCGCGACGAGGACGGCACGGTCCGCCGCGCGGCCGACCCGACCGGCCCGCCGCTGGGCACCGGCGGCTGGCTCCACAGCTCCGGCGCCATCGCCCTCCCGCCCGGCTCCAGCGCCGTCCTCTATACGGACGGCCTGGTCGAACGGCGCGGTGAGGACATCGACGAAGGCGTGGCCTCGCTGGAGCGCGCCCTGTCGGGGGCCACGGGCGCCCCGCAGGTCGTCTGCGACCGGCTGATCCGCTCCCAGGGCGTCACCGCCGACCATGACGACGACGTCGCCGTCCTGGTCGTCCAGCACCCCTCTCGTACGGGACCGTCCGCCGAGCTCTTCCACAACGCGGCGCTCGAACTGCTCGGCGGCACCGAGGCGGCGCCGCGCGCCCGCGCCTTCGCCTCCGGAGTGCTGGCCTCCTGGCGCTTCTCACCCGAGCTGCACGACCTGGGCGTGCTGGCCACCAGCGAGCTGGTCGCCAACTCCCTCCAGCACGGCACCCCGCCCATGCGGCTCAGACTCCGCCGCACCGACCGCCGTCTGATCATCGAGGTGACGGACGGGGACGATCATCTTCCGCGCCGCCGCCGCGCCGAATCGGAGGACGAGGCGGGTCGCGGGATCTCCATAATCGCGACGATCGCCTCGTCCTGGGGCAGCCGCCGCACTCCGGGCGGCGGCAAAGCGGTCTGGTGCGAGTTCGCACTCCCCGCCGGATGAGCCTCATGGGGGTCAGACAGCCGCCGCCGACTTGTCGGCCGGCTTGTGCTGCGCCACCACCCGCGAGACGGCACCGAGCGACGGCTGATTCTGTACGGGGGTGAGCTGCCGCCCCAGCCGTACGGCCAGCACGGTGATACCGAGCGAGAACAGAACGAACGTCACGATGTACGGGCCGTGCAGCGAGGCCCCCATCGGTCCGCCGATCGCCGGGCCGAGCGCCAGCGCGAGCTGCTTGACCAGGGCGAAGGCCGAGTTGTACTGCCCGACCATCGACTCCGGCGCAAGATCGGCCACCATCGGCGCGACGGTCGGCGCGAGCAGCGCCTCACCGAGCCCGAAGAGCGCGTACGTGGAGATGAACGCGGCCGTGGCCATGGCCTGGCTGCCTGAACCAAGACCGGCGTACCCCGCCAGAATCCAGGCGACCGCCCAGATCAGGCCAACCGCACCGATCACCCGAGTGCGCTTGCGGCGCTCCACGAACTTCAGCACCAGGAACTGCGCGAGCACGATCACGGCGGTGTTCGCGGCCAGGGCGGTGCCCAGCGTCGCCGGCTCGATGCCGGCCGCCTCGGTGCCGTATGCGGCGAGGCCCGACTCGAACTGTCCGTAACAGGCGAAGAAGAGGACGAACCCGAGAACGCACAGCTGCACCATCGCCTTGTGCCCGAGCAGTACGCGCAGTCCGCCCTTGGCCTCGGTCTGACCGGCCGGCGTACCCGGGAGCGGGGCCGGACGGGGCAGCCGGATGGTGACCGCGATCCCGGCCAGCACCAGGAACATCACGGCCTCGATGCCGAACAGCAGGGTGAAGCTCCCCGGCCGGCTCTTGTCGACGAGCTGCCCGCCGACGAGTCCGCCGAGGCCGAGCCCCAGGTTCTGCATAAAGAACTGAAGGGCGAACGCGCGCGTACGGCCCGAGGGCCGCGAAGCCCAGACGATCATCGTGGCGAGCGCGGGCTGCATCACGGCCGTACCGGCTCCGAGCACCGCCGCGGAGAGCACGACGGTCGTCACATCCCCGGCGAGCCCCATGGACATGGCGCCCACCGAGGCCAGCAGGGCGGCTCCCACCAGCACGGGCAGCGGCCCGCGCCGGTCGATGATCCGCCCGGTGAAGGGCAGGGCGACGAGTGCGGCCATCGCGAAGGCCCCGAGGACGGCGCCGGCCGTCGTCGCGCCCAGATCCCGTACCTGCGCCACATAGACGTAGAGATACGGAACCGTGAAACCGAGTCCGAACGCGCTCAGCGCGTTCCCTGCCTGGATTCGGCGCATCGCTGCAGCCATCTCCCTGGTCACACTCACCTGCCTCAGGATGTGAAGGAGTGAAGTCTGAAGACTTCAACGTTAAAGTTCGAAAGTTAACAATACACATCGAAGGACTTCGATGCGAATGGGCAGCGTGCGATACTGCGGCGTATGCCTAACGCGAGCCCCGAGGGCCCAGCAGTGACGGGCCCGGCCATCCAGGAGCCGACCCTCGACGAGCAGATCGCGGCGTACCAGCGCGAGTACGGAGATCTGGACCCCCAGGTCGAGAAGGTGGTCTCGGCTCTCGGCCGCCTCAACCGCCGTATGAACGTCGCGTACGGCCGCCAGGTCGCCACCCTCGGCATCAGCAACGCCGAATGGGAGGTCCTCAAGAGCCTGGTCCTCGCCGGCGCCCCCTACCGGATGGGCCCCGGCGAGCTGGCGAAGCGGCTGGGCCTCACCCCGGCCGCGATGACCCACCGCATCGACCGCATGGCGAGTGAAGGACTGGTCACCCGCGACCGGGACGAGAACAACCGGGTGCGCGTGATCGTGGAGCTGACGGACGAAGGCCGTACGAAGTGGCTTGAGGCGATGCGGATGGCCACGGACTTCGAGGGCGATCTGCTCCAGGACCTGTCGGCGGAGGAGCGGGCGGTTCTCGGGGAGCTGCTCATCCGGGTGCTGCGCCGGGTGGAGCACACCCAGCCGGACGCGGGCGGCCGGCTCACGGACCTGGACTAGTTCGGCTCTGCCGTCCGAGGGCCTCGGGAGCGGGACGCCCCCGCGGTCCTCAGACGGTCTGTCGGGCGTCGACCAGCGGTCTTTCAGCGGGGTGCCGGGGGAAGTTGACACGGACTTCACCGGTCCGTAAGGTTCTTCGAGTTGTCACGGGCCGGAACGGTTCTGCGACAGCCACTCCCGCCGCGTATGCGGCAATCAAACCCAGCACGATCTCCCAACCGGGATGGATTTCGGCATGCCGAAATCCACTGGACAGACTCGATTATGAGTCGGCCGGGAAATCCGCTAGAGTTTGAGCGTCGGAACGGTCCAACAGCCGGAAAGACAACCCGAGTTCGACCGGGAATCAGGCCCGAA
>NZ_VCLA01000098.1 GCF_009600885.1 Streptomyces jumonjinensis
AGCCGGGCCCGCGGATCCCCGTGCCCACCAGGATCACCAATGTCGTGGCCACCCTGCGCGGTTCGGCCCACCCCGACCGGGTCCATGTCGTCTCCGGCCACTACGACTCCCGCGCGAGCGACCCCATGGACGCCGTCAGCGACGCGCCCGGAGCCGATGACGACGCCTCCGGGGTCGCCGTCGTCCTGGAGGCCGCCCGGGTGATGGCCCGGCGGCGGCCCGCCGCCACCATCGTCTTCGCGGCCGTCGCGGGGGAGGAGCAGGGACTGTACGGCGCGGCGCGGCTGGCCGACCGCCTCAAGGCGGCGGGCGCGGACGTACAGGGCATGTTCACCGATGACATCGTGGGCAGCCCCACGGCCGACGACGGCGCCCGCGACCCCCGCACGGTCCGGCTCTTCGCCGAGGGCGTGCCGAGCTCCGAGACCCCGGAACAGGCCGCCCTGCGCCGTTCCGTCGGCGGCGAGAACGACTCGCCCACGCGCCAGCTCGCCCGCTTCGTACGCGATGTGGCCGACAACGACGCCACCGGGATGCGGGTCCGGGTCGTCTACCGCCGCGACCGCTATCTGCGCGGCGGCGACCACATCCCGTTCCTCGAACGCGGCTTCCCCGCCGCCCGCTTCACCGAGCCCGCCGAGGACTACGCGCACCAGCACCAGGACGTCCGGATGATCGACGGCAAGCAGTACGGAGATCTCCCGGAGTTCTGCGACTTCGGCTATATCGCCCGCGTCGCCCGGGTCAACGCCGCCGCCCTGTGGACACTGGCCCAGGCCCCCGGCGCCCCCAGGGGAGCGAGCATCCGCACCAGCGGGCTGACCAACGCGACCGAACTGCTCTGGGAGCGCGGCCCGGAGAGCGATCTCGCCGGATACGAAGTGGTCTGGCGCGAGACCACCGAGCCCGAGTGGACCCATGTCGTCCGCGTGGGGGACACCGTCCGCCACACCGTGGATCTCTCCAAGGACAATGTCTTCCTCGGGGTACGGGCCGTGAACCGGGCGGGGCTGCGCAGCCCGGTGGCCTTCCCCGCCCCGCTGCGCTGACCGCGCGGCGGGCGTCGCGCGCACGGGGGCCCTGGGCACGCCCCGGAGAAAGCGCGGCACGCCGGAGCCCCCTGCTCCGGCGTGCCGCCTCACGGTCCGCTGGCCCTGCCGCCTCCCCCATTCGGACGGCCGGCCGCGGACCGGTCCGAGACCAGGGCCCGGCTTCCCCCGCTCGGGCGCCTGGTCTCTCCCCCATTCCCCCGTCGCACTGGCTCTGTTGTCCCCCGATTCCCCCTCATCGCCCCCGCGGCGCCCTCAGCGCAGTGCCGCGACGGCCCACTCCGCCGCCACCGCGAGGGCGACGCACACCCCGAGGACCGCGGTGGCCACTCTCGTACGTCCCTGTCTGCTCAGCACCAGCGCGCTGCCGGACAGGATCAGCGCTATTCCGTAGAAGCCCATCGTCAGCACCGAGTGGGTGCTGCCGACTCTGAGAACGAGCGCCAGACCCACCGCGGTCATGATGACCGCGGAGAGCGCGATACGTATCCGGCGTGCCTGACGTGGTGTGAGCCCCTGCCGCTCCGGGCTCGCGTTGGCTTGCGACATGCCGGGCAGACTATCCGTCGCGGCTGTGCCCGGACGGTCGCGGACGAGGGCCCCGGAGCCCCTGGCGCTCATGCGGGCTCACCGACCCCGGCCGTCCACAGCGGAGCGGTTCCGGTCAGCTGGCAGGCCATCAGATAGAGCGGAATGGGCGGTGTGTAGGGGCTGCTGTCCTCGGGCCAGCTGATCAGCTGCGGGTCGGCGGCCGGTACATATGCTCCCTTGGCGTAGTGCGAGGGCAGTGGCCAGGTCAGCTCCTGGTCGGAGCCGGCGGGCACGATCCACCACCACCAGTCGGCGTCGGCGAAGACGCAGCCGCTCCTCGGCAGCCGTCCCAGCAGCCGGAAGCCATGACGGGCGGGCACTCCCACGGCGTCACAGCCCAGGGCCGGGATGAGCGAGGGCGGCAGCTCCAGCCGGGTCAGCCTGCCCCCGTCGTCCCGGCGGCCGTGCCAGGTCAGCAGGGTCGTCAGATGCCTCAACACGGCCGCTCCGTCCCCCGTGGCAGCTCCGGCAGCCGGAGCTCCGCGCGGGCGGTCTCGGGCCGCCGACCCTCCGACGGCCCGGACTGCCCGGAGTGCGCGGCGCGCAGGGGCTGACCGGTGCGCCCGGTGTGGGCGCCGCGGTGCGGATGCGCGCCATGAGCGGAGTGGGCGGAGCCGTGGGCCGGGTGCCCGGGGCGGGCCTCCGGCACTTCGGGCATCTCGGACGGCCGGGTCTCCGCGCGGGTGTGGTTCTCGGCCCGCGTCTCGGCCCGCGCGAAGTCCATGCCGGGGAAGTCCGCCCCGTACGGAATGGCCGTGTGCCGCAGCTCGGCCCAGACCACCCGGCCGGTGCCCAACTGGTCGGCGTGGGCGCCCCAGGCGCTGGAGACCGCCTCGACCAACAGCAGCCCACGGCCCCGTTCCTCGGCGGCCATGGAGTGGCACACGCGCGGGCCGGTGGGCGCGCAGCCCTGGTCCCGTACGCTGATACGCAACTGCTCGACGCCGTTGACCAGCTCGCAGGAGATCAGATGACTGCCGCTGTGCACGATCGCATTGGTCACCAGCTCGGATATCACCAGCATCGCCGTGTCGTGTACATCGCCGTCGATGCCCCAGCAGCCCAGCCGGTCACGGGTGAGCTTGCGGGCTCTGGAGACGTACTCGACGCGCGCCGGCAGCTCGAAGCCGTACCTATGGTGGTCGGCACCCGAGCACGGGTCCAGGAGCGGGGCGTGGAGCGCGTCACGGTTCACCCGACCACTGTCGCGCTGAAATGGACAACTTGGCAAGGCCCACTCTGAAAAATTCAGAGTGGGCATATTCAATCGTTGCGAGCGCGTGGCAGACTGCTGGCAACAGCACGTGGGGAGGTCTCGAAGTGAGTGAACCGCGGTCCGCCCCCACCGTGGGGCAGGTCGTCCTCGGTAAGCGCTTGCAGGATCTGCGCGAGCGGGCCGGACTCAAGCGCGAAGAGGCCGCCAAGGTCCTCCGAGTCGCCGCGGGCACCATTCGCCGCATGGAGACGGCCGAGGTCGCGCTGAAGATCCCGTATGTCCAGCTGCTGCTGAGCGCCTACGGGATCAGCGACGAAGAGGCGCGTGGCTTCATCGAGCTCGCCGAGGAGGCGAACAAACCGGGCTGGTGGCAGCGCTTCCACGATGTGCTGCCGGGCTGGTTCAGCATGTACGTCAGCCTGGAGGGCGCGGCCAGCCTCATCCGCTCCTACGAGCCCCATTTCGTGCCCGGTCTGCTCCAGACGGAGGGCTACGCGCGAGCGATCATGCTCAGCGGCGCCGTCGGACAGACCGACCCCGAGGACATCGAGCGCCATGTGGCGCTGCGGATGGAGCGTCAGGCTCTGCTCTCCCATCCTGACGCGCCCAAGTTGTGGGTGATCATGGACGAGACGGTCTTCCGCAGGCCCGTCGGCAGTCCCGCCGTCATGCGAGGCCAGATCGACCGGCTGCTCGAAGGCGCCGAACTGCCCCATGTCACCCTTCAGATCGCGGAGTTCGCGACCGGACACCATCCCGGCACCTATGGGCCGTTCGTGCTGTTCCGGTTCGCTGTCCCCGAGCTCCCGGACATGGTCTACAGCGAGTATCTGACCGGCGCGGTCTATCTCGACGCGCGTCCCGAGGTCGCCTCGCATCTGGAGGTCCTGGACCGCATGGCGGCCCAGGCCGCGACTGCACAACGCACGAAGGAGATCCTCAAGGGTCTCCGCAAGGAGCTGTGAATGGATCACGTATACAACGGCATGCCGGCCACCGAGCTGGGCGATGTGGGCTGGCACAAGCCGTGGAGCGGCGGGAACGGCGGCAGCTGTTTCGAGACCATGAAGCTGGCGGACGGCCGGGTGGCGGTGCGCCAGTCGGCCGATCCGGACGGTCCCGCGCTGATCTACACACCCGCCGAGATAGCCGCGTTCATCCAGGGAGCCAAGTCCGGGAAGGCGGACTTCCTGCTCACCTGACGGCTCCGGTCGCGTTGTCGTGAACTCCAACGATCATTTATCGCGCACTCGCGCACTGTCCCGTTGTTCGCTTCATCCACCGATCCGCGTCCGGAGTGACGGCGTGTGGGCACCCGGCCCGCACGCCGTCGTCGTATCCGGGGTCCCGGCCCGGCCGGTATCCGCGGTCCCGGTCCGGCCCGGCCCGGTCCGGCCGGTATCCCAGGTCTCCCGCACCCCGGGCCCGTCACAGCTCTTGCCGACCCCAGCCCCGCTTTGTAGCTTGTCGAAAGCGCTTTCGGGAAGCGCTTTCTGCGCTTCCTGTATTTCCGACGTTCTCAGTGTTCTCGCACGCTCTCGCACGCTCTCGCACCGCACTCCCACCCGATGAGGTGAACGGGATGCCCAAGCCACGAAGAGCCCGGCGGGCCCTGACCGCAGGGGCGCTGCTGATCGCCCTGCTCGCGTCGCCCGCGTTCGCGCAGGACGACGCCCCGATCTCCGACCCGCTCCCGGATCCGACCCCCTCCCGCCACGGTCTGGTCCTGACGGAGTTCGCGACCCTGCCCAAGTCGGAGTCCGTGCCTCCGCCCACCGACTCCCGCCTCAAGCGCTGGGCCAGGATCAACCACCTCGGCGAAGTGCCCGACCGCTCACGGCGGCTGTACGTACCCGACCTCAACGGCAAGCTCCATCTGCTCGACCGTACGGGCGCGTCCCACGAGTACCTCGACACAGCCGCCGCCGTGGGCCCGGACTTCTGGTCCCACCAGGGGCTCGGCAGCGGTCTCGGCTCCGTCGCCTTCCATCCGGCCTTCGCCCGCAACGGCACCTTCTACACCGTCCACACCGAGGGCCGCGACGCCCTCACCGCCAAAACCCCCGATCTGCCCGCCCCGGCGAACGGCCGGCTCCACAGTGTGATCACCGAATGGGTCGCCGACGACCCGAGCGCCGACTCCTTCAGCGGCACCCGCCGTGACGTGCTGCGCCTCGGCTTCCAGAACGTCTACCACAACATCCAGGAGATCGCCTTCAACCCCAACGCCCGCCCCTGGAGCAGGGATTACGGACTGCTCTATGTCGCCGTGGGCGACGGCGCGGCGGGCGCGGGCGGCACCGTGCCCCAGGATCTGACGGTCCCCCAGGGGAAGATCCTCAGAATCGACCCGTCCGGCACGAACAGCGCTTCCGGCAGATACGGCGTGCCCCGCACCAATCCGTTCGCCGGGCAGGAGGGCGTACTCGGCGAGATCTACGCGTACGGGCTGCGCAATCCGCACCGGATCAGCTGGGACACCGGCGGTCGCCACCGGATGTTCGCCGGCAACATCGGCGAGCACCGGGTGGACTCCGTCTACGAGGTCAGGGCGGGCGACAACTTCGGCTGGAGCAACCGCGAGGGCCCCTTCGCCTACCGCAAGGCGTCCAACCCCACCTGCGGAGTCTTCCCGCTGCCCGAGGACGACGCCCTGAACGGCTACACCTATCCCGTCGCCGCGATCGACCACAAGCCCTCCGCCGAGCGGCCGTGCGCGGACAGCGGAACCGCGCTGATCGGCGGCTTCGTCCACCGGGGGCGGCAGATCCCCGAACTGTACGGAAAGTACGTCTACGCCGAGGGGGTGAGCGGCCGGCTCCTCTACTCCGACGCCCGGGACATGCGCCGGGGCGAGCCTCTCGCGACCGCTTATCAGCTCCAGCTCTTCGACGCCGCCACCGGAGCGGCCGTCACCATGCGCGAGCTCGCCGGGCACAACCGGGTCGATCTCCGGTTCGGCACCGACCGCAGGGGCGCGCTGTATGTGCTCTCCAAGGCCAACGGCAAGGTCTGGAAGGTGACCGATGCGATCACGAGCCGGTGACCGCGCCCAGGGACGGCGCAGACGCCCCGGCGGGCTGCCCGCCGTGCTCGGCGTGACCCTGTTGTCCTCGCTGCCCCTGGCGCCGTCCGGCCCGGCCGAGGCGGCGGCGCCGGGCGGCGGCGGACGCTCCCCGGTCGCGTACTACGACTTCTCCCACCCCGTCCCCGGCGACCCGGGCCGGGAGCGCGACCTGGGCGGCTCCGGCACGGTGATCCAGCTCGTCAACGGCGGCCCCGACATGCGCGTCCGCGACCGCCGGCGCGGACCGGTCCTCCAGACCCGGCAGATCTCGCCCGCCGTCCGGAGCGACGACGACTGGAAGGCCGGGGTGTACGGAGCGAGCGGCGTTCCCTCGCTCCACGCCTTCAACGGCGCCCGCCAGGCCACCGTCATGGGCTGGTTCAGGATGACCGGTGAGAACCCGGGCCTCAACTCGAACTCCGCCGACCCGGACGACCGCTATGGCGCGATCGGGCTCGCCGGGATCCTCTCCGGCACCTCCCAGGGCCATGAGGTGCGCGCCCTGCTGGAACTGATCAAGGTCGACGGAGTGATGCGGCTCGTCGCACTCGGCCGCCGGGTCGACAGCGGCGGCTCACAGACCTTCGCCGCCGACGCCGACTGGCGCACCCTGCTGCCGCAGGACCGCTGGATCCATCTCACGGCGTCCTTCGACTACGACGACGGCACGATGGCCCTGTACCGCAACGGCCGCGCGCTCACCGGCTCGTATGTGCTCACCGGCGACCCCTGGGCGGTCCAGGGCCCGCCCGAGCCCGACACCGCCTCACCCACCGACCCGCGCGGAATCGAGATCGGCGGCAGCTATCCGCAGAACACCAGGGAGTCGAATCCCTGCGACTGCCGCATGGACGACCTGATGTTCTTCGACCGGGCGCTCACCCCCGGCGAGATCAGGGCCCGGTACCGGACGACCCGATAGAGAGGGCACGTATGCGCGCGCTGTTCAGGCCACTGGTCGCCTTACTGGGGCTGGCCCTGCTCGCCACACCGCTCGCCGCTCCGGCGCAGGCGGCGCAGGACCGGCCCGCCCCCCGGCCCGCCGCCAAGCTCCCCGACGGGCTCGCGCTCACCCCGCCCATGGGCTTCAACAACTGGAACTCCACCGGCTGCGCCATCGACGAGAAGATGATCAGAGACACGGCCGATCTGTTCGTCTCCACCGGACTCAAGGACGCGGGGTACGAGTACGTCAACGTGGACGACTGCTGGGCGGCGGAGAAACGCGATCCGCTCACGGGCCGGCTCACCCATCACCCCACCCGCTTCCCCAGCGGCATCAAGGCCCTCGCCGACTATGTGCACTCCAGGGGGCTCAAGTTCGGCATCTACACCAGCGCGGGCACCGAGACCTGCGCCCGGACCATGCCGGGCTCGCTCGACCACGAGGAGATCGACGCCCGGACCTTCGCCGACTGGGGCGTGGACTATCTGAAGTACGACAACTGCCACAACCAGGGCAGGCCCGCTCTGGAGCGCTACACCGCCATGCGCGACGCGCTGCGCGCGACGGGCCGCCCGATCGTCTACTCGCTCTGCGAGTGGGGCCAGAACAAGCCCTGGGAGTGGGGTTCGGACGTCGGTCATCTCTGGCGCACCACCGGGGACATCAACGACAGCTGGCAGTCGATGCTCGGCCTGTTCAAGGCCAACGCGCCGCTCGCCGGATACGCGGGCCCCGGCCGCTGGAACGACCCCGACATGCTGGAGGTCGGCAACGGCGGGATGACGGACACCGAGTACCGCTCGCACTTCAGCCTCTGGTCCATCATGGCGGCGCCGCTGCTGATCGGCACCGATCTGCGCAAGGCCACCCCCAGGACCCTGGAGATCCTCTCCAACCGCGAGGTCATCGCCGTCGACCAGGATCCGCTGGGGATCCAGGCGAGAGCGGTGCGCGGCGGGAACGGGCAGTGGGTGCTCACCAAGCCGCTGGCCGGAGGGGACATCGCGGTCGCGCTCTTCAACGAGAGCGACCGGACCGCCACCGTCGGCACCACCGCCGCGGCGCTCGGACTGCCGCAGCGCTCCGGCTATGTGATCCGCGACCTCTGGCGGAAGCAGGACTCCCACACCGCGGGCGCGATCAGCGCGACCCTGCCCGCGCACGCCACCGCGCTCTACCGGATCAAGAAGGACGCCGACTGGCGGGACACCCCGCCCGCCGCCGAAGCGGGTCTGCATCTGGACTCCGGGGCCGAGGGCGTGCCCGGCGCCATCACCCCCGCGGGCCGGACCCTCACCGTCAAGGCCACCGCCGTCAATCACGGCCGCACCCCGCTGCTGGCGCCCCGGCTGCGGGCGAGCGCCCCCGAGGGCTGGCGGATGAGGGCGCTGGGCCCGGCCGCCGCCCCCGTGCTGACCACGGGGAAGACCCTCACCGCCCGCTGGCGTCTCACCCCGCCCGCCGGGACGCCGCCGGGGACCGCCGCGCTGTCGATCGCGCTCGCCTACCGGACCGTCGGCCACGGCGGGATGGGCAGAACGGCCGAGGAGACGCTGATCGTGCCCGCGCCGGTGCCCGCCGGGGTCACCCGGCTCTCGGACGCCGACTGGGCCTGGGCGAGCAATGGCTACGGCCCGGTGGAGCGCGATATGTCCAACGGCGGCGCCAAGGGCGGGGACGGCAGGCCCCTCACCGTCAACGGGGTCGTCTATCCGAAGGGGCTCGGCACCCACGCCCCGGTGGAGCTCGTGTACTACCTCGGCGGCCGGTGCACCGGGCTGACCACGGACGTCGGGGTCGACGACGAGCGCGATCCGCGCGAGCCGGAGCAGGGCACCGTCACGGCGGAGATCTGGGCGGACGGGGTCAAGCGGGCCGACAGCGGGCTGCGCACCTGGCGGGACCCCGCCCTCCCGATGAGCGCGGATCTGCGCGGCGCGCGCTATCTGCGGCTGGTGGGCACCGGCGGGCCCGACACCACCCGCTATGACCGCATCGACTGGGCGGAGCCCGTGCTGACCTGCCGGACCGGCTGAAAGGCGCCGGCGGTCGCTCAACAGGATCGCGGGCGGCGGGCGTTGGCGCACGGGAGCGGGTCCGCTCCGCTCCGGACTCTGCTACTTTCCTGTAGTTCCTGGAGCGAGAAACCGGTTTCTCACTGTTTCTCACCCGGGTCTCAGCCGTGCGCAAGCAGTGTGCCCCGAAGGAGAGCGGTCCTGATGGTTGCCTCGAAGCGTGCGAAGAGGGTCACGATCGCCGATGTGGCACGGCAGGCCGGAGCCTCGGTGGCGACCGTCTCCCGGGTGCTCAACGGGGTGGACACCGTCGCCCCGGGCCTCGCCGAGCGGGTGCGCGCGGCCATCGTCGACCTCGGCTACCGGCCGAGCGCCGCCGCCCAGGGGCTGGCGCGCGGCCGGTCCGGCACCATCGGGGTGCTCGTGCCCGATCTGGCCAACCCCTACTTCCACGACATCATCAAGTCGGTCTCCGCCGTCGCCCGCGCCGCCGGAAGCCGGGTCCTGGTCATGGACTCCAACGAGGACCCGGCCGCCGAGCGGGAGCTGACGGAGGATCTGCTGCGGTACGCGGACGGACTGCTGCTCTGCTCGCCCCGGATGCCGCGCGCCGACCTGGCCGCCATGGCGGGCCGGGGCGCCCCCATGCTGGTGACCAACCGCCAGGTGCCGGGGCTCGCGCTGCACTCGATCACCGTCGACTTCTTCCGGGGCGTCATGGCGCTCTGCGGCCATCTCGCCCGGCTCGGCCACCGCAGGGTGGTCTATCTGGAGGGCCCCCAGCGCGCCTGGGCCAACGACGAGCGGCTGCGCGCCCTGTCGGGGGCGGAGGCGTTCGGTCTGGACGTGGTCTCCCTGCCCTGCGGCTCCACCACCGACGAGGGGTACGCCGCGGCCCGGGCCGCCCTGGACAGCGGGGCGACCGCCGTGATCGCGTACAACGACTTCGTCGCGCTCGGGGTGCTGGCCCACTTCGCCGAGCTGGGGGTGAAGGTTCCCGACGATATGTCGCTGACCGGGTTCGACGAGATCGACATGGCGCGCTTCTCCGCGCCGCCGCTGACGACGGTAGCGGTTCCGCGCGACAGGCTGGGGCAGATCGCAGGGGAGGCGCTCGGCCGGATCATGAGCGGAGACGAGGACATCGAGCCCGAATCCGTCCCTGTTGAGCTGCGGGTTCGCGGTTCGACCGGCGTAATCTCTTGACAGCGCTCCAGGTGGGGTGGACCTTGTTCGGGCATAGCGGCCCGGTAAGCGCTATCTCAGCAGAGGGGTGCCTGACGCCATGTCCCGTTCACCGCACCACGGTTCAGTGAAGATCGCACTCGCGGGATGGGCGCTCGTGCTGGTGGCCGCGGGCTGCGGCGCTCCCGACTCGGGCGGCTCCGGGAGCACGGACGGGACTCCGGAGAACGTCCCCGCGAAACCGTCCAAGCCGGTGACGCTGGACATCCTGGACGTCGCCGGGAATCTCCAGCTCACCCAGGGCATGATCGACGAGTTCGCGGCGGTCCACCCCGACATCGTCTCCGAGGTCACCTACTCCAAGGCTCCGGCCCCCGATCTCGCCGGAAAGATCAAGGCACAGCAGCAGGCGGGACGGGTGCAGATCGATCTGGTGCTCACCGGCACCGACGGGCTGGCGGCCGGGCTCTCCCAGGATCTGTGGAGCTCGATGACGGAGCATCAGTCGCTGATCGGCGACCCGGACTATCTGGAGCCCGCCGCCGAGATGCAGAAGCTGGCGCAGGGCAAGGGCACGGCGATCGTCTACTACCCCTCGGGCCCGCTCTACGAGTACAACCCGGACAAGGTCACCGATCCGCCGAGGACTCCGCAGGCGCTGCTGGCCTGGGCCAAGGCGAACCCGAAGAAGTTCCAGTACGCCGACCCGGCCAACTCCGGGCCCGGCCGGACGTTTCTGATGGGGCTGCCGTATCTGCTGGGAGACAAGGACCCCGGCGACCCGGTGAACGGCTGGGACAGGACCTGGGCGTATCTCAAGGAGCTCGACGAGTACATCGGGGTGTACGGCTCCGGGACCACCGAGACCATGAAGAATCTGGCCTCGGGTCAACATGACATGATCATGTCTACAACGGGCTGGTACATCAATCCCCGCGCGCTCGGCACCGTGCCCAAGAAGATGAAGGCAGGGCACTTCGACGGGATGACCTGGGTGACCGACGCCCAGTACGCGGTGGTCCCTCAGGGGGTGAGCGCCGACACCATGTCCGCCGCCCTTCAGCTGATCAAGTGGATGCTCACCCCCGAGCAGCAGGCCAAGTCCTATGACGACGGGTACTTCTACCCCGGTCCCGCGATCAAGGACGTGCCGCTGGCGATGGCTCCCCGTAAATCCCGGAACACCATCAGGGAGTTCGGCGTCCCGGAGTTCGACCAGTGGATCGACCGCTTCCCGAAGAAGCCCTCGCTCCCCGCCGAACAGCAGGTCAAGGCGTTCGATCTATGGAACCGCCGGATCGCCGGCGGCTGATCGGCCTGGACCGGCTGATCGGCCCGGACCGGCTGATCGGCCCGGCCGGGCGGGCCGCCCGGCCGGACCGGGCGGCCCATCGAGAGATCAAGGGATCAGAGGAATGATGTCCCGCTTCTCCACACTCGGACTGGACCGGGTCTCCCGTGACTTCGGCGGCCACACGGCCCTCGAAGAGCTGACGCTCGACATCGCGGGCGGTGAGTTCGTCGCCCTGCTCGGGCCCTCCGGCTGCGGCAAGTCCACTGCCCTGAACTGCCTGGCGGGACTGCTGCCGCTCACCGGGGGCGCGATCCTGCTCGACGGCGAGCGCATCGACTCGATCGCGCCCGAGCGGCGGGGTTTCGGGATGGTCTTCCAGAACTACGCGCTCTTCCCGCATCTCACCGTCCGCGGCAACGTCGCCTTCGGCCTGAAGATGGCCAGAGTGCCCAAGGCTGACATCGTTCGGCGCACCGACCGTGCGCTGGAGACGGTGCAGCTCACCGGGCACGCGCACAGACGGCCCGGACAGCTCTCCGGCGGGCAGCAGCAGCGCGTCGCCATCGCCCGCGCGATCGTGCTGGAACCCCGGCTGGTGCTGATGGACGAGCCGCTCTCCAATCTGGACGCCTCGCTCCGGCTGGAGATGCGTACCGAGATCCGCCGCCTCCATCAGAGCCTCGGGCTGACCACGGTGTACGTCACCCACGACCAGGAGGAGGCCCTCTCGCTCGCGGACCGGCTCGTGGTGCTGCGCGACGGGGTGACCCAGCAGATCGGCACGCCCGGGGAGGTCTACGGGCGGCCCGCCAACCGCTATGTCGCCGCCTTCATGGGCTACCGCAATATGCTCGACGTCACCGTCACCGCCGCCCGGGGAGCGCGGCTCTCGCTGGATCTCGCCGGAGCCCGGATCACCGGTCTCGGCCGGGCGCCGCTGAGCGCGGGCGACCGGGCGGTCGCCGCGCTGCGGCCCGAGGACCTGGAGCCGGCGGCCGACGGCCCGGCCCGGGGGATTCCCGCCGCCGTCGAGGTGGTGGAGTACCACGGCCGGGAGTTCGCCGTACAGGCACGGCTGGGCGACGGCCGGCCGGTCCACTTCCGCACCGCGCGCAGACCGGCCCCCGGCGACGCGGTGGAGCTGACGGCCGACCCGGAGCGGGTGCTGGTCTTCCCCCCCGACGTCCCCGCCGCCCTTGGCGCCTCCCGGCCCGGACGGCGGCCCGGAGGGTCGCCCCGGCTCCGGGCGGTGACCCCGTGACCCGGGTCCGCGAACACCCGCCCCCGCCCGGCGCCGCGCCCCGGGCTTCCGCCTCCCGCGCCCGGCCCGCGCTGCGCCACCGGCTCGCCGAGCGCGGAGTCGACCGGACGCTGCTCCTTCTCGCGCCCGGCGCGGTCTTTCTCGTACTGCTCTTCTGCTACCCCTTCCTCTACGGACTCCAGCTCTCCTTCCAGCCCCAGCGGGGCGGGGGAGCCCTCGCCAACTACCGCGCGTTCTTCGGCGATCCCTATCTGCGCGAGACGGTCTGGATCACCCTCGGGCTGGCCGTGCCCGTCGCGCTGGTGAACTGTCTGGCCGCCGTCCCGGTCGCCTTCCGCACCCGGGGCCCCTTCCGGGGCCGCCGGCTGATCACCACCCTGCTGGTCATGCCGATCACCCTGGGCACCGTGCTCACCGCGCAGGGGCTGCTCGGCTATCTCGGCCCGGGCGGCTGGCTGAACAAGACGCTGCTGGCGACCGGGATCACCGACACTCCGCTGGAGCTGGTCCACAACTACTGGGGCGTCTTCGCCTCGCTGGTCATCACCGGATTCCCGTTCTCCTATCTGCTCACGCTCTCCTATCTCACCGGTATCGACCCCGGTCTCGAACAGGCGGCGGCGACGCTCGGCGCGAGCAAGCGGCAGCGGTTCCGGCATGTGACGCTGCCGCTGCTGGCCCCGGGGCTCGCCGTCACCTTCTGTCTCTCCTTCGTCCTGGCCTTCGCGGTCTTCCCGTCCGCGCAGCTCGTCGGCGACCCGCGCGGCGAGACCCATGTCATCTCGATCGAGGCATATCAGGCGGCGTTCCAGAAGTTCGACTACTCACTGGGCTCGGCCATCGCCATGGTGATGGCGGCCGTGATGACGGCGGTGGTGCTGGTGGTGCTCGCCTGGCGGTCGATGCTGTACCGGGGCGCGACGGGAGGCAAGGGCTGATGAGCGGCACGCCCGAAGACCCGGGCGCCCCTGAAGTCCCGGGCACCCCCGGCACCTCCGAAGCCCCGACTGCCCCTGGTGCCCCGGCCACCCCCGGCCGCCCGCGCCGCGCCCGGCGTACCCGCCCCGTCCACCCCGTCCGCCGCGTTCGCCGCCTCCGGCCCGGCGCCTGGGTCACCGTACTGGTCTTCGGCTTCTTCTTCGTCAATCTCGCCGGGGTCGTCGGCGTACCGCTGGTGGACTCCTTCGGCACCCGCTGGTTCACCAGCTGGCTGCCGGAGGGCTGGACGACGAAGTGGTACGGATCGGCCTGGCGCGAGTTCTCCCTCGGCCAGGTCTTCTGGACCACGGCGCTGGTCTCCGTCCTCGTCGTCGCCGTCTCGCTGGCGATCGGCGTCCCGGCCGCCTATGCGCTGGCCCGCCGGGACTTCCCCGGCAAACGGATCGTCATGCTGCTCTTTCTGCTGCCGATCCTCGTCCCGCCGATCACCTATGGCATCCCGCTGGCGACCGTGCTCTACAAATTCCAGCTGGCGGGCACGCTCACGGGTGTCGTCCTGGCCAATCTGGTGCCCTCGGCGCCCTTCGTGGTGCTCACGATGACGCCCTTCATCGAGCAGATAGATCCCCGTATCGAGGCGGCGGCCCGGATGTGCGGGGCGCGTACGGCCTCCGTGCTGCTGCGGATCATCGCCCCCCTGCTGCTGCCGGGGATCCTCGCCGCCTCCGTACTGGTCCTGGTCAGAACGGTCGGCATGTTCGAGCTGACCTTTCTGACCGCGGGCCCCGACAGCCAGACCCTGATCGTGGCGCTGTACTACGCGGTGTTCTCCGCGGGCATCCGCACCCAGCAGTCCATCGACGCCATGGCCGTGATGTACACCCTGTCGATGCTGGTGCTGCTGGTGATCGCGCTGCGGTTCGTCAATCCGACCCAGCTGGTGACCCGGGTGAAGGAGGACCGGACCGCCGGCTGACCACCGTCCGACCCGTAATCCCGTATCCCGTATCCCGTGAAGAGGTGACGTGCCATGCATCCGCACCCCACGCGCCGCTCGGCCCTGATGGCCGGGGGAGCGCTGGCGGCGGGCACCGCGCTGCCCGCCGCCGCCGCCGCCTCCACCGCCGCCGTCGCGCGCGAGACGAGCCCGGCCGCCGCCGGGAACGGCTGGAGACGGCTGCCGGGGATCCTCGCCCGGATCCGCCCCCCGACCTTCCCCGACCGGCGGTTCGACATCACCCGCTACGGCGCGGTCGGCGACGGCGCCACGATGAACACCGCGGCCATCAGAGCCGCGATCACCGCCTGCCACCGGGCGGGCGGCGGCCATGTCGTCGTCCCCGCCGGACGGTTCGTCACCGGGGCGATCCATCTGCGCAGCCGGGTGGACCTCCATGTGAGCGAGGGCGGCATCCTCGCCTTCAGCCCGGACCCCGCCGACTATCTCCCCGCGGTGCTCACCCGCTGGGAGGGCACCGAGTGCTACAACTACTCGCCCTTCGTCTACGCCTACGGACAGCGCGGGGTCGCCGTCACCGGTCACGGGATACTCGACGGCCAGGCCCGGCTCGGCCCCTGGGAGAGCTGGTACCGCACCGGCTCCCTCCAGGGCCCCGATCAGCGGCTGCTGCGCCGGATGGGGACCGAGGGCGTCCCGGTGGCCGACCGGGTCTTCGGCGCGGGTCACCATCTGCGGCCTAAAATGGTGCAGTTCAACCGCTGCCGCGATGTGCTGGTCAGCGATCTGACCATCGTGGACCCGCCGATGTGGACCGTGCACCCGGTGCTCTGCGCCAATGTGACCGTGCGCTCGGTGACCGTGGAGAGCCTGCTCCACAACACCGACGGGGTCGACGCGGAGGCGTCCCGCGATGTCCATGTGACCGGCTGCCGCTTCAACACCAATGACGACTGCGTCGCGGTGAAGTCGGGCCGGGACGAGGACGGTCACCGGGTCGGCGTGCCCAGCGAGAACATCGTCGTCCAGGACTGCGACTTCGCCGGGCGCTGGGGCGGGATCACGGTCGGCAGCGAGATGTCCGGAGGCGTACGGAACGTCTTCGCCGAGAACTGCCGGATCAACCCGCCGGACTTCCCCGGCCACTACCCCGTGAAATATCCGGTGTACATCAAGGCGAGCAAGAAGCGCGGCGGCTTCATCGACGGGGTGTACGTCCGGGGGTTCACCGGACGCGGGGTGGAGCGGGACATCGTCTTCGTCAATATGAACTACAACAACGGAGAGGGCGGCACCCACCCGGTCTCCGTGCGCGACATCCATCTCTCCCACTCGGAGATCGACGGCGCCCGCGCGGTGCTCAATCTGGTCGGTCTGGAGACGGACCGGCTGCGCGGGGTCCATCTGTCGCACTGTGTCTTCACCGGGGTACGGGGCGCGGACTCCGTCCTCTGCACCGACGATCTGACCCTGCGGAAGGTGTTCGTCAACGGAGTCGAGGTGTCATGAGCATGATAATGCGCCGCTGGGCGGCGCTGCTCGCCGTCGTCTGTCTGGCGTTCGCCGGGGCGGTCCAGCCGGTGGACGCCTCGGGCCCGGTGGACGCCTCGGGCCCGGCGGATCCCGGCCAGGCGGCCGGCGCGGCCGACCCGGCCGGGGTCCGCGGCTGGACCATCCTCTCGGACAGCGACCAGGGCGCCGACGAGGTGCTCGCCGCGGCCCCCTCGTACGGCGTCAACCATCTCCAGATCAGCCACCACATCGTGCACGATCTGCGCGAGGTGCGGGAGGAGCGCAAACGCGCCCAGGCCAACCGCATCACCGCCGCCGCCCATCGGGCCGGCATCGGCGAAGTGGCGATCTGGGACCACGCCCTGTACCGGCTGGACTACTACCCGGCCCGGTTCCGCACCGGCCCCGGCGGCACCATCGACCTCGACGATCCCGCCTTCTGGGAGTGGTTCCGCGCCGACTACCGGGAGATGCTCGACCTCGTCCCCGAGGTCGACGCCGTCGTGCTCACCTTCATCGAGACCGGGGCCCGGGTGGAGCGCCAGCACTCCACCAAGCTGACCACCGAGGAGGCCAAACTCGCCTATCTGGTCGACCAGGTGGCCGATGTGGTCAACGAGGAACGGGGCCTCGGCCTCTATCTGCGGACCTTCGGCTACTTCCCCCAGGAGATGGACCGCACCATCAAGGCCATCGATCTGGTGAGCAATCAGGCCGCCAAAGTCATGATCAAGGCCATGCCGCACGACTTCTTCCTCACCCACCCCGTCGACACCACCGTCACCAGGATCAAACGGCCCGTACTGGTGGAGTACGACACCACCGGCGAGTACCACGGCCAGGGGAAGATCGCCAACGCGTTCACCGAGGACCAGGTGGACCGGATGCGGTACTACCAGAGACAGCCCCAGGTCATCGGCTATGTGGCACGCACCGACCGGTACAAGGAGTCGAGGATCCTCGGCACTCCCACCGAGATCAACCTCTACGCGCTGGCCCGCGCCGACCGGGACCGCAGGGTGCGGCCCGAGGCCCTCTACCGCGAATTCGCCGCCCGCGTCTACGGGAGAAAGGCCGCGCCCCGGGTCGCGTCCGCGCTCGCCAGATCACACGAGATCATCACCTCGGTGCTCTACACGCTCGGCACCAACAACGCCAATCACTCACGGCTGGACTACGACCCGTACTGCTCCAGCTACGACCGGAGCATCTCGGGAAAGTGGATCGACCCGCCCGTCACCAGGGTCCGCCACACGGTGAACAAGACCTACCACTTCTGGACCGGGGTGATCGAGCACCTCGCACCGGCCTACTGCAAGACCTCGGCCACCATGAAACGCGAGAACCCCCATGTCTGGGAGAACGGCTGGCTCACCGACCGGAACACCATGAACCATGAGTACCTCC